>CAJTSD010000004.1 GCA_910578795.1 uncultured Lachnospiraceae bacterium
ACCTCAGAAGAAAAATTTTAGATTGGGAGACCACTCATCTAATAAGCGCCACTACCTTGTGCTAAATACGGAGAGAAGCCAAAGGCAACCAACATCCAACTCATACGCGGAAAGCTTATTAGAGAGAGGGATCAGTCTTTCAAGTACGAGCAGAGCCGCTCAAGGAGGTGACGATCATCCTCTCAATCTAATAAAACTATTATCTCCTATCAGATAGGAGATGTAAAGAAGCAGGTCTGAGGGTTTATAGGTATCCATTGAACAACCTAAATACATTATACAAGGAGGTCATGAGGATTTGCATGGACGAAAAAATATATGATGAACATGCCAAAACGGTATATTATTTTCTGCTGTCACTCTGCCATAACCCACATATCGCGGAAGATCTGACGCAGGAAACCTTCCTTCGTGCCTATCAGTCAATGGAGCGTTTTGACGGGACGTGCAAGCTGTCCGTGTGGCTTTGCCAAATTGCGAAACATTTATGGTATCAGTATTTGGAGAAGCATAAGCGTGAATCACCAGACAGTCCAAAAGAGGATGTTGCGCTTTGTACGGATGCGGAAACGCAGATTTTTGCAAAGTATGAGCTGATGCAGGTTTTAAAGGAGCTTCATGGTCTGCCAGAGCAAATGCGGGAAGTGCTCTACATCAAGATGTCGAGCGAACTGACGTTTCGTGAGATTGGCGAGATTTTGGGAAAGAGCGAAAACTGGGCGAGGGTAACTTATTTTCGGGGAAAAGAAAAAATAATGAAAGGATTGATGAAACATGAGTAATATTTCGTGCAATGTGATACGCGACCTGCTGCCTTCCTACATGGACGGGATTGCTTCTAAGGATTCGGTAACGATGATTGAGGAACATCTTGCAGAGTGTGCGGAATGCAGGGATTTTAAATGCCGCTTGGAAAAGCCAGATTTCCATGTCATGCATGAGGCGGACAGCCTGGATTATATGAAAAAAATACGCAGGTTTGCGGATTTAAAATCTGCCATTTGTTTTTTGCTGGTCTTAGTGACGGGAGTGTTCTTTTTGGAATACACAAGGGATTTGCATCGGACGAAGCCGTTTTTTATCCTTGTCGCCGTCATGCTGTTGTGTAATTATCTGTTGTTTTTTCAAAATGGGCAAAGGCAGACAGGCAAAAAGATAAAGACTGTCATTGCCAACGGACTTAGCATTTTTTTGACGGTGTATGTCATGCTGGTTTTACAACTATCGATATATAACTGGCTCAATGACCGGCGTGCTTTGTTTGGTATGGATTACGAAAACCTGGGGCCGTTTCTTCACAATCAGTTACTGTTGGTGATAGTTGCCGAGATGGTGATTTGGGTTCGGGAGCTTGTGCTTCATATTCGGGATGCGCATTTTTCCATTGTGAGCAGCAGCTTTGGAATTATCGGATTTTATATGTCCCTGTATTATCTTCGTATGCTGGGGACAATTGAGACGCTTGACGGGTTTCATATGATTAGCAGCAATGCCTTGTTTTTGTTTGCGGAAGGCGTCGTTATTTTGCTTTTGATACTTCTTGTTGAAAGGATGAAACAGAAAAAGAGAAACGGTGTATGAATGCTTCTCCCATAGCCTGGAACGGATTGATTGTTCCAAGTCTATGGGAGATTTTTTGATAAAGCTTACCAGTACGACCTCCAGTCCCTGTGTATCCTGACAAGTCCCTCCAAATAATAGTAATCGCCCCATGTATTGCACTCGTCCACGCCGCGGTCTGCGCAGGGATTTTCGTCGGATTTTCTGGCATAGGTGCCGTGCGGCAATAAGCCTTTGGACTGCTCCTTTGATGTGACTGCACAGTTTTTTCGCAGCGCAAGCAAAAGGCGTTTTGCCATGTCCTCATAATACTGTGCCTTTTCCCCGGTCATGTGTCTTGCCATCTCGAGCATACCGCAGGCGGCAATCGCCGCAGACGAAGAGTCCCTTCTCAAAAATATCCTGATATTCCTTGTCCTTGATATAGCGGTACGCCATCGCAGAGCCGTAAATCCCCCACGCCTGCCCGCGTGGCATACCTTTCTTATCTTATCATAAGGGATACGGCATAAGAAAGCTATCGGTTATATTTGTCATTTGTAGTTTATTAGATAGTTTTCAGGATAAATTTCTATTGGCTTTGAGAATGATAAATGGGGTATTGAAGAAATAAAGTTCTTTCAATACCCCATATTTTACGTATTTGTCAGTTATCCGATTTTTGCTTTTTATGATTATTTATAATTCACAATCTTGCCAAAATCAGCCTTAAGGCTTGCTCCGCCTACCAGTCCGCCGTCAATGTCGGGCTGCGCGAACAACTCTGCCGCATTGCCCGCATTTACGGAACCGCCGTACTGAATGCGCACTGCCTCTGCTGTTGCCCCGTCATACATCTCTGCGATGCAGTCGCGAATGCCTTTACAAACTTCCTGCGCCTGCTCTGTTGTCGCTGTCTTTCCTGTTCCGATTGCCCAAATCGGCTCGTATGCAATCACAAGCTTTTTGACCTGATCTGCCGTAATTCCTGTCAGATCAGACTTAATCTGAAGTCTGATCCAATCCATTGTAACACCCATTTCTCTCTGCTCAAGCGTTTCACCGCAGCAAAGAATAGGGGTCAGATCATGCTCAAATGCCTTTGCCACCTTTTTATTTAAGAGCGCATCGTCTTCCTTAAAATACTCGCGGCGCTCGGAATGTCCGATGATGACATACTTTGCCCCTGCATCAACCAGCATATTCGGAGCGATCTCGCCTGTGTAAGCGCCCTTCTCCTCAATGTACATATTTTCCGCACCAACTTCTACGTTTGTGCCTTTTACCGCCTCTACTACAGGTACAATATCAATTGCAGGTACGCAGTAAACTACATCCACATCATCAGACTTTACCAAATCCTTTAATTCGGCAACCAACTTGACAGCCTCACTTGGCGTCATATTCATTTTCCAGTTACCGGCTACAATCTTTCTTCTTGCCATGTTTCTTTTCCCTTCCTTTTCAACTTGAAAATAATTGATAAAATAAATAATATCAGCCCAGTCATACCACATATCAGCATGTACTTTCTATAAAATCCCACCACCAGACCGCCTCCCGCCAGCGTTGTGTTACTATGCACAACCGCCACTTTTGCGTTTTGGGGAAAATCAGCATTTACATGGTGCAACACCCTAGTATAATCGATTCCGTCCCATACATAATAATACTCGATTGCTGTACACGATTCATCAACATATATGACTTCCCCTTCTGTTATTGATAAAGATCCGGCAATTACTATCCCTTTCGCACCGGCTGTCTGTATCCTTGCCAATGCCCAATTAGCTCCGGCAATATAGACCACATACACAGTGTATAGAAAGCACAAGCTGATACCAGCTATCATCAAAGCATTCAGAAACTTATTTGTCATCCGCCGCAACAACACCCGGAAGCTCTTTGCCCTCTAAGAACTCGAGTGACGCGCCGCCGCCTGTTGAAATATGGCTCATCTTGTCTGCAAAGCCTAACTGGTTTACCGCCGCTGCGGAATCACCGCCGCCGATAATTGTCGTTGCCTCTGTCTCTGCCAGTGCCTTTGCAACTGCAATCGTTCCCTTTGCAAGAATCGGGTTCTCGAATACACCCATCGGTCCGTTCCATACAACGGTCTTTGCAGATTTTACTGCGTCCGCGAAAAGCTCCTGTGTCTTTGTTCCGATGTCAAGACCTTCCTTATCGGCAGGAATCTTGTCCGCGTCCACTACTTCTACTGCGATTTCCGCGTCAATCGGATTCGGGAAACCATCTGCAACTGTCGTGTCGATTGGAAGAAGAAGCTTCTTGCCAAGCTTTTCAGCCTTTGCCATCATTTCCTTACAGTAGTCAAGCTTCTCGTCGTCTACCAGTGAATTGCCGATTTCATAGCCCTTTGCCTTTAAGAAGGTAAATGCCATACCACCGCCGATAATCAGTGTATCGCACTTCTCAAGCAGATTGTTGATAACGTTTAACTTATCCGCAACCTTTGCGCCGCCAAGAATTGCAACAAACGGTCTTACCGGATTTTCAACCGCATTTCCTAAAAATTCTATTTCTTTCTGCATTAAGTAACCAACTGCATTCTCGCCGCCCTTTTCCGTAATACACTTTGTTACACCTTCAACAGAAGCGTGTGCTCTGTGGGAAGAACCGAATGCGTCGCATACATATAAATCTGCCAAATCTGCAAGCTCTTTACTGAACTCCGCACCATTCTTTGTCTCGTCCGCGCCGCGGAACCGTGTGTTTTGTAACAAAACAACATCGCCTTCATTCATTGCGGCAACTGCTGCCGTTGCTGCCTCGCCTGTTACGTTATAATCAGAAACAAAATTTACTTCCTTGCCAAGCTTCTCAGAAAGTCTCTTTGCAACAGGCGCCAATGACTCGCCTTCATTCGGTCCGTTTTTCACTTTTCCTAAGTGTGAACAAAGGATAACTTTTCCGCCGTCCTTGATTAACTTATTGATTGTCGGAAGCGCTGCCACAATACGTGTTTCGTCCGTAATCTCGCCGTTCTTTAAAGGTACGTTAAAGTCGCATCTTACCAAAACTCTTTTTCCTTTTACGTTGATGTCATCAACCGATTTTTTGTTTAATCCCATTTTTTTATTCCTCCATATATCTTAAAAAATTTCCGATTGAAAAAACGCAGGCTCAGCAGCCTGCGTTCAAAGAATTTACAAAGTAAATTCTTTCATAACTGCCTCTATAATGTTGCAATTTTCTGATAGATTAAAAAGGTCCGGTCCATAAGACCGGACCTTTGATAGGTCTTTTAATTGACAAAAATTATGCTAACTCAGAGAAATACTTAATTGTTCTTACCATCTGAGATGTGTAGCTGTTCTCGTTGTCATACCAAGATACAACCTGTACAAGATTGTCAGCGCCAACCATTGTCTGTGTTGCATCAAAGATGGAACCGTATGTGCTACCAACGATGTCAGAAGATACGATTTCGTCCTCATTGTAGCCGAATGACTCTGTTGCTGCTGCCTTCATAGCTGCGTTGATTTCTTCCTTTGTTACAGACTTCTCAACGGTTGCTACTAAGATTGTTGTAGATCCTGTCGGTGTCGGAACACGCTGTGCAGAACCGATTAACTTGCCGTTCAGCTCAGGAATAACAAGACCGATAGCCTTTGCTGCACCTGTTGAGTTGGGAACGATGTTTACTGCGCCTGCGCGGCTTCTTCTTAAATCGCCCTTTCTCTGCGGTCCGTCAAGGATCATCTGATCACCTGTGTAAGCGTGAATTGTGCTCATGATACCAGACTTAATGCCTGCCAAATCATTGAGTGCCTTAGCCATAGGAGCTAAGCAGTTTGTTGTGCAGGAAGCAGCAGAAATGATTGTATCTGATGCCTTTAATGTCTCGTGGTTTACATTGTAAACGATTGTCGGAAGATCATTTCCAGCCGGAGCGGAAATAACAACCTTTCTTGCACCTGCGTTGATGTGTGCCTGTGCCTTTTCCTTGCTTGTATAGAAGCCTGAGCACTCTAATACAACGTCAACCTTTAACTCACCCCAAGGGCAGTTGTTTGCATCGGGCTCTTTGTAGATCTTGAGTGTCTTACCGTCAACAGTGATTGTGTCCTCGCCTGCTGAAACCGTGTCAGCCAAAGCATATTTTCCCTGTGAAGAATCATACTTTAACAAGTGTGCCAACATCTTAGGACTTGTCAAGTCATTGATTGCTACTACTTCGTACCCTTCTGCTCCAAACATCTGTCTGAATGCAAGACGACCAATACGACCGAAACCATTGATTGCTACTCTTACTGCCATGTCATTTTCCTCCTAAAAATAAAATAATAGTATTTTATCTTATCTTGTCCAATTCATCTGCTCTGATACCACATTTTTTATAAATGCAGATGATTGACAAAATTTTATCAACACATTTATATTACCTAATTATGGCAGAAAATTCAAGTGATATTTCAAAAAAAAATGAAAAAGTTATGTAAAATCTTTATGAACTTTTTTGGGCAAGGTGCTATGTACTATTTTAAGGGATTTTGTGATACACTATACGTAAACTCATTTGATGAAGGAGGACTTCTTATGGCTGTCAGGGCTGATTATCATATGCATTCCTCTTACTCGGGCGATGGCAGCGCCCCGATGGAGGATATGGCAGGGCACGCATGTGCGCTTGGTCTTACGCATATCTGTTTTACCGAGCACTACGATCCCGATTATATTTATCCGCAAGGGGAAGAAGGCATGTTTGAGCTGAATACAGATGCATATTTATATGACTTGTTAAAATGCAAAAACAAATACGACGGGAAATTGCAAATCGCGTTTGGCGTAGAGCTTGGACTACAACCACATTTAAAAAAGCAGCTTGCCATGTATGCGAAATCCCATGAATTTGATTTTATCATCGGCTCATCGCATATCTGTAACCGCAAAGATCCGTACTATCCTGCATTTTTTGAAGACAGAAGCGAGGACGAAGCGCACCACGAATATTTCGAGGCGGTTTGGGAGTGTGTAAAAACACTTCCCTATTTTGATGTATATGGACATCTTGACTATGTCGTACGATATGGTCCTACCAAAAATAACAGCTACACTTATCAAAAGCACGCAGATATTTTTGATAAAATCCTCACCACGCTTATCGAAAACGAAAAAGGCATTGAGCTAAATACCGGGGGATTTCGAAGCGGTCTAAACCAACCAAATCCTTGTGTTGATATTTTAAAACGGTATAGGGAGCTTGGCGGCGAAATCATTACCGTAGGCTCCGACGCGCACGAAACGAAAGACATTGCAGCGGATTTTGACAAAGCATGTGAACTTTTAAAAGAATGCGGTTTTCAATATTACTGTATTTTCCAAAACCGCATTCCTGAATATTTAAAGCTATAGTTACCGAATAATCGTACCACCGCCAAACACATAATCATTTTGATAAAACACAACAGCCTGTCCGGGTGTAACAGCCCTGACAGGTTCTTTAAACTGACATCGCACCTGCCCTTCCCCGCACTTTTGGATTGTACAGGGCGCACCCGCATGGGAATACCTGATTTTTGCCAAAACCTCCATTTGCTTTGTCAAATCCTCCACTGCCATAAAATTGAGCTTGTCGCAAAGCAGGCTGTCCGTAAACACATCCTTATCCGTTCCGATGACCACCTCGTTCGTTTCCGGTCTGATTTGCGTCACGAAAACCGGATACCCCATCGCAAGATTGAGTCCCTTTCTCTGCCCGATTGTATAGTGGATAATCCCCTTGTGCTGCCCTAATATCGTTCCATCCGCCAGCACAAAATTGCCCGGAGGCGGTACGGTTCCCACAGCCTCGCGCTCCACCACTGCCGCATAGTCGTTGTCCGGTACAAAACAGATATCCTGACTATCCGGCTTTGACGCCACATTTAACCCAATCTTAGACGCAATTTCCCGGATTTCTTCTTTTTTATAATCCCCTATAGGCATAAGCGTGCGCGAGAGCTGATGTTGTGTTAATCCGTAAAGCGCATACGTCTGATCTTTTTTTGCCGTCACTGAATTTTGTATCACATATCTGCCGTTCTCAAGTCTTTTGATCCGAGCATAATGACCTGTCGCAATATAATCCGCGCCAAGCTCCATGCTCCGTCGCAAAAGCGCTTCCCATTTTACATAGCGGTTACACAGGATACATGGATTTGGTGTCCTTGCATGAAGGTACTCTTCCACAAACGGCTCAATTACACACGTTCTAAATTCCTCTCGAAAGTCCAACACATAATATGGAATATCCAGCATTTGCGCCACACTGCGCGCATCATCGACTGCACTCAGTCCGCAACACCCTGTATTATCGTCAATGAGCTGCGCCCCATTATTTTGCCAAATCCGCATTGTCACCCCTATGACATCATACCTTTGCTCTTTTAAAAGATAAGCTGCCACTGATGAATCAACGCCTCCTGACATTCCCACTACAACTTTTTTTGCCATACCAATAACAATGTCCTTTCCGTTTTCCTATCGTATTACTAGGATTTATAATATCATTTCCGTACGCTGCTGTCAATCAGTGTCTTTCTTTTTCATGGCTTGACGCCTGTAACAGGAAACATAAAACAGAACTGTTACACAAAACCTGCATTCAAAAGCCAGCATGTTCTTAAAGTCTGTTTTCTTTCATACAATATAGGGATAGTCAGACCGAGGTGTTTTATGACGCATAATCACTTTTCCCTTAAAGAATTATCGATTAGCAGACTAATGAAAAGTCCTATTATCATTGGTACTTTTTTCCTTACATTTTCAGGTCTTATTACAAAGCTTATAGGATTTTTTTACCGTATTTTCCTCTCAAGAATTTTTCAGGAGGAAGGACTTGGCATTATCGGTCTGGTGTCACCTGTTTTAGTGCTTTCCCATTCACTATGTTCTGCCGGTATCCAAAATGCCATTACACGTTATGTTGCAGCATCAAAAGGCAATAAAAAAGGAGAAGGCTTTGGTTATCTTTTTGTTGGCATTTTTATATCCGTTACATTATCACTCCTTATGGCATGGCTTGTTTTTGCAAACGCAAATTACATTGCAGTTCACATTATAGGGGAAATACGCTGTGTTCCTCTGCTGCGTATCAGTGCATTATCTTTTCCGCTTGCAACGGTTCATTGTTGTATTAACGGATATTTTTACGGAAAAAAACGTGCCGCAGTTCCTGCTATGTCAATGCTTGTTGAACAGCTTACACGCGTTTTCTGCGTTTATCTCCTATATCAGCTATCCTTAAAGCTTGGCGCAAATGTTTCCATTTCCTTCGTTTGTATCGGAATGCTCGCAGGAGAATTTATTTCAGCCATATTTTCCTGTATTTTTCTTGCGATTACACCCTCTGATGCAGAACAGATCCGCATATCCTCAAATATGTGTGGCAATATCTTAGCCCTTGCCCTTCCAATCAGCCTAAACCGTGTATGTATCAGCATCATTTCCACAATTGAAACACTTCAGATTCCAAAACAGCTTGTCAACAGCGGTTTGGCTCCGTCTGACGCGCTCTCCGTTTACGGGGTCTTTTCGGGAATGGCTTTTCCGCTGATTATGTTTCCAAGCGCCCTCACCGGCGCCGTGTCATCACTGCTTCTTCCCTCCGTATCGGAAGCACAGATTTTGGGGAACAGTAAACGTATCAAAAAACTGATCTGCGTTACTGCTGCTTTTTGCTTTGCCCTGGGTATTGGGTGTATGCTGTTTTTCCTGGTTTTTGCAGATTTGCTCGGAGTTTATCTTTTTGACAGTCCTGTAGCAGCCGCTCAAATCCGTGCACTTTCCTTTGTTTGTCCTTTTCTTTACATGTCCGGAGCGCTTTGCAGTATTCTCCACGGACTAGGAAAAACCGGAATCACGTTTATTTTTAATTTGTCCTCCATACTGCTGCGTCTTGCTTTCGTTTTTATAGCAGTGCCTGTTTGGGGCTTTTCCGGTTATCTTTACGGAATTTTATTCAGCCAAATCTTCTTCGATTTGTTAATTATTCTTGCACTAAAGAACTATATCATATATAATTAGATTGTTTTGGAGTTACATATGATTGGAGGATTCCTATGAGCTTTGAATTTATAAAAAAATTACCGACTCCCGATCAGATTCGGGAGGAGTATCCGGTTCCTGCTTCCCTGCAGGAACTTAAGAAAAAAAGAGATACAGAAATCAGCGATGTTCTTACAGGAAAATCGGACAAGTTTATCATGATTATCGGTCCCTGTTCTGCTGATAATGAAGACGCCGTGTGTGAATATGTTTCTCGGCTTGCCAAAATCAACGACAAGGTGAACGACAAGCTAATTCTGATTCCTAGAATTTACACAAACAAGCCAAGAACAACCGGTGACGGTTATAAGGGCATTGTACATCAGCCTGATCCGGAAAAAGGAACCGACTTTTTAAAAGGCATCATTGCCATGCGGAAAATGCAGCTTCACGCAATCAGCGAATCAGGTCTTACCGCAGCCGATGAGATGCTTTACCCTGAAAATTGGGGTTATGTTTCCGATCTACTATCGTATGTGGCAATCGGCGCCCGTTCGGTGGAGGATCAGCAGCACCGCCTTGTTGTAAGCGGCTTCGATGTCCCTGCCGGTATGAAAAATCCAACAAGTGGTGACTTTAGTGTTATGCTTAATTCCGTATATGCAGCACAGCATTCCCATCCTTTTATATACAGGGGCTGGGAAGTGAACACGACTGGAAATCCATTGGCACACACGATTTTGCGCGGTGCGGTCAATAAACACGGCAATAGCATTCCAAACTATCACTATGAAGATTTAATGCGTCTGCTCAAAAAATACAATGAGCGTGATCTTGTCAATCCCGCATGCATTGTTGATGCAAACCACAGCAATTCCAACAAGCAGTTTAAAGAACAGATCCGCATTGTCCATGAGGTAATGCATTCCCGCAGGCACAATGCAGAAATCGGAAACCTTGTAAAGGGTGTCATGGTAGAAAGTTATATCAAAGAAGGCTGTCAGAAAATTGGCGAACATATATATGGGAAATCAATTACTGATCCCTGTCTTGGATGGCAGGATACGGAAGAATTAATTTATAAGGTTGCTGATTTAGTTTAAAAACAATTTTGCACAAAAAAATCCACCCTGCGCAAGGGGTGGATTTTTTGCAATGCTATCCTCTTGGATGTGCTTTTGCATATACCTCTCTGATTCTGTTATGCGTAAGTGTTGCGTACACCTGAGTTGTTGAAATATCCGAATGTCCAAGCATTTCCTGAACACTCCTCAGATCCGCACCATTTTCTACTAAATGTGCTGCAAACGAATGACGGAGCGTATGCGGCGTGATATCTGCCATAATACCTGCCTTCTTTGCATAATACTTGATTAACTTCCAAAATCCCTGTCTGCTCATTGGTTGTCCGGAACAGTTCACGAACAGAATATCAGACTGTAAATCAAACAGCATTACATTGCGTGCTTTTTCCAAATAGTTTGTCATTGCTCTCTTGGCTGCAGCACCAAACGGAATGACTCTCTCCCTATTGCCATCCCTGCAAATGATAAACCCCATCTGCATGTTGACATCGGAAATTTTTAAGGTGATAAGCTCTGTAACTCTTATTCCCGTCGCATATAAAAGCTCCAGCATTGCTTTATCGCGAATTTCCTTCGGTGTGTCTCCTTTGGGCTGCTCCAACAGCCAAATCACCTCTTCAGGCGTTAAAATTTCAGGCATCTTCTTTTCGATCTTTGGTGCTTTCAACCCCTCTGAAGCATCTATTTCCACAATGCCTTCTTTGCATAAATAATGAAAAAAGGCTTTTATGGAAGCAACGTTTCTAGATATGGTTGCAGCAGCAAAATGGTTTTCCCCTAAATACACAATATAGGAACCCAGAACTTCTGCGGTGATGTTGCCAACCTCAGTTATTCCTCTTTCTTCTAAATACTGGCGTAGCTTGCCCAGATCTCTCTTATAGGATAATTCAGTATTAGTTGAAGTTTTCTTTATATTATGTAAGTAAGAAATAAAATTATTAATTTCTTGTTCCATAAATTTTGAAAAACCTCCTCATGAAGTATTTGTTTACCCCTTATGCCTATTTCTATTATATATTGTATTTGACATAAAATCAAACATTTTTTCAGAATTTTTCAATTATTTTTACTTTTTATTTATACTATTCAATATATTGTGTCTATTATATGTAAAACTCTATATATTGTTTATATTATTTGAATAATAGGGAGATTTTTTTGATAATTTCCGGATTAATATAAATTTCCGACAGAATTCCGATAATCCAAAGCACTAAAATAACAATTGCTTTCTTAACTTTCGTAAATTTATTATGTGACCTGTTTTCTGTTATGATATTGCAATTATGGTAAGCCTTTTCGTCATCTGTCCGGTATTTATAAAAAAGAAGCAAAAATACGGCAATGAAAAATATACTGTGCGGAATCAGAAGCATTACGGAAAACAAAAGACCCTTTAAACCATACTGATATACCAAAGTGAACATCATAATGCCCAGTTCAAAACCTCCCCAACCAAGAATTGCGTAAGAAAAAACGGATTTTAAAAAACTTGTAGCACATATCAGTAAAAAAAACAGCTGCCCAAGCCGCTTATAGGTCACATACTCAAGCAATCCCTCCTTATAAAAATCAAAGTCATGAAGTTTTGCAATACCGTCCGCCGACAGTGCAGCTGGAAGGTATTGTCCACCAATCAGCTTTATTCCTGACAAATAAAAAAATACCATCCCCAAGCAAAAGCCTGTCAAAAAAACAAGCACTTTGCTATCGGGCACAGTATTTCTATAATATATTTTATGATATTTGGCGCACTCATTTCGAACACTGTTACTTGTATTGTCCACATTTTGATGAAATCTATCCATTCCGTACTCCGGTTAATCTCTTTCCTTTATCTAAGATTATGCTCTGAAATGCAATATCATTCATACTTATTTAAATATTTATTTTTGTATGCGAGAACTGCGGCAATGGTCTTTGAATCCTCTATCTCACCGGCATAAATCATGTCCTCCAAAACAGAAAGTTCATAGGGCATAACATCCACATATTCATCCTCATCCAAATGCTGAGTCGTTTTCTTTAAATCGGTTGCGAGATAAATATCTATTTTTTCATTGCAGAAAGCAACCGTCGTACGAATTGTAATCAATTTCTCAATCTTACCGCAGATATAGCCTGTTTCCTCCTCAAGTTCCCTTGCCGCAGCATCAATTGTCGGCTCATTCGGATTCAATCCCCCTGCCGGAATCTCCAACGTATACCGATCCAGTGCATTCCTATACTGTCTTACCATAAGCAATCTGCCATCCTCCAAAACAGCAACAGCAGCAGCAGCCCCATTATGTCCAACAAAGTCCCACACTGCCGTATTTCCGTTTGGCAGTTCAACAAGGTCTTTATAATATTTTGTAATTGCCCCTTCACATTGGAGCTCTCTTTTTAATCTCTTTACTTCACCATTCATTTTCCAATTTCCTTCCTGTAATTGAGCAGGGGTACGCACCTCCCTATTTCTCCCCCGCACATCTAAAAACCGCCAAAACTCAAATTGAATTTTGACGGTTCTTGTAATGCCCATTTAAATTATTTAGCGTACTCAACGACGCGAGATTCCCTGATTACATTTACCTTTATCTGTCCCGGATATTCAAGCTCCGCTTCAATCTGCTTAGAAATATCACGTGCCAAAAGTATCATGTCCGAATCATTAATCTGCTCAGGAACTACCATAACACGAACCTCTCTACCCGCCTGAATAGCAAAAGATTTATCGACACCTTTAAAATTGTTGGTTATTTCTTCTAACTGTTTTAATCTTGTTGTATATGTTTCGAGCGTTTCACGTCTTGCCCCCGGTCTTGCAGCAGAGATTGTATCAGCTGCCTGAACCAGACAGGCAATCAAAGATTGTGCCTCAACATCACCATGATGCGACTCAACGGCATTGATCACAGTAGCCGACTCTTTGTATTTCTTACAAAGCTCTGCACCAAGCTGAATATGTGAACCCTCCATCTCATGGTCTACCGCTTTACCGATGTCATGAAGTAAGCCTGCTCTTTTCGCCATCCTTACATCAAGTCCCATCTCCGCCGCAAGAAGACCTGTAAGATGCGCAACCTCAATAGAATGCTTTAAGGCATTCTGACCATAGCTTGTTCTGAATCGCATCTTGCCAAGAAGCTTTATTAATTCCGGATGAATACCATGTACACCCACCTCAAGGGTAGCCGCTTCGCCTTCCTCCTTAATCATGACTTCAACTTCTCTTTGAGCCTTTTCGACCATTTCTTCAATTCTTGCAGGATGAATACGTCCATCTACAATCAGTTTTTCAAGCGCTATCCTTGCGATTTCCCTTCGAATCGGATCAAATCCGGAAAGAATCACTGCCTCAGGAGTATCGTCAATAATAAGTTCCACGCCCGTAAGCGTTTCAAGAGTTCTGATATTTCTTCCCTCTCTGCCGATAATACGTCCCTTCATCTCGTCATTCGGAAGCTGAACGACCGATATTGTAGTTTCGGATACATGGTCAGCGGCACACTTTTGGATTGCCGTGACAACATACTCTTTTGCCTTTTTGTCAGCCTCCTCCTTTGCCCTGCTTTCCATTTCCTTAATCATCACTGCAGTTTCATGTTTTACTTCGTCCTCAACAATTTTTAACAGATGCTCTTTTGCCTGTTCAGAGGTTAAACCTGAAATTCGTTCCAGTTCCTGTACTCGTTCTTCACTGAGTCTTGCAACAACTTCTCTCTGTTTTGCAAGTTCTTCTTCGCGCGCAGTCAGACCTGCTTCCTTCTTTTCCAAAGAATCAGCCTTCTTATCAACGCTCTCTTCCTTCTGCTGCACCCTTCTCTCATAGCGCTGAGCCTCTGCCCTGCGCTCCTTGATTTCCTTGTCAAGCTCATTCTTGGTACGGATTGATTCCTCCTTGACCTCAAGAAGACCTTCACGTTTTTTTGTTTCAGCAGTTTTCAGTGCTTCGTCGATAATTTCCCTTGCCTTATCCTCTGCATTTCCAATCGTTGTTTCTATGTTTTTCTTGTAATTGGAGCAGTAAATAAGACAGCCTGCCACACAAATAGCAATCAGAACGAATGCTATTATCATCCATAGCATGTACAGGAGCACCTCCTTACTCATATTAAATTTTCATTGTACAATCTCAAGCGGCACATTCGGCAATTCCTTATCGACTGCACCGACTGCATATTATTCAAATGCGCGCAATGCGCAAGAATTAGATGCTGATATTACAACACTTCAATTTTACCCTTTTCGGGTTTCCATGTCAAGTGTTATCATCAATATCATGAAATAGAAATATGTACAGATTTACTCATATAATCCGACAGCTTTATATATTTTATCTGATGAAAAGCCTTTTCTATATAGAAATGCCGCCATTTTTTGGCGTTCCTCGAAGGTGGCATCCTTTCTTTTATAACACTTTTTTTCCAAAAGCTTTTCTATTAATTCTTCCTCATTTATAAGAATATTTTTTTCTTCACATTGTGCAAACGCACTTTCAATATCCTGTTTTGAAACACCTTTGATCTGTAAATCATTTACAATCTGCTTTTTCCCTTTCGTGCTTCCTGCATATTTGATATATGCCATTGCATATTTGGTATCATTCAAATATCCATACGATGCAATATACGCTATGGCATTGTCTATTACGGTTTCCGGATAAAAACCTTGTCTGAGCTTTTTTACAAGCTGATTCCTTGTATAATCGCGGCTTTTTAACAAATTCAAGCATCGCAGTTTTGCTCTTTTTACAAGCAGCTCCTCCATAATATACCGGAAGCTTTGGTTGGAAAGCTCCCGGTCCTTTTTTATATTCATACTTCTGATTTCGCCCTTATAGAGTACAAAAGCCGCTTCATGGTCGATAAATATTCTTGACCTTGTTTTTGATAGTTCCACAATATCTGTAACCGTCATTTTACATTTTCACTTCTATTCTGTTTTTTCTTCGTGGCAGTTCAGCCTTGTTACTTTTCTTCTGTTTTATCTGCTGCTTTCGAGCTCCTTGTCTTTGGCTTTTCCTCTGCTGCCTCCGTCTGCTGTGCACTCTCTATGGTCCCCTGTAATCCAAAATGTTCACGTACCTTCGCTTCAATTTCGTTACAGATTTCAGGATTATCCTTCAGATACTGCTTTGCATTCTCCCTTCCCTGCCCGATTTTATTTCCTCCATATGCATACCACGCACCGCTCTTGTTTACGATGTTCTCGTTTGCGGCCAAGTCAAGGATATCGCCTACTGCCGATATTCCCTCTCCAAACATAATGTCAAACTCTGCTTCCTTAAACGGAGGAGCAATTTTATTTTTAACAACCTTAACCCGTGTTCTGTTCCCCATTACTTCGCCGCTCTGTTTTAATGACTCAATTCTTCTTACATCCAACCGCACTGACGAATAAAATTTAAGCGCACGTCCGCCAGTTGTTGTTTCGGGATTTCCGAACATAATACCCACTTTTTCACGCAACTGGTTAATAAAAATAACCGTACAGTTTGATTTGCTGATAACGGCTGTCAGCTTTCGCAGTGCCTGCGACATCAGCCTTGCCTGGAGTCCCACATGGGAATCTCCCATATCTCCGTCAATTTCCGCCTTTGGCACAAGGGCTGCAACAGAGTCCACTACCACAATATCAATCGCACCGGAACGCACCATTGTTTCCGTAATCTCAAGCGCCTGCTCACCATTGTCAGGCTGTGATATGTATAAATTATCCACGTCAACGCCGATATTTTTTGCATAAACCGGATCAAGTGCGTGTTCGGCATCTATAAAGCCTGCAATTCCGCCTCTCTTTTGTACCTCTGCAATCATATGCAGCGTAACCGTTGTTTTACCGGATGACTCCGGTCCATAAATTTCAACAATTCTTCCTTTTGGTATTCCTCCAAGCCCAAGCGCGATATCAAGACTGAGGGAACCAGTCGGGATTGTTTCCACATTCATCTGTGCGCTGGGATCTCCAAGCTTCATGACCGCACCTTTTCCGTATTGTCTTTCTATTTGAGAAAGTGCGGCTTCCAATGCCTTTAATTTTTCTTCTTTTTCCATTCTGATCTTTGCTCCTTTTTCTTCATTTATGCACCGTTTGTTCGGAACAAACGTTTTATTACTATCTACTTTAAAACATTAGTTCGTATTTGTCAATATCTTTTTTACCCAAAAACACTTACCATCAAAAAACTCACGGATGCCAATATTAAAGTTACCATAATCCCTATACCAAAACAAGTGTGATTTTTGACATTTCACGGCACATTGTATTTCCATTGAAACAATTTTTCCCCTGTCTGTATTCAAATAGCGCAACCTCCGCATGGGTCTTTACAATCAAGTAGGAAAGAGCCATCTTCCTCTAGGTGCCCGCGTGCATAAAAAAACAGATGCGCTTTCGCACCTGCTTTCCATTCTGATTCTTCCGTTCTTTAGATATCCCCATTGAACAGCACACTCTTATTTTTTGCAAGGTAATCAATCAAAGATACCACGGTAAGCACAACCGCAATCCACATAACAATCTGCGTTAAAACCGCCAGCGCATCAATATTTGCAATCATAAGACATACCATTACCATTTGGAACGTCGTCTTAAACTTTCCCCAATAGCTTGCCGCAATGACAATGCGGTTATCTGCCGCCACAAGGCGGAATCCACTGATGATAAATTCCCTGCTGATAATAATAATCACAATCCATGCAGGGATTCTTTGCAGCTCTATCAGGCAAATCAATGCCGCGCAGACAAGCAGCTTATCGGCAAGGGGATCCATAAACTTTCCAAAGTTTGTCACAAGATTATATTTTCTCGCAATCTTTCCGTCAAGCAAGTCCGTAAGACTCGCGACAATAAAGATTCCAAGCGCGATATAGTCCGTATATTCCAAAACGCCGCCAAAAATCGCCGTAAACCAGCCCCACTGCGCAGAACCGCCAAGTAACAGCAGCACAAACGGGACAATCAGAATCACTCTGAAAACAGTCAGTTTATTTGGTAAATTCATTGTCAATCTCTCCTATCAAATCATATTCATACGCCCCCGTTATCCTGACTGGTACAAAATCACCTGTCATAAGCTCCCTAGAGGTCTGTATAAACACAAAGCCGTCCACATTCGGCGCGTCCCTGTAGCTACGCGCAACATATGCATTTTCGTCAGGTACTTTTCCTTCCACCATGACGAGCATACGCTTTCCTTCCATATCCTCTGCTTTGTCAAAAGCAATCATCTGTTGAAGCTCCATCAAATCCGCCTGCCGATCCAATTTTATTTCGTCCGGTATCTGATCGGCAAACTCCGCTGCCGGTGTATTCTCCTCAGGAGAATATGGAAACACACCAAGCCTGTCAAACTCCATCTCGTCTATAAATGATATCAGACTTTCATGCTCTTCTTCCGTTTCCCCTGGAAAACCTGTAATTAAGGTTGTCCGCAGGCAGATGTCCGGAATGGCTGTCCGCAGCTTTGTGACAATATCCGCAAGCTCTTGCCGCGTCGTGCGTCTGCCCATCCGCTTTAAAACCGAGTCTGAAGCGTGTTGAATTGGGATGTCAAGATAGTTGCATATCTTTTCTTCCTGTTTGATTGTATCAATCAGTTCCTCCGTAATTTCTTCCGGATAACAATATAAAATCCGAATCCAATAAAGTCCTTCTATCTCACAAAGTTTGTGCAAAAGCGTTGGAAGACTTTTTTTACCATATAAGTCCATACCATATATGGTTGTCTCCTGCGCAACAAGAATCAGCTCTTTTACGCCAATCGCTACAAGCCTGCGCGCCTCCGCTATCAGACTGTCCATCGGGATGCTTCTGTAATTCCCCCGCACTTTCGGTATAATGCAGTAAGAACAGTGCTTGTCACACCCCTCTGCAATTTTCAAATACGCAAAATGTCCGCCCGTGGTAACAATGCGTTTTTTGTCATACACGGGCTTTTTGTTAATATCCTCAATATGATTTTTGGCGTTTCCCGAAAGTACCGCTTCAACGGCATCCGCAATCGCATCAATTGCTGTCGTGCCTACAATCGCGTCCACTTCAGGGATTTCCGCCTGAATTTCATCTTTATACCGTTGTGCAAGGCATCCGGCTGCCACAAGCGCCTTGAGCCTTCCGCTGCTCCTAAGTTCCGCCATTTCCAAAAGAGTATTAATACTTTCCTGCTTTGCATCATTAATAAAGCAGCATGTATTGACAACCGCCACATCTGCTTCATTTTCGTCATCTGTTATCCTATAACCCTTTTGTACCAGCATTCCCAGCATCATTTCTGTATCTACAAGATTTTTATCACAGCCCAGTGAAATAAATAAAATTTTTATCATAGGATTGCACTTTAGTCCTTGTCCGGCATTATTTTAATCTGTCCTTTGTCAAGTTCCTCAATCGCGATCGAAAGCGGCTTTGTCTGTTTTGTTGATACAAAAGGCTCCTCACCTGCAATAATCTGCCTTGCACGCTTTGATGTTGCCATAACAATAGAGTAACGGCTGTTTACAACTGGCGCCTCTCCCTGTTCAACACTGCTGTTTACGACCTTCATTAAATCTGTGTAAGATGGATGTAACATATTAAACCCTCGCTTTTCCTAATCTTATTTTATACAAATTCCTGTTATCACTTTACTCTGGATCCATATCGCTCCCACCATGCATCTCTCCTGCCGCTCTGCCTGCTATCGTTTCCGGCAAAAGCGCAGACAGCACAATTTGACTGCTTTCCATAACAAGTACCGCTTTCGTCTTTCTGCCCTGTGTGGCATCAATCGCCGTTCCAGCTTCCTTGGCACGTTGTACCATGCGCTTTACCGGTGCTGAATCAGGGCTGACAATCGCTATAATTTTTGCGGTATTTACGATATTGCCAAATCCGATATTGATCAGCTTATCCACTCTGCACCTTCCTGTGTTGCATATGCCTTATTGCAGTTTGACCATGCAAACTGCTGTTATCCTCTACTCAATGTTCTGAATTTGCTCTCTTACCTTTTCAATCTCAGTTTTCAGCTCAATGCCCCTGTTTGAAATTGCCAAATCGTTTGCCTTTGAGAGAATGGTATTGGCTTCCCTGTTCATCTCCTGTGCGATAAAATCAAGCTTACGTCCAATGCTGCCGCCATCAATAAGCGCCTGCTTCATGGTTTCGATATGACTGCGCAGACGCACGATTTCCTCGTCAACGCAAACCTTATCAGCATAGATCGTAACCTCTGTCATCAGTCTTGACTCGTCAAAGGATACATCCGCAAGAAAATCCTGTACCTTTTCGTAAAGCTTCTTTTTATATTCCTCAATAATCTGCGGAGAGCGCTCTTCAATAAATGCCACATGTTCCAGCATTCCTTCAAGTTTGGAAATCAGATCTCCTGAAAGATTTTCCCCTTCCTGAATCCGTGTATCCGCAAATCCTTGCGCCGCACCTCTCACTGCCTTTACAAGACCGTTCCATATTTCCTCCTCATCAATGGTCTGCTCTTCCATTGAAAACACCTCGGGATATCTTGAAAGCGAAGATACCCTGATATCGTTATCGAGTCCGAAATCCTCTGCCATTGATTTTAAATATCCAAGATATTCCGCCGCAATATCCTTATTATACTTGATACATATATTGCTCTCCGAAAAATCCTCATAAGTAATAAACATATCAATCTTGCCGCGCTGTGCATAATTTTTCAGCTCATTTCTGATTGAGCTCTCAAAAAAATTCAGCTTCTTGGGCATTTTGATATTTACATCCAAGTACCTGTGATTGACGGATTTCATCTCGACCGTATATTTCCGCTCGCCCTCCGTTACCTCACATCTGCCAAAGCCGGTCATGCTTTTTATCATTTTAATCCCCCTGACTGCTGATTGAGTTTGCAATTTTGTGCTATTCTAATGTATTATAGAATAATCCATGCGCCGCGTCAACAATTTTAGCCGGATTACTTGAAAACCGTTTCAAAAAATGCTATTGTTATAAAGTTAACACGTATTGAAATGATGGAGGATTTTCAAATGAAAAAGCAAACTGATAAATATTCTAAGGCGATATGGACAGTTCGGAATTTTCTGCCGATGCTGTTGATTCCTATCGCAAATTTCTATCTGTTTGAAGCTTACATCCACAATCCGTTTAAGGATATGAAAATCCCGATACAGTTTTTGAATATCTTTCTCTTTGAACTGCTGATGCTTTTATTTTTTATGCTTTTTGGCAGTTTAAAATGGTCCCTTCGATTTCAAACTGTCTTTTTTATGTTAATCGGTCTTGCAAATTATTATGTCTTGGAATTCCGCTCTGCCCCGATTATGCCATGGGATATCTATTCTTTTAAAACTGCTATGAGCGTGGCAGGAAATTTTGAATATACCCTGGAAAAGCAGACGGTTTTTGTTGTAATAGGTTTTCTGCTGCTTCTTATAATAGAAGAAGTTCCAAACCTTCGGATCCGTAAGTGTCCTGTCCTCTCCCCAAAAAAGATTTATGCCATCCGTGCCATTTCTGTCGGTGTATGCGTTTACATATTATTTGCTTTTACACATATGCTATGGCAGGAAAGCACCATTATTAAATTCGGCATGTACGATAAGCTGTTTACTCCGACCGTCATCAGCAAGCGGGACGGTACGGCGGTTGCGTTTTTAATGGAGTTGCAGTATATCACAGTTGACAAGCCTTCCAATTATAGCGCTGACATTGCAGATCAGATTTTAGAGCCTTTTTCAAAACTAGAAGAAAACAATCCTAAAACAACAGACGATAAGCCAAATATTATTGTGATTATGAATGAAGCATTCTCTGACCCTGCTGTGCTTGGAGCGTTCGAAACAAATATGGAATATATGCCTTTTGTCCACTCAATTTTAGACGGCGAGGTGGAAAATACAACTTCGGGCTGGCTGAATGTTTCTGTGCTTGGCGGAAATACCGCAAATACCGAATTTGAATTCCTCACGGGCAATACAATGGCATTCCTTCCACAGGGAAGCGTACCATACCAGCAGTTTGTGAAAAGCGAACAGGAATCACTTGCTTCGCACTTAAAATCCCTTGGTTACAGAACCATTGCCATGCATCCCTATAACAGCACGGGCTGGGAACGAAACAGAGTCTATCCGCTTCTTGGTTTTGACGAACTGTTTTTTATAAGGGACTACCACAGTCCGCAAAAAATCAGAAAATATGTAAGTGATCAGGCATGCTATGACAAAATTATTGAATTATATGAATCAAAATCCGGCAGCACACCTTTTTTTATTTTTAATGTGACAATGCAGAATCATTCTTCCTACAGTGAGGAGTTTGACAACTTTACGCCTGATATTACGGTTACGGACAGCAAGTCGAAAACATTAAACAATTATTTATCCTTAATTAAAATATCAGACGCGGCTTTGATGAATCTGATTCATTATTTTTCGACGGTGGACGAGGATACGATGATTATATTTTTCGGCGATCATCAGCCGACAAACTCCGTGGTATCGACTATTTGGAAGCTCAACGGCAAAAACGGAAATGAACTGTCTGATGAAGACGAAGCAAAACGCTATAAGGTCCCGTTTTTCATTTGGAGCAATTTTGACACCCCTACGACTACAAATGCCGAAACGAGCACAAACTTCCTTGCATCAAAGGTACTTGAACTTTCCGGTCTTCCATTGTATGATTACAGCATGTATCTGAATCGGCTTTCGGAGAATTATCCTGTTGTGACATCCATACGCGCCCAAAATAGTGAAGGCGAAAGTACGGAAATTAAAAATGTTATGGGCGAGCTGAACAATTATGCCATTTTACAGTACAACAGGCTGTTTGACCAAAACTAATGGAGGATTTATATTATGAAAGAAAAAACAAAGAGTTTTATAAAACACATAGACAGGCTCTATCTTTTATCCTTTTTGGTGCCGTCATTGATTCTGCTTGTTATCTTTATAAAACGTGAGATTTTTCCGTTTGGAGACCGTTCCTTTCTTCATATTGACATGTATCACCAGTATTTTCCGTTTTTAGTAGAATTTTATCACAAACTCAAAAACGGTGAAAGCCTGCTCTATTCCTGGAATACCGGTATCGGTTCCAATTTTATCGCTCTGTATGTGTATTATTTGGCAAGTCCGTTGAACTGGCTCTGCGTTTTTTTCCCGGAGCAGTACCTGATGGAATTTCTTTCATACATGGTAATCATTAAGACTGGTCTTTGCGGATTAAGCTTTACCTATTATATAAGGAAACATTTTAACTCTGACTCCTTGGCTGTGCTCTTCTTCACTCTGTTTTATGCACTTTCAGGCTTTTTAGCGGCGTACAATTGGGATGTGATGTGGCTTGATGTAGTAGTCCTTGCCCCAATCATAATCCTTGGACTTGAAAAGCTGATCTATGAGGGGAATTGCAAACTTTACTGTATTACACTTGCCTTATCAATTCTCTCAAACTATTATCTTTCGATTATGCTCTGCATCTTTTTAGTACTTTACTTTGTTGTTCTTTTGATTGCAAGAGATCCGAAAGACGAGAGAAACTCTGCCGCACTCTCCTTCTCATGGCTTGGCAATCTCAAAAGCTTTTATTGGAGGGCAATTTTTCGTTTTGCCCTATACTCACTGCTTGCCGGCGGAATGGCTGCCATATTGCTTATGCCTGAACTTGCGGCACTGAAATTTACGGAATTCAGCGACATCAGCTTTCCAAAAAAAATAAATATTTACTTTCCTGTGGTTGACATGACCGCACGTCATTTTTTTAATGTTACGGTCGAAACAGGGCTTGATCACTGGCCAAATATTTATTGCGGCGTCGCAATATTGTTGCTGATGCCGCTTTACGTGCTGCAGAAAAAAATACCAATGCGGGAAAAGGCGCCCAAAATTGCGCTTCTTGGATTTATGTTAATTAGCTTTTCCACGAATATGTTAAACTTTATATGGCATGGCTTAAACTACCCAGACTCACTTCCTGCACGTCAGTCCTTTTTATATATTTTTTTGATACTTGTACTCTCCTATGAAGCATTTGTGAACATCCGGAACTATTCTGTGCGGGAAATTATGGTTGTATTCGCAGGTTCGCTTGCCTTCCTTATTTTCTGTGAAAAAGTCGTAACAGATGATTCCTTTACGGACACCGTTTTTCTTGTAACAGGTATTTTTCTTGTACTTTATGCAGTTATTTTCTGTTTTTACACGACAAGCGAAAAACTGCCGATTGCATTTATCATTGTCAGTCTTATGGTGACAAGTACGGAATCAGGCATAAACACATATTTAACCAGTGTACCGACTGTTTCAAGGGATACGTATCTGTCAAATTATGACTCGTATCAGATTCTTACAAACAGAACGGTTCAAAATGAAGAGAACGACTTTTTCCGTTTTGACAAATTTGCGCGAAGAACACAGAATGATGCGATGCTAATTGGTTTTCAGGGTTCCTCTTACTTTTCGTCAACCCTAAATTCCCTTGTGTCTGATTTTTACGAGAAGTATGGTATGAAGGGCAGCCGTGTCAATTATTGCTTTGACGGTGCCACGCCCGTAACTGCGGCATTTCTTGCAAACCGGTATATGCTTTACACACTTGACAGAGGGTATGACAACATTTTTGAACTTGCAGACACGGAAGGTGAACTTTACCTGTACAAAAACAACTATGCACTGCCGTTTGGTTATATGATTACGGAAACGAACGATACAGACCTTGATTCCTTGTTTGTCAATGCGGAATATATGCGGGAAAACATCCATGAAGAGGACGAGAATGACGAGGAGGACAAAGACCTTAATCCCATAGAACGCCAAAATCGTCTTGTCCACAGGCTTGGAATACCAGAAGATATATTTCTTCCAGTAGACATCAATCTGTATGGCGCCGATGGGGATTTATATGTACCGGAAAGTGCACATTATTATGCATATACCACCAATACAAAAATAGACGATATTGAAATGAATTATGAAGGAAAATCGAAGACTTTCAGTCAGATCAAAAAGAAATTTATTCTTGATCTTGGATACCATGATGAAGGAGAAACGCTAAGTTTCAGCTCCAAGAATGATGAATCGCTGAATTTAAGTGCATACAAAATTGATACCACTGTACTTGACAAATTTATCACAAAGCTGGGCGAGCAACCGTTGATTGTGAACGATTATGACGAAACATCACTGACAGGAAGCATCAATGTGAGCGCTCCAGGACAGCTTGTCATGTCGGTTGCGTATGAGCCTGGATGGACGCTTTTGGTTGACGGCGTGGAAACAGATATGGAGCTCTTTGCAGACACCTTTATCAGCGTATCTCTGGATAAAGGCTGGCACACAATTGAACTGAACTATTTCCCGAAAGGGCTTATTTGTGGAATACTGATGTCCATTCTAAGCATTGGTGCATTTGTGGCAATATGCGTATTACAAAAGAAGAAAAAAGAGCCCCAAAAGGCTTAACTGCACAATACGCAAAAACGGATTATCCGAAACCGGATAATCCGTTTTTTAATCCTCTACCTGCTCAATTCTACTGATATCAGAGTCAATCACCAAAGAATAATTTGTATAATACACCACAAATCCGGGCTTGGAAGCATTCGGTTTCTTGACATTTTTTTTCTGTGTATAATCAATCTCAACTTTCTCCTGTCCCCTTGCCTGCGAATAGTAGGCAGCAAGCCTGCCTGCCTCCTCAAACACACTGTCTGGCAGCTCTTCTGCGTTTGATTTTACTACCACATGAGAACCCGGAATGCCTTTTGCATGAAACCACCAGTCATTGCCTGTGGCAAATTTAAAGGTCAGCTCTTCGTTTTGGTAATTATTTTTTCCTACATAAATATGATAACCTTCGCTGCTGATATAATGAAAGGGCTTACTTGTGATCCGTTCCCGCTTCTGCTTTCCTTTTGCGCCGCCTTTTCGCTTCATATAGCCGCTCTCAATCAGCTCTTCCTTAATCTGTACCAAATCCTCTTCCCGCAGTGCAATATCAAGGGATGTGCTGATTGAAGAAAGATGTTCCACTTCCGCTTTTGTTTCCGCAGTCAGCGCTGTCAATGCCTCATGAGTCCGTTTTAATTTCTGATATTTTTCAAAATATTTTTTTGCATTTTCACCGGCAGAAAGCATCGGATCAAGCGGAATGGTAAGCATTTGATTATCATAATAATTCAATGCCTCCAAAGAAGACGCCCCCGGCTGTGCCTCATATCCGTATGTGTTTAAAAGTTCGCCGTAAATTCTGTATGTTTCCCGTTTGTTTGTATCGGCAAGCTGCTTTAACTGCAAGTCATATTTTTTAACATTGCGCTCTAATGCCGTTTGGACAATTTTCCTTAAATCGACCGAACGCTGACGGATACGTGTAATTGTGCTTTTTTCCGCATAATAATATTCCAGCAATTCCGAAATTGTATCAAACATGCGTGTATTTGCATCGGAATATGAGGTAAGCCTTGTCGCCGCATACTCTTTTGGCTGGTTATTTTCATAAACTACATTGGGCGTAAAGTTTTCGTTTTTAATATCCACTGCCAATTCACTAAGCCTGTCCGCTATTTGGGCTAGCTCTTTATCCGACAGGCTATCCACCGTCTTATCTGCGTCTACACATGCCCTATAGCATAGTTCATGTGCCACACAAGGGGAAAGACCTGTAAATCCCATATAAACCGCCTTATACAACGCCATATTTTTTGCAGTCAGCACTGCTGCGATTTCATTTTGGTCCGTTTCCAACAGTTCCGCCTTATCCTGCGTTTTAGGGATAAAATATTCTCGTCCCGGCAGCACCTCTCTCACAGAGCTTACCATGCCAGAAATGTGCTTGATACTGTCAATAATCATATTTTTGTCATCGCAAAAAATAATATTGCTATGTTTTCCCATAAGCTCTATCATCAGATATTTCCTGCACAAATCACCCAGCTCATTTAAATGCTCAAGCTCTATACGCACCACTCTCTCAAGTCCCGGCTGTGTCACGGAAACGATCCTTGCATTTTGCAGATGCTTTCGCAAAAGCATACAGAAATTGGGCGCCGTCATCGGGCTTGTCTTATTTTTGTCTGTCAAATAAATCAGCGGAAGCGATGCATCAGCGGACATTAATAACCGTACTTGCCCGCAGCTTCCCTTTATAGTCAAGATTAGCTCATCCTTTTCAGGCTGAGCTATCTTGTAAATACGGTTTCCCGTTATTTGATCCTTTAATTCCTTGACAATCCCCGCGATTGTCACTCCGTCAAATGCCATTTGCTTTTCCTATCCTATCATCCAGTCATACATTTCCTGATACTTAAGCGCTGAAACACCCCATGAATAGTCGGTTGCCATTGCACGGTCCACAATCTTATTCCAATCACGCTTTCTGTCATAATAAATCTGCTCTGCATACCGGATTGCACTGAGCATTTCATGTGCATTATAATTGGTAAAGCTAAAGCCCGTACCGGTACCTTCGTACTCATTATATGGAGCTACCGTATCCTTTAATCCGCCTGTTTCACGCACGATGGGCACCGTACCATACCGCAGCGCCATCAGCTGGCTTAAACCACAGGGCTCAAAAAGAGAAGGCATCAGGAACGCGTCACAGGATGCATAGATTCTATGGGAAAGCTCCTCGGAATAATAAATATTTGCCGAAACTTTTCCATGATATTTCCAGTCAAAATGACGGAACATGTTTTCGTAACGTTCATCGCCTGTACCAAGCACAACAAGCTGCACATCATCCTTGCTGCACATTTCATCCATAATATAGGCAACCAAATCCATACCTTTTTGATCCGTAAGCCTTGAAACAATACCGATCATCATCTTCTTGTCATTCTCTTCCAAACCAAGCTGCTTTTGCAGGTCTCTCTTATTTTTAACCTTTTCTTTTCTAAAGTTACCCGCATTATATTTGTGAACAATGAGTTCGTCATTCTCAGGATTGTACTCACCATAGTCAATACCGTTCACAATTCCTCTTAAATCATTGGTTCTCGCGTTTAATAAGCCATTCAGCTTTTCACCGTAGAAGTCCGTCTTAATCTCCTCCGCATACGTTTCACTGACTGTCGTGATTGCATCCGCATAGGTCAGTCCACCCTTCAAAAGATTTCCATCCTTAAAGAACCCAAGCTTATCCGGTGAAAAATAAGAATTGTCAAGCCCTGTAATTCCCTGTACGGTTTTAATGTCATAGATTCCCTGAAATTTCAGATTATGAATCGTCATAATTGATTTGATTCCCTGATAAAATTCGCCCTGCGCAAAACGCTCCTTGAGGTACACCGGAATAATACCTGTCTGCCAGTCATGGCAATGAATAATATCAGGTCTGAAGCCAATTACGGGCAATATGGACAGCGCTGCCTTCGAGAAAAATACAAACTTTGTAATCTCTCCGATATGATTGTCGCTATATGGCTTAAAGCCGCTGAACATTCTCTCATTATCAATAAAATAATATGTGATTCCGTCATATTGTGCCTCCAGCACTCCAACATACTCGTTCTGTCCCATAAAATCCATATAAAAATGTGTTCTGTACTGCATTAAGGATTTCATATGGTCCGACATACACATGTATTTCGGCAGAATAACTCTTGGGTCAAAATATCTCTTATCATAATACTTCGGAAGAGAGCCTACTACATCGGCAAGTCCTCCTGTCTTAATAAATGGAACACCTTCTGAAGCCACAAATAAAATATTCTTCATCTTATCAAATCCCTTTCTCACAATTTAACTATGCTGACTATGATGCCGAAACGCATCCGGCACCCTAATCCCATACGGAATATGTTTTCTCGTAAATGAAATTTTTAATATTTACTCTTTTCAGCTTACCATAATTATACACACACTCCACTAAAATGTAAAGAAATTCATGCATTTTTATCCATTTTATGCTCTATAATGAAGCCTAATTTTATCCGCAATCAGTGCAATAAACTCAGAGTTCGTGGGTTTTCCCTTTCCAATGTTGATCGTATAGCCAAATAACGCATCCAGCGTTTCCATCTTTCCTCTGCTCCACGCCACTTCAATAGCATGTCTTATGGCACGCTCCACGCGGCTTGGCGTTGTCTGAAACTTCTTTGCAATCGACGGATACAGAATTTTCGTAATTGAATTTAACATTTCCGTATCCTCCACCGACATAATGATTGCCTCTCTCAGATACTGATACCCTTTGATATGTGCAGGTACGCCAATCTCATGAATCATATCCGTAACATCTTTTTCCAAATCATGTGCCCTGCTGCCCGAATCAAAGATTCCCTGGTTATCCGCACCAAAAAGCTTCTTTGCATCGTCTCCGGCGTTTTTGTCACCTGCAGGTACCGTTATCATAATCTGAAATGCTTTATCCTTTGAGAGCAAATCGCTCAAAATATTAAAAATTCTTTCGTTATCCTGTTGTGTCACTACATTTAATTGTTCCATAAATTTTCCTCCATTTTTTTCATCTGTCTGCCAAAATAATCTGTCGTTTAGACATGATACTTGCACACTTTTTGTAATGCAAAAATGCTTTGCAGACCTGAAACGCTTTTTTATTCCAAAATGTACCAACATTTGGTAAAACTAATTATATAAGAATGTCAATTTATCTTGCAAGCTTAATTTGTCGCTCTTTTTCGTGCGGTAACGACCAAATTACCTATTGTTCGTACAATACCCTTAAAACATTACAAAATAAGGTGTTTTATTATGTCGGAAAAGCAAAAAATATTTTTTCACACACACAAACTCTTCAAATTTGCGCGATTATTTTTATAATTTCGCATTATTTTAAAACTATTTATATTGTTTTCTGTCTTCTTTTAAATGTATTGACTTTTAAAAAAAAATCGTTATAATATATAGAAATGACATGTATTTCTGTCATTGAAATGGGGTCTTAGCTCAGCTGGGAGAGCATCTGCCTTACAAGCAGAGGGTCACAGGTTCGAGCCCTGTAGGCCCCATTTTTTTATGTTCCGGATTCCTTTTTGGGAAGGTTCGAAAGTTTCTTTATATCAACTGTAACCGCCGGACGTATGCCATAGCCTTCTACAGCCGCCACACATTCAATGAGGCGTTTGTCAGAATAACCGTTATTCACGGCATAGGTTTTTGTTGAATATCCGTCCACCGGTTCCCTAAGACGCCATAAATACGTTTCCACGCCATAGCTTAACGAAAAGGTCTGATAGGAATTCGTTTCATCCTGCTCTATTGCCTTGATTGTTGGCAACGCATAAATGCTGATATTTGCATCGTAAAACCACTCCAGCTCATCTTCACTTAACAAATATACCAAATCCTCTGTTTCCACGTCGTTTTGCAAAAGTGCATTTCCTTTTGTGATATTGTGCGTTGGTACAATCGCCTCCTGTTCCTTGTCGGTAAAACCACAAAGAAATCCCTTTTCGGATGCATAACTGTTTCGCTCATCCGCCATTGCCCATTTGATGGGTCCCTGTCCGTCATAAAGCACATTTTCCTGATTTGAATTTAACCATGTTCTGATATCGGATCTGCTCCAATCGTTTGTGCCGTGCGTATATTCCTGCATTACAAGATTTTGAAGCGTCTTATCCTCATTCATCCGCCAAAGTTCACCCTCATCGTCATATGCATACTTTCCGCTCGGCGCCGCATCAAACGCCTTCATTGTAAGAATTTCTTTGGAAACAAGCACTGCTTTCGAATCCCTTCCAAAACGATCTTCCTGTATTTTCAATACACGCCACGCGATTGGTTCATCAAGATAGGTTCCAAACGTCACCTCATCTCCCGGTAGCAGTTGATCGTCTGCCGTTTCCTTTGCTTCATACCGGAATGCAATTGCTATCATCAGCGCAACTGCACCCAAATAAACAAAATCCGCAGGTTTTATCTTTTTCTTGTCTTTTGTCTTATTCTTTTCCATATCTACTCCTAATTAAAAACGCTGTCCTTTTATACACTATATCAAAAATCCGTTCGAGGTCATATGCGCAATCTGACTGCCAAGCTCATCCGTAATCTCTACCATATAACAACAGGTACGTCTGCCTGCCCTGATTTTTTTTGCCTCAGCAATCAGTATGTTCCCTTTTGCCTTTCCGAGAAACGTAATTGATGCATCCAGTGATACCACCGGCGTTTCCTGCCAGTTTGTAGCCACCGCAAAGGTAAAATCAGCAAGCGTAAAAATTGCGCCTCCCATCACGGCACCAAGTGCATTTTTATGATTATCGCTGATTTTCATAGAACATTTTGCATATCCCTCTGCAATCTCCTCAATCACCGCGCCGTTTACCGTCGCAAAACGGTCGTGTGCAAAACGCTCACGTACCTCGTCCAATTTTTTTAATTCCATATCATTAACCATTCCCTTCTTAATTTTCACAAACACTAAACATATATTTATTTTATCCTATTCCCCGTCAAAAGTCTACAAATATCGACACGCCTGCTCCTACGCTTTTTCTTTTTATTTTGTAAAAAAATGAAAATATGTATAGGTATTTTTCCAAAAATCCTTTATAATGAAGAAAGGTATGTTTTAAAAATTTGCAAATCACATAAAATGGAGGTTATTTATGCCAAAAAGAGAAGATATTAACAAAGTGCTTATCATCGGTTCCGGTCCGATTATCATCGGTCAGGCGTGTGAGTTTGACTATTCGGGTACGCAGGCGTGCAAGGCGCTTCGCAAGCTCGGATATGAAATCGTGCTTGTCAACTCCAATCCCGCAACGATTATGACGGATCCCGAAATCGCTGATGTGACTTACATAGAACCGTTAAACGTAAAACGTTTGGAGCAGATTATCGCAAAGGAGCGCCCTGACGCGCTGCTGCCTAACCTCGGCGGACAGTCCGGTCTAAACTTGTGTGCAGAGCTTGCAAAGGAAGGTGTTCTTGAAAAATACAATGTCAAGGTAATCGGTGTGCAGGTAGATGCGATTGAGCGCGGCGAGGACCGGATTGAATTCAAGAAATCAATGGACGCAATCGGAATTGAGATGGCAAGGAGCGAGGTTTCCTACAGTGTTGACGAGGCGCTGGCAATTGCGGACAGGCTCGGCTATCCTGTGGTTCTGCGTCCTGCTTATACAATGGGCGGCGCAGGCGGCGGACTTGTTTATAATAAAGAAGAGTTGAAAACGGTCTGCGCGCGCGGACTGCAGGCAAGCCTTGTAGGGCAGGTACTGGTCGAAGAGTCAATTCTTGGCTGGGAGGAGCTTGAGCTTGAGGTTGTACGCGATGCAGATGGGAATATGATTACGGTCTGCTTTATTGAAAACATTGACCCGCTCGGCGTCCATACCGGCGACTCGTTCTGCTCGGCGCCAATGCTGACCATATCGGAGGAGCTGCAAAAACGGCTTCAGGAGCAGGCGTACCGCATTGTCGATTCCGTTCAGGTCATCGGAGGAACAAACGTTCAATTTGCTCACGACCCTGTTTCCGACCGTATTGTCGTAATCGAGATTAACCCGCGAACCTCCCGTTCTTCCGCGCTTGCGTCCAAAGCAACCGGCTTTCCGATTGCGCTTGTTTCCGCAATGCTTGCGGCAGGTCTCACTTTAAAGGACATTGAATGCGGAAAATACGGCACATTGGACAAATATGTTCCGAGCGGCGACTATGTGGTAATCAAGTTCGCGCGATGGGCGTTTGAAAAGTTCAAAGGCGTTGAGGATAAGCTTGGCACGCAAATGCGCGCTGTCGGCGAGGTTATGAGTATCGGAAAAACTTATAAGGAAGCATTCCAAAAAGCAATCCGCAGCCTGGAAACGGGACGTTACGGGCTGGGATACGCAAAAGATTACAACAAGCAGCCAAAGGAAGAGCTGCTGCGAATGCTTGCCAATCCGTCAAGCGACCGTCACTTCATTATGTATGAGGCGCTGCGCAAGGGCGCAACGGTTGAGGAAATCTTTGAGATTACCAAAGTAAAGCGCTACTTTGTCGAGCAGATGAAGGAGCTTGTCGAGGAGGAGGAAGCGCTTGCAAAATCCAAAGGCTCGCTTCCGTCAAATGACGCACTGATTTCTGCTAAGAAAAACGGATTTTCCGATAAATATTTAAGTCAGATTTTGGAGATTCCCGAAGCCGATATTCGAAACAGGCGGATTGCCCTTGGTGTGGAGGAGGCTTGGGAGGGCGTTCATGTAAGCGGCACGCCTGACAGCGCATACTACTACTCTACCTACAATGCCGAGGACAAAAACCCTGTCAACACGGACAAGCCAAAGATTATGATTCTAGGCGGCGGTCCAAACCGTATCGGACAGGGCATTGAGTTTGATTACTGCTGTGTTCATGCGTCGCTTGCTTTAAAGCAGCTCGGATTTGAAACCATTATCGTAAACTGCAATCCTGAAACGGTTTCGACGGATTATGACACATCGGATAAGCTCTATTTTGAACCGCTGACGCTCGAGGACGTGCTTAGTATTTATAATAAAGAAAAGCCGCTTGGCGTGATTGCGCAGTTTGGCGGTCAGACACCGCTCAACCTGGCAAACGAGCTTGAGAAAAACGGCGTGAAAATTCTTGGCACATCTCCGGCAGTCATTGACCTTGCGGAAGACCGCGACCAATTCCGCGCAATGATGGATAAGCTCGAAATCCCGATGCCGGAATCAGGTATGGCGACGACCGTTGACGAGGCGCTTGCGATTGCGGCAAAAATCGGTTATCCTGTTATGGTGCGCCCTTCGTATGTGCTTGGCGGGCGCGGCATGGAGGTTGTGTATGATGATGAGAGTATGAAGGGATATATGGAGGCTGCTGTCGGCGTGACGCCTGACCGTCCGATTTTAATTGACCGTTTCTTAAACCATGCGCTGGAATGCGAAGCGGACGCCATCAGCGACGGCGCGCACGCGTTTGTTCCTGCCGTAATGGAGCATATTGAGCTTGCAGGCGTGCATTCCGGCGACTCGGCATGCATCATTCCCTCCGTGCATATCTCAGAGGAAAATGTTGCCACGATTAAGGAATATACGAAGAAAATCGCGGAGGAAATGCATGTCAGGGGACTGATGAATATGCAGTATGCCATTGAAAACGGCAAGGTGTACGTGCTTGAGGCAAACCCGCGCGCATCGCGTACCGTGCCGCTTGTATCGAAGGTGTGCAATATCCGCATGGTACCGCTTGCGACCGACATTATTACATCGGAAATTACAGGTCGTCCGTCCCCGGTGCCAACGCTTACGGAAAAGGACATTCCCTACTATGGCGTAAAAGAGGCAGTGTTCCCGTTTAATATGTTCCCCGAGGTTGACCCCGTGCTCGGACCGGAAATGCGCTCTACGGGTGAAGTTTTAGGTCTGTCGCCCTATTACGGCGAAGCGTTCTTTAAGGCGCAGGAAGCAACGCAGACCATTCTTCCTTTAAGCGGAACGGTATTGATTTCCGTCAACCGCAAAGATAAGCCGGAGGTTGTGGAAATTGCGAAGCTGTTTTCCGATGCCGGATTTCAAATTCTTGCAACGGGCGGCACGTTTGATGCGATTTCGGAGGCTGGTATTGGCGCGAAAAAGGTGAACAAGCTCTATGAAGGACGTCCGAATATTCTTGATTTTATTACAAACGGAAACATTGATTTGATTATCAATTCCCCTGTCGGAAAAGACAGTGTGCATGACGACAGCTATCTGAGGAAAGCTGCAATCAAGGCGAGAGTTCCTTATGTAACAACTGTCGCGGCGGCGCGGGCGACGGTAAAAGGCATTTTGTACGCGCAAAAACATGGCGACGCAGACGTGAAATCGCTGCAGCAGCTGCACAGTGAAATAAAGGATAAAAAGAATAAATAAGTAAAAACGACTATGAAACGCAACTGACACGTTTCATAGTCGTTTTTACTATCATCACAATTATTTATTTTTTATAATGCACTGATCCGGTCAAACTTATTATGCAGCTCTGAGGCAACCTCCCCAATAATCGTTGTTGACGCCGCAATCTCCTGCGTGCTTGCCGCAAGATTGTTAATCCGCTCGTTCACATTGTCCACAACTTTCATCAGATTTTGTGAATTTTCTATCAGATTGTTAATCGCAGTCACAATGCTTTCCTTATTTTTATTGCTGTCGTCCGCCGCGTTCTTGCTCACGTCGCTGAGCGCCTTAATCTCCTGCGCAACCACCGCAAAGCCTTTTCCGACTTCACCGGCACGTGCTGCCTCAATCGACGCATTTAAGGACAAAAGGTTTGTCTTTGACGCTACCTTAGTGATGTTTTCATTGTTTCCGCCAAGCTGGTCAAGCAGCGTATTGATTTCATCGAAAGAGGACCTCATATCGTTACAGAAATCAATGACCTCCGCCATTGCCATACTGATGCTTGTACTCTCCTCCGCGCTGCTGTTGTTGCCGTCAAGCATTTCATTGATTGACACATTCAGCGTACCAAACTCCTGGTTTGCCTCCGCCACCATGCGTCCAATTTCTTCGTTTTTCCTTGAAATTTCCTCGTTTTTCTGCTCCATCGCAGCGGAAATTTCCTGTACACGCCTGTTTTCCTGCTCCACGACGCCCTTGATGTAATGAACGCAGCTTTCCTTATTGTTGCAGCCGTTGTAGATTGCTGTCGCCATATCGGTACAGGTATTGTATCCACAGGCGCTGCAATTGATATGCTGCAGTGCCTTCATTGTTTTGTCCATATCGGCAAAAATGTCGTTTAATTCTGACGGGTTTGGTCTTTGGATTTCATTTCCTTTCGACTTATCCGTATACGCGCGCATAAAGTCACGGATATCAAGCTTCGCAAACTGACGGTTTAGATTCTTCAAACGCTGAGCGGGCGTTGCATTCTTTGCCCATGCGCTGCCTTTATGCACAGATTTGCTTGATGCCTTAATTTTCTGCAGCTCATAGAGAATGTCGTCGTCTTTTGTCTTTTCCTCCTCCACGCCCGTTCCGTAAATGCAGCCCTGTGCACAGTTGAGCGCGTCTACCATAAACGGAAGCGTTTTTCCGCCAAGAACCCTCTTTTTGTAGTCCTCAAGAAAATGATAGGCATGTTTTTCCCCCTCGATTTGACGGATAAATACCTCTTCACCACAGAACCAGTACACATTCTCCTTCAATCCGCCCGGCATCGGATAAATCGAACCTAAGCCGTATTCAATTTCATTTTTTGCAGGCGTTGCCTTAACGTTATGCTCCTTTGCATACTTTGCCAAATGGTCAAACGTTATGTTATAGCTGACATATCCTTTGTTGTTGGGGTCTCTGATTTCGTCGCGTTTTGCAATACACGGACTGATAAACGCAAGCTTGTCCGACAGATTGAGATACTTTTTTGCATAGATTGCCGCACACATCAGCGGGCTTTGAATCGGGACAAGCTTTGGGATAAGCTCCGGTATGTAATGCTCAATATAATTGACAATGGCTGGACACGGCTGGGAAATGCCGCCCGTAAATTTATGTTCCGTGATATACTTGATGTAGCCCCACGTCGTGATGTCCGCGCCGAAGCTGACGCTGATAATGCGGTTTACGCCAAGTTTCTTTAAACCGCCTAAAATCTGTTGGTATTCATTGGGGTAATTCGCGGCAAACGCCGGCGCCCACAGCACCGATATTCGTTCGCCCGCCGAAAGCGCCGCAAAGAATTCTTCCGTATCATCTACAAAATCCCTTGCATGATGTTCGCAGGCGTCAAAACACGCACCGCAGGCAATGCATTTTTCTCCATCGACCTCAATCCGCTGACTTCCGTCTTCCGCTTTAATCGCTCTGTTTGCAGTAATGACGGGGCAAACGGATATGCATTTATTACAACCGATACATTTCTCGTTTGTAAATACTAATCCCTTCTGTTCTCCGTACATGGTATTTTAATCCTCCATTCTTACTGTAACCTGCGCATTTGTGCCAATGCACAAATTTGCTGTGCGAAAATTTTATTCGCATTTACATCGTTAAATTTTAGACATACTTAATTATACCATTAAATCGAATGAAAGTCTATCCTTACCGCAGGGAATTGTCCCTGCCTGGCGCATACTGACAGTAGCCCGCCGCAATCCCCCATCTCCATCGCACAGCCTGAAGCGCTTCGTGCACGGAAAGCATAATTGTCCGTTTCTCTCCGCTCACCCATGCCCCCCCCTCTTAATTGCTTGCCATTTTACTACAGAAGAATCCCTGCCCTTCAAGGGATTCTTCCAACATGATTCCGCTCTGCGAAATCTCAAATCAGTATGAAAAACGCCTGCTTTTGGCGTTTTTCGGGGTGAAATTTAGAAGTTCTCCGCAAAACAGCCTTTGCTGTGAGCGGCTAGAACTTCTTTTCACCCTACATTCGTTCAGGTGCCGAAAATCCAAGCAAGTCAATCGCAGTCTCCAGTATGTCACGCACAAGCGTCAAAAGTGCAATCCACCCCGCCTTTTTTGCCGCGTCCTCTTCACCGATAATTTTTGTCTCGTGGTAAAAATGGTTGAAGGCATTGGCAAGGTCGTAGATATAGGCGCATATTTTGTATGGCGCTGTCTCCTCATATGCCGCCTCAATGCTTGCATTATATTTTGCAAGCGCGAGCATCAGCTGTTTTTCGCTGTCGCTTACGGGCGCTTTGATACTGTTTCGCACCGCATTCAAATCGCCGCCGTTTTCCTGATATTTGGCAAGAATGGATTTGATGCGCACAATCGTGTAAAGGATATACGGACCGGTGTCGCCCTCAAACGACGTAAAGCGGTCAATGTCAAAAATGTAGTCCTTGCTTGCCTGATTGGACAAATCGCCGTATTTGAGCGCCGCCAAGCCGACCACCTGCGCGGTCTGCCTTGCCTCCTCGTCCTCCACGCCGCGGTTTTCGGTAATCTTGCGCAGCATTTCGTCGTTGATTTCCTTGATTAATGTCTCCAAACGCATGACGCCGCCGTCGCGCGTCTTAAACGGTTTTCCGTCCTTGCCGTTCATTGTGCCAAAGCCGATAAACAATAACTGCGTTTCCGGCTTGACCAGCTTTGTCTTTCTCGCACAGCGAAACACCTGTTCGAAATATAATTCCTGCCGTTTATCTGTCATATAGACAATCTTATCCGGCTTGTTCTGCTCCATGCGCATCATAATGGTCGCAAGGTCTGTCGTGTTGTAAAGCGCCGCGCCGTCTGACTTTAAAATCATGCACGGCGGCATTTCCTTTGTGTCCGTCTCTTCCTTCACGTCCACCACAAGCGCGCCCTCGCTGATATACGCATAACCGCCTTTTTTCATGTAGTCAACCATTTCAGGGATTAAATCATGGACGGTGGACTCGCCGTTCCATAAGTCAAACTCTGTGTTTAATTTGTCGTAAATCTTCTTCAAGTCCGTAACGGACACATTAATAATGTGGTTCCAAAGCGCACGGTATCCCCTTACGCCGCTTTGCAGCTTAAAGGTGCACTCCATCGCAGCCGCCTTGTAGTCCGCGTCCTCCTTCGAGCGCTTGCTTGCAAACGGATAAATCTCCTCAAGCTCAGAAACGGTAAACGGCGGCTCTGTCGGGTACTCGCCCGTATAATTCTCATCAAAATACACAAGGTCAGGCTTGCGGACTTTCAGCTCATAAATGGTCAGTCCCATTGGCTGTCCCCAGTCTCCAAGATGGACGTCACCGATTACATGATGTCCCAGATAACGGGAAATACGCTTGATGCACTCTCCGATAATTGCCGAGCGAAGATGCCCTACGTGGAGCGGCTTTGCCACATTTGCCCCACCATAGTCAATGATGATGTCCAGCGGATTTTCCGCCTCCTCCAAGCCGTACTTTTCCTGTTCGCGCATTTCTTTGATATAACCGCCCACAAATTCGTTTTTCAATGTCAGGTTCAAAAATCCCGGCGCAACTGCCTCCACCTTGTCAAAAACACTGCTGTCTGCAAGCTTTGCCGCGACATCATTGGCAATCATAATCGGCGCTTTTTTATACTGCTTTGCGCCCGCCATCGCGCCGTTGCACTGATACTCGCAAAGGTCGGGACGGTTTGAGGGCGTAACTTTTCCAAGCGTGCGCTCATACCCTGCCGCCTCAAACGCATTCATCATTTCCTCCGAAATCAAATTCAAAAGCTTTTCCATATTCTTCTCCTTCCTTGTTCCAATTCATTTTATGACACTCGTGTCACTTGACACCTGTGTCATTTTTCGGTTTTATACGCTCCCGTTCTTTCTTGGAATATACACAACCACAGTAGTCCTGCCTGTACAACTGATACTCCGCGGATAACTCAATGGAACGCTGATACCCGTTCTTTTTCTTAAAGTCAGACGCAAGCCAGCGCACCTGATACTCGTTTTCAAGCCGTTCGCCAATCTCATTTAATTTCTTCGCGTTTTTCAACGGACTAATTGAAAGCGTTGTACAAAAGTAGTCATATCCGCCCTCCTTCGCCAACTCCGCCGTGCGCCGAAGACGCAGCTCATAGCACAGAAAACACCGCTCGCCACCCTCGGGACAGTCCTCCAAGCCCTTCGCCATGTCGTAGAACCGCTGCGGCTCATAATCACCCTCCACGATGTCTATAGGGTACCCTGTTTCCTGCGCATTGTATGCAGACGCATTAAATGCGTCAATCAAACGCTTCTGCTCCGCGACGCGCTTTTGATACTCCGCCTCAAACGAAATATTCGGATTATAGTAGAAAACCGTTATCCGAAAATACATTCTAAGATATTCCAACACATAACTGCTGCACGGCGCACAGCAGCTATGCAGAAAAAGACGCTTTCCGGCTTCCTGATTTTTGACCATGCCGTCCAACAGCTTATCCAGTTCCTTTTGAAAATTCCTTGCGTTTTCCACAGTTCCCCCTTCTTCCATTTACAAAAGAAACTCCGTTCCGCCCCGATACGGAAGGGAGTTTCTTTTGTCCTATAGTATAGCACATTCCTTTACAATTCCGCAATATTGACAAGCGTCAGCGGATTATCATTTTTATTCTCCAGGCTCGTCGCCAATGCCTTTGCCGTGTCAAGCGACGTCAGACAGTTCACGCCCGTTTCAATCGACGTTCTCCGAATCAGAAATCCGTCCCTTGACTTATCACGCCCCTGTGTCGGCGTGTCAATTACAAGGTCAATGCGGTGTCCTAAAATCAAGTCCATAACGGTCGGCGACTCCTGACTGATTTTGTTGACCTTGCGTGCCTTCACACCTGCGTCATTCAACGCTTTTGCCGTGCTCCTTGTCGCATAAATCTTGTAGCCAAGCTTCTCAAAACGCCGCCCGACTTCAATCGCCTCACCCTTGTCGGCATCCTTTACCGTAATAATCATCTGCCTGTGCTTCGGCAGGTCGATGCCCGCGCCCAAAAATGCTTTATAAATCGCTTCGTTAAAAGTCTTTGCAATGCCGAGACACTCGCCCGTCGATTTCATTTCCGGTCCAAGACTAATCTCCGCACCCCTGATTTTCTCAAACGAGAACACCGGCATTTTTACTGCCACATAATCCGCTTCCTTCTGCAGTCCCGCCTCATAGCCAAGCTCTTTGATTGTTTTCCCGAGAATCACCTCCGTTGCAAGGTCCACAATGGGAATGCCCGTCACCTTGCTGATATACGGCACGGTTCTTGATGAACGCGGATTGACCTCAATCACGTAAACATCCTCTCCGACCGCAATAAACTGAATGTTAATCAATCCCTTTACATGCAGTGCTTTCGCAAGCCGCCTCGTATATTCCGCAATCGTCTTCTTAATCGTTTCACTCACGGTATGCGCAGGATAAACCGAAATCGAATCGCCGGAATGAACACCCGTTCTTTCAATATGCTCCATAATCCCGGGAATTAAAATATCCGTACCGTCACACACCGCGTCCACCTCAAGCTCCTTTCCCTGAAGATACTTGTCCACAAGAATCGGATGGTCCTGCGCAATGCGGTTGATGACCGCCATAAACTCCTCGATTTCCTCATCGGAAATAGCAATCTGCATCCCCTGTCCGCCAAGCACATACGAAGGGCGCACCAGCACCGGATAACCCAAACGGTTCGCAACTGCCTTCGCCTCCTCGGCAGTAAAGACCGTACCGCCCGCCGCGCGCGGAATTTCTGTTTCTTCTAAAATCCGGTCAAACAGCTCCCTGTCCTCCGCCGCGTCAACATCCTCCGCCTTTGTGCCCAAAATCGGAACGCCCATTTTCATCAGGCTCTCCGTCAGCTTAATCGCTGTCTGTCCGCCAAACTGCACTACCGCACCGTCCGGTTTTTCCAGTCTTACGATATTCTCCACGTCCTCCGGCGTGAGCGGCTCAAAATAGAGCTTGTCCGCAATGTCAAAGTCCGTACTTACCGTCTCGGGATTGTTGTTGATAATCACCGTCTCATAGCCTGCCTTGGAAAATGCCCATGTCGCATGAACCGAACAGTAGTCAAACTCAATCCCCTGTCCGATGCGGATTGGACCGGATCCAAGCACTAGAACCTTCTTTGGCGGATTGGTCTCTACCGCTTCATTCACGCTGTCAAAGCACGAATAATAGTAGGGTGTGCTCGCCTCAAACTCCGCCGCGCAGGTGTCAACCATTTTAAATGCCGCAACGATATTGTTGTCGTAACGCATTTTTTTAATTTCTTCTTCGCTTCTTCCCGTCAGTCCTGCAATCACATTGTCCGGAAATTCCATGCGCTTTGCTTCTTTTAAAAGCGCTGCCGTAAGCGGCTGTGTTTCCAATGCGCGCTCCATTTCAACAAGAATGGCAATTTTATCAATAAACCAACGGTCCACTCCCGTGATTTCATAAACCGTATCATAGTCGATACCTTTGCGCAGCGCCTCCGCAATCACATAAATACGCTGGTCGTCCACCCTTGCAAGACGTTTTAAAAGCGATTCTTTATCAAGGTCTGAAAAGTCATAACTTCTTAAACAGTCCACATGCTGCTCCAACGAACGGATTGCCTTCATCAGCGCACCCTCAAAGTTAGTGCAGATGCTCATCACCTCGCCCGTCGCCTTCATCTGCGTGGTCAGCGTCCGCTTTGCCGTGATAAACTTGTCAAACGGAAGTCTTGGCATTTTTACCACGCAATAATCAAGCGTCGGTTCAAAGCTTGCATACGTCTTGCCAGTAATCGCGTTTTTTATCTCGTCAAGCGTATACCCAAGCGCAATCTTTGCCGCAACCTTCGCAATCGGATAGCCCGTCGCCTTCGACGCAAGCGCGGACGAACGGCTCACCCTCGGATTAACCTCAATCACACAGTATTCAAAGCTTGTCGGGTGAAGCGCAAACTGCACGTTACAGCCGCCCGTAATATTCAGCTCCGAAATAATATTAAGCGCAGAGGTCCGAAGCATCTGATATTCCTTGTCGCTCAATGTCTGAGAAGGCGCGACCACGATGCTGTCGCCCGTGTGCACACCGACGGGGTCGATGTTTTCCATATTGCAGACCGTAATGCAGTTGCCCGCACTGTCACGCATTACTTCATATTCAATCTCTTTCCAGCCCGCGATACAACGCTCCACAAGCACCTGCCCCACACGGGAAAGCCGAAGACCGTTCTCAAGAATTTCCTCCAGCTCTGACTGATTGTGTGCAATGCCGCCGCCGCTTCCGCCAAGCGTATAGGCGGGACGCAGTACGACCGGATAGCCGATTGTGTTGGTAAACGCAACGCCGTCCTCCACGTTCTCCACGACAAGCGACGCCGCGCACGGCTCGCCGATTTTCTCCATCGTATCCTTAAATTCCTGCCTGTCCTCCGCCTTCTTAATTGTAGCGGCAGTCGTGCCCAAAAGCTTCACATTGTGCGACGCCAAAAAGCCGCTCTCCTCAAGCTCCATTCCAAGATTCAACCCCGCCTGTCCGCCAAGCGTCGGCAAAATGGAGTCAGGCTGTTCTTTCTCAATAATCTGTTCCAAAACCCTGACCGTCAAAGGCTCAATATACACCTTGTCCGCGATGTCCCTGTCCGTCATAATCGTGGCGGGATTGGAGTTGACCAGGACAACCTCCACGCCCTCCTCCTTTAAAGAACGGCACGCCTGCGTGCCCGCATAGTCAAATTCGGCAGCCTGCCCAATCACAATCGGACCGGAGCCAATGACCATTACTTTTTTTACATTCGGATTTTTCGGCATTATTATATCCATACTCCTTTCTTAGCCTGCAAGTTTGGGCATCAAGCCCAAACTTGTAAGATTGAAAATTTTAATTTTCAATCTTTGTCACCTCCATCATTTCTTCATCATTTCTATAAAACGGTCAAACAGATACCCCGAGTCCTGCGGACCACAGCACGCTTCCGGGTGAAACTGCACGGTAAAAATATTTTTCCCCGTATAGTTTAATCCCTCGTTTGTCCCGTCATTGACATTGATAAACGCCGGCGTTGCAACCTTCGGGTCAAGCTTGTCCGTATCCACCACATACCCGTGGTTCTGCGACGAAATGTAAACCCTTCCGGTCGTTAAATCCTTAACAGGGTGATTACCGCCCCGATGTCCGTACTTCATTTTGTATGTATCCGCCCCCGTTGCAAGCGCCATAAGCTGATGCCCTAGGCAAATCGCAAAAATCGGAATATCTGTGTCGTAGAGCTTTTTAATCTCCGCAATCATGGAAGTACACTCCTTCGGGTCGCCCGGTCCGTTTGAGAGCATAATGCCGTCCGGATTGGACGCAATAATCTCCGCCGCTGGCGTTGCAGCAGGATAGACCGTCACGTCGCAGCCTCTCTGCGCCAGGGAGCAGGCAATATTTTTTTTGGTACCGAAATCCAGCAGGGCAACCTTCAAGCCCGCACCGTTTAATTTTGTGACAAGCGACGGCTTTTTCTCCCGTTTTCCCGCTTCATAATCCGCTGCCGAAAATTTGGCGCTGCCTGAGAGCGCGCCGTTTTCCGAAAGGGACTGTACACCCTTTACTTCATATTTAAGAGGGCAGGTAACACGCTCAACCACCTTGCCTGTATCATACGTTTTCAGCCTTGGCAGAATATCGTCTAAGTCAAACGCCTCGTTCGTTGTTATCATGCCGTTCATCGTACCCTTTTCGCGCAGGATTTTCACAAGCGCCCTTGTGTCAATGCCGGCAATTCCCGGTATGTTATTTTCTTCTAAAAACTTTTGAATGGAAACATCTGCTCTGAAATTGCTGAAATTCCTAGATAATTCTCTGACAATGAAACCGTCAGGATATGGTTTCGAAGACTCCATATCGTCCTTGCAAATCCCGTAATTGCCGATTAACGGGTACGTCATACACACTGCCTGCCCCGCATACGACGGGTCGGTCAGCACTTCAAGATACCCTGCCATTGACGTGTTGAATACGATTTCACTGATTACTTCTTTGTCCGCACCGATTTGCATTCCCTCGAACACGGTGCCGTCTTCCAATATTAAAAACGCCTTCATTTCGCACTTCCTTTCGCATAATCGACTAATTATATCACAAGTGCTTTTCGCGTTCAAGGGATTTATTCAAGAAGTTTTTCGGTCTTTTTTACTACAAAAAAGTAACTTACAATTAGAATGGCATCCGCCCCTGCCCATGCCATGATTTCCGCGTAAAAAATACCCGTCTCGCCGATTAGCATTGGCAGAAAAACTGCGGTTACTGCTCTCATCACAAACTCCGCAACACCGGAAAGCATTGGAAGCACCGTATTCCCCATTCCCTGAATGGTAGAACGCGTCACATGCAGAATATAAAGCACCGGCAGAAAAATACTCATAATCGCAAGATAATAGTACGCAATCCGCAGGGTCTCGTCAAACTGCTCGGGTGTTCCCGAAATAAAACAGCTCAAAATCGCCCTGCCGCCAAGCAGCATGACAGCCGCAATCATCGCCGAGGTCATCAGGGAAATCAGAACAGCCGCCCGCGTTCCCTGGCGAATACGCCCGATTTTTCCCGCGCCCAAATTCTGCCCCGCATAAGTCACCATAGAATAACCATAGGAGGTCGCCGCAACTTCCAGCACGCCGTACAGTTTATTTGTCGCAGTAAAGCCCGCAATGAAAATCACACCAAACCCATTAACCACAAACTGTACAATCATTCCGCCTACGGATATGACCGCGTTCTGAAACGCCATCGGAAGCCCCAATGTCATAAGCTTCATGGAGCGCTCTGTCTGTAGCTCAAAATCGGCAGCACAAAGCGCCAAAATCCTGATTTTGCGAATATGGTACAGACAAAATAAGCTTGAAAACAACTGTGCAATCAGCGTCGCCGCGGCAGCGCCGCCGATTCCAAGCCCAAATCCCAATACAAACAGCAAATCTAGCACGATATTGACAACAGCAGCAGCAATCATGGCATACAAAGGAGTCCTGCCGTCCCCTAGCGAACGCAGAACTGTTGCAAACAGGTTATAGCTCATTACAACCGGAACGCCCAAATACATAATACGCAGATACAACAGCGCATTGCCGATGATTTCCGGCGGCGTCTGCAAAAGCAGCAGTACGGGGCGCGCAATCGCCTGTCCGGCGCCCAAAAGCAGCACGGACGACAAAAAAGACAGCAGTACGGAGCTGCCGATTGTTTTGCGCAGCGCATCGTATTTTTCCGCGCCGAATTCCTGCGCCATCAAAATGCCAAAGCCCTGCGTAATTCCCTGAATGATGCCGAGCATCAGCCAGTTCAGCCAGTCCGCTGCTCCGAGCGCCGCAAGCGCGGTCACGCCGAGCGCTTTCCCCACGACCATTGTGTCCACGACGGTATAGAGCTGCTGAAAGACATTGCCAATCATGAGCGGCAATGCAAATGTCAGAATCAGGACAGACGGTTTTCCTTCCGTCATTGTTTTAATGCGTGAAGCCATATCGAACCCTCTTTGGTAACAATTGTTACAGTCTATAGCATGGTACGAAGCTGCGCAAACAGCTCCAGGTCGCTCTGCGTAATCTTCATGTTTGTGTTGTATTCTTTTCCTGCGGGGCTTGTGACCTTTACCTCGATAATTGTACCGTCCATGATTGCCTCACGTCCGACCGCCTGTATAAACGGCGTAAATTTGGGGTGATTTGCGTTAAATTTATCCCATGCGCCCTTAAATTTCATCATACTTCCAAAATCAAACATGATTAATTTCTCCTTACTATTACAATTTTTTCTGCTGCCTAAAACCCGCGGATTTTGCGACGGCAGCGCTTTGCCGTGTAGAAAAAATACCGCCATTTGACGGTACTTTTCATTATGCCAAATATGTAACGCTTTCCTCCGAAAGTTCCTTCTCGGACAACGCGGCCCTCGCCTCGTCCTCCTGATATCTGTTAATCCGAAACAGATATTTGATTTTCGTTTCGAAACGTCCTTTTTCGTATTTCTTAATTTTTTCCATTTTTATCAGATAAGATACCCTGTGTCTTAAAAATGCCTTTTCTATTGTACCCTTCACAGCCGTATCATATGTCGCAACAAACGCAATCTCACGCTCGCGCGCCTTTACCGGCATACTTGCCACACCCATATTCAACATAACTATCCGACTCCCCCCACATCTGCATGCAGTTCCTTACTCTGCATGAAACAACTGTAATAATATTATAGTATGAATTGGCAGAAATGTATAGTTAACATATTCACTAAAAATTTTATGTAAATTTGTGAAATATTTGTAGCAATACGGACAACAGGCACTTTCTAAAACTGTTTTCATATACAATATGGACGTTATCGTAAACGAAAGTTGCATTTATCGCGCAATCATTACAATAAAGTCCGTCAGGTACCTCGTATAGAATCCGATGTTTCCGTTTTCAACTGCCATCGTTTCCGTATATGGCACAAAGGTTCCTTCCGCTTCATCAAAAATAAAAACATATGCAGGATGATTTGCATATTCTGCCCCTGCGGTCAGATGAATCCCTAAATCATAATTTAATTGTGTCTTTTGGGCTGTGGAAAGCCAAATTGTCTTAAATCCCTGTGCAAAGCCTTCCAGCTCCGTTTCTCTCGTGCTTAAGTTCAAATCGGTTCCTGCCGCAAGGAATGCGTTCAAGCTCAGACTGTATCCGATACCGTTATCAAGGAACGCAAGAACGACTGCGTTGTCACCATAAACCTTGTTGAAGAAAGACAGCCGCAGCATTGCATCATCGGAAGGAAGCATGATACTATGATAAACCACATCATCCGTAACGGTTTCCATAACACTGTCAGAAGTCACTGTGACGTTTGCTTTATTATGCGCTGTCTGTCCGCCTGCTGAGGACGAACCGCTGCCTGACGAAGAACCGCCGCCCGAAGAGGAACTGCCGCCTGACGAACCGCTGCCGCCGACATTAAAGTTCTGCGCTGCACGTTTCAGGCTGTCATCCTCTTTTGTACGGAACTCTACTCCGAGCGTATGCTTGCCCTTCTCCTGCTTCCCTAGTGTTTCCGACTTAATTGTAATCCTCGTACTGCCCGACTCCGCGGTGTAATCCTTTTCTGGCTCTAACTCCTCACCGTCAAGGAATACTTTTGTGAACTCTGCAAATTCACCCTTTGACCGAAATACCTGATCTTTTGTATCTTTCAAAGAAACATTGCCGATACGGTCCAATACATCGTATCCGTCATCTGTTGCATTATCAACGTTTTTATCCGAATTTTCGATTACCGTCAAGGTAAACTGTCTTGAAGACGAACCAAACTGACTTGCGCTGTTTCTCATCCGCGCGGTGAATTGGAACTCGCCGACCTCACGTGGAACACCATAAAGTTCCCCATTTGGCTTAAGCGTCATGCCATCTGGCAGTTTTCCGCTATATAAATCGTAGGTTACTGTATTCCACGAGTACTTATTGTTATTCTGTATCATTGTTCCGTATGGCACATATTTCACTGCCTGCGGAATTTCTTTTGTCGTAATCTGCGGATTACCGTAGGTACCTGTCAATTCCAATACTGCAAGTGTCGTGCTGCCGGATCGGATTGTCAATGTTCCGGAAAGCGTATCGCCTGCGGATACCGTGTCTTTTGCTGTCAGTCTTATTTTTGCCAGGTTGGGCAGTTCCCCGTAAGTTGTCTTTTTCTCAATCGTATTCAGTCCCGCTAAACTGTATTTGCCCTTAAATGTCCAATATGTATCCATGTCTAACGTGTCGGATTTTAACTCAGCGGATAATTCCTTGATTTCCCCTAAGCCAATATTGGCAACTAAAATATCATGTCTGTTATCATGATATCCGTCAATTACCAGCTCTCTCTTGGAATGAATGACACCGTTTTCTGTTTTTGTTCCTGCGCTTGCATCCTTAAAACTGTTGACATAAATCTGTCCTGCACTTTCCTGTGCCTTAACAACCTGAAGCCAGTAATTTCTTGAATTTTTCTTGTCTTCTGCTGAAGCCGAATACTGAACGGGACCTTTTGAGAAGTCGTGAATATTCTTTCCGCTTTCCTGTTTTGCCCCGTCATCGGCGTATAAATTGATCTTACTGTCTGACATACGAAACATCGGTGCCAGCTTTGTGAGATCCGTATCCTTATCAACAAAAATTGTCAGATAAGAATATTCACCATAGGAATCCAAGTCATGACCGACAACATAGCTTGTAATCTCATTCCCCTTGTCATCCTTAAGTCCGGTGAACGTTACAAGCGTCGCACTGCTCAGCGACTCTTCATATTTAAATTGTTCGCCTGCAACGGTCTTCACTGCCTGGTGGTAAACTTCCTGTTTTTCATCGGTATCCGCACCGACAAAAATCGAAAAATACACGGTCTTACTGTAATCCGCAGTATATCCGTTTCCAAATAAATCCGCTTTTATGTCTTTTGCATTTGCCGCAGCTGCCTCTGAAATTGATTGATACTTTCCTGCATAAGCTGCCGTTACCAAATTATTAGACTCTGTTCCGTCTTTATAATAACTAATTTCCTGTGTATATTTTCCGTCTACAGGATACTCTTTATAAAGCGTATAGGTACGTGTCTGATAACCATCTATCGTGGAAGATGTACTGGTATCACTTACGTATTCTGTTCCGTTTTCTGTTTTATAGGAAAGGGAATGGTAACTTATATAATTGCCCTGTTTATAAAAATCCAGTTCAAACGACATACATCCTGTTGCTTTTCCTGAAGCATCATATGTAACGAAGGTAATCCACGTCCTGCTTCCGGCGTCTACCAGGTATCCTGCGTCTTTTGCCGTCATATCCTTGCAGAACAGCTTATCCGTAATGTCTTTCTCTGCTGTCAGTTCGGAAGCCTTTGTATATTTTCCTTCAAATGCTTTCATGCTGCCATATTTTACACTGCCAAAGACCTGATCATTTACCTTCATTGAGAGATATGCTTTTGACTCGTTCCCCATATCGCTCGATGACGCATACACATATTTTCTGCGTTCCACAAACTCGTGACTGTAATCTCCCCACTGGTCATCATAATAGTCATCCGTTACATTCACATTTGTTCTTGTGCCTTGTGCATCCTGTTTGTAGACAGTTGAAGAAAGCCAGTTGCGTGATTCTGTATTTTTTACAGTCACCTGATAACGTATGTTCTTTCCTTCCAGCTGATCCGCCACGCCCGCTATCATTTCCCATCTAGTTTGCGTATTGTAGTAGGTATTGTAACTTAAGTCAATCACATCGCCGGACTGGCTTATCGCATAATTGTCATCATTTCGGTATGTCCAAACTATAGCATCTGTATTCTTGAGCGCATCTTCACCCGTAAAAACAGTTTGAAGTGACACCATTGTCAGTTCCACTGGAGTAAATCCGGTCAAATCAACCGTAAGCTCTTTTTCCTCCAATGGCAGCAGCGAATATGCGTCTGCAATTTTGTTGTCCTCAAAGGTCTTCTTTTTTGGATAAACAACGACTGTCTGTCCTGCAACATTTAAACTTAATTGTGTTACCACCGTGCTGTCAAAATCCGCATCCACATAAATGTCATGTCCGCCAACCGTCACCTTGTCGTCCGGTGTCATAAACCATTCATTTTTCGTCTTTCCGTCATACGTAAACTGAACCTCATAGGGGAAAAACGGGTTCTTTTCGGGAATGGCAATCGTGTAGCTTCCGTCCTCCTTAAAAGAAGTGTCAGAAAGCGCACATACACTTTTTCCTGTGTTGTAGGTCATAACGGTTTCTGCTTCCATTTTGACCGTTTCCTGTGATGCTTCCGTTTCCGTCTCAGTCTCTGTTACCGTCTCAGATGATGTTTCTGTTTCGGTTGCTGCCGTTTGCGTCTCGGTCGCCTCAGCTGTTGTTGTATCTGCTGCTTCTGTCTGTGTTGCTGTTTCCTGTTCTGTGGTCTGCGTCGTTTCCGATGCATCTGCCGAATCTGTTTCAGCTTTTACAGATGTCTCTTCCACAGTTTGTGCCGGAACCGTTTCCCCAGATTTCTGTGTTTCGGTTGCCGTGTCCGCTTCCTTTGCTTCTTCCGTAATTGCCTGTGTGTCCTGAATTTCTTCCACATGCTCCACTTCAGATGCCTGCACAGTCGCAGCAAACGAATTTGGCATAATCAGCACTGCTGTGAGGAGCACTGCTATGCCTCGTTTGATTGATTTCATACTGTTGAAATCCTCCCTTCTTTTGTTTTTTTAATTCTATATCACTCCAAGCGCTATTTGCTTTTGGAGAAAATAGCTTTCTTTTCTGCTTTTACGGAATCGCAAAAAATATTACTGTGCTGTCATAACAATAAAGTCTGTCAAGTGTCTTGTATGAAAGCCAATATTTCCATATTCCGTAACTACCGTTTCTGTATGCGGCACAAAGCTTTCGGTCACATCATCAAAAATAAATACATACACTGGATGTCCTGCATACTCTGCTCCCACCATGAGATTGAGCCCCAAGTCATAATTTAACCGTGTCTTTTGGGCTATCGAAAGCCAAATAGTCTTAAATCCCTGTGCAAAGCCATCAAGCTCCGTTTCCTTTGTGCTTAAGTTCAAATCCTTTCCTGCAGCAAGGAAAGCGTTCATGTTCAGATTATAGCCAATGCCATTATCGAGATAGGCAAGGATTGTCGCGTTGTTACCATAGACTTTGTTAAAGAACGAAAGCCTTAATATGGCGTTGTCAGAAGGCAGAATAACGCTATAGTATGCCGCATCATTCAAAACCGATTCCATCACATTCGCGGCTGTTGTCGTAACTTTAGGTCCGTCGGACGAAGCGCTTCCTGTCCCCGATGTTGAATCACCTTTTGAGGATGAACCCTGTCCGGATTTTTTACTGTTTACATCAAAGTTTTGTGCAACTCGTTTTAGAGAATCGTCTTTTGTACGGAACTCGACACCCAACGTGTGTTTGCCCTTCTCTAAACGGTCAAGTGTTTCGGACTTTATGGTAATCCGGGTACTTCCAGACTCGGCAGTGTAATCAATATCTCTTATAAGCAGATCACCGTCAATATACGCATTTCGAAATTCATCAAAAGGTCCGTTTGATATAAATAATTGATCTGTAATTTCCTTATCCATATTGATGTCCGGTATTGGTTGTATGATTTCATAACCCGGTTCGTCAATTGCGTCCACATTCCTGTCCGTGCTTTTAAGAACGTTCAATGTAAATGTCTTTTGTGCAGAAGTTTCCACTCCGTCAACTGTCATAACCACAGTAAATTGAAATGTCCCGGATTCCTTTGTAATACCATAAATTACACCGTTCGTGCCTAGCGCAATTCCTTCGGGTAATGCGCCCTGGCTAATACGATAACTTGCCGCATCCCAACCGTTATTTTGGAGTATTATTTCATATGGAACGTTTTGGATGGCATCTTCAAGCTTCGTTGTAATGATTTCAGGCGTAATTGGCTCGTCAGGATTTTTGACAAAACCTTTTGTCACCTTAACACTAGTGCTTAAATTTTGTGGCAATTCAGTAATTTCCACTTCATTATGGTACCAACTGGTTCCTGCACTGACAGGAAGCACGATTTTTGTCATAACATTTTTTGGCGTTTGGATTGTGTTCAAGTTTTCACAGGATGTGAATACACCTGTTGCTTCTGTCACATTACTTAAGTTAAAGCTGCTTAAATCCAAACTACTCAAACTACCACATTTCCAAAACATACTGTTAATTTCCGTAACCTTATCTGTATTAAAATTGCTCACATTTACACTTTTTAACTGACTACAGGCTGCAAACATATTCGCCATACATGTGACGCTGTCTGTCCGGAAAACGCTTAAATCCAAGCTTTCCAAATTGCCGCATTCCCGAAACATGGCAAGCATATCAGTCACCTTACTAGTGTCAAAACCATCACCAAATTTAATAGTTTTGAGTTTACTGCACCCCCGAAACATATGCTGCATATGCGTGACATTCCCCGTATGAAATTCGCTTACATCAATACTTTCCAAGCTGCTGCATCCATAAAACATCCTAGCCATATCCGTAACATCTTTTGTATCAAATTTTGGACCAAATGTTATGCTTTTGAGACTACTGCACTCATAAAACATTCTGTACAAATATTGTGCACTTTGTGTACTGAAACTACTTGCATTTATATTTTCCAAACTGCTACAACCTTCAAACATCCCATAGAATTTCCAAACATTTCTTGTATCAAAACCACTTACATCAAGAATTTTTAAACTGCTGCAACCTTTAAACATATTTGCCATCCAAGTTACATTTTGTGTATTAAAAACACTTACATCAAGAGTTTTTAAACTTGTACAACCCTCAAACATTCCATCCATTAATATTACATTTCCAGTTTGAAAACCGCTTGTATCAAGGTTTTCAAGGCTGGCACACCCATAAAACATTTGTTCCATATTGGATACCTGACTTGTATCCAAATTTTTAACATCTATACTTTTTATATTAGTGCAATTGCGGAACATACAGCTTGTATCACGTATTCCAGTCACATTAATTTCAGCGGATAAAATGCTTTCTCTTTTTTCGTACCATGGTGCTCTTGTCCAATAATCGTCTTCGGTTGCTGGAGATAATGTGGCATACTCACCTGTACCTGTTACAGTCAATTTTCCGTTTTTGTCGATTACCCATGTGATGTTTTCGTATATACCGTTTCCAATATCGTCAGAAGACGTTGCCTTTTCACTTTTTGTCAAAGTGACACTGGAGGTTAGGTTTTTAGGTAATGAGGTTACTTCCGTTTCATTATAATACCAGCTTTGATTAGGACTGGCAGGAAGCGCAATGTCAATTTTCACATTTTTGGGCACTTGGATTGTATGAAGATTAAGGCAGTTGGCAAACATATTTTCTGCTTTTTCAACACTTCTTAAATCAAAATTACTTAAATCCAGCTCTTCTAAGTTGGTACATCCGTTTAACATACTGGACACATCCGTAACTTGTCCTGTATCAAAACTGTTTAAATCAATATTCTTTAATTTGTTACAATCAGCAAATATATAACTAATATTCTCAACTTTACTGGTATTGAATCCGCTGATATCTATACTTTCTAACTCCATACACTGATAAAACATTTGGCACATATTCCTAACATTACCAGTATTAAACTTACTTACATCTATATTCCCCAATTTCCAACATTGATAAAACATACCTTGCATATCTGTAACATTACCAGTATTAAACTTACTTACATCTATATTCTCCAATTTGATACAACAACGAAACATATTAGACATATTTGTTACATTATTGGTATTGAAATTACTTACATCTATATTAGTCAAACTTGAACATGTAGTAAACATTCCACTCATATCTGTAACATCACTTGTTTCAAGCTTACTTAAATCTATACTTGTCATGTTTTTACAATCAAAGAACATATAACTTAAATCGGTTATATGTTTTATTGAAACCTCTGCTGATAAAATGGATTCTCTAAATTCAGCCCATGGTGCTCGCCAACTAGGGGAATTAAATTCAGGATTATGAACCGCAAACTCTCCCGTTCCCGTAACAGTCAGTTTCCCGTCTTTATCAATTACCCACGTAATATTCTCATATGTCCCGCTTGCAATATCATCAGCTGCCCTAACATCTTCTGTTTCGTCACCTGCTGTCTTTTCGGTCTCCGGCTCACTATCTTCCACTTTCTCCATTTCATTATTTGTTTCCATTTCCGCCGCCATACCTAAATCACTGCTTTCTTTTTCATTCTCAGCGTTTTCGATTTCCTCATCCGCCCCATAAACGGAACTTATTTCCAAAACACTCTCCCGCATTTTTTCCAATTCATCTGTCTGTAACACCTCTTTTGTCTCTTCCCCGCCCTCAGCATTCGTCGTATACACTGGAGCCGAATACAGAATTACCAAAATTGACATAACCACTGATAAACAACTTTTCCATTTCATTTTAATAAAATCTCCTTTCATTTTTTCATTTCTGTTCTTTTTCTGCAATATATGTTTTCCCAAGTGCAATCATCTCCTCAAGAGAATATAATTGACACTGCCTTAAAACCCCGTCTCCATAATCAAACACAAGCATCCCGTCCGACAAATCACAAAGCCCCTGCAATGTCGCAACCGTCTGCAGTTCTTCATCCAGCACCAGTCCATACCTCTGACCAGATGTACTGATATACTCCGTTATCAGATACGCTCCAAATTGTGACACATATGTCAGAAAATCCTCCGTCTCCAACGTGCCAACCTGTTTCCCTGATTTCACGGAATATACCTTAGGCGCATCATGCAGCGAAGATGTTATCCTGTATTTCTCTGTATAAAACTCCTCATACAAATCCTTATCCGGCGCTTCCCCCTGCTTTTCCTTTATCAGTGAACCATCCGCCGCGCTGTATCCGCGCCGCATGCCGTCATACCAAATCACTTCCAGCCATGAGCCGTTTTCATTTCTTCGAAACTGCTGGTCATAAATATTCTCTTTATCCGGAAGCTCTGTCTCCGCAATCAGCGTTCCATCCGTTCCATAAATCCGAAATCCCTCATAACTAAACAGCATCGCCGTCTTTTTGTCACTGCTGATGCGCGCCTCATCATGTGCATACCTCGCGTCATACGAAAAAACCACCTCTCCTTTTCCGGTTTCCAACTGCAAAATCCGCAGCACCGGATCGCTGCGGTTTCCCACAACCGCAAAGCCCTCTCCCAAAGCCGCAAACTCACATTTTTTATCACACGCATTCGTTGACATCAATCCGGCGCCGCTGTCATAAAAGGAAAAACTATCATCATCTGTCGCAATCAGCGTATACGCTTTTTCACCGATATTTTTCACCGCAAACCCGACAATATCCGCATTACTGGAAAATGCCATCTCAAGCTCGGTCATTGTATCCAAGTCAATCCGCTCAATCAGCTTCCCCGCTACAAGATAAACACCGTTTTCATCCGCCTGTAAATGAAGCTGCTCCATCGTCTCATAACCGCCTGCATAAACGCCTTCTTCCACATCAATCATTCCAAACTGCGATTTCCCACTCTCCTGTGCCGTGAACGCAAAATACTTTCCGCAAAAGCCGCCCGAAAAGCGGTTGTATTCGGATTCCTCATAAATAATCAAATCATTGTCAGGATTTTCACAATCATAAATGAAAAATCCCCCGTTGCTAAAGCTGACCGCGAGCATACTTCCGTCCGCATTCAACGCAAAAATATCGTTTTTCGCATCCGCAAAGATATCGTTTGCCGGCACTGTCAGATGCCGCCCGTCAAACGAACGCTCCGCAATCTTTTCCCCGCTATCACTTTGATACAGCACCGCATAATCAGCGTCCCTGTCCACTGCCGCAATAACCTTTTTATCTGCGGATACGGCAAGTGTCGTTGCAGTTTTGCCTGTCCAAACAGTCTTCCCTGTATCAAGGTCACGGCAGGTCACACCGTCCGTTCCCGCATAGACAATATGCGTTTCGTCCAAAAAAACACAGTCCGATAAAGCGGACTCCTGCGTTGGAAAAGCCGCAAGCTTTTGAAGTGTTTCCAGTTCAAACACTGCCGTTTCATATGCATACACCACTGCAAGCCGCGTGCCACTGGGTGAAACCGCAAGGTCAAACGGCGCACTTGGAAGCGCGAGTGTATCAAGCGGTTTAAAATCCTGCGACAAATCATACACACCAAGCGCATCCGCCAATGCCGCCTGTGCCTGCGCTGTTACAGGCGCATGAAACATATTCTCGGAATCTGGAATTGCCTGCAACGCATAACGTACTGCCGCCGAAATATCCCCCTGCGCAAGCGCGTTTGCGGAATACTCCGAAAGGGCAAGCGCTTCCTGACGCTGCTCTAATTGTTTCAAACCGACAAAGGTAAACGCTGCTCCGGTAAAAAGCATTGCCGTCAAAACGGCTGTTGTGGCAATCATCCGCCTTTTATGACGAATTGTCCTGATATCTTTTTTATGAATGTATAGGAATGCCTGCAGCATCTCTTTTGCTGTCTGATACCGCTCATCCGGCTGGGGATTCATCGCTTTTTGCAAAATCAGCGAAACCGCCTCACTGCATACACTTTTGTCCAGCGGTTTGACATCCCTCGCGTCCTGTTCCGGGCGAATGCCTGAAATCAGGTGATAAAGCGTTGCGCCCAAGCTGTAAATGTCCGAACGCACATCCAGCAAAATTCCTTTTTGAGAGCTTGCCGTCAGCTTCAAATCCGACGATCGTCCTCCCGTATGTACATCAACCGCCGTTCCACCGTCAACCGCCGTCCCATCATCAACTACTGTTCCATCGTCAACTGCTGTTCCATCGTCAACCGCCGTCCCATCATCAACTGCCGTTCCATCGTCAACCGCTGTCCCATCATCAACATCCTGTTGTTTTTTACGCAGCGGCGTCTCTTTGAATGCCGTTCCCCTTATTGTTGTTCCCGACTTTACCGCCGCCGCTTTATTGCTTTTAATATAATCCGCACCATAATGCTCCGGCGACGCATACCCTCTGCTGAATCCGACTTTTACGGCACCCTCCTCGCCCAGCGCAAGTGCAATGTTAAAATCAATCAGACACACATCGCCATTCTGACGCAGCATAATATTTGCGGGCTTAATATCGCCATGCAAAATACCGTAGGGCGGCTGGCTGTGCAGATAATCAAGCGCCTCCAAAAGCTGGCATGCCCACTTGATGACATCCGGCTGCGCGGGGCGCTGTCCCCTTCCAATCATCTTGTCCAGGCTCTCGCCCTTGATGTAATCCATCACCGTATAGACCGTTTCTTCTTCCTGTACAAAATCGTAAACCTGCGGTATATAAGTATGGCTCAGACCTTTTAGCAGGTCCACTTCCCGACGCAGTTTGTCCGCTCCCACGCTGAGTTTTCGTTTATCTGCCTTTAACACCACCTGTTTTTTCAATCGGGAGTGCTCTCCCAAATAAACAACACCACCGCCGCCGGCTCCGATTTTCTCATTTAATTCATAAATTCCTGCAATGACCTTCTTATATTCTTGGTTTTCCATACTCCTGCTCCAAACGCTTTTTCAATCTTTTTCCTGTAATGCAAAATATGGTAATGCATATGACAGCCAAAACGCCTGCCTCCGCCATCACAGCAATTCCTCCATAAAAAATCAATTCACTTGACGATAATCCAACCATAATAATATTTTCGCCTTTCTTTTACTCTGCGTCATTTTCCACATCAGACACAATTTTCTACATTTTATTATATCGTTTGACAATTCCCTTGTCAATTCTATCGAGTATGTTTATATATTCTATAGAGTATGTTTGTTGTAAAGGAAAAGCACCTGCCCAAAAACAGATGCCCATAAAACAACACTCTTTCCTTTCAAATATCCATCGCATGTTCCTCCAAAAGAAACTGCTCAATGCCAAGATACAAAATCCCCTGTTCATCATACCAGGGAATCACGTCATCCTTAACGACAACAATCTTTTTAAACGAATCCGAAACCCTGAGCAGGGAATTGACCTCCTGTTTCCGCTTCTCTTCCTCTGCAACGGAAAGCGCGGACTGGATATAATACCGCTTGTTTCCTTTGTTGGCAACAAAATCAATCTCAAGCTGTACGCGGACTTTTTTTCCGGTTTCGTCCGTACGGTTGTATTCCACAACGCCCACATCCACATCAAACTCCCGCGCCATCAGCTCATTAAAAATAATGTTTTCCATGATGTGGTTTTCTTCCTGCTGGCGGAAATTCAACCGGGCGTTGCGAAGACCCACATCCGTAAAATAATATTTAAGCGGCGTTTCTATATACCGCTTTCCCTTAATGTCATACCGCAGCGCCTTGTACATGATAAAGGCGTCAATAAAGCAGTCAAGGTATTTTGCAATCGTGGCAGGGCTGACAGAAACCTGCTTTACACTCTGAAACGTATTGGAGAGCTTTGTCGGATTCGTCAGAGAGCCTACGGAAGAAGACACAATGTTAAGCAAATCCTCAAGAACCGGCTGCGCATTTGAAATACGATTGTGTTCCAAAACGTCAGTCAGGTACGTCTTTGCAAACAAATCCTTTAAATATTTACTCTTCTCCTCATGCGTCTTTTTGGAAAGAACAAGCGGCATCCCGCCATACGTATAGTATTCTCTCCATGCATGACGTTTCTCGCCCTCATACGCCACATAAAATTCACTGTATGTCAGCGGATTTACCCTGATTTCGTCGCCTCTGTCCTTAAACTCCGTCAAAATATCCGATGACAGCATACGGGAATTGCTTCCTGTCACATACAGGTCTATATTTTTTTGTTTCATCAAGCCCAAAAGGACATCCACAAAACCGACTTTTGCATCCGCATTATCCACATACGGGTTTTGGATTTCGGAAACCTTTTGGATTTCATCAAGAAAAACATAATATTGTCTGCCTTTATCCGCCGTCAGTGTCCGTATATACCCATCCAGTTCAAACGGGTTACGGTATTTTGCATTGACCGCCTCATCCAGTGCAAGCGCAATAATACATTCCTCAGGCACTCCGGTTTCCTTCAAATATGCATGATACAATTCAAACAGCAGAAATGATTTTCCGCATCTTCTGATTCCTGTAATCACCTTAATCAAGCCGTTATCTTTTTTGGCAATCAGTTTATTGAGATAACGATCCCTTTTTATAACCATATGCACCTCTCGAAAAATTTTTGCGGGTATCCGCATTTTTATTACAGCCTAATCATATCATATCCAATTGTGGAAATCAATTCTCTATAAATTATTTTTGCGGATATCCGCATTTTTATTATATAAATTTATTAATTAAATCTAAAAATGCCACTTGCTTACGCTATCGAATATATGTTAATATTCTAATGATACCTTATAATTCTTTCACAAAACATCAGGAGGATTCAACATGTCGGATTTTACATTCTTTTTCACGCTCTTACTCATAAGCGCAGTTTTTGGCACAACAATGGGTGCCTATTTCTGCACAATGCAGTACCGCATCCGCGAAGACCTTCCGCTCGTAACTTCCGACTGCATCTGCCCTGCCTGTGGGCACCGGCTTTTGCTTTTTCATCAGATTCCGATTATCAGTTTTTTCCTGTTAAAGGGAAAATGCCGCTTCTGTCACGCCCCGATTCCACTGTGTTATCCTTTGACCGAAGCAGCTTTTCTGATTTATTACACGCTCACTTACTGCATCTTTCACCGATATCCAGCTGTTGTTCTTTTATTGTGGTATTTCTTTATCACAATTCTTTTAATCCGCACAAAAAACAGCCGGCATTTTCACCGACTGTTAAAAGGCTTGCTGATTGTCACAGTCTATCATGCTGTCATCGGAGTATTGTACATTATCTTATATTTAGCAGTCTATGGTTCTCTCTTCCCGAAGCGATAACCCTCATATACATACACCAAGATACAGGATACATTATCCCGTTCTCCCCGTTCCCGTACAATTGCTATCATTCTTTTACATAAGGATGCAATATCTTTATCCGAACGCAGCTTACGACGGTCTTTTTCCATATCCGCAAAACATAGCGTCTGAAACAGTCCGTCAGTACCCAAAACAAACAAATCGTTCGCGCGTATAATGCCCTTTCCCTTGTTGAGCCAAAGCGTTCTCGATTTCCCGATATAATTTGCAAGATAAGACTTTAACGTTCCCGCTTTATTTTTCTGAACGACTTCATCCGTCGTAAGCTGGTACATACCGTCCTTTACCGCATAAATCCGACTGTCTCCCACATGAAAAATAAAATATTCCTGATCAAAAAAAAGCGTCAGTGACATGGTGCATCCGATGGAAGTGTTATTTCTGTCCTGATATTCACAGACAAGCTCATTCAGCTCGTAAATCGTACATTCCAAATCGTCCAAAATCTCCTCCTTGGAAGTATTGGTAAAACGGTTTTCCATATCCGCATACCAGCTCTGAATCCCATCCGTAACAAGCTCCGACGCGATTTCGCTCTGTTCAAAGCTTCCGATGCCATCGCATACACAAGCAATTCCAAATGTATGTTTCTTTTTCCTTGTCACAAAACAAACTGCCCTGTCTTGATTTTTCGCTCTGAAATTTCCTTTATCACTGACACAGTCTGATAATAATTTATACATAATCTCCTCTATGATATTTTTCTACATCATTCAATTAATTTTAATTCGGTTAACGAATATTCGTTTAAGTCAAAATAATCCTTGTACGATATAAGAAATGTTTTTCCATTTTCATCTACGCAGGTAAATTCATACATATATAATCCACCAGTAAACCCATAACTATAATGTTGAAACCTAATATTCTTTATCTCACAATTTATAGAATATTTTTGTTGAATATATTCTTTTACCATCAACACTTTTTCTCTGTCATTATGTTTTTTAACAAGATAGTTATAAAGTCCAAATATTAAAATGGACATAAACAATACTGTAAAAAACAGGGTAATTATTTTCTTTAACATAAAAATCCACCATTTTATAAAAACATAAAATCCTAGCAAACCCTATATGTAATTCCATATTTCTTTGTAAACATAACGCGATCACCTTTATGAATTTGATACCTTCGGTTTGGCAAAAGTTCTTCATTATTTAAATATGTATGATTTTTAGATTCAAGATCGATAATAAAAAACTCTTCCCCCACTTTCTCAAACCGGGCATGTCTTCTTCCAATATACGTAAGGGACATATCAAAGTTAAAATCCGCACTCATCTTTCCAGTCTTGTCAACCCTGCCCACCACCACACATACTTTGCTCATATCCAGCTCAATCAGTTCGGGCACATTGTCAACCGTGCTGCTTTCCAACCGCATCCGCAACATATCTGTGCTCTCGATCTCATCATCCTCAATTACCGTACAAAAATTGCCTTCCGTTGCTACCATATCGTATGTCTGCGGCACCGACTGCATCTGCGGCTGCTGATACGCATTGACAGCAGAAGATAATTCCTCTTTTTCAATAGTGGGGTCATTTTTCGGTTTCTTATCTCCCTCAAGCAGTTTTCCGAAAAATCCCTTTGGCTTTTTATCCTTTTCCGATTTGCTTTCCTTCTTATTTTCTTTTTTATTTTTCTTTTTGCTGTCGTCACCAAAAAGCCCCGCGCCAATTGCACCTGCAAGATTGTTTTCACCATATTTTTGTCCGGAGCCAAAAAGCTGGGATGTTTTCGGCTGCACATTCTCCTCCGGCACTGTAGGCTTTGGCTTAATCGGTTCAGGATTGACCGGCGCTGACATAGGCGCAGGCGGTGTTTCCGGTACAAAAGGAGTCTTTTCCGTCTGTTTCTTAAGCATATCTGCAAGTGCGCGCAGGGATGCTTCCTTTCCCATAATACACCGCATAACCAATGTAATGTATGCCGGATCATCCAAAAGATCAACCTCCATCACAAACTCGGCAAAAAATTTCAGCAATTCCTCTTCCTGTACTTTTCCCCGCATCAGCGGCGTATAAATATATTTTACTTTATAGTCATTTTGATCTACCATAATATAATTTCTGTCAAGAAAAAGATTATGGTAATCAAGAAACCAGTCCGCACAGTCCATAAACGGCGCAATCATCTGACCAAGCAGCTGGTTAAACTCTTTTTTGGACATACTCATGGACAGATAGGAAAGCCTTATCCCGCCCGAAATCTCATATCGCAGCTGCATCTGATTGTCAATATTGACCAGCCTCATTGGCAAAAGAAACGTTGGGCAGTCATACCGGATAACCTTGATTGCTGTTTGATCCAAGCTCTGCGGTTTATTCACTGCGCAAGCTGCATAATTTTTGTTTGCTACAACAATTTCATTAAACATTTGTTCGCTCCTTATCTGTTAAAAATATGAATAATACTGCAATGTCAGAATTTCACACAACCCCATTTTTTGTACAATTGCATTTCCCTGAAAAAACGGTACTGCGGTCTCATATTCTGGATCTATTACAAAGACATTTTTTTTGCTGATATATCCCCATTTTCCCGCATAATTGACCGCCGCGACATCACAGGACATGGAATGCGCATCCTGATACTGATAGGGAATTGCCGTCTCCTGCACACCGTCCGTAAAACCCCATTTGCCATTTTTATCCGCCACCGCTACCCAACTTCCTTCCATTCCTTTCGCGTCCGCATAGCGGAATTGGTTCATCGCTTCGCCCTTTTCATTGACAATAAAATATCCCGTTGCATCCTTTACCACTGCAAAGCCTGCAGCAAATGCCTCTCCATGACTGTTCCGTACCACATCATCATAGATCAAGTCCGTAATCAGTTCACCGTTTCCGTCAGCCAGTGCCCATTTTCCCTGTTGTTTTACAAAACACAGCCCGTTTTCGCTAATGACCGCGTCCTCGTAAACCGCGCCTGTAATTTCCACAAAGGTATTGGAATAAATCCCTGCCTTTCCATCTTTTTTTGCCGTAATCCGCGCTCCGGCATGACCTGTCACTTCGTCAAGCCCAAGCTTGTCTATGGCATACCAGTCTCCAATGCCGTCAATCAAAGTATATACCCCGTTACACTTTACGACCGCATATTTTCCCGAAAAGGCAAGTGCCTCCTCATAATCTGCTTCCAAAACCATTCTTGCCTTTGTATCCGCATAGCCCCAGTGTTCCCCGTCAAAATAGGGGATGTACCCATCTGCCTGCGGCTGTTTCATTTCCCCGACATTGGACTCTACCGTTTTGAGTTCATAGCGCAGCCGCTCATAATCCGTTTCCAAATCCGCATCCTCATAGACGCCCATGCCTGCTTTTAAAATTCCGATTGCACTTTTGATGTCTCCGGCTTCTTCATAATATGCAGCATATTCCTTGTATTCGTCCAATTCCGCCTTGTTCTGTTCTATCCGATCCGCAATCAGACTGTAATATTCATCTAGCTTCCCTGCCTCTTTATAGGTTGCGAGAATTGTTTTCTCGATTTGCGCATTCTGTTCGGTTTTATAGTAATCCGCTGCCTCCTGATACTTTGGGATGGCGCGCATATAGAGTTTATCCTCCAAAAGGCTTTTTGCCTGAATCAAAATCATATTCTGATTCCGGTGTGCATCATTCATTACCACAACTGCCGCCGCAAAAAACCATCCCAATATCAGTATTAATACTGTCAAAAAGATTAACAGTCCTTTTTTTCTCTTTACCATCACAAATCCTCCACATTCAAGTACTTTTACCTATCCCATCAGATACCGGATAACCACGCCTAAGTATAAAAACGGGACAAACGGTATGTGCGTCTTGCGCGTCATTTTCCTAGTTGCAAGCATAAATAATGAAAAAATTGCACTTAAAATACATCCGTATAAAACTGCCCCGACAACATAATCTCCTGTCAGATAAATTCCCATAATAACGGAAAGCTTCACGTCCCCTGCGCCCATGCTCCCTTTGCTGATAATATAGCAGAAGCCAAAGCTTAACATACAGAACAGCAATCCCAGCACAACACCAAACATATGGCTTAGCATCGCGTTCATATCGTACATGCCATATGCCCCCATGCATACAATCCAAAGCATCAACCATATCAGCAAAATACGGTTTGGGACAATGCGCTCCCAGTAATCAATCATACAGAAAATGGACATTCCATATAGCATCAGGACAAGCATTAAAAACAGGAATACGTTACCTTGCCCCCTTGCAATACTGCCCCAAATCCGAAGAATTGACAGCTCCGATATCGTCAACATGACAAATTCCTGCAAGGAATGGAACGGTTTCCGGTATCCGCCAAAATGAATGACTACCGCATATATAATAGGAAGAAACAGCACACTGACCGTAAACAGGATTCCCATTTCAATTTCGTCCATATCAATAACTCCTCCCGTCTCCGTCCAGCCATGCGGGAACAACTGCCCTTTGCACAATATGGATGGACGGATCCTTAAATAAAAGCCGGAAGAAATAAACATCCAAATCATATTCCACCACAATGTCAATCATTTTAAGGTCAGAATCCGTAAAAATCGTGCTCTTGTTAAAATCCATCCCTTTCATACCATCCCTAACGCCAAAGGCTTTCAGGTATTCATCCGCACTCTGACCGCCGTTTCCCAAAAAAGAAGTATTTAGATAATTTTGGGTAAGTGGCTTTGCAATCAGGGAAACCAACAAGCTTTTTCCTGTCTCCTCACCCTTTTTAATGCCCATATAAACAACGTTTCTAATCAGCGTCTTCGGACTGCTTACAAGCTCCCTTCCGCTGTCTATCACACCTGTAAAATCTTCTTTGGTTTGATCGATGTCAATATTGTCAATTTCTGTGTGTTCAAGATTTGCCCGTGCAGTTTCGATATCTTCCAAAAATGCAGTAAGCTCCGTCGTTCCTGATTCAATATCACTGCCCAGCTTCCCGTCCTTATCCCTTACGCCTAGCGCCTGATAAAAATAGGTATATGCCGAAAGTTCGTTCGCCGTTTCGTAAAGCGCCACCTGAACCTTACTATGCACCATGAAAATATTAATAAAGGATATGATACCCAATATCACCAAGACAAACGGCACAAGGCAGAGAACCGCCTCCACCGTCAGCATTCCGTTTTCATTCCCTTTTTTACTGCTTTGCTTCACCATAGTTAGTATCCTCTAATCATCGTATAACCGATATACCCGTCATCATATGCCTGTATCTGCGTCTGTGTTTCATTCCCACCTAAAAACATATTCAGCATATAATCCGGTACCACCACCATATCAAGTTTTGCTTTACAGGTTGTTTTAACCGCCGTATAGGCTTCCGACATTTTAAAATTGAGCGGCGCACTTAATGTCTCTCCCTTTTTTTGGCTTTGATTGACGTTGAGCGTAATTAAGTCCGACGTTCGGCTTGTAATCGTACTTGAGCTTTTGCACACAAAAAGCAGTACGCGCAGATAGTCCTCGTAGGACATTTTTATCTCAATCCGCTTTGTTTTTGATCCTGATGAAGAACCACCGCCCGATGCTGACGGAGCCTCTCCAAGGATATCCTCTAATCTATCCTTGCAGGACAAATCATCCAGCTTCGACTTAAAAAGCAGCACATCCTCCCTGTTTTTGAGCATTTTCCAATCTTCCACCGTCTCTATCGCGGCAACTGCCCCGCGCAAAGCGGCGCTAACCGCAATCTTCACAAGCGGTGCGGCAGCTGCCCCGATTCCGGTCGCCGCCACCGCCTCTGCCGCTGCGGTGGATATTTTTGATATGGTAGAATTGACTTCTTTGATTGTATAAGTCGAAATAAAATTCATTGTCATGCGCACGCCGCAGATGGTATTTCTTGCCGCCGACAAATTTTTCTTCGATTCCGCATGACCTCCGTACAGGTATTCCAGCTCTGCACCATAAAGATAATTAATATCCCTGGACATCGGCGCCTTGTTCAGATTTTGTTCCTCTATCGTTTCGGTTTTCTTACTGCCGTCTTCTGCTTCTTTAACCTCAATTCCGGTCACTCTGCTTGAAAACATCCCGAAATCATATTCCGTCATCAGGAATTTATCATAAATGGCTGCTGCTGAATCTCCTGCATTTTTAAAGGAGAATCCGCCTTTGAAATAGTCCAAAAAACTTGGCACTGTTTCCGATGCCTCACAGCCCTTTAATTCCGCCATCACATCCGACGGAATATTTCTTGCGGTTGTAATCTCTTCCTCATCATTAATCTCACCTACCGCATTGTCCGTCTTATTGTTTGCTGCCTCCTTTTTCTGATCTGCTTCCTTCTTGTTCTTTCCCGCATTTGTACTGTTGTTGTTTAATTCCTTCAGCTCCGTATAAAGCGCTCCGCTTCCTTCCGGGATTTCCCACCACTTTATCTCATTTACCTGAGCGGGACTTTTTACCCAATTTGTATTGGAACGATTCCGAATGTCCCCGCTGATGATATCTTCCGTAACTACAACCAGTCGTTCATAACTGTTGTGCCCGTTATATACCAAGCCATGAAAATATGTTCTATTGTCATCATTATTTTCCTTATTGTTATGGGAATCCTCATTGTCGCAGATTTCAATAAACCTGCCACTGAAATTCTCAAGTTCCCGTAATTCCTTAATGTCCTCTTCGATTCCTTCGCGGACATCTTCTGAAGCGACTGCTAACTTTTCCTCTAATTTGGCAAGCTTTTCTTTGACTTCGACAAGATCTTCTTCAATCTTTTCCGCAGATTCCCGCAGTGCATCAATTGTTCCCGAAATTAATTTGAACATATCCTTATCGAGCAGGGCAATTGCCTCTTTCGACTTCGGATCAATCTTAGATCGCATTTCCGCCTGATAAGCGCCTACATCAACATACTGCTCCGCTAAATCCTTGATATCATCGGGAACTTCCTCGTCCGCAGCCTCAAGCTGCTCTTTTTGCTCCTTCGCTTCAAGAATTTCATCCTCATGCTCTAAAAAATTAAGATATTTTTTATAGTCACTGCTAGAATAGATGTCATCCAGCACTTCGCCGTATGCTCCGACTTTTGCCTTCAAATCATCCAAATACTGCTCATATTCCTTTAAATCAACCAACAGTTCATAATATGTATCAATCTCCTTTAGCACCTTCTCACCGCTGTCCCCAACCTCTTTCACAGCAGCTACCGCTTCATTGTCATTCTGCATGTTTTTAAAACCGTCAATCATATCAAACACGCCGGTCTCATCCAAAACCTGTTCGACTATACGAAACTCCATATAGTCCGCTACCTGTGTCATCAGCACGTTTTCATTAGAAAAAGAAGATGTTCCTATCGGCTCATACGCAAAAGCTACATCCGCTTCACTGAAAAACATGGAACCTGACAATCCGCGTTCGTCTCCATTGGGATCAAAAGAATACCCGATATACTTCGCATATTCCTCTAACGCTGCCTTTGCGGTATCATCCTGTGTAACGGCAAAAAGCCCGTAAAGCTCTTTCAGCACATTGTCGTACTCGCTTAAGATCACATCGCCATAAGAATCGGACGCAAACGCAATCTGTGCCGCAAACAATTTCAGGCGCGACACATCCACCATAATTCCGGTAATGACCACCACCGGCACCATAATCAGCACGACAAACACCGTAATGACGCCGCGTCTGCCGTTTCCAAAATTTTTTAACATATGTAAATAAATCCTTTCTCTTTCCGAAAGTAATTTCCTTATTTTCTCATTCATATTTCTTTCTGTCCTGTTTTAACTAAACAGACATTCACGCATCTTGTTATAAACCTCGCTGACTTTGGAAGCGATTTTTCCGGCAACCTCGCCGACTTTTGTATCCTCAAGAATATCAATCGCATAATCGGTATTCCGAATCAGCTCGTCATGGTCTACGACCGCCACCCTTACCGCGGCGGACAAATCCACGTCGCCGTCAATCCCGATTACAGACAAGTCAATCGGGAACTTTAACTGCTGTTCGGCTGTCACTTTTATTTCCTTGAATAAAATATAGTTGGAATAATCAATCTTTAACTCTAAGTTTTCTTTATACAACAAATTTTTTGCTATGGAATTAAAATAGGTTTCAAATTCCGACTGGCTTAACTTCTTTTTTCCAACGACGTATTTCGCGTACGGGTTCAAAGGCTGCGTCGCACTATAACTGTTTCCCTGCGCAACAACGCTGTCCTCTCCGGCTGTATATGCAACAGCTTCATTCTGTGATACATAATTATCTGTAAGCGTGTTTTTGAAATATACAACCGAAGTTTCCAGCGCGGATTGAAGCAGTGCCTTTTGGCAGATAAAGATGGAGGTATACAGGAGAAATATCACGCACAAAATTGCTATTGGTAATATAACAGTGGCTTCTACTACTACATCACCCTGTTCGTTTTTGTTCTTGTATTTCATCGCTAAACCTCCAAATCTATCTTTCTTACAAAATATTTATGATTACTAAAATGAAGTTGGCTCATCCATATCTGCAACTTTACCTGTAATTCTGCTCCATACAGTTTCCATAAAATCTTTTAATGATCCCCAAAATGCAGCAATAAGCAAAACAACAACAAGAACTAAAACAACGGTTGCCACTACATTAGAAACACCATGCTCTTCTTCAAAGAAATCTTTAATTTTTTCCTTACATTTCCACATATAGACCTGTGCACCGACAGCCATATTGTCCAATACGTTCATTTTTCACACACTCCTTTGCATAATATTTATATTAAACCTATATGCCCATATTGAAGCCTGACATAACAGGAATAATAATCACCACAAGTACCCCAACAAACATAATCATGGTCGGAATAAAGAGCTTTGTCTGCACCTTATCTGCCATACGTCTTGCCGAATGCTTCTTTTCCAGCCAGCATTCATCATTCAGGTTTTTTAGATCCCCTGCCAAATTCGCATTACCAGAACTGAAACTTTTTGAAACAATCGTTACAAATTTATCAATATACTTATTACTGCACCTGCCCTGTAACCGAGTAAGTGCACCTTCTAAAGAAACCGACTGACTGCTCTCTTTTACGACTGTAGCAAGCTCTTGATAAATCAATCCATCCCCGCTCACCGACGCCTGCTCGATCGCCCTACTGATATTCATTCCCGACAAAACCAGCAGTACTAACTTTGAAATCACATTCGGAAACTCCCTGTCAATCTCCTCTCTCCGATCCGCCGCCTTATGATTCAGCGCATCAAGCGGAAGGTACCCAACCACTGCCATTGCCGCCAATACGACTACTCCTGCGACAAGCGATATGCCCGTTTCCTTTCCCGACAGTCTCATCAGCAGAAACACAAAGCATCCCAGCATTGCTCCCACATACAAAAACGAAATAACCGATGAAAAAATATAATACGCATAAATCATGCAGTTTTTCTTTCCATTTGTCTCCTGTCCGCGCTCAAGCTCCATGTATCCGGACTGCTCGCAGCTGGTCATCAGTCCCCTCAGCATATCGCTTTCCGCATCCAGCCCTGCCAATGCACAGAAACGATATCCAACCAGCGGCAGTAAGTCTGCCACGCCAACTGATTTTCCTGACAGATACGCTTCCTCTTTTTTGGCATACGCCTCAATCTGCTTTTTATCTGCTTTTTTCTTCTTTTCCAGTTTTTTCTCACTAAAAACATGATATTTTTCATTACGCCGGATATAATCCCTGCATTTTTCCAGCAAATCAATTTTTGCAAACCGGTTTTGCCATGCTTTTGCGATTACAATCTCGACAACCAGTTCCTGCCTGTTTCCTCCTATGCAAATCAAAAAATAAATTGCCAATACCGTCAGAATTGCTGCAACTGCTATCACTGCCATTTTCAGTCCCCCTATACTTCTATGTCTACCGCTTTTGTCGCCAGCACGTACGATATGCCAAGCGCCAAAACGCCAACTGTAGCCGCCGCCCGTCCGGGCATGGTTGTAAACAACGAATCCAGAAAACCGCTTCCCATCGCGGACATCGCAAGCACGATAATGACCGGCATTACCAACATGGTATATGCTTCCGATTTTGCCGACGAAATGACTGTCTCAACCTCCTGCGTAATCTCAAGCTTATCCCGGATAATATCATGCGTCTGCCGGATAATGTAACTAAAATCACTGCTCTTTCCGTCAATCGTTTCATAAATCGTCGCAAAACTCTTGATGTCATCCACCTCACTGCGCTCACCAAGCTCCCGAAATCCGTCCTTCATCGGAATGCCTGCCTGCTCATAATCGCTGATAATCATTGCTATTTCTTTCACAATATCCGTTTTTTCATTGAACATCATTTTCAGTTCCCGAAGTGAATCCTTAATCGCGTTCTCCATCGAACGCCCGCTTCCGCCGCTGATGGAAATTGTGATAATTTCAAGAAAATCCTTAAACTGCACACGCAGCCTGTTCTGACGTTTTTTCACAACGGACTTTGCATAAAACTTTTCCTGAAATACTGCGACGACTGCCCCGCCTGCCACGGAAACGAAAAGATTATGATAATAAATGTAAAGGATGACACTGATAATCGCCGTAAACAGCAGGTATGCAATCAAATGCTGCATTTTTGTCATATTACATTCGTAATATTTAATTCTTATTTTCTCCATCTTTATCACCATGCTCCTTTTTTTCTTCCAAAAAATCATAGATTCCCGAAAGTACAAATTTATCCTGACGCAAAATCGGATTTTCAGTTCGTTTCAATCTGCCCGAAACTTTTTTGAGTGTTGTATTCTCATCTTCCTCAAATTTGTAAATCGGATTTAAAATCACCCTGCCGTCACGGTATTCCACAACCTCACAGACCTGCATCACCTTTCTCGAAAAATCACGCAGTCTTGAAAGATGCACAATATAATCCACCGCCGAAGCAATCTGCATCCGTATTGCCTCAAGCGGCAAATCAGCACTTCCGGTTAAAACCATTGTCTCCAATCGGCTAATCATACCTTCCGGCGAGTTCGCATGACCAGTCGAGAGGCTTCCGTCATGTCCAGTATTCATCGCCTGAAGCATATCAAGCGCCTCTTCCCCACGCACCTCTCCAACAACAATGCGGTCAGGACGCATTCGCAGGGAAGCCTTGATTAAATCCCGTATCGTAATCTCGTTCGCTTCTTTAGAATTTGCCTTTTTCGTCTCCATCCGCACCAAATTTGGAATATTTTTAATCTGAAGCTCTGCCGAATCCTCAATCGTTATTACACGCTCCCAAGGCTGTATGTAATTTGACAATGCATTTAAAAAGGTCGTCTTTCCGCTGCCTGTTCCGCCGCATACAAACACATTATGTCTTGAGCGGACTACCTTTTCCAAAAACTCTGCCACTTCTGTTGTGATGGAGCCATATTGCAGCAGTTTTTCGATTGTCATCGGATTTTTGGAAAACCGTCTGATTGTGACAGTCGCCCCGCTTAATGCTACGGGCGGAAATACGACATGCACGCGGGAACCGTCCTCAAGTCTTGCATCCACAATCGGATTGCTCGCATCGACTGTTCTGTCCATTGCGCTTACAAACTTTTGCACGATTCTAATCAGTTCATCGTTGTCCTGAAAGTGCTCGTCCATCCGCATCAGTTTGCCGGATTTCTCAACAAAAATTGTGTCATAGCCATTAATCATGACCTCGGTAATGTCCGGATCTGTAATGATTTTTCCTAGAATCCCAAGACCTTCCACCGACTCATTGATAGTATATTTGAGTACGCCCTTTTCCTTAAAGCTTAATCCCTGATAATACCGGTAGACTTCAATATCGTTTGCCTGCGCCCACTGCTCGCGCTCGTGAAGCTTCTCGTTAATCAGATTCTCAAACTCTTCAGAACTATATTCCCTGATTCTGCTTGCTTCCTGAACAGCCTGTTTTAAGACTGCCACTTCCTGCATAAACAAATTTTTTCCCATTGTAACAGTTACGCCTTTCTTTTCATCCTTTTATAAAAGTGTATTGATTGAAATACCGTTTTCCTGTTCAATATAACTTAAAAGGTCATTGTTTAGGATATTCCCATAGTTATGGACGACACCGATTACCGGAAGCCCCGGCAGCTCATACCCTTTTTTATTCTGCTCCGCGAAATTTTTTATGGCAAACATACGTTCCTTTTGTTCATTCACCCATACCTGTGTATCAAATAATTTTATTTTCTCCTCTGCGTTTTCGCCGTTTCTTTGCACCAAAACGATTTTGTCCACAGATTCCAAAACAGTTTTGGTAATTTCATCAAGACTGCTCCCTGTATCAATAATCAGATAATCGCACACATCGCACTGCCTGATTTTACTGATGACATTTTCAATTTCCACATGACTGACATCCTCATAGTCCACAAGCCTCTGAAAACCTTCTACATATAAAATCCCTGTCTCGTTTTCTTTTAAAATCCCCTTTAAGGTCAATTGGAAATTATTGGTGCCGTTTAAGGTTTCGATTAACCGCGTAATGCCCTCTTCCTGTACCGGAAAGTGCAGGGACGTACTGTTAAACTGCTCTGCCGACAAAAAAAATACTCTTTTATTCATCGCACGCAGCTTTCGCGCAATTGCCAATGCAATTGTCGTCTTTCCACTTCCACCGACCGGGGAATACACTGCAATGGTTTTCGCGCTTCCCTGCAGGAATTCCATTCCATTGTCGTCTGCATACTCCGCATAACATTTCAACAATTCTTTATAAATGTTGCTGATTCTTTGATATTTTTGTATCACAGGAATCTGTGGATACAGCTTTCGATTCTTTGTCTCATCATCACAAAGACCAATTGGCATTACACCACTTAGAAAGTTGATTTGACTTTCGGACACATCCGGATGAAACAGTACAATTTGAAAGGAATTTTGCTCCATTGCCTGTTCAAGGGTCTCTTTTTTGGTAAAAACCGATACGGAAAGTTCATCATACTGCTGCAAAACGCCCGATAACCGTTCCAAATAGTTTATATCACTGTCCAATATTGCTATTTTTATATTCATTTTTATAACCATACTCCTTTCACAGTCTGCAAATTTGCTGTTTCTCTTCTTTTTTATACATTTTTTCCGAAAATTTTATGCTTTTATTATATAATCCTATTTTCATCCTGTCAACTCTATAGAGTATATTATCATATTCAATCGAATATATTTTATTGAATAGATGTTGCTATACTTATTTATAGACATACTAATTATCGGGAGGTGAACGCATGGATTCAGATAAAGAATACAACTTAATGGTCGGACTACGGATACGCGATGTCAGGGAATCCCAACACCTTACACGAGAAAAATTCAGTGAGAAATGCGATATTTCGGCAAGCTTTTTGGCGGATATTGAGCGCGGGAAGAAAAGCCTTACGGTCAGAACCTTATATAAAATATGCAATGCCTGCAATGTTTCCGCTGATTATATTATTTTCGGACACAAATCTGGATTTGACAGGGATATCGTGATTGAAATTTTAAACTCCTATAGCGACGAACAGCTTGGGCATATCTCCAATATATTGTATGAAATACAACAAATGTCTACTTAAAATCTGCAATAAAAAAGCAGAGGATGTATAAAAGCACTCTACCACTTTTTAGCACATCTTCTGCTTTTTATATTCTTTTCATAGCATTCCAACAATAACTGTTGTTCGCAAAAATTACATTTCCGACATTTCAATCCTCGCCAGCAAGTCTTCCGGTGTCCATACTGCAATCTTACTGTCCTTATAATCATTGAGATTGCGCGTTACAACACCATCCATTTCCTGAAGCAAAGCAACTGAATATTGTACAGAATCCTCAAAATCTTTCCATGACATGGAAAGCGCATTTTTAATTTCATCTTCCGAAACATTCGCTATCGCAATAATGCTTGTCAATTTTATGATAAGATCCTTTACATGTTCCCTATTTCTAATTGTCTGATTTGCAATATAATAGATATCTGTAATCGCCGATGCCGAGACATATAATGCAATCGTATCTTCTTGGGACAAATTTAATATTTTTTCGGCCTTTCACCTCTGTATTCCTCTAACGTCTTACCAGTATCTGGAATAACACCAATGAGAGAATCAACGACAGATGCGACATCTGTTCGACACTTTGTCGTTTCTCTACTCTGCATTTGTTCCTTTTTTCTTCATTCAATCAAAAACTCAATGTAAGATACCGCTCTGTCATAGTCCTCTTTTTCCAAACGCTCCAACAAGTAATTAATTTTCATTGATGCAGACTGCATAGCCTCTCTTCCTTTCCTGTCTGACATTCATTTTCTTACCGAAAATACTCCACCCCAGCCTCAAATATCTTCAAATCCTGTTCCCCGTAAATGTTCATCGCCACCGCGTCGCCGCGCCGCTCGACATGCGCCATCTTTCCAAGACACCTTCCGTCCGGAGACGTAATCCCTTCAATCGCCGCATACGAACCGTTCACGTTCCACTCTTCGTCCATCGAAACATTCCCGTCAAAATCGGCGTACTGCGTTGCCACCTGTCCATTTGTGAAAAGCTTGTCAATCCACTCTTTTGGCGCCACAAACCGTCCCTCGCCGTGCGAAGCAGGCGTCGCATATGTCTTCCCAAGCTCGGTAAGCTGCAGCCAGGGCGACTTATTCGTAACCACCTTCGTATACACCATCTTTGAAATGTGGCGGTTAATCGTATTGTACGTCAGCGTCGGCGAATCGTCTTTTTGTCCCACAATCTCACCGTACGGCACAAGCCCAAGCTTAATCATCGCCTGGAAACCGTTACAGATCCCAAGCGCAAGTCCGTCGCGCTCGTTCAACAGCTTATGGACCGCCTCTTTGATTTTGTCATTCTGAAATGCCGTCGCAAAGAATTTCGCGCTTCCGTCCGGCTCATCGCCCGCCGAAAAACCACCCGGGAACATAATAATCTGCGCCTGCGAAATCGCCTGTGCGAACACATCAACCGATTCCCGAATATCCGCCGCCGAAAGGTTGCGGAATACCTTTGTCACCACATTCGCCCCCGCGCGCTCAAAGGCAATCGTCGAGTCATACTCGCAGTTTGTTCCAGGGAACACCGGAATAAATACAGTAGGCTTCGCCGTTTTATGCTTGCACACATAAACGTCCTTTGTGTCATACAACTTTGATGCGACAGGCTCTGCGCCCTTTACTGCCTTTGTAGGAAATACCTTCTCAAGCTTTGAAGTCCACGCTTTCAATGCCTCATCCATCGAAACCGTTACCTCTTTGTATACAAATCCCGCATTTTCATCAAGCACCGTACCGACTGTCCGGTAAGCCACACCGCTTGACGCAAGCGCCGAAAGCTTGTCTGCGGAAACCTCCGCGATCATGCTTCCCATACCGTTTGCAAACAGCTCCTTCGCCGTGAGCGCCTCGTCAAACGCCACGCCAAGCTGATTGCCAAACGCCATCTTTGCCGCCGATGCCACAATTCCCTTGGAATCAAGCGCATACGCAGCAACAATCACCTTGTCCGCTATCAGCTTTGCAACACCGTCAAAAAGCTTCATAACTTTATCATATTCCGGCAAATCATATGCGTTCTTCGGCAAATCAAACATGACAAGCGTATCTCCCGCCTGCTTTAATTCCGGCGTGATAATATCCTGCTTTTTCGCCACGTCCACCGCAAACGACACCAGCGTCGGCGGCACGTCAATCTCATTAAACGTTCCCGACATGGAGTCCTTGCCGCCAATTGAAGGAAGCCCGTATCCGATTTGTGCGTCATATGCACCAAGAAGCGCCGCAAACGGCTGGCTCCAGCGCGAAGGCTCCTGCGTCATACGCCTAAAATACTCCTGGAACGTAAACCGGATCTTTTTATAATCTCCGCCTGCTGCAACAATTTTTGCCATGGATTCCGTAACGGCATATACTGCGCCGTGATACGGGCTCCAGCTTGACAGATACGGATCAAAGCCGTACGACATCATTGTCACAACATCTGTCTTTCCCTTTAAAACGGGAAGCTTTGCCACCATTGTCTGTGTCTCCGTCAGCTGATATTTTCCACCGTACGGCATAAACACGCTGCCGGCGCCAATCGACGCGTCAAACATCTCAACAAGCCCCTTTTGTGAGCAAACATTCAAATCGTTCAGCGTCGCAAGCATCGCATCCTTTATATTGCCCTTGTCAATCGCATCCGCAACCGCAGGAATTGCCGTTTTCTGAAAATAATTATCCTCTTTTACAGGCGTGTCAACATACACACTGGTTTCCTGATGTGCGCCGTTTGTGTCAAGAAAGGCTCTTGCAATATCCACAACCTTTTTGCCGCGCCACATCAGCACAAGCCTCGGCTCCTTTGTGACCGTTGCAACCTTCACTGCCTCCAAATTCTCCTCCGCCGCATATGCCAAAAAAGCATCCGCGTCCTTTGGATCAACAACAACTGCCATTCTCTCCTGGGATTCTGAAATGGCAAGCTCCGTGCCGTCAAGTCCCGCATATTTTTTTTGTACCTTGTCCATGTCGACAACCAAACCGTCCGCAAGCTCTCCAATTGCGACGGAAACGCCGCCTGCACCAAAATCGTTACACTTCTTAATCAGCTTACTGACCTCCGGACGGCGGAACAGCCTTTGCAGCTTGCGCTCCGTCGGCGCATTTCCCTTCTGAACCTCCGCACCGCATGTTTCCAGGGAAGCCGTCGTATGCACCTTTGATGAGCCTGTCGCTCCGCCGCACCCGTCGCGCCCCGTACGTCCGCCAAGCAAAATAATGATATCATCCGGATCGGAAGTTTCCCGAATCACGCTTGCCCTCGGCGCCGCCGCCATCACCGCACCGATTTCCATTCGCTTTGCCACATAATTCGGATGATAGACCTCTTTGACATATCCCGTCGCAAGTCCGATTTGATTTCCGTAAGAAGAATAACCGCTCGCTGCACCACGCACAAGCTTTTTCTGCGAAAGTTTCCCCCGCATGGTTTTCTCCACCGGCACCGTCGGGTCCGCCGCACCGGTCACACGCATCGCCTGATAAACATATGTTCTTCCCGACAACGGGTCGCGGATTGCACCGCCAAGACATGTTGCTGCACCTCCAAACGGCTCGATTTCCGTGGGGTGATTGTGCGTTTCATTCTTGAAGTTGACAAGCCACTCCTCTGTGACAACGCCCTTTCCGTCCTCCTTGTCAATCTCCACAGGAACAACAATCGAACAGGCGTTAATCTCGTCTGACTTCTCCATATCTTCCAGTTTTCCATCCTTTTTCAGCTTACGCATCGCCATCAGCGCCAAATCCATCAGACAGACATATTTGTCCTTTCTGCCTGCAAAAATATCGCCGCGCACTGCAAGATACTGCTCATATGTGGTCTTAATCGGCTCCGTATAATAGCCTTCCTCAAATTGAATATCCGTAAGCTCCGTTGAAAACGTCGTATGGCGGCAATGGTCAGACCAATACGTATCAAGCACCCTGACTTCCGTAACGGTCGGATCCCTGTGCTCATCATTTCTATAATAATTCTGTATATGAAGGAAATCTTTGAAAGTCATCGCAAGCCCTAATGAGTCATAAAGCGCCCTCAATTGCGGCTCCTCCATATCTGCAAATCCGTCAAAGCTTGCCACATCGGCAGGTTCCTCAAACACGGTCACCAGGGTTTCTGGCTTTACCATATCCGTTTCCCTCGAATCCACCGGATTGATACAGTAATTCTTTATCTTGTCAAACTCACTGTCGGAAATCGTTCCGATTAAAACATACGTCACAGCCGTTTTGATAATCGGCTGCTCGTCCTCCTTTAAAAACTGCACGCACTGCACCGCGGAATCCGCCCTTTGGTCAAACTGCCCCGGCAGATATTCCACGGAAAAACAGCGCGCGTTCTTTGGCATTTCAATGTTTTCCATATACAAGTCATCAACGGGCGGCTCTGAAAACACGCTTTTGCAAGCCTTCTCAAAAACAGCGTCCGAAATATTTTCCACATCGTAACGGATAAAAATTCTTGCCTGCTCCAAACCGTTAATGCCCAAATAGCTTCTTAACTCTTCCTCAAGCTCTCTTGCCTTGACGGCAAAAGCCTCTTTTTTCTCAACATAGATACGCCTAACATTTCCCATTGAATGAGTCCTCCGTGTCTTTATCAATTATTTCGTGCTTTTCACACTGGGTACTTATTCATTATAGCGTATCCGACATATTTTTCAACCGTGTTTGCAAAGGTTTTTATGCCTGTTTTGTTTTTTTCACCGCATTTTCATAAGACGCCTTCAAAATCGGGCTAAGCGGCTTATACAGTACAAACGTAAGGACCGACACGCCCGCTCCCTTTAACAGGTTGAGCGGCGCAACGCAAAACGCAACAAACGTAAAGACATTCGTGACATTCGCGTTAATCTCTGTTCCCATACCGATAATCGCCTCAAGCGGCATACCAAACATCACCGCAAACGTCGGCAGAAGATAAACGGCATTAAACAACGTGCCAAACACCGTCATCGTCATTGTGCCGACCGCGCTTGCAATCATCGCCGTCGTTTTTTTCTTTTTCATATGATAAATAATCGTTGCCGGCAAAATCATCGCACAGCCGACACAGAAATTGGCAAGCTCTCCGACAAACGCCGTGGAAGTCGGCTTAAAGAACAGCTTAATCACAATCTTTAAAAACTCCGTCAGCACACCCGCTACCGGTCCGAATGCAAACCCGCACAGCAGCACGGGAAGCTCGCTCGCGTCAATTCCGTAAAACGGCGGCGCAAACGGTACTGGAAGCTCAATCGTCATCAGAACGCCCGCAATTGCGGAAAACATACCGATCATTGCGGTTTTTCGCGTTGTGAGGATTTTCTCGCTGGAATTGTTCTTTCCGGAATTATTATTCCGTGCAATCAGCTTTTCCGCAACAACCGCCACAATGACAAGCACCGCCACAAGCGCGATAAATTCCAGTACAAAGGTCAGGTTTTCCATGATGTTCGTAAGAAATTGGTTCATTTTTTTAATCTCCTTTTCTTTTCAAATGATTTTTCAAATGATTTTTCATTGATTTTTTAGGAAATTCTTCTTGAAATAAGCTGTCTTGGCAATTTTGACGCAAAAGCTTTTGCTAAATCGAGTCCATCTTCCCCTACTCGCCGCGCGACCCGTGCGCCGCTTTAGCGGCATAATTCATCTGCACGGGTCTGTGCATAAAAAACCCCCGAATACTTCATAATATTCGGGGGGTATGTACCTTCGCAAACTATTGCACGCAAAAACATCGCACTAAAATACCGTTCTTCTCTCATCCAGACTTTACTGTCGGTTATGGAATCGCACCATATCAGCCACCTTTCCCAAGTCATTTTATGGAAAAAGCAGGTCGCGGACTTTACCGCCGGTAGGGAATTTCACCCTGCCCCGAAGAATTTTCTATCAAATTACTTTTTCATTGTAATACAACATTATGCCAAATGCAAGCATTTTGTTACATGAATTATCCTGCTTTATACTACCGAAGCTGGAATTTCTGAACGGAAACCTTTAAATCCTTTGCATGGTTTTGCAGCTCCTCCGCCGAAGCTGCCGATTCCTGTGCCGTTGCCGCATTGGTCTGCACCACATCGGAAATCTGATGCATCCCTTCCGTCACCTGCTTTAAAGACTGTGCCTGCTGTGTCGCCGAATCCGCAATCCGTTCAATCATTTCCGTCGATTGCTGTCCGCCTGCAATAACCGCCATCAAAGCCTCCATTGTATCAACAGACAATGACGCTCCGCTCTGCACCTGCTTAATCGAATTTTCAATCAATTCCGCAATATTCTTTGCCGATTCCGAACTTTTGTTTGCCAAGCTCTGCACTTCATCCGCCACGACCGCAAAGCCTTTTCCTGCCTCACCTGCACGCGCTGCTTCCACAGACGCATTCAGCGCAAGGATATTTGTCTGGAACGAAATATCCTCAATTGTCTTGGTAATGCCGCCAATCTGGCGCGATGACGTCGAAATACCGTCAATTGCCGCTTTCAGCGCCTCCATCTTTTCGTTGCAAATCATCAGATGCGTCATTGCACCCATCGAAGCCTTGCGGGCATCCTCCGCATCAGCCGATGTGCTGTTAACACCCTTCGAGATTTCCTGAATGCTTGCAGAAAGCTCCTGAACAGCCGCCGCCTGCTGTACGGTACCGCTTGAAAGACGCTGCGCGCCTGCCGCTACCCTGTCGGATTCCTCAAATACCTGCTGGCTCGTTGCGTTAATCTTAGAAAGCGCACCGTTTAATGCATCCAGTATCTGCCCCATTGCTTTCTGTATCGGAAGGAATTCTCCGCGGTAATCGTTGTCGATTTTCAGATTCATATTTCCCTGTGCCATCTGTGACAGCTTCGCATCAATATCACTGATATACTTTTTCAGCTCACGCTTCGTTTCATGAATCGAGTCGACGAGCCTTCCGATTTCTGAAGTATCTGAAGACAAGTCAAACTGTGCGGAAAGATTTCCGCGTGAAATCTCCATCATCTGGTTTTTTACAACCCTTACGGGACGCAGAACCTTGATTTGGATAAACAGCATATTGCACAGCTGCATTACGCCGACAACTACCAGCGCAACAATCATTTCCACCCTAAGCTCATTTGTTCTTCGAACCAGACTATCCACCTTTTCCAAGGTCCGTGTATTCAAATCCGCCAAAAACTGCTCTTTTAAGGCATTGATTTTTGTGATAGAATCGTTGTATTCATCTCCGTACACATATTCGATTGCTGCCGCACGTTTTCCATCCAGCACGTTTTTCATCGCCTCATCCTCAAGCGGAACAAGCTGATTGGAAAGCGCATACATATCGTCAATCATCTTCTGTTCCGCAGAAGTAATTCCAATCTCCTGCATTGCGGCAACGCCTTTGTCGCGGTTTTGAAGGTTATTGACCTCATTCCAATAATTGTCATAGTGCTCCTGCATTCCCGTCGCAGCAAACGCACGCACCTCATTTGTCAGATATGCGGAACCATTCATAAAACGGTTGGCATTGTAGGTGAGGTCAAACCGCTCCTCATTTGCATTACTGAGCTGGCTGCTCATGCTTCCGTAAGAAAATAAAGAAGTCACCAAAAAAATCAATGACAGTATCGAAATGCCATTTAAAATGGATGTCATTAAAGATTGACTAATCGTCTTTTTCATATTGATTCTCCTTCCCCCCAATACTCCCCTTTTACGCAGATTATGTCAAAACCGTTATAAAAAGGAAATGTTTTTGTCAGTTATCTATATTGTACAGGAAATATCATACTTTTTCAATATCATTTTGTAAATTGTCAGAAAATTCTTATCCGTTTAATTCGTCCATAAATGAATGCGGCGTCATGTGATATTTTTTCTTAAATGCCCTATGAAAATAGGAAAGGTTGCGGAAACCTACAGACAAAGAAACCTCCAAAATTGACACATTCCCTTTCTCAAACAGCTCTACTGCCTTTTCCAGCCGAAAATTATTGATGTACTCCACGCAAGTCATGCTCATATGCTTCTTAAAAAAACGCATAAAATGATAATCACTGAAATAGCAAAGCCGTGCCAAGTCCGAAACGGAAATTGCATCTGCATAATGCTGCTCAATATAATCAAGAACCTGTTTCAGTTTTTCGGAAGAGACACGCGTGTCCTCCGAAGCGCTCTCACTGCGGTACTGCAGCAGTAAAAAAACTGCCTGCAAAAAAAAGGCTTTTACCGCAAGCTCATATCCGATGGTTTCTTCATCGTACAGTGACGTAATCTGACCGAATATCTTCCGCATAGAAATATATGCGGGATGCTTTGGCGTAATCACACACGGCATGGAAATTTCCTGATTTAAAATCGGCATCAGATAGCGTGTAGAACAAATATCCGTAGAATTTCCGCCGAGAAAATTCATATGAAATACGTATGTTTCCGAACAAATCTCCTTGCTCTCACTGCGGGAAATGGAATGCAGCGCCAACGGAGGGACAAATAAAATATCATCTTTGTGCACGTCATAATCCGTCAAATCAATTCGGTAGACACAATCCCCCTCTGTAATCAGCGTCAGCTCCGCCTCCTCGTGCCAGTGAAGCATAACCGCCGGAACATCCGGTGTCAGCCGTGTAATATATTTGCGTACAGGAAACGAGGCTTCCCCATGTTTTGCGTTCTCTTTTTGTTCCAAGGCAAGCGACTGCAGTTTTTTCATATCTGATTCCCCTTCTCAAATAGCAGTATTGTGTTATAAAATGAAATAATATTGCAAGAAACAATTATAATTAACGCCTATAATAGCAGTATAATACATGGGCAAAGAATTCTCAACGAAATATTTGAAGCAGCAGGAGGCTTATAATTATGAATATGGAGAAAAAATGGTGGCACGACAAAACAGCATATCAGATTTACCCGAAAAGCTTTTTGGACACAAACGCAGATGGCATCGGGAATTTGCGGGGCATTATCTCAAAACTGGATTATTTAAAGGAACTGGGCATTGATATTATCTGGCTCTCCCCGATTTACAAATCTCCTTTTGTGGACCAGGGCTACGACATTGCGGACTATTATGCAATCGCACAGGAGTTCGGAACAATGGATGACTTTGACGAACTGCTTGCGGAAACCAAAAAACGTGGAATGTATCTCGTGATGGATTTGGTCATCAATCACTGTTCCGATAATCACGAATGGTTCCAAAAGGCGCTTGCAGATCCCGACGGTGAATACGCGGATTATTTCTTCTTCCGCAAGGGAAAGGACGGCAATCCGCCCAGCAACTGCCGCTCGTACTTTGGCGGAAGCTGCTGGGAGCCGGTTCCAGGTACGGACAAATACTATTTTCATATGTTTGCAAAAGAACAGCCCGACTTAAACTGGGAAAATCCGAAATTGTTAAACGAGCTCTACACCATGATTAACTGGTGGCTTGACAAAGGGGTTTCGGGCTTTCGGATTGATGCCATTGTCAATATCGGAAAAAATACAGCATTTCCTTCCTATGAGCCGGACGGTCCCGACGGGTTGGCAAGCTGTACAAAAATGGTTGACAGCATGGAACGGCTTGGAACGCTTTTGGAGGATTTAAAGAAAAATACCTTTGAGAAATATAACGCCTTTACAGTCGGAGAAGTCTTTTCGATCAATGAGGACGCTTTGGCACAGTTTATCGGCAAGGACGGACATTTTTCCACAATTTTCGATTTCAGCGCCCACTGCTTAAGCGACGGGGAACACGGCTGGTACGACGCCCCTCCCATGCGCTTCGCGCGTTGGCGAAACGCAATTGTAAACGCACAGCTCGACGCGCAAGCCTGCGGTTTTAAGGCAAATATCATTGAAAACCACGATGAGCCAAGAGGCGTATCCCGCTTTTTACCGGAGCATGCCAGAACACCTGCCGGCGCAAAAATGCTCGGTACGGTCAATGTCCTGCTGCGCGGTATCCCGTTTCTCTATCAGGGACAGGAAATCGGCATGACCAACGCCGTTTGGAACAGCATTGAAGAGTACGATGACATCAGTACAAAAGACCAGTACCGGCTTGCACGTGCGGCAGGCTGCACTGATGCCGAGGCTTTGGAGGCATGCGGCAGAATGAGCCGTGACAACGCAAGAACGCCTGTGCAGTGGAGCAGTGAAAAAAACGCCGGATTTACCACAGGCACGCCTTGGTTAAAGGTCAATTCCAATTATTCTGAAATTAATGTGGAACGGCAGGAGAACGATCCGAATTCCGTGCTGCATTATTACCGCAGACTGATTGCGCTTCGCAAATCGGATGCTTATAAAGATGTGTTTACGTATGGCGATTTTATTCCGGCATATGAGAATGCAGAAGATGTTATGGCATATTACCGCGCGGATGGAGAAAACCGTGTGTTAGTTATTGCTAACTTCGGTGAACATCCGGCAAAGATTTCATTGGAATATGGCGTGAAAGATGTACTTTTATCGAACAGGACAGAGCCATTCCCGAAAAAAACATGGAATGCAAACGAAACATTGACATTGGGTCACTGTGAAGTTTTGGTATTATCCTGTGTATAAATACTGGCAACAACATTGGAAAACCGATGTTATTCTATCTTTTGAAAGGGGGCAGCACAGTCAAGTCTGCCCCTCCCTTTTTATGCACAGGTATTCTTATTTCGCGTCCGCAAGCCGCATCGTAAGCGATATGCGTTTCTTAGCCAAATCCACATCCAGTACCTTCACATCCACAATATCACCGACGCTCACCGCTTCCAAAGGATGCTTAATATATTTTTCGGTAATCTGGGAAATATGCACCAGCCCGTCCTGATGCACGCCGATGTCCACAAACACCCCGAAATCAATGACATTCCTGACCGTACCCTTCAAAATCATGCCGGGCTTTAAGTCCTTCATGTCCAAAACATCGCTTCGCAAAATCGGCTTCGGCATATCCTCACGCGGATCCCTTGCAGGCTTCTCAAGCTCCTTTAAAATATCAGTCAGCGTAATTTCACCGATGCCAAGCTCCTTGGCCATTTTCGCTTTGTCCTTCACGCGCTTTTCCAAGCTGCCTTCAGCAATTGACGCGGATGCCGGCTCATTTATGACACCTATGTCATTTTTTTGAGTATTGTCTGCATCTGCTTCCATTTGTCCGATTGCCGCCGCAAGCGCCTTCCCCATCGCAGTGTTTGTGTTGCGGATCACAATGGACTGTTTTTTGTTCCGGCTGTTTTTATTCTTTTCTAGCTTTGCAGGCTTCGCCTTTGTGTTCTTTGAAAGCGCCGCTTTTTTCTGAATCTCCTTCAAATCCTCCATCGAAATGCCAAGCTTATCCAAAAGCTGCATTGCCGCCGCATAAGACTCCGGATGCACGCTCGTCGCATCAAGAGGATTTTCGCCGTCCGCAATCCGCATAAAGCCCGCGCACTGCTCGTATGCCTTGGGACCAAGCTTTGCCACCTTCAGGAGCTGTTTGCGGTTCGTGAAACGACCGTTTGTCTCACGGTAGTCCACAATATTTTTCGCAATCGTCTTGTTAATGCCCGATATATATTCCAATAGCGACGCGGAAGCAGTGTTTAAATCCACGCCGACTTTATTTACGGAATCCTCCACCACACCGTTTAACGCCTCGCTCAGCTTCTTTTGGTTCATGTCATGCTGATACTGCCCCACGCCGATGGACTTCGGATCAATTTTTACAAGCTCCGCGAGCGGGTCCTGCAAACGTCTTGCAATGGATGCCGCGCTTCGCTGTCCTACGTCAAAATTGGGGAACTCCTCTGTTGCAAGCTTGCTTGCCGAGTATACCGACGCGCCCGCCTCGTTTACAATCACATACTGTACCGGGGTGTCCAACTCTTTAATTAACTCCACGATTACCTGCTCCGACTCCCTTGACGCCGTGCCGTTTCCTACGGATATGAGACTGACGTTATACTTGCTGATAAGCTTTTTCAGGTCCTTTTTTGCCTCCTCGACCTTATTTTGGGGTGCTGTCGGGTATATCACCTTTGTATCAAGCACTTTTCCTGTAGCATCCACAACGGCAAGCTTACAGCCTGTCCTAAAAGCAGGATCCCAGCCTAGAACAACCTTGCCCGCAATTGGCGGCTGCATTAAAAGCTGCTCCAAATTCTTTCCGAATACGGAAATTGCGCCATTCTCCGCCTTTTCCGTCAGCTCGTTTCGGATGTCACGCTCAATTGCAGGCGCAATCAGACGCTCATAGCTGTCCTTGACGGTCTCCTGCAATGCGGGCGCCGTGTTCTCATTATCGGCAGTAATTACCTTCGTTTCAAGGAAGCGGAGAATGCGCTCCACCGGGGCTTCGACCTTCACCGTAAGAATTTTCTCATTCTCGCCGCGGTTAACCGCAAGCACTCTGTGCCCTGCCACTTTGCTTACAGGCTCCTCAAAATCGTAGTACATTTCATATACGCTCTGCGCTTTCTCATCTTTTGCCTGACTGATAAGTTTTCCTTCCTCAAAGGTTGTTTCTCGAATATATGTTCTAAATTCGGCATTGTCCGAAATCTGCTCCGCAATAATGTCCATTGCGCCCTGCAATGCTTCCTTAACGTTTTTAACTCCCTTTTCTTCATTTACATAAGGCTCTGCCTCCGCAATCAGAGGCTGCTGCGTTTCCTGGGCGAGAATAATCTGCGCAAGTCCGTCAAGACCTTTCTCCTTTGCCACGCTTGCCCTTGTTTTGCGCTTTGGCCGATACGGAAGATACAAATCGTCAACCGCTACCATTGTTTCCGCGGCAAGGATTTTTTCCCGCAGCTCGTCAGTAAGCTTACCCTGTTCCTCTATACTTCCAAGCACCTGTTCCTTTTTCTCCTCAAGGTTTCTAAGATAACCCAGCCGCTCATTTAAGTTTCTTAATACCTCGTCATTCAAAGAACCTGTGACCTCTTTGCGGTATCTTGATATAAAAGGAATGGTGTTCCCCTCGTCAATCAGCTTCACCGCCGCCTCCGCCTGCCACTTTTCAATGCCTAATTCTTCTTTTAGTTTTAAAATAATGTCCATTTCTCTCATCCTTCTACTTTTTATTGTTATATGATATGATTATATGATATTTTTACGGTCTGTTCAAGAGTTACTGTTCAAACAGAACTTAGGATTCACTGCTAACCCCATAAGAAATGTTTTAGAAAACATTTTGGCAAAGCTTTTTTATTTTCATTTCATTGTTTTATTTCCGATAACGTGGTAGAATGTACTACAATGCACGGCACACACAGGCTGTGCAATTGCAAATATTGTGCTTAAGCTGCATACACCAAAAAGCATACGCTTTTCACTGTCAGAAATTTGCAGACTAAGAAAGGAGCATGTGTATTACTATGGAACAAACACACTATAAAAGCAACGCGGAGCTGAAATATCTTGCGCGGACGCAGATGGGCGGGCGTTTTGGCCTGTTAATCGGAACAATGCTGATTCCCCTTCTTATATCTTTTTTCTGTTCCAGCTTTCTGTTATCCAACAACTATCTTGTGAACTTTGTAATCAGTATTATCCTACAGACGCTGCTCTCCGTTCTGCAGGTGGGCGCTACCCTGATTTATATGAAATCGGCGTGCAATATGCCCGCACAAATAGGCGATTTGTTTGACGGTTTCCGCAACAACCTTCAGGTCGCATTAAAGGTCGGACTTTTATTTACGTTTATCAACACCGTCTGCATGATCCCCTGCGACGTCATGAGCATCCGTATTTTAAACTCGCCCGCACTCGCTGTTCCCGAGATTACGGAAACAACCACACTCAATGAAATGATGCAATTTTACAATGTATTTTACAGTGTTATGGGCGCTTATTATCTGCTGATGCTTGCCTGTGTCCTTGTATCATTCTTATTGCAGCTGGTTTTTGTTCCTGCCTACTATATCATACTTGACTTCCCCGAATGGGATGCAATGAAGGTTCTGAAAAAAAGCATTGAGGTGATGCGCGGAAATAAACTTCGATATGTGCTTTTACAAATCAGTTTTCTGCCCGCCCTGCTGCTCAGTGTCTTTACATGCGGTCTGACGCTGATATGGGTTATGCCTTACATGCATATGACAAACACAAACTTTTATCTTGATATTATGGCAGTAAAAAACAAAAACATGAACAACAGTTCTTATTAGTCAAACACCCCGCAGCATTCTCCAAATACTTATACAGGCACGGTACTTGGCTTATTGCTCACGGGAATAATTTTAGAGAATCAAAAAGGAGAAACGAGATTATGAAAACACGAATTGGAATTTTAGGTTACGGAAACCTTGGACGCGGCGTGGAGTGCGCCGTGCGCCAAAACGACGATATGGAGCTTGCTGCCGTATTCACAAGGCGCAATCCTGCCGATGTTTCCGTTCTTACCAAAAGCGCACAGGTTTGCCGTATCAATGACGCGGCAGATTGGAAAGACAAGATTGACGTTATGATACTGTGCGGCGGCAGCGCAACCGATTTGCCGCAGCAAACGCCGGAATATGTCAAATATTTTAACGTGATTGACAGTTTTGACACCCACGCGCGCATTCCGGAGCATTTTGCAAATGTCGATGCCGCAGCGAAAGAAAACGGTCATATCGGCATTATCTCTGTCGGCTGGGACCCCGGCATGTTCTCTTTGAACCGCCTTTACGCAAACGCGATTTTACCGGACGGCAAGGATTATACTTTTTGGGGCAAGGGCGTCAGTCAGGGACATTCGGACGCACTGCGCCGCATTGCGGGTGTTAAAAATGCCAAGCAGTATACCATTCCCGTTGACAGCGCACTTGAGGCAGTTCGCGCCGGCAGCAATCCGGAGCTTTCGACACGCGAAAAACATACGCGAGAATGCTTTGTTGTCTTGGAGGAAGGCGCCGATGCCGCAAAAATCGAGCAGGAAATCAAGACAATGCCGAATTATTTTGCGGATTATGACACAACCGTTCATTTTATCAGCGAAGAGGAGCTGCTTACAAACCATAGCGGCATCCCGCACGGCGGATTTGTGCTGCGAAGCGGTGTAACCGGCTGGGAGCGCGAGCATAAGCATTTGATTGAATACAGCCTGAAGCTCGACTCCAACCCCGAATTTACCTCAAGCGTGTTGATTGCCTACGCAAGGGCGGCGCACCGTCTTGCAAGCGAGGGGCAAAGCGGCTGCAAGACCGTTTTTGACATTGCGCCCGCATATCTTAGCGCAAAAAGCGGCGAGGAGCTTCGGGCTTCTTTGCTTTAAAAGAAATCCGAACTGCTAACAAGATTACAAAAATCCGGATACTTACTATCGATTTCTCTATCTGCTTCGATAAGTATCCGGATTTTATATTGAATTTTCTTATTTCTCTACTTTCTTACTGTCTATTATAATAATCAAGGTCGGTCAAAAAATACGTTCGAATATAGCCATCTGTAGAAACGACAACAAATTCCCTTGTGCTCTCAACATAATAAACGTCGTCCCCGTCCTCCGCCTCAAGCTTATGAAGCGCGTTCGGGTTTTGAATGACATTGTTTGCGCCGAGCAGATATTCCTCCTGCGTGGCATACGGAAACTCTGCTCCATGCTTTTGGAAATGCCCCGTAAGATACTCCGGCTTTCGGAAAACGTATCCTGTTGCCGCAGGCTCCAAATCAGCGACAGGTTCCTGTATCTCCTGTACTTCCTGTACCGCTGCAGGCGGATGCGTCGTTCCTTCCGCTGCCGCCTCTGTCTCCTGCGGTGTCACAGCCGTCGGCAAGATACTCTGCTGTACTTCCTGTTGCTCCTCATTTCCTTGAGACTGCGTTGTTGGCGCTTCCTTGGGGAGCTCACCAGGAAGCTGCGCCTGCGTTTCCTGCCTAGCCTGTACATTGGGCGAAGCGACATCTTCCGTCAGCGTCGGCTCTTCCGCCGGGACCGCAAAAATGCCTTTTATCAGAAATGCAAACACAATGAACAGCACTGCTGCCGCCGATATGATATAACGGCTCTTATCCGTTCCGTTTTTATGGTCACGGCTGTCCTTGTCGTTCCCTATATGATTGGAAACAGGACGCTGCGTCTGCTGCTGTTTTTGCCCCTTGCCCTGTTCCTTATTCTGCTCCCTGCATGCCTTGCAGCGTTTTGGCAGCTCTAAACCCCTGCCCTTATAAAACCCAATTTCACTTTCCGACAGTTCAAACTCCTTGCCGCACTGCTTACATATTCTTTTCATAACGGTCTATCCCTTCTGTACGGCGCCGCTGCTTCTCCACTTCAAAAATGCATTAATAAAGCCGTCCAGCCCGCCGTCCATAACAGCGTCCACGTTCCCCGACTCAAAATTGGTCCTGTGGTCCTTTACCATTGTGTACGGCTGCATGACATACGAGCGGATTTGATTTCCCCAGCCGATGTCCTTAATCTCTCCGCGAATATCGGAGAGCTTTTCGGCATTTGCCTCCTGCTTGAGCAAAAAGAGCTTTGCCTTCAGCATCTGCATTGCCTTGTCCTTATTTTGAAACTGCGAACGCTCATTTTGACACTGAACAACAGTTCCCGTCGGAATATGCGTAATGCGGATTGCGGAAGACGTTTTATTAATATGCTGACCACCCGCGCCGCTACTTCGATACGTATCAATGCGCAGATCGTCCTCGTTGATTTCAACGTCCAAATCCTCCTCAATGTCAGGCATCACGTCAAGCGAAACGAAGGAAGTCTGCCGCTTTCCCTGTGCATTAAAGGGAGAAATCCGCACAAGCCTGTGCACACCCTTTTCCGATTTCAAATATCCATAGGCATTTTCCCCGTTCACCTGAAAGGTAATCGACTTGATACCTGCCTCATCTCCGTCAAGAAAATCAAGTACATCAATCGAAAAGCCCTTGCGCTCCGCCCACCGCGTATACATCCGGTAAAGCATTCCCGCCCAGTCACAGCTCTCCGTACCGCCCGCGCCTGCATTCAGTTTCAAAATCGCATTGCACTTGTCGTACTCCTCCGATAACAGCGTGCCAATCCGAAGCGTTTCAAACGCTTCGATAAAACGGTCAAGCTCCTCTCTGATTTCCGGTATCATTTCGGCGTCCTGCGCCTCATATCCCATCTCAATCAGCGTTTCAATATCCTCATACTGTGTTTTCAAGCCGTTGCACTCGTCCACCGTATCCTTGAGCTGCTTCAGCTCCTTCATCAGCTTGTTGGAACGGTCGGGATCGTCCCAAAATCCGGGCGCCTCCATCTCTCGTTCCAGCTCTTCTATGCGCTTTTCCTTACCAGCGAGGTCAAAGTGAATCCCTCACTTCCGCTAATGGACTTTCGTAGGTCTGTAACTCCTGTTTCATCTGGTCGAGTTCTACCATTGCGTTCACCACCTTTTATAATAATAGTTACGGAGGCTTAATTGCCCCGCACTGATTTTATGATACAGAATTTGTTAAAAATAAAACTACGAATTTCTGCCGCAGCACATCTTATACTTCTTGCCGCTTCCGCACGGACACGGATCATTTGGATAAATCCTTGCCTCTTTCTTGACAGGTCCCTTCTGCAGCGTATCGTCCTTGTTGGTGCCCGTAACCTTGGCAACCTCCTCACGCTCTACCTTCTGCTCAACCTTCACATGCAGCAGCAGACGCACCGTATCCTGTTTCATGCTCGCAATCATCGCGTCGAACATATCGTAACCACTCATTTTATATTCCACAAGCGGATTTTTCTGTCCGTATGCCTGTAATCCGACGCCCTGACGCAACTGATCCATATCGTCAAGGTGATCCATCCATTTACGGTCAATGACTTTCAGCAAAATCACGCGCTCAATCTCACGGATATTTTCCGGTTCAGGAAACTCCGCTTCCTTGCTCTCATAGAGTTTCACCGCCTCTTCCTTAAGCTGATGCTTCACGCCGTTTTTCGTCTTCTTTGTAATCCGGTCAAGCACAACGGGCTGCAACGGAATAATCGGAAGCAAAAGCGTGTTCAATTCCTTTAAATCCCACTCTTCCGGCTCCAAATCGTCATTAATTGCCGTATCGACCGCACTCTCCACAATGTCCGTAATCATCTTGTAGATAAAGTCGCGCATACTCTCGCCGTTTAACACGCGGCGGCGCTCCTCGTAAATAATCTCCCTCTGCTCGTTCATCACCTGATCATATTCCAACAGGTTCTTTCTGATGCCAAAGTTATTGCTCTCAATCTTTTTCTGCGCATTCTCAATCGCACTCGTGAGCATTTTATGCTCAATTTCCTGCCCCTCGGGAATGCCGAGCGTATTAAACATATTAATTAGACGCTCCGAACCAAACAGACGCATTAAATCGTCTTCCAACGAAATATAAAACCTTGACATACCCGGATCGCCCTGTCGTCCCGAACGACCACGGAGCTGATTGTCAATACGTCTTGACTCGTGCCGCTCCGTACCGATAATCATCAGTCCGCCCGCTGCGCGCGCTTCCTCGTCCAGTTTAATATCCGTACCACGTCCAGCCATGTTGGTCGCAATCGTAACCGCGCCGTGCTGTCCGGCGTCCGCCACGATTTCCGCCTCAAGCTCATGGAATTTCGCATTCAAAACCTTGTGCTGAATGCCGCGCCGTGTCAGAAGCTTGCTCAGCTCCTCACTCGCGTCAATCGTAATCGTACCGACAAGCACCGGCTGCCCCGTCGCGTGCGCCGCCTCCACCGCGTCCACAATCGCGTGCAGCTTTTCCTTCCTTGTCTTATATACACTGTCCTGACGGTCCACACGCGCAACCGGACGGTTTGTCGGAACCGCCACAACGTCCATTCCGTAAATATCACGGAACTCATGTTCTTCCGTCAGCGCCGTACCAGTCATGCCGCACTTCTTGTCAAATTTATTGAAAAAGTTCTGAAACGTGATTGTCGCAAGCGTCTTGCTCTCACGCTTTACCTTCACATGCTCCTTCGCCTCAATCGCCTGATGCAGTCCGTCGGAATAACGCCGTCCCGGCATGATACGTCCTGTAAACTCATCGACAATCAACACCTGATCGTCCTTTACCACATAGTCCTGATCGCGGAACATCAGATTATGCGCCCGCAATGCCAAAATAATGTTGTGCTGGATTTCAAGGTTTTCGGGATCGGCAAGGTTTTCAATCTGAAAGAATTTTTCCACCCTGTCCACGCCTGCCGCCGTCAGATTCACGACTTTATCCTTCTCATTTACGATAAAGTCCCCTGTTTCCTCCTGCTCAACGCCCATGACAAAATCCATTTTCGTCATCTCGGGAACGTCCTCGCCGCGCTTCATCTGCCTTGCCAAAATATCACAGACTTCGTAAAGCTTTGTGGACTTGCTGCTCTGTCCCGATATAATCAGCGGGGTTCTCGCCTCGTCGATTAAAACAGAGTCCACCTCGTCGATAATTGCATAGTGTAAATCCCTTAAAACAAGCTGCTCTTTATAAATCACCATATTGTCACGCAGGTAGTCAAAGCCAAGCTCGTTGTTCGTGACATAAGTAATGTCGCAGCCGTACGCCTCGCGCCGCTCCTCGGGCTTCATGTCATTTAAAACCACGCCGACCTTTAAGCCCAAAAATTCGTGCACCTGTCCCATCCACTCGGCATCTCGCTTTGCAAGATAGTCGTTTACCGTGACAACATGTACGCCTTTTCCTTCCAATGCGTTGAGATACGCAGGAAGAAGCGCGGTCTGTGTCTTACCTTCACCGGTTCTCATCTCGGCAATACGCCCCTGATGCAGAATAATACCGCCAATCAACTGTACCCTGTAATGTTCCTGATTAAGCACGCGCTTTGCGCCCTCACGCACAACGGCATATGCCTCCGGCAGAATCTCATCAAGGCTTGTCCCTTCCGAAACACGCTTTTTAAATTCCGCGGTCTTTGCCCGCAACTCGTCGTCCGTAAGCTTTCCCATCGCTTCACGATAGCTCTCAATTTTTTTCACGATCGGCTCAATTCTTCTAAGCTCACGGTCGCTGTGCGTACCAAATACTTTTTCTATAATACTCATGTCTGCTCCAATCATTCCTAAATCTATATTCTTACCAAAAATGAATGAAAAATGCCGTTCTTTTGGCATTTTTCCAAACATTTAGAAACTCTTAATCTGCGTATTTTGCAGGCTTAGAGTTTCTTAATGTTTTCACACCAATATGTATTGTAACAGATTCAAATTATAAATTCAATGAATTTTCGATTAACAAAGCGTGAAGTTTGTGCTATACTGTTACTATTCACGGCTTGGGAGCCGCTCATAGTAACAATTCGGGGCGATATGCAAATTTTGCTTCGCAAAAACCGCCCCTCACGCCTGAGCCATGTTCTCACGGAATGCGCAGTAAATGCACATTCCTGACCCGTAAAAAGTGATACTATACTTTCTATATCTGTGAAAGTTAACACCACGAGGAGGATATTATGGACTATGTGATTACGTTTACTTGGGACGAAGAAGCCAGTGTATGGATTGCAACAAGCAATGATATTCCCGGGCTTGTACTGGAATCCGGTTCCTTTGATGCACTGTTAGAACGCACCCGTTTTGCCGTACCGGAGCTGCTCGCGTTGAATGCTTCCGAAGCTCAGCCCTTTTCCCTGACCTTTAAGTCAGAACGACATGAAAAGGTGGTTTTGTAATGGCTGAATACGAGAAAAAAGTACGCAAAGTCCTATCCCAAAACGGTTGTATGTTTGCACGGCACGGAAAAGGGGAGCATGATATTTGGTATAGCCCGATTACAAACTGTCATATAACCGTTGATACCAAAATTAAATCACGGCATACCGCAAATGCAATTCTAAAGCAGAGCGGAATTAACTACAAATTTTAAAATGGCGTGCATTTTTCGCACGCCATTTCTTTCAATCCAAAACCGATTTCTTATCTCTTCCCAAGCGCCGAATCAATATCCTCCCGCATATCAATCACCGCCTGCCTTGAAGCTTCCGCAAAATGCTCCGCGCCGAACTTCTGATACTTCTCATTCTGATAAGCCGCGATAATCCCCCTTGAAGAGTTGACAATCGCACCCAAGCCCTGCTCATCAAAGAACTGTACCAAATCTTTTCCGGACGCGCCCTGTGCGCCGTAGCCCGGCACGAGAATAAACGAATGCGGCATCAGTTTACGCAAAACCTTACCCTGTTCAGGATAGGTCGCACCCACAACCGCTCCGACATAGCTGTAGCCTTCCGTGCCCATCATCTGTTCCCCCCACGCCGCTACCTTTTCGCCGACGTGCTCATAAAGCGGTCTGCCGTCAATCAGTCTGTCCTGAAACTCACCGCTGCTTGGATTAGAAGTCTTGACCAAAAGAAACAGCCCCTTCTTCTCCTCCTTACACACATCGATAAACGGCTGCACGCCATCGATGCCAAAATACGGATTGACCGTCACAAAATCCTCGTCAAAGCCTGCGCACAGGTTTTCTCCAACCTGCACCCTGCCCAAATGCGCTGTCGCATACGCCGCAGAGGTCGAACCAATATCACCGCGCTTAATATCACCAATGACAATCAGTCCTTTTTCCTTACAATAATTGACCGTCCTTTGAAACGCCGCAAGTCCCGGAATCCCAAACTGCTCATACATCGCAATCTGCGGCTTCACTGCCGGAATCAAATCGTAAATATTATCAATAATTTCCTTATTAAAAAGCCAAACCGCTTCCGCAGCTCCCTCAAGCGTCTCGCCCTTTTCTTCAAACGCCGCTTTTTGGATATGCTTTGGTATAAACTTCATCATCGGGTCGAGCCCCACGACAATCGGCGCACCCGTACTAACAATCAATTTAATCAACTGGTCTATCATCGTCTTTTCCTCTATTCCTCTTTCAATATCGCATGTTATTTATATGGAATCCTATATCCGTGTCTGCAGAAACTCCGCATAACGCCTGATATTTGACGCATTTACATACTTCTGCTGTGACTGTCCTGAGACAATGACCAGCGTCGGCGCCTGCATAACGCCATACTGCACCGCAAGGTCGTAATTGTCCTCCGCATCAACAATTGTATAATCCACGTCCTTCAAATACTCCTTTGCAAGCCTGCAATTCGGGCAGGTCTTTGTCGTAAACAGCATGGTTTTACTCCGGTCGCTGCGTTTGCCGACGTTCTGTGCACCCGTGCGTCCTGCCGCCACGGTCTCACGCACAGCTGCCTTTTTCCCCACAGCCTGCAAAGCAACTGCGCTCTTCGCCGCCTTCTCGTGCGCTGCGCAAACCATGTTACCCATCTTGTATTCCGTACGGTTTGCATATTCCTGAAGCTTTCCGTCATTCCAGTTCTGCACCGGACGGTAATATCCCGTAATGCGGCTGTAAATCTCCGTAACACTTCCGCATTTCGGACAGCGTTTCTGTTCCCCACTCAAATAACCGTGTTCCCGGCAAATCGAATACGTAGGAGACATCGTGTAATATGGAAGCCTGTAATTTTCTGCAATTGTTCTGACAAGCTGCGCCGCCGCTTTCCAATCCGGCAGCTTTTCACCCAAAAAGGCATGAAAAACAGTCCCCGATGTATAGAGCGTCTGTAACTCGTCCTGCACGTCAAGCGCATCAAAAATATCCGTCGTATAATCAACAGGCAGATGCGAAGAATTGGTATAGTAAGGCGTATCGCCCTCATGCCCTGCCGTGATAATATCAGGATACTGTTCCTTGTCATGCTTTGCAAGCCGGTACGTCGTGCTCTCCGCAGGCGTCGCCTCAAGATTATACAAGTCCCCGTAAAGCTCCTGATAATCGGAAAGCCGCTCCCGCATATGATTTAAGACCTCTTTTGTAAAGTCCTGCGTTTCCTTATGCGATAAGTCCTTCCCAAGCCACTTGGCATTCAATCCCGCCTCATTCATGCCGATTAATCCGATTGTAGAAAAATGATTGTCAAAGCTGCCCAAATAACGCTTCGTATAAGGATATAATCCCTCTTCCAAAAGCCTTGAAATCACACCGCGCTTTACCTTGAGCGAACGCGCGCTGATGTCCATCATACGGTCAAGACGCCTGTAAAAATCATTTTTATCCTTTGCCAAATATGCAATCCGCGGCATATTGATTGTGACAACACCAACACTTCCCGTGCTCTCACCTGAGCCAAAGAAACCACCCGTTTTTTTGCGAAGCTCCCGCAAGTCAAGACGAAGTCGGCAGCACATGCTGCGCACATCGGAAGGCTCCATGTCCGAGTTAATATAGTTTGAAAAATACGGTGTCCCGTACTTTGCCGTCATTTCAAATAACAGTTGGTTGTTTTCCGTATCCGACCAATCAAAATCGCGTGTTATTGAATACGTCGGTATCGGATACTGGAACCCTCTGCCATTGGAATCCCCCTCAATCATCGTTTCAATAAACGCCTTGTTTATCATATCCATTTCCCGCTTGCAGTCCTTGTAGCAGAAATCCATCTCCTCACCGCCCACAATCGCGGGAAGCTGTGCCAAATCATTGGGAACTGTCCAGTCCAGCGTAATATTGCTAAAGGGCGCCTGCGTCCCCCAGCGGCTCGGTGTGTTCACGCCATAAATAAATGCCTCAATGCACTTTTTCACTTCCGCATAAGAAAGGTTATCCACCTTTACAAACGGCGCAAGATACGTGTCAAAAGAAGAGAACGCCTGTGCGCCTGCCCATTCGTTCTGCATAATTCCAAGAAAGTTTACCATTTGGTTACAGAGCACGGACAGATGCCTTGCCGGTGCGGAGGTAATCTTTCCCGAAATACCGCCCAGTCCCTCCTGAATCAACTGTTTGAGCGACCAACCTGCACAGTACCCCGTAAGCATGGATAAATCATGAATATGAATATCCGCATTCCTGTGCGCCTGCGCAATCTCCTCGTCATAAATCTCCGAAAGCCAGTAATTTGCCGTTACAGCCCCCGAATTGGATAAAATTAAGCCCCCGACCGAATACGTCACCGTCGAATTTTCCTTCACGCGCCAGTCTTCAACCTTCACATAGCTGTTGACCACTTCCTTGTAGTCAAGAATGGTCGACTTCATATTGCGCATTTTCTCGCGCTGCTTGCGGTACAGAATAAACGCCTTTGCCGTCTGCGTATACCCCGCCTGCTCCAAAACCTTTTCCACGCTGTCCTGAATGTCCTCAACGTGAACCATTCCCGCCTTTACCTTATCTTGAATGTCCGCAGTCACACGAAGCGCCAGTAAATCCACAATATCCTGGTTGTACTGTACCTGTGTTGCTTCAAATGCCTTGATAATGGCAGCGCTGATTTTTCCAAGTCCAAACTCCGTTTCACTGCCATCTCGCTTAATCACATCAAACATCTACCTCAACCTGCTCCTTCCTATGGCAAACCGCCATATGAATAAATCATATCAGATAGCAGATAGCAAGTCAATCGAACACTACCAAATATCAGGTGTTGTTTTTATGTTAATACAATATCTTGTGTTTTTATGACAACTTTGTCAGTTTTATCTCGTCTGCAGAAATTCATATTCGCGCTTTGCTTTCGCATCGTCCGGATAGATTTGAAGGTATTCTTCCATCAGGTTTTTTGCCTGTGAAAAGTTTCCCAAATATTCATTAACCACAATCTGATTGTATTTCAGCTCCTGCAAATAGTCCGAACTTCCGATGGCAATCCCCGCCTCAAACGCCTCAAGCGCTTCATCATACTTTTCCTGCTTCACAAGACACATTCCCAAATTATTGTAAATCGCAGCGTCTGGCTCATTGCCGCTAAGATACGTCTGATATACCGTCGTCGCGTAGTTCATGTCGCCAAGCTTTTCATACGTCTGCCCCAAAAGCAGGGATTTCCCCGCGTCATTTCCATTCAAAAAACCGTCAAGAAAGGTCCGCGCATTCTGATAATCCTCGAGATAGTAATAAATCACGCCTTTCTCACCGTCGGACAGCTTCTTGCCCTTCTCCTCCATAAAATTGGAAAGATACGTCTTTCCCTCCTCGCCAAAGCCTGCCGCCTGCATCTCCACATAAGCGTCCGTCACCAGCTCCAAATTATCCGGCGCAAGCGAAAATGCCTTCTCAAAATCGGCAATCGCCGCCTCATAATTATTTTTCTTGAGCGAAACGCACGCACGCAGATAATATGCGTCCAGCTCTTTCTTCTTTAGCGCAATAATTGCCGAATATACGTTCTCCGCATCGTCATACTTTCCCTGCTTCATATACGCCGCCGCAAGATAATAATTCGTGTCGTACTCCAACGCCGTAAGCGTATTTCCAGCATTTTGGATTGACTCCAAAAACGCGCTTTCCGCTTTCATATAATCGCCAAGCCCCATGTAAGCAAGCCCCTCGCCGCGGCTTGTAAGCTGCAAATCCTCCTTGCCAAGCCTTGCCAAGTCAAAGCACGCAAGCGCCCCCTGAAAATCATACTGCGAAACAAGCTCCATTCCCTGTTCCAAATTTGTATTCTGCGCTTTCTTCCCACAGCCAAAAAGGCATACTGCCGCCGCCGCGGCAAGTATGCTCATTTTTATCATCCTTATGATATTCTTCGGCTTTCTCATCAATTCACAATCCCCCCTGTTGACTCACGCTCTATCAGCTTCGCTTCATACACCATGTGCTGATGCCCTTTCTGTCCCGATATAATGGCAAACAGCAGTTTGACTGTCGCCTTTGCCATCTCCTCCACAGGCTGGCGCATTGTGGTAAGACGGGGAGTTATGTAGTTTCCGATGTCAATGCCGTCATAGCCTGCAACCGAAACGTCCTTTGGAATTTGATAGCCCGCCTCGTTAAGCGCCCTGCAGGCGCCGATTGCAAGTGTATCCGACACCGCGTAAACTGCACTGAATTTTTCGCCGCTCTCAAGCAAACGTTTCGTTGTAATGTAGCCGTTCTCCATGGAAAAGTGGTTGATTTCCTCATCTGTTTCAAATATCAGCTTCTCGTCAACTGCAATTTTGTGTTTTTTCAGGGCATCATAATACCCCTCAAGACGTAGCCTGCCGATGCATTCCTCATAAGTCTCCGCCGCAATAATCGCAATCCGCTTATGACCAAGCCCAATCAGGTAATCCACCATTCGCTCGCTTTCCAAACGGTCATCGACCCCGATATTGGAATACGAATCCTTTGATATATTCTCTGGAATTCCGCCCGCCGTACTAAATACAAACGGAACATTGAGCTTCTTTAGCTTCTCCTCCGAGCGTGAAAAATATCCTCCAAGAAATATTATACCACGAAGCCGCTTTTCTTTCACTACTTTTTGTGCGACATCTACCTCATCTTCGTCCGCTTCAATATGGGAAAGCTCCATCGCATAGCCCTTTTTCTTGCATTCCTGCTCAATTGTGGCTATCATATTGGTAAAGAACGGATTGGCAATACCCTTGACAAGCACCGCAATCGCCCTCGCGTCCGAGCGCTTTAGGTTGCGCGCGCTGTCGTTCGGGATATAACCATATTCCTTGATGGTCTCAAGTATTTTCTCCTTCGTAGCCGGATTGATGTCGGGGTGATTGTTAATCGCCCGCGACACCGTGCTGACGCCCACACCGCATATTTTTGCAATGTCCTTAATTGTCGGTTCAAACACCTAACCACTCCATTCCTCTTAATGTCTTTTCGTCCGAGGGCTAATACCTTTTTGCCCGGGCTAGTACCTTTTCGCCCTTCCGTAAAGCCGCGCAAGCTCCAGCATACGCTTCGAAAGCTCCTGCGTACACGCGCCGCTTCTCATTCTCCACTCCCAGTTTCCGCCGAGTGTGGACGGTGTGTTAATCCGCGCCTCACCGCCAAGCTCCAGGTAATCCTGTATCGGAATGACCGCCGTATCCGCCACGCACCCAAGCGCCGCACGGATTAAGCTGTCACAAACCGCAGCGTTTCGCCTCACACCCAAGTATTTTTTTGCAAACGCCAAGTCCTTCCTGCTAAGACTCGTAATCCAACCGTTTACCGTGTCGTTGTCGTGCGTTCCCGTATAGACCACGCAGTTTTTCGGGTAATTATACGGAAGATAATCGCTCTCCTCCCGCGAATCAAACGCAAACTGCAAAACCTTCATGCCGGGATAGCCCGTCTTTTTCACAAGCTTTAACACACTCGGCGTCAAAAAGCCCAAATCCTCCGCAATGACCGCGCGGTTTCCAAGCGCCTTCTTCATCGCCGCAAACAGCTTGTAGCCCGGTCCCTTTTTCCATTCCCCGTTCTGCGCAGTGTCATCACCATAGGGAATCGACCAGTATTCGTCAAACCCGCGGAAATGGTCAATGCGGACCACATCATAAATCTTAAAACAATACGCAAGCCTGCGAATCCACCATGCAAAGCCCGTCTTTTCATGGTAATCCCACCGGTAAAGCGGGTTTCCCCAAAGCTGCCCCGTAGCCGAAAATGCATCTGGCGGACAGCCTGCAACCGCCACCGGATAATTTTTGTCATCAAGCTGGAACAGTTCTGGATTTGCCCATGTATCGGCACTGTCAAATGCCACGTAAATCGGAATATCACCGATAATTTCGATTCCCTTTTTGTTCGCGTACGCTTTCAGCGCAAGCCACTGCGTGGAAAACAGATACTGCTGATAACAGTAAAATGCAATCTCATCGGCAAGCTTCTTTTCATACTCCGCCATTACCTTTGGCTTTCTCAGACGAAGCCCCTCGTCCCACTCAATCCACGAAATGCCGCCAAGCGAATCCTTGACTGCCATATACATCGCATAATCCTTCAGCCACTGACTGTTCTCTTCGACAAACTTGCGATAGTCCTCGCTATCACCGATATTTGACCGGTCAAACGCTTTTCGCAGCAGGGTAAATCTTGTATTATAAATCTTTTCGTAATTGACTGTTCCCGCATCGTCGCCAAAATCCGCCTCCAAGCACTCCTCTTCGGTGAGCAGCCCCTCTTCAATCAGTCTGTCAAGACAGATATAGTACGGACTGCCTGCAAAGGTCGAAAAGGATTGATAGGGCGAATCCCCATAGCCCGTAGGACCAAGGGGAAGAATCTGCCAAAGCGACTGTCCGGACGCTGCCAAAAAATCCACAAAATCATATGCCTCTTTTGAAAAGCCCCCTATGCCAAACCGTGTCGGAATGCTCGATATTGGCATCAATACGCCACATCTTCTCATTTTGCATGTTCCCTTTCTTCTTGTGATTAACCCTTTATTTTAGCCTTTTACCGCTCCTGCGACAACACCCTCGATAATGTATTTCTGGCATGAGATGTAGAAAATAATAATCGGAATAATCGCAAGCACAATCATCGCCATCATGGCGCCCATATCAATCGCGCCGTATCCGCCCTTGAGATACTGTATCGCAATGGGAATTGTCTTGTATTTCTTAATATCAAGTACAAGATAAGGCAGAAGATAATCGTTCCAAACCCACATTGCCTCCAAAATCGCAACCGAGATTGCCGTCGGCTTCATCACGGGAAACACAATCTTAAAATAAGTCTGAATCGGCGTACAGCCGTCAATCATCGCCGCCTCCTCGATTTCAAGCGGTATTGACTTTACAAAGCCGCAGAACATAAACACCGCAAGCCCTGCACCAAAGCCAAGGTATACAATAATTATACCAATTGGATTTCCCAAATGCAACATATCTGCAATTTTCGACAAGGTAAACATTACCATTTGGAACGGTACAATCATGGAAAATGCAAAGAGCATATACATTCCGGAGGTAAATTTATTTTTTACTCTTGTGATGTACCATGCGCACATCGACGTGCAAAGGATAATCACAAATACGGAGCAGACCGTGATAAAGAGTGAGTATCCAAACGCCTTGGGAAGTTCAATCTTTTCAAATCCGCTGATATAGTTCTCCAGCCCGACAAACGACTTCGCGTCGGGAAGCGCAAACGGACGGTTACTGATAAAAATTTTCTTTTTAAATGAATTATACAGTACAATGATAATCGGCATGACATAAATCAATGATACCACGGAGAAAATCGCCGTTAAAAGTCCGCCATGTTTTGCTTTTCTTACGTCTGACATTATGCCTGCACCTCCTTATCCCTCGTTGCGCGAAGCTGAACAATCGCAATAATAGCTACAAGAATAAAGAATACGACCGCTTTTGCCTGACCAACGCCCTCCCAGCCGTTTCTGCCATAGAATGTATTAAAAATGTTGAGGGCGAGCATTTCCGACTTGTTTGACGGCTCACCTGCAGTCAGTGCGAGGTTTTGGTCAAAAAGCTTAAATGAATTGGTTAATGTTAAAAACGAACAGATTGTGATGGACGGCATGACCATCGGCAACGTTACGTGTCGCAGGAGCTGTCTGTTGTTTGCTCCGTCAATCTTTGCCGCTTCAATCAAATCGCCTGGGATATTCTGAATACCCGCAATATAGATAATCATCATGTATCCGACCTGCTGCCAGCACATCAGAATGACCAAACCCCAAAAACCGTAAGCGGAGTTATAAGTCAATGTACGCTCAAGATTTGCCAAAAGACCGTTTAAGATCAACTGCCAAATGTAACCTAAGATAATACCGCCGATTAAGTTCGGCATGAAGAAAACCGTTCTGAAAACATTGGTTCCCTTAATTCCCTTTGTCAGAAGCATTGCAACCGCAAAAGCAATGATGTTAATCAAAAGCACTGACACAATCGTAAACAGCGCCGTATACCAAAGGGAATGTGTGAAGGTGGAGTCACCCCAAATTCTGATATAATTTTTGAAGCCTACAAACTTGGAGTCGGTTACCGTGGTAAACTCACAAAAGGACAGATACAGTCCTAACAGAAACGGAAGGATAAACCCGATTGTAAACGCTGCAAGTGTCGGCAGTGCGAATATTGGGAAATATCGTTTAATTGCTTTTTCCATAATCATTCACCTTTCTTTCTTATTTATATATACTCTTCTTTTGTCCGCAACTGTAATATGTTTTCCGTTTGAAGTACCCCGTGTGCAGAAAACAGGTGCAGTCGCTGCTGCACGATGCACCTGTCTTTGCCATTCTGTTCTTCCTTTATCTAGTTGTTAACTGCCGCATACTCCTCAGCCCAGCCGTCAACGAATGCAGTCACAACTGCGTCCCACTGACCTGTACCCTGTGCATACTCCAAAAGTGCGCTGCCGACATTGTTCTTCCAATTCTCAGAAGGCATTGTCGTGAAGGTCCATGCTACGGAAGTCTTGCCGTTTGAAACATAATCGTTTGCAATGTTTACAAGCGGATTGCTTGCAGGATAGCTGTCAAATGCCTGGAACGGACATACAAATCCCATTTCCTCCGTGAGCGACTTGCAGCCTGTTTCTGATGTTACAACCCAATTCATAAAATCAAGTGTTGCCTGAATGTCCTCAGGAGAAGCATTCTTATTTACACACCAGTAGTTCTCGCTACCTGTGCAAAGTCCCTGATTTTCCTCACCATCTACGCCGATGTAGATCGGAAGCATTCCAAGTGAGTCGCCGTCCATACCGGCGTCTACCAAATCATTATAAGCCCATGTACCGTTCTGATAGAATACTGCATCACCGAGTGCGAAGTCAGCCGTTGCGTCCTCGCCGGTCTTGCTTGAAAGCAGTGTCGGTGCACAAACAGAGTCTGTAATATATAAATCCCAAATGTTCTTGTAGTTATCTAAGTATGTTCCCTTGATTGCATCTGTAGAGCCGATGCCGTCTGCCTCATACTCATAGTAAATCGGGAGGTTTGCAAGGTGTGTCTTAAATCTCCAGTCAGAGCTTGAGTCCATACCTGCCGATGTAAACGCTCCCTTTACGCCAAGATCGTCAGCGTTTGCCTGAATGCTGTCCGCAACTGCCTTCAACTGGTCGAACGAATTGATTTCCTCAACGCTTGTTACAACCGCATAATCCTTTGTGAAGTAATCATTTAAAATGTCAGCATTGTAAATCAGTCCGTATGTTTCTACAACGTATGCAATCCCTTTAACCTCGTCGCCCTCTTTTAATGCGAAGTCGTCGCTCTTTAACTGTGCGTAAACATCAGAGCCGGAAAGGTCATAGCAGTAATCCTTCCATGTTGCAAGTTCAACCGGTCCGTTTACCTGAAACAGTGTCGGTGCTTCTGTCTTTGCAATCTCTGATTTTAATGTTGACTCATATGTTCCTGACGCTGCTGTCTGTACGGAAACGGGAACACCTGTCTCCTCTGTATATTTTGCTGCAAGCGCTTCCCAAGCCGGTCCCTGCTCAGGCTTGAAGTTTAAGTAATAAACCTTTCCCTCGCCGGACGCGGGTGTCTGTGCATCTGCCGCGGGCTGCTGTGTATCTGCTGCCGGCTGCTGTTCCTGTGACTGTGCGGGCTGCTGTGTATCTGTGCTGCCACTGTCGCTGCTGCCACAGCCTGCAAGCATTGCCGCTACCATTGTCGCGCTTAAAATGGTACTGATTAATTTCTTTTTCATAATGACATACCTCTTTCTTTTTTCTGTTTTTTTATTATTACTGATTTGCGGAAATATTATTCCGAAACGTTTTCGGTATCGTTTTCGGTTACGTTTCCAGTAACGTTATCGGTAACGTTTCCAAGTGACAATTGTATAATAGCATTTTGCCGAATAAATTGCAATAGGAAACTATCAATAAACTTTTTTTTGGTAGTTATGGCAGTTTTTTTAAGACTTTTTTGTACAAACCAGACAGAGAATTAAAAAATGCAGCGTCCTACAACAATATAAATGTAAGACACTGCACAATTTTTCAGTTTTCCGTCCTGCCCCAAAGCTAATCGCGTCCGTATATATCTCTCGTATATATTTTTTCCTCCACATCCGCAAGTTCATCCGTCATACGGTTTGCAATGATGACATCCGACATCTCCTTAAACGCCTCCAAGTCGCGTATCACCCTTGAACGGAAGAAATGCTCCTCCTTTAAGGACGGCTCGTAAACAACAACCTCAATGCCTTTTGCCTTGATGCGCTTCATAATACCCTGGATGGACGACTGCCTGAAATTATCAGAGTTTGTTTTCATGGTAAGACGATAGACCCCGACAATCTGCGGGCGTTTTGCCAAAATCATGTCGGCAATATGATCCTTTCTCGTCCTGTTTGCATCAACGATTGCGGAGACAATGTTATTGGGCACATTGTGAAAATTCGCGCGAAGCTGCTTTGTATCCTTTGGCAGACAGTAACCGCCGTAGCCAAAGGAGGGATTGTTGTAGTGCGTGCCGATTCGCGGATCAAGTCCTACGCCTTCGATAATCTGCTTTGTGTTAAGCCCGCGCACCTCCGCATAGGTGTCAAGCTCATTAAAGTACGCCACGCGAAGCGCAAGGTACGTGTTGGAGAACAGCTTAATGGATTCCGCCTCCGTAGCCCCCGTAAAAAGCGTCGGAATATCCTGTTTAATCGCGCCCTCTTTTAATAAATTCGCAAACGTTTCCGCGCGATTTGAACACTCACCAACAATAATCCGCGACGGATACAGATTGTCGTAAAGCGCCTTGCCCTCGCGCAAAAATTCCGGTGAAAAAATCAGGTTGTCAATGCCGTAGCGCTTTTTTGTTTCTTCCGTATAGCCTACGGGAACCGTTGATTTAATAATCATGACCGCTGACGGATTGACTTTTTGTACCAGTTCAATTACCGTTTCAATGGAGCTCGTGTCAAAAAAGTTTTTATCCGGATCATAGTTTGTCGGCGTTGCAATAATAATATATTCCGCGTCCCGATATGCTTCCTCGCCGTTTGTGGTCGCCTTTAAATGCAGCTCTTTGTTGGCGAGATACTCCTCGATTTCCTTGTCGATAATCGGTGATTTCCTGTTGTTAATCATATCTGCCTTCTCCGCAAATACATCCACCGCAGTCACCTCATTGTGCTGCGCAAGAAGAATGGCATTCGAAAGCCCTACATATCCGATTCCTGCTACTGCAATTTTCATTTTAATTGATTGTCCTTTCTGTGTTCCGTGCACACCATACTCCGCATTCCGCACCCACAATTATTACGTTTACGCAATAATTGGCTATAAAATTTAAAAATACTCAGGCGGCGTATTTTGCCGCCTTCGTATTTCTGTTCACAGTTCTTACAGTTTCCAAATATCGCGGTTGTACTCTGCTATGGTTCTGTCTGATGAGAAGAAACCAGCCTTTGCGATATTGACTAACATCATGCGCTTCCATTTTTCCTCGTTCTGATAATCCTCAAACATTCTGTCCTTTGTGGCAATATAATCCTCAAGGTCAAGCAGCGTCATAAACCAGTCCTTGTTCATCAGCTCCTTCTGCAGTCTGACAAGGCGCGTCTTATTGCCCGCTTTCAGGATTTCCTTACTTGTGATAAAGTCCACTGCCTCTCTAATTGTCTTGCTCTTTTTATAGAAGTCCTTCGCCACATAGTCCGCCTTTTCATAATGCGCAATGACCTCCTCCGACTTCTCTCCGAAGATATAGATATTGTCATCACCCACCAGCTCATGGATTTCCACATTCGCGCCGTCGCTCGTGCCAAGCGTTACCGCGCCGTTTAACATAAACTTCATGTTTCCGGTACCGCTTGCCTCCTTAGACGCAAGGGAGATCTGCTCCGAAATGTCGCACGCCGGAATCAGGCGCTCCGCATAGCTGACATTGTAGTTTTCGACCATAACCACCTTCATGTAATCCTTCACGTCCGGATCATTGTTGATGATTTCCTGCAGGCACAAAAGCAAGTGGATAATATCCTGTGCAATCACATACGCCGGAGCCGCTTTTGCGCCAAATATAAACGTAATCGGTGTAGAAGGCTTTTTGCCGCCCTTAATCTCAAGATACTTGTGGATAATATACAACGCGTTCATCTGCTGACGCTTATACTCATGGAGCCGCTTAATCTGAATGTCAAAGATGGAGTTGGGATTAATCTCCACGCCCTCATGCTCCTTGATATAAGCCGCAAGCTCTGCCTTTTTATCCTTCTTAATCGCCTTAATTTCCGTCAAAAGCGCCTCGTCATCAATATGCTTTAACAGATTTTCCAACTGCGCCGCATCCTTCTTGTAGCCCTCTCCGATCGTCTTTGTAATGCAAGCCGCAAGCTCCCTGTTGCAGGAAAGCAGCCACCGCCGGAATGTAATGCCGTTTGTCTTGTTGTTGAACTTCTCGGGATAAATCTTGTAGAAATGATTTAACTCCGTATTCTTCAAAATCTCCGTATGGATCGCCGCAACGCCGTTTACCGAAAATCCGTAATGAATGTCGATATGCGCCATGTGCACCCTGTTATCCTTATCGATAATCTGCACCTTCTCTTCAGTGTACTTCGCCGCAACGCGCTTGTCAAGCTCTCTGATAATCGGCATCAACTGCGGAACCACCTTCTCAAGGAAGCTTACGGGCCATTTTTCAAGCGCTTCTGCAAGGATGGTGTGATTGGTGTAAGCACAGGTCTTGCTGACAACCTCAATCGCCTCGTCCATGCTAAAGCCCTCGTCCTCCGTGAGGATACGGATTAACTCCGGAATGACCATTGTCGGGTGCGTATCGTTAATCTGAATGACTGCGTGCTCATTCAGCTTGTGAAGGTCATATCCGTTCTCCTTCATTTCCTTTAAAATCAACTGCGCGCCGTTGCATACCATAAAATACTGCTGGTAAATACGAAGCTGCTGACCTGCCTCGTCGGAGTCGTCGGGATAGAGGAAAAGTGTTAAATTCTTATCAATATCTTCTTTATCAAAATCAATGCCTTCCTTGACAATGCTCTCATCCACCGTCTCAATGTCAAACAAATGCAGCTTGTTCATGCCCTGCTCATAACCGATGACATCAATGTCATACAGTCTTGAAACAACCTTTTTGTCGCCAAAATATACGGGGAATGAAATGTCTGTCTTGGTCAGCCATGACTGCTTCTCAATCCAGTCGTTCTTTTCAGCGGTCTGCTGTCTGTTTTGGAAAACCTGTTTAAACAGTCCGAAATGATAGTTTAATCCGATACCGTCGCCCGCAAGTCCCAGGCTTGCAATCGAGTCCAAAAAGCACGCTGCAAGACGTCCAAGTCCGCCATTTCCAAGCGAAGGCTCCGGCTCCGTCTCCTCGATCAGGCTCAAATCCTTTCCTTCCTGCTTCAAAACATCCGCAAGCTCCTCGTAAATGCCTAAATTAATCAGGTTGTTTGACAAAAGCTTTCCGATTAAGAACTCTGCCGAAATATAGTACACTTTTTTCGTACCCTTGATGACGCCTTTGCCTTCCATCATGTCCTTGGTCATGTTCAGAATGGCAAAATAGAGGTCTTTGTCGCTTAAGTCCCTGATTGCCTTTCCGTACATTTTCTGTGTCATTGCTTCCAAATTTGTTTTCACGCTCATTGTTTTACTCCTTTTCTTTATGAAAAAATTTAAAATTTTTAAGTTTATCGTTTTCTATACACTATGATATCACATCCAAATATTTAATCCGCATGAGCTTATGCGGCATGATAATCTCCCTGCCCGGTTCCCCGCTAATCAGCCGTCCCGCTTCCTCAACGGCACACGCTGCGGTCCTTTTAAAGTCCTGACCGACCGTATACATCTGCTTTCCTGCATACCCCATCAGGTTTACCCCATCAAAGCCGCACACCGGACGATAAATATCCATATCAATCAACGCCTTCATCGCACCTATCGCCATCAAATCCGAAGCACAAATAATTGCGTCTTTATGCATTGCGTACTGCATGGTCAGCTTTCTTGCCTCAAGCTCACTGAAGTTTCCTTCGCGAATTAAAAGCGTAAGTCCCATCTCTTGTGCAAGCTCCTGCATTCCCTTTAAGCGCTCTCCTGACACATAGCCTTCCTTTTTACCCGATATATATAGTATCCTTTTTGACTTGCAAAATGCGGGACTTTGCGTATTCATACTTTGAATATTCATACTTTCAATCAGGAACTTTTTTGCCACCTCATATTGCGCCTTTCGATTGTCAATATGAATACTTGATGTATTTTCATCCACGCCGGGCGCATTAATCAGTACCGTCTTAAACTTCCCACTCGTTATCAGACTGTAAAGCGCCTCATCTTCTTTGCTGGAAAGGCTGCACACAATCAACCCTTCAACGCTCTGTGACTGGAAATAACGCGTCATTTCTTCAGTGCCCATATCGCTCAACATTGCAGTGAACACGGTTATAATATCCATTCCAAGCTCTTTGGCACGATTGATTGCGCCAATCATATACTGCATTGGAATTTCATCAACCGCCTGCGCATTTCTGTTCACGTCAAGCACTAACGCCACGCGTCCCGACCGTTTGGACGAAAGTGCGGAGGCAATGGAATTTGGTACAAATCCTAACTGTTCGATTGCTCTGTTCACCCGATTTTTTGTTTCGTTTCGCACATTTGGATAGTTATTTAAAACCTTTGAAACCGTGGAAATTGCCACACCTGCCTCTTTTGCCACATCTCTAATTGAAACCACGTAATCCTTCGCCCTCCTGTTCTGCATAACACCGTTCTTCTTCCTCATCTCCTATTCTTTTTTAACGGAAGTCCTATGGGAAATGCTTTGGAAAACGTTTTCCGAAAACGTTTTCTTTATGATACAATAAAAATAACGGTTTGTCTACCGTTATTTTGAATTTTTTTCTAAAATTTATTCTTTTATTATTCCACCCGTTTTCCTACAACCGCAAAGCGTCCGTTTTTCGTGTGATATGCACAGGTAGAAAGCGTAATAAACTCATCGCCGCCATCTTTGTTATTATCCTCGTCCGAAGAACCGTGATCTCCGAATCCGTCGAGTCCTCCGCCGCCGCAAAGGCAATCAGCGTATTTGACGCAGTAGTATTCAACAAAAGCGCCGCAGTAAGAATTGCAATTCTTACTTTTTTACTTAGAAGTTTCAATTTATTTTTACGATTCACAAACTCTATCCTTTCCAACATCAATACAAGGGTTCATCCTAGGAAAACATCTCCGCTCCTAAATATAATATAAAAGCACGGACATTTGTGCAAAAATTTACATGTTCTTTCTTTTTTAGTCAAAACATCCAACTTTTGCCAAAATCCGCGCCTATTTTTTGTAACATTTATTCTTCGAAGTGTTTTACCGTTTTACGACAATTGCCACAATTAACGACCTCGGACACATCCTGACCGTATCCGCAGCCGTAAAGTTTGTAAGCGCATGGTAATCCACATTCTTTGTATGTGCAAACTCCGTGTTCACAAGAATGCGCCACTTTCTGCCCAGCGGGAGCTTGGGAAGCTGCACATCCTCATACTCCCAAAACGCATTCACGCCGATATAAATAATATCGTCCTCAATGTTTCCCTCGGTACGTCCGGCAAACATAATGCCAATCGTACGCGTATCAGGATCACACTGGCTGTTCCATGCAGTCTTATTATGAATGGACACCTCCGGGAAACCGCAGCCGCTGGGACCGGAACGTCCCCGCAAAATCGGATGCGCACGGCGAAGATGAATCATAAATTTACAGAATTCGAACATTTCGTCATACTCTTCTTTTCGGTTCCAGTCAAGCCAGGAGATAATATTATCCTGACAATACGCATTGTTATTGCCAAACTGCGTATTACAGAACTCATCACCTGCAAGGAACATTGCCGAGCCTCTGCTGCACATCAAAATTGCAAACGCGTTTTTACGCAGCCTGTTGCGCAGCGCAAGCACTTCGGGATTGTTCGTTTCTCCCTCCACGCCACAGTTCCAGCTGTTGTTGTCATTTGCACCGTCTGTATTGTTCCAGCCGTTTTTCTCATTATGTTTATTATTATATGCATACATGTCATAGAGCGTGAAGCCGTCATGACAGTTGATGAAATTCACCGTGGCATTCTCTCCGCGGTTTTCCTTTCCGTATAAATCAAGCGAACCCGTAATGCGGTTGATTGCCGCCTGTGCCATGCCGTAATCACCCTTTAAGAAGCAGCGCATGTCATCACGGTATCTGCCGTTCCACTCTGCCCAGCGGTTCCACGACGGAAAGCTTCCGACCTGATACAGTCCGCCCGCATCCCATGCCTCCGCAATCAATTTCACCTTTCCAAGCACCGGATCAAACGCAAGGCTCTGCAACAAAGGCGGCTTGCTCATCGGCGAGCCGTCCTCGTTTCGCCCGAGAATGGACGCAAGGTCAAAACGGAACCCGTCAACCCTGTACGATACCACCCAGTAACGCAGGCATTCCATAATAAACTGCTGCACAATGGGATGATTACAGTTTAAAACATTTCCGCAGCCGCTGAAGTTATAATATTTCCCGTCAGGTGTCAGCATATAGTAAATATTATTGTCAATTCCCTTAAACGAGAAGCAGGGTCCCATCTCATTTCCTTCCGCCGTATGGTTAAATACTACGTCAAGGATTACTTCGATGCCGTTTCTGTTCAGCTCATGAATCAACTCCCGAAGCTCGTTTCCCTCTTTATTATATTCATGCTTTGACGCATATGCCGTGTTCGGCGCAAAAAAGCAGACCGTATTATAGCCCCAATAGTTTAAGAGCTTCTCACCGTCAATTTCACGCACGTCCTCCAGCTCGTCAAACTCAAAAATCGGCATCAGCTCCACGGCGTTGACCCCAAGCTCAAGCAGGTATGGAATTTTTTCCCGTATACCCTCAAACGTTCCTCTGTGTTTGACACCCGACGACTCGTCGTTCGTAAAACCACGCACGTGCATTTCGTAGATAATCATGTCCTTGGGCTCAAGGCATGTGTTTTTGAAGTTGCCCCAGTCATATCCGCTGTCAACCACACGCGCTTTGTAGACGCGCTTATCTGCATCTTTTCTATCGCCCCATATGCCCTGTCCTGCTACCGCTTTTGCATACGGGTCCAAAATATAATTGGACTTGTCGAACAACAGTCCCTTTTTAACATCGTACTCACCGTCAAACTGGTAGGCGTATTCAAGGTCTTTCGGGTCTAACCCGAACACTACCATTGAATATGTGTTCCCGAGACAGTACGATTCGGGGAACGGTATCACTGCGTACGGTTCCTCCTCATTTCTGTGAAAAAGACATAATGTACATGACGTTGCGCCATTTGAGTGAATCGTAAAATTAATTCCCCCCTGCACACAGGTCGCGCCGTTTCTCAAAAACTTTCCCGGTCTTACCTCAAATCCGTTTATAATATCTGTGGGTTCATAATATCTTTTATTCATCATTACATGCGTTTCATTCATTCTGTCCTCCCCCTCTCTCCATATCAGTATATCCAAATACAGTGACATATTAACCCTTATGACATAATTTTACACTATTTTTCAAATTTTTGCAACAATTTATGTAATTTTAAATTAATATAAATGAAAAGACACCGTGTTGTCCGGTGTCCTATCCGTCTGTTACTATTCACTTGCGTTCCAGCAACATCACGCTTCATTTTTATACAACGTATAATAATCCGAATCCAAATTATCCATCATCTGCGCAAACCACCGTTTGGCATCGTCCAGCGCCCTGTTGTAGACAATCGGCGCCAGTCTGTGCTCGAACAGCTCCAAAAGCTGCATCTGCTCAATCATTCCGATTTCCTCGCCCCGCTCGTCAAGATAAAACGCCTTAATTTCGGCATTTAGCTTCTCTTTTTGTGCGTCTGTGAGCTTAATTTGCACTATGCGTTCCCTTTTTTTCATCAGCATCCTCTCCTATAAAATAAAAAAGAGTCCGGCGAGCCGGACTCTCGCGCCGGAGCGCGGTTGCTTTAGCAACCATATTCCTTAGCGCGGAGTGCGCATCCCCCGGAGGGGTTTTCACTTTATAGGACGTAATTTCCTATAAAGTGAGAACGCACCTGCGGCTGCTTTGTGTCCGTCCGCAAGTGCTTTCCGTGCCTTTATTCCTTAACTTTTCCGTGTCTACATCAAATCCTGCATCGCAACGCCGTCCATATCGTCAAAATCCTGGTTTTCGCCTACCATGCCCCAGATAAAGGTATACGCGCGGCTGCCGCTGCCCGAATGAATCGACCAGCTCGGAGAAATCACTGCCTGCTCATTGCGCATTACGATATGTCTTGTCTCTGTCGGCTCGCCCATATAATGCATCACAAACGCATCCTCGGGCATATCAAAATAAAGATAAACCTCCATACGTCTGTCATGTGTGTGGCACGGCATGGTGTTCCATACACTGCCCGGCTTTAACGCCGTCATTCCCATAACAAGCTGACAGCTTTCCACTTGTCCCGGAAGGATATACTTGTTGATAACCCTGTGGTTTGCGTCCTCCAAACAGCCAAGTTCCACCTTGTTCTCTTCCTTGATAATCACCACATCCTCCGAAGCGTCGCCCTGCGGCTTAATCAGCTTTGTCGGGTACTCCTTGTGTGCGGGTGCGCTGTTTAAATAAAATCTTGCAGGGTTCCCCGGGTCAACCGATTCAAACACAATTTCCTTAGAACCCATTCCGATATACATGCCCTCTTTGTGACCAACCTCGTACTTTTTGCCATCGATTGTAATCGTGCCGGCTGGACCGATGTTAATTACGCCAAGCTCACGTCTTTGGCAGAAATACTCTGCGCGCAGCTCGTCGCCTGCCGTAAGCTTCAACGGCTTTACAGGCACTGCCGATCCGGTGATAATGCGGTCGATATGGCTGTAGACAAGCTTAATCTCGTCAGCCTTGAATAAATCGTCAATCAAAAATTCTTCTCTTAATCGCTGTGTCGTGTAATTTTTTACATCCTTTGGAGATGCAGCAGTACGAAGTTCCATAGTTTTTTACCTTCCTTTACTTTTACTTTTTATAGTTTTACTTCTTTTTGGGGAAATTGTTCCCTATATTAACATCACCCGATTTATCAGCCAAAAGTCAACGTTTTTTGTTACTGTCAACCATGATACAGTGAAGCCCTTTTTCTTTCAAAGCTGCTTCCATATCAGAAGGCAGTGCAAGCTTAGCTGTTCTATAGCCTTTATAAAATACCAGCTTTGACTTCCCGTTTTTTTGGAATACCTTTACACTTAAGCTATATGAAAGCTGATGCTCCAGCTCCCATGAATTGTAATGTAATTCCACCCGGTCGATCTGATCAAACGCAACAGCATAGGGTATCCCCGTATTTAAAACGAGATTGTTATCCTCAAAGAAAAATGCCCCTGCATTCGCTTTATTCCTATATTGACTCCTTTTATAAATCATATAACCGACAAATATAAAAAGGAACAGCATCGGAATATAGAATATGACTATCTGATATATCATCTCTGAACGCACCTCTTTATTCCCGCGAGCAACGAGTCAAATGGCTGCTTAAAACCGTTTGACTTATTTGCATGCAGCCTGCAATGCATATATACTCATTTTCAGAGCAGGTACACAATTCCGAAAACGCAGTATCCATGAAAGCGCTTACACACCGCTTACACTTTTATTATTTTACTTCATTCTTTGCAAATAGTCAATATTTCCACTTGATTTTCATATATTTTCATAGTAAACTTACATCATGCGATACCTGCATCATTGCGGGCTGTTATGATAGCGCTTACACTGTTTTTTCATACGACTATATGCAGCGCGCTCATACGCCTGTCAGGAGGAACAGACTTATGACCATATACGATGTTTCCGAGAAAGCCGGCGTATCGATTGCGACCGTGTCGCGCGTGTTGAATGGCTCGGACAATGTCAGCGCACAGACGCGCCAAAAGGTCCTTGCCGTTATTGAGGCATGTGATTACACACCGAACGCGTTCGCAAGAGGACTTGGCTTAAACTCGATGAATACCATCGGCATTCTGTGTGCCGATTCTTCCGATTTGTATCTTGCAAATGCCGTATACCATGTGGAGCAGGAGCTTCGGGCAAACAACTACAACTGTATCCTATGCTGCACGGGCTACGAGCTTTCCGACAAGCAGAAATACCTGAACCTTTTGGTGAACAAAAAGGTGGACAGTGTTATTCTTGTCGGCTCTCATTTCGTGTCCGGACAGGACAGCGATAACGACTATATCCGTGAGGCGGCGAAGGAAATTCCCGTGCTGCTGCTCAATGCGGATTTTGACTGCGAGAACGTCTACTGCGGCATGTGCGACGACTTTAAGGCAACCATGCAGGCAACTACGTACCTATTGGAAACTGGTGTAGAGGACATTCTTTATCTCTACAATTCCAAATCCTACTCCGCACTGCGGAAACTCTCGGGTTATCAGAGTGCACTGACACAAAAAGGGATTCCCCTGCGCATGGAATATATGCCGTATTTTCCCGGAAGGAATTACAATCTATTGGCGATTGCGGACTTTCTTGCGGAGCTTGACCGCAGTATCCATTATCAGGGAATCATCGCTTCAAACGATTATCTTGCGATTGGCGCCGCGAAATTTGCGCACAAAAAGGGGCTGGATATTCCAAAGGATTTGTCCATTATCGGATATAACAATTCTATTTTAAGCACCTGCTGCGATCCGGAGCTGACCAGTGTCGACAACCGTTTGGAAACGCTCTGTCATCATATTGTCAGCACGCTGATTGGCATTCTCGATAACCGTGAAATGCCTCAAAAAGTGATTTTTTCAGGCGAACTGATTAAAAGAGGTACAACTCTTTAAATAAATTTAAATCAAAACAAACAGGAGGAAACAACATGAAAGCTTTTATGGATCAGGATTTCATCCTTCAGACCCAAACCGCATCTGACCTTTACCACAAATTTGCGGAGACGACCCCCATTCTCGACTACCACTGCCACATCAATCCGGCAGAGATTGCAAACGACCGCAAATTTGATAATATTACGCAGGTATGGCTCGGCGGCGACCATTATAAGTGGCGTTTTATGCGCTCGTGCGGCGTTGAGGAGAAGTACATGACAGGCGACGCGTCCGACAAGGAGAAATTCTTCAAGTGGGCGGAGTGTGTCGGAAAGGCAATCGGCAACCCGCTTTATCACTGGACGCACCTTGAGCTGCAGCGTTACTTTGGTTACACTGGCGCACTCAACAAAAACACCGCAGAGGAGGTTTGGAATCTCTGCAACGCAAAGCTTCAGGAAAGCTCCATGAGCGTACGCGGATTAATCAAGAGCTCAAATGTTACCTTAATCTGTACGACGGACGACCCGATTGATTCCCTGGAATATCATAAGCAGATTGCGGAGGATGATACGTTTGACGTGCAGGTACTTCCGGCATGGCGTCCTGACAAGGCGATGAATATTGAAAAGCCTGACTACTTTGACTATCTTGCAAAGCTGGCGGACGTGAGCGGCGTTGCCATCAATACATTCGCGGATTTAAAGGACGCGCTGAACAAACGTTTGGACTTCTTTGCATCAATGGGCTGCTCTGTTTCCGACCATGCGTTGGAGTACGTGATGTATCACCCTGCTACGGATGAGGAAATCGAAGCAATTTTCGCAAAGAGAAAGAGCGGCGCTGCCGTAACGCGCGAGGAGGAATTGCAGTTTAAGACGGCATTCATGCTCTTTGTCGGCAAGCAGTATCACAGATTAAACTGGGTAATGCAGCTCCACTATGGCTGCAAGCGCGATAACAACACGCTGCGCTATGACCAGCTTGGTCCTGACACAGGATATGACTGCATCAACAACTATGCGCCGTCTGCGGAGCTTGCGGATTTCCTCAATGCTTTAATCAAAACGGACGAACTGCCTAAGACGATTATCTACAGCTTAAATCCGAACGACAATCAGGCGATTGGCACCATTCTTGGCTGTTTCCAGGATTCTACGGCTTGCGCAAAAATCCAGCAGGGCAGCGCGTGGTGGTTCAATGATCACAAGACCGGTATGGAGGATCAGATGATTTCGCTTGCAAATCTTGGAAATCTTTCCGGATTTGTGGGAATGCTGACCGACTCGAGAAGCTTCCTTTCTTATACAAGACATGAGTACTTCAGAAGGATTATGTGCAACCTGATTGGCGGTTGGGTAGAGAACGGCGAGTTCCCGGCGGATATGGAAATTCTTGAGGAGATTGTGAAGGGTATTTCTTATAACAATGCGGTGAAGTATTTTGGATTTGATTTGAAGACGGTATAAAAATAACGATAAAGGAACCGGCGTTTTTGATGCGCCGGTTCTTTTTGCCTGTATTTTTCTTTGTTTTCCACACACTGTTTAAGGACGGCAATGCAGCACAAAAGCCTCATACGGCTTTAGCGTCAGCTCCGCGCTGTCATACGAATTCTCGGTATTTGAAATCAGACATGCCGCTCCCACGAATCCTTTGGGCATGGTAAAATTGGTTTCATAATCGCAAAAGCTGCAGACAATTAACAGCTTCTCATCATTCATTGTCCTGGTATAAACAAACAGCTCTTCACTGTCTTCTAACATTGCTTCGTACTTTCCGTAAACGATAATCGGATTTTCTTTTCTGAGTGCGATCAGCTTTTTATAATAGTGGAACACGGAATTAGGGTTTGCGGTCTGCGCTTTTGCATTAATCTTTGTGTAATTGGGATTCACCGCAATCCACGGCGTTGCTGCAGTAAATCCCCCATGCATTGAATCATCCCACTGCATCGGCGTTCTGGCATTGTCGCGGCTTTTAAAGGTAATGCAGGGCCAAAATGCTTCATGGGGTACCGTACCCTCACCGCACCATTCCCTGTATGCATTGACGCTCTCAATATCGCGGAACTCGTCAACGCTTTGGAACGGATAGTTCGTCATGCCAAGCTCCTCACCCTGATAAATATAAGGCGTGCCCTGCATCATGTGCAGACAGGTTGCAAGCATCTTGGCGGACATTTCCCAATATTGGGGGCGGTCGTCGCCAAAACGCGAAACAGCGCGCGGCTGGTCATGGTTATCCCAATAGAGGCTGTTCCATGCCTTGCCGTAAAGCTGCGTCTGCCAGTGTGACAGAATGTTCTTCAACGTGACAAGCGGCATCCTCTCATCCGTCCACTTTCCGTATTTCCCGTCCCCCTCCACATGCTCAAACTGGAATACCATATTCAGCTCATGCGTATTCTCACCGGCGTATTGCTTTGCCAGCTCAGTCGTTACGCCGCCTGTTTCACCGACCGTCATAATATCGTACTTTGACAACACTTTATCATTCATTTCCTGTATATAGTTATGGACATTGGGTCCATTTGCGCAATAAGGCTCAAAGCTGCCGTACAGACCATGCACCTCGCCGTCCGGCAGCTCTCTTGGCTTGGAAATCAAGTTGATGACATCCATGCGGAACCCGTCTATCCCCTTGTCGCACCACCATGTCATCATACGGAACACTTCCTCGCGCACTTTGGGATTATCCCAGTTCAAGTCCGGCTGTTTTTTGGAAAAGAGGTGCAGGTAGTACATTCCGGTTGCCTCGTCATACTGCCATGCCGAACCGCCAAAGCAAGAACCCCAGTTATTCGGCGGCGTCTGCGCGTCTTTGCCCTCGCGCCAAATATAGTAGTCACGGTATGCATTCTCTTTCGATTTGCGGCTCTCCATAAACCACGGATGCTCGTCAGACGTATGATTGACCACCAAATCCATTACAATTTTAATCCCGCGCTCATGGGCAGCCGCCAGCAGTTCGTCAAAATCCTTCATTGTTCCAAACTCGTCCATAATGTCCTGATAATCACTGATGTCATATCCGTTATCGTCGTTTGGGGACTTGTATATCGGGGAAAGCCAAATCACGTCGACTCCTAAGTATTTTAAATAATCCAGTCTGCTGATAATTCCCTGCAAATCTCCAATCCCGTCCCCGTTGCTGTCCATAAAGCTGCGCGGATAAATCTGATAAACAACCGCTTCTTTCCACCATACCCTGTTCATAGGCATTTCCTTCCTTTCCATCTGTTTATTTTTTCACGTGTTCTATCACACAGCTGTGCGACCTGTTTAGATTGACATCCAAAAGTTTTTATTTTCCAAATTAAGCCTCCTCCGATGCATCCTGCGAGATTCCAAACAGCATTGAATAAAATCACGGTTTGATAAATGACAGCGTTTTCAATCCTTCTAATGTATAGCTTTATTATATGAGAGCGCCTGTAATTTAACAAGACATTTTTTCAACCTGTATTTTCCGCAATTTTATCCAATAAAAAACCAATCCCGGCTGATAGGATAAAAACAGGCGGGAATCCCGCCAAAAAAATGAAAAAGGAGAACACATCAATGAACGGTAAAAATTCAGCCGGGACAGACTGCTGCCCCGGCTGCGTATATATTTTATTTCGCATTTCATTGACTGTTACGGCTTCTTGGTCAGAACACCCACCGTGATTGTTCCAAGCTGCGACCATTTTTCAATGCCGTCCGATTTTTTGTACTCTTCTTTAATTCCGCTCGGCATAAAGTACACAGTTCCCACCGTCGGGATTCCCGCTTCGCTGACTTCTGCGGCATTATCCGCAGTGGCAAGAAACAGGTATTCTCCAGTTTCGTCATAGTCCGTGTCCGTATCATCCGCCTTTTTCTCAAAGCTTCCTGATGTGTCCGCATAATCGTCCGCTCCAGCATAAGCCAGCGTCGCCCAAATGCCTGCATTGGAATGGTTCATCACCTGAATCCGGTTGATGGCGTCTGTCCTGGTATCCAGCGCTTCATTCTTCACGCTGTCATAGACTTTCCAGCCTGCCCCCGCCACGGTCTTATGCTCAATCGCGTCCCAGGTCGTGTTTTCATACTGGAACGTCATTGCGCCCCACTCCACATCTACAGAGTAGACGGTCGCGTCCTCGGTAAAGCCAAGCACGTCGATGTCCGTATCGGCATAATCCTCCGCCGTCGGGTCAAAGTTCAAAGGTGCATTATAACCATAAATATATTCCCTCCAATTTTGCCATCCCGCATACTCTGTCATATAGTTGTTCAACGCTTTCATCGGAACACGAATCCCCTTCTCATTTCTTGTAACAAACGCAGTGTCCTCGAATGCGAACTGTCCATTATAATTAGTGAACCGTGGCGGGCTTGTTCCAAGTATCGTTACCTCTTCCAAACTGGTGCAATCACAAAACACACTATCCCCGATTTCTGTCACGCTAGCTGGTATCGTGATGCTTCGCAGACTTGAGCAACCCTGAAACGCAGCAGTCCCTATGATCGTCACTCCATCCAGTATCTTGACGCTCGGCAGACTTATGCAACTGGAAAACGCATGATCCCCTATACTCGTCACGCCATCCGGTATCGTGATGCTGCTTTTCAGACTCATGCAACCGAAAAACGCATGATCCCCTATACTCGTCACGCTAGCCGGTACCGTGATGCTTTGCAGATTTGAGCAACTGGAAAACGCAGAATCCCCTATACTCGTCACACCATCCGGTATCGTGATGTTTTGCAGACTTTCGCAGAATTCAAATGCAAAATCCCCTATGCTCGTCACGCTATCCGGTATCGTGATACTTGTCAGACTGCTGCATCTGTCAAACGCATGATCCCCTATACTCGTCACGCCATCCGGTATCGTGATGCTTCGCAGACTATCGCAGCCGTAAAACGCAAAACTCCCTATACTCGTCACGCCATCCGGTATCGTGACACTTGTCAGTTCATAGTGGCTTCGAAACGCGCTATTTGGTATGCTTGTCACGCCTTGCTCTATCGTTACGCTTTTAACAAAGATACGATAAGTCATTGCTTCTCCGATGGGCGCCCACTCCTCCATGCCCTCCTGATTGGAAATCGTCAGATGTCCGTCCGTGTCCAGCTCCCAGTCATCGCCGCTGGCATAAATATCGGCAGCGTACGCAGTCCGGGGATTGATACACAGCATTACCAGCGTAGCGGCAAATACCGGAAGCACTTTGCGAAAAAAAACGAAAAGCCGTCCTTTCTTTGCGGTTTTCTTCATTTCTTTCACTCCTTTCTTTAAATATCAGTTCATTTTTCGCATAATAATGCTAATACTACATTATCATATTCCAAAAAAATTTCCAGCGTTTGGGTACGGATTGCATTTTTGGGGGTACGGATTGCATTTTTTCAGGAAGGTTCACACGAAAAAGGTCTGCAATTGGTTTGAGCAAAAATCAATGAAAATCAAATATGGTACACCACCCCAAAAACCGCCTGCGGAACGCTTGTCATAAACGTGACCGTTTTATCGTCCGCGTCTAAATCCTCCAAAATCTCAACGGTTCCCTGACCTGTGGATATAATCCGAAACGTTCGTCCCGCCAAAACCCATTCGTTTGGAAGCGTAAAATACCCGTCCGCAGAACCGCTAAGCAGTTCGCAAAACGAAGTGTAACGGTTTCCATATTCCTTTTGCCATTTTGATAAACCATACTCCTTTCTCTCCTGACCGCCAATCCTGCCTCATGGCTCCTGATATTGTGACAGACACCCGTCCACAATCCGCACAATGCGCTGCGCCGCCTTTGCCACCTTTAAGTCGTGCGTAATCATGACAATCGTATTGCCCAATCGGTTCAGATTGTCAAAAAGCTTTAATACCTCCTGTCCGCTTGCGCTGTCAAGCGCGCCTGTCGGCTCGTCGGCAAGAAGGATTGCAGGCTCGCTCGCCAAAGCCCGCGCAATGGATACCCGCTGTTTCTGACCACCCGAAAGCTCGTTTGGCTTGTGGTCCAGTCTGTGCGCAATGCCCAAAAGCTTCACAATCTCACTGCATTTCTTTTTTGCCTCCCTGTGCCCCATTCCGCGTATCAGCAAGGGCATGATAATGTTCTGCATGACGTTATACGTCGGTATCAGTTGATAATTTTGAAAAATAAATCCAATCTCCTGATTGCGCACCTGTGTCAGCTCGCTTTCCTTCGTTTCATGGATTGCCCTGCCGTTCAGATAATATTCGCCCGAATCCAGCAGGTCCATGCAGCCGATAATGTTCATAAGCGTTGTTTTTCCTGAACCCGACGGTCCAAGGATTGCTACAAACTCGCCTTTTTTCACCGTAAAATCAATATCCTTTAAAACGGGAACCGTATCGTCGCCAAGCTGATACCCCTTATTGACCGCCTTGATTTCAATGATTTTTTCTTCCACCGGACGCCTCCTATTCCACAATCCATATTTTTAGCAGCACGTCGCTGCCGCTGTCGTCTTTTTGCAAAAGCATCTTGATACGGTCGCCGCCCGCAAGACGCGAAAATGTCGTGACCGTCCCAAGCTTTGTTTCGACCTGCGTCCCTACGGGAATCTGCATTTGTCCCGTTTCGTCCGTTTCCGCATAGGCGCCGGACTTATCCTGCGTCTGTGTCTGCGGCTCCAATACCGCATACTGCATTTCATTGCCCGAAATGGACGTAATTTTTGCATACCGAAACGACTGCCCGTTCTCCAAAACAGGCTCCTGCCCCTCCTGCGCCGCAAAAACATGTTTTTGCCAAAGAACGCACGTTCCCACTCCTGCCGCCGCAAGGAAAACAACCGCAAAAAGCACAATATACTTTTTCGCCATAACCCTACTCCTTTCCGTCTATTCCTGATTTAACGCTGCAACAGGAATCAGCGACGCTGCCTTATACGCGGGGTAAAATCCGAAAACCGTACCCGTAATCACGCCAAACGCAAGCGACAGAACCGCCCCCAAAACAGACAGCTCCACTCTGACCGAAAAGCCCTCAATCACCGGCGTAATGCCAAACGCGGCAAGCACGCCAAGCACGGAGCCGATAAAGCTCATAAAACATGCCTCAAACAGAAATTCCAAAAGAATATCCCGTTTCGAACAGCCAAGCGCTTTGAGGATACCGATTTCATTTGTCCGCTCCTTGACGGACACGAACAGCACGTTCATAATGCCGATACCGCCGACAAGAAACACTATCACCGCCATTGCAATCAGCAAGATCTGCAGCGTATCGTTTGACTTCGATGCCGCCTCCATTTTTGTCCCCGCGTCGGAAATCGTAAATTCCGCATTGGCATAACTGTCGGCTAGAACCGTTTCAATATTGCTTATCACCGTATCCACCTGATTGACATCGGCGGCTATCACCGTAACCGTCGGACTGATATTCGTCCCCGTAATATACTTTACCCCCGTCTCATAAGGGATAAATACCATCGTGTCAGGACTGATACCCGATGAAACACTCCCCATTTCTTCCAGCACGCCGCTCACCACATAGGGTCTTGCATCAATATAAATCACGTCATCATACGCGGCATAAACGCTTCCGAAAATCTCCTTTGCCGCGGAATAGCCAAGCACACAGTATTTTTCCTTGTTTTCATCATTTTCCTGTGTCAGAAACGTTCCCATCGCCATTGACAGATTGCTCATTGTGCCATAATTTTCTTTAACGCCCGCAATGGTATACGCCTGCGCCTCCTCAAGCTCTCCGCCTTCCACCTCAGACGACGTCGTATACGATATGGTCACATCGGAAATATCCGGCACAAATACCGCAATATCCTCCATATCGTCCGTGGACAACACAATCTTTTCCTGATTCATGCGCTCATTGTCTCTGTCCCGTCCGCCAAAAAAATCTCCTGAGGGCGGCATTCCTGCGCCGGGCATTCCGCCTCTTGCTCCCCCTCCGGACATTCCTGCGCCGGGCATTCCCCCACCGCCTTGAAACATTCTCTCTCCCCGTTCGCCAAACGAGGCGGCATTGGATTCATACGAAATGTCAATCGCACCCGCGTTTAAGTTTTTGAACTGCTCGGCAACCTCCAGCTTTCCGCCCGTTCCTATGGCAAGCACCATCATAATTGTCGCTGAGCCCACAATAATTCCGACCGAAGTGAGAATCACCTTAAATTTATTTTGGGAAAGGTTTATGATAACAAGTCTTAATAATTCTGAGATTTTCATGATTATAAACCGTACTCCTTTCTTAGCCTGCAAGTTTGTGCGGCTAAGCACAAACTTGTCAGGTTGAAAATGTTAATTTTCAACCTTGCTTTCGATTAAAACAGTATCCCCTTCCGAAAGCCCTTCCACGATTTCCACACAAACGCCGTCCGAAAATCCGGTGACAACCTCCTGTTTTTTGACAGCCCCGCTGTCATCACGTACCTTGACGTAAGAAGTTACACCCTCCCTGATAATCGCCCGGTTGGACACATAGCAGACCTCCTTCGTTTCGTTTGTCACAAATGTCACATCGCCTGTCATTCCCGCATACAGTCCCGACACGTCCCCTTGCACCGTCACGGTCACCGTGTAATAAACCGCCCCCGTACTGCTGTCATATTCCGCGTCCGACACGTCCGCTATGATGCCGGAATACACCGCGTCAGGATATGCCGTAAAGGCGATATTGACTGCACGCCCCTTTTCGATTGTATTATAATCCTCCTCGCTAAGCGCCACGTCCATTGTCACGCTTTCCCGGTCATTCATCACCAAAAGACTGCTGCCCCCTGACAGCGTATCCCCTTCGCTAAGCGCCACCTGCGTCACAACGCCGCTATATTCGGAAACAATCCTGTTATCCTGCACGACGCTGTCAAACTCCGCAAGCTTTTCGACTGCCATATCATAGCTGTTTTTCGCGGACGAGAGCGCATTGTCCAAACTCTGCGTCTGAATGCCGTACCATTCCGACGCCGCATTGGCATAATAAGTATCCGTATCATACGTCTTTCCAAAATCAAGCTTTGCCTGTTCATAGTCGCGCTGCGACTGGTTCATCGTACGGACTGCCGTCTGGATTTCAACCGATAGCTGCTCAATTTCCTCACTCAAATCGTCAAATTCTTCCTCAAGCTGGTCCGCTAACTTTTGCGCCGTATCCCGCGTATTGAGATACACCGTGTAATAATAGGCATTTTCATACCGTCCCGCATAATTTTCCGAAACCGCAGCCTGCGCCTCCTTCAGAAAATCCTGTGCCTGCGCAAGCTCCTCGGAGAGCGCGGTCAGCTCCAAACACTTTTCATTATAGGTATCCTGTTTGTCGTTGACTGCTTCCGCCGCGTCCTCCACCGCCTCCTGATATGCCTTTAGCTCCTCCTCATAAATGAGCTGCGCGTATTTTCCATTTGTGACATAGGTGTCATATCCTTGCCGCGCCTGCGTTCTTGACGCTTCCTGTTCCACCTGTAGCGCCTCATAATCCGACTTGGTATCCGCGATGTCCTCGGAAAGCGTATCCCTGATTTCCTCCACACTTTCCGCTGTCAGCGTATAAAGTGCATCGCCCTCCTTGATTTCCTGTCCGACTGCGGCGTTTACCTGCTCCACTGTGAGCGACTGGCTTTGGGAACGCTGCGTCATATCAAACGAGCCAAAAGACATCATGCCTGCACCCATAGCGCCTCCGCCCATGTCTCCGCCAAAAGGCATCGCGCCAGTCGTCTGATTATCCGATGACGTGTCACTGTCCACAAGTGCACTGATGTCCAAGTCAAACGTCTGCTCCAGGGTGCCGATTTCCACCGCCGCTTCCTCGGTGATACCGACCGTCAGATTTCCGTATTCCACCGCCGTTTCCCTGTACACCACCGAATCTTTCCCGCCGCGGCGCACTGCCAGACCGATGCCGATAATCACGACGCCTGCCGCGGCGACAGTCCCAATGCCAATCAGAAACTTTTTGTTATTTTTCATGTGATTTTTCATCTGCCCCTCCTTCAATCACCTGCGTTTTCGTAACAGTTCAGCCTTCGGCTTCCTGTTACAAGCATCAAGCCATGCAAAACCACTTCGTGGTGACTTGATGCATCTCAATCGCAACGTTATTTCACGAACTTTGCAGCAAGTGCAAAGTTCTACACTGAACTATTACGTGTTCTCAAATAATACTGCTCTCCCTCGCAAATGCCTTCCAAAACCTCAACATACTCCCCGTTGTTAAATCCTGTCGTTATGGGCACAAGCGTATAATCCGCTCCTGATTTTACATACAGACAGCTTTTGCCGTTTTCCGTGACTACTGCCTTGCGCAGCACATATGTAACGTCCTGCACCTCCTGCGTGACAAATTTCACATCTGCTGTCATTCCTCCGTAGAGCTTGGAGGTATCCCCCAATATGGAAATCACGACAGGATAGCTGATTGTGGCTGCGTTCCTGCTTGTAGCAGTCGTGGTTATGGACGCGACAACGCCCTCATAAATCTCCCCTTCGTATGCGGACATGCTTAATTCCACAGTATCGCCCACCTTGATGTCAACGACGTCCTCCTGCGACACATCTACCGAAACCGTCATTTCCTCCGCCTTTGCAAACGCAATCAGCGTTCCGGTATTCTTTAGGTAATCGCCTTCCTCATACCCGATTTCCGTGACGATACCGCTTCCCTCGGCACAAACCGTTCCGTCGCCCACAAACGCTTCAAACGCGTCCAGCTTTTCCTGCGCTTCCTCAAGCGTCCGCTGCGCCTTAGATAAGGCGTTCTCGTAGCCTGTAAGGCTGCTTTGATATTTCACGTCGGCAATGGCGCCGCTGACATTGGAAGTCTCTAACTCCTGATTTGCCTTCAAAAGCTCTTTTTCAAGAAGCTGCTGATTGTATACAATCTCCTCCTCGATTTCATAAATCCGGTCGATGTTATCCTGTATCTGTTGGTTCGTCTCGTCAAACTGCTCAAAAAAACGGTCATAGGAGGACTTGGCTGACTGCAGCGCTTGCGCCGCGTCCACCCTGTTTGTGACAAAATCCTCACTGGCGTCTTCCACCGCGTCTATGGCGTCCTCATACGCCTCCATGATGTCCGACTTTTCGTCCAAATAATCCTCGTCCGTCAGGTCGCACTGCATCTTATAGATGTCCTTTAAAAGCTGTTGTATCTCAAGGCTTTTTGCTGACAGATTGTTGGAAAGCCGTGCAATTGCGGTATCGTATGAGGTCTGTGCCAGTGACGTGTCAAGCAGTGTTTCCGTGCGGGAAAGCTCCGCCTCGAGCACGCCGATTTCATATTCGGTCTGCGCCGAAGCAAGGGCAAGCTGCGCCTGCGTTTTCTCGTAGGTGAGGGCTTTACGCACCGAGTTGATGCTGTCCTTGGTAAATTGATATACTTTGTCGCCCTCTTGAACCCGCTGCCCGACAACCGCATAAACCTTCTCCACTTTTAAATAGGTTTCCTCTTCCTCCTCGTCATCGCCGTCATCATCATCGCTTTCGGTCGATACATCAAGGTCATAGACCTGCGATGTAATGCCAAGCTCTACCGTGCCGCTCTCCGTCACGCCGTTTTTCAAGGTTCCCTTCTGCACGGTATACACATCGTATTTCCACTGCGGGGTATTGCGCGTAGGCTTGATAAAAAGCGTATAACACGCAGCCGCAATAACGACTGCAATCACCGCTGACAGAAGCGCCGCCGTTTTTTTAGTTTTTCCTGTCATTCGCTTTTTGGTCTGCTTTTCCTGACCGTCCATGCTCCCCCTCCTTTTTTGGTTCACCGCCCATATTTTCCGTTTCTCCAAATATCACATTTGCCGTCAGATTTGCTTCCAAACCGCTGACATCTCCCTGCAGGTTTACAGTCACGGTATAGGTCACCGACGTTCGGCTGTTTGATGCGGATACCGGATTAATCGTTTCGATGATACCGCTATAGCTGCCGTGCTCTTCGAGCAGAACGGTCGCCGTTTCCCCGACAGACAGCTTCGCAATGTCATTTTGGCTTACGGACACGGATACGGATAGCTGCTTGGGATTACTGTAAGCAAATATCATGCTGCCTCCCGCAAGGCTTCGCCCCTCCTGCGCCATCAGCATCAGTACCGTTCCGCCCTCCTGCGTATATAAATATCCGTCTCCCACAAGCTCCTCAAACAGGGCAAGATTACCGGCTGCCTCCTCTTTTTCGTCCTGCAGCTTCTCAAGACTGTCCGCAAGCCCCGTAAGCTGCGTCTGATAATCATTCTGCGCCGTCTGCCCCTTTGCAACGGACAGCTCGTAAGCTGTCTTGGCAGATAACGTTTGTTTCTGATAGGATACATCTGCGTCCGTGTAGTCCTCTCTCGCTGTTTCAAGCTGGTTGAGCAGCTTTTGAAGGTTTAATTCCGCTGAGGAAATTTCGTTTTCGTACTCCTCAAGCGCCGTCGTATAGGCGGTCTTTGCGTCCTGCGTTTCCTGTTCCAAAAGACTGACGGTCTTTACAATCCATTCCCTGTCCTTTTTGGCATTTTGCTCCTCCTGCCGTGCCGCGTCGCCAAATCCCTTCGGTCTTTCACCGCCGTTTGGCGCGGATGGTTTTTGTTCTGTTTCCGGATTATCGGTTGCATCGGTGTCTGTGTCAGTTTCCGGATTGTCGGTTGTATCAGTGTCTGTCGTTGGTTCTGTTTGCGCAGTGTCTTCTGTTTTTGTGGGTTCTTCTGTTTCCGTTTTCTGCGATTCTGATTCTTTGCCGTCCCCCGTCCCGCCTGCGGAGCCGCTCAGCGTCATAAGGGCTGCCGGTTCCATGCTTTCGGCGCTGTTACTTCCGCCACCGCTGTTATTGCCGTTATTATTATTGTTATTACTGTTGTTTTTCAATTCGTCATCGGATACTTCATAGTATTCTTTTCGGTCTATGTATAAATCGTATGCCTCCTCATACGCTTTTTTCAGATTTTCAATGTCATATTCTTCATAAAAAGAGTTATTCTGCACCTTCTCAAGGTAATCGTCATATTCCTGCTGTGCCGCGTCATACTCCTTTTTTGCCTGCGCATAATCCGCCTCGAGCTGTGCAAGCGTATCCTCATAAACCTGCTGCGCATACTGCGCTTCCAGCATTGCCGTGTCATACTCATATTTTGCCTGTAATTTGCTCTCGCCGTCGGACAGAATACCGCTGCGGTATGCAAGCTCCGCACTCAAAGCCGCTTCCTCAAGCTCCGTCCTTGCGTCGGCGATGCTTGCATCTGTAAATTTGAGATACTTATCTCCTGCCTGAACGCTGTCGCCGTTCGACAGATAGACTTCCTCCACATACAGATTGGCGTCCTCCAAAAAATCAATGTCAAACGCGACGGCATTCACACCGACAGACGTCGTTCCGGTTGCCATTACCGCACCCTTATCGCCGCCAAAGCCTTCCGGAGGCGCAAATTCATCCTCCGCTTGCCCTGTGTCTGTTGTTCTTGTGTTGATGTAATTGCCGATGCTGATCATTGCAATGGCTGCTGTCACGGCAATGACTGCCGCAATGCTCAGCCTGTTTTTCCATTTCCGCCTTTTTACGAGCGTTTCCGATTGATGTTCCACCGTAGTCCCCCATTCGCCTCAAATGATAAAATTGCCCTGTGCGTCGGTGTGTTTTATCACCTTCGCACAGGGCAAGTATACTGTGATTTCCTAAAATGTACTTAAAATAAGTTGTGTATTTCCTGTGAAAAAAGGAGCTGTCATTTTAAGACTTCCCCTTTCTTCTTTTCCATTCCTGATATAAAATATCCTTCAAAACAAGGAATGGTTTGTCTGCTTACCCCCAGTTTTTCCGCCACATCTTCTTGTGAAAATCCGCACTTCTTTCTCGCATGAAATAAACAGTTTCCTAAAGTCATAACCTCACTCCTTATCGTTTTTTATGTTAAAATTGTAACAATTAAAAAGACCAAATTCCACCAATTCTGCATTTCATATTCGCCCGTTTTCTTAACATAACTTGAATTTGGAAATCAGATTATAACGAACTGTTTTCAATCTCTTTTTCTATTAAATAATTGGCTATTTCAAAAGCCCTAACGCGTCTTTTTGCCAAAGTGATTTGTGACTTATACCTTTCAGGATTTTCTTTCGCCTCAAAAGTTTTTATGGTTTCCTGTAATTTATGCAAAGTTGAGTCTATTTGCCTTTTCGCTTCAACGAAATCTTCCTTTTGATATTCCATTACTGCTTCCCTCAAACATTATTCGGATTCACCAAACAAGATCTTCATGTAATCCTTTTTTTCCATAATAATCCGGAGAACTTCCATATAATTGTCATTCACACGATAAAATGCCTTATACTTTTTAAAGCTAACTGCATAAAAACCAGTAAAAAGCCCCCTGTATACAAGCGGTATTCCCAAAAGCGGAAACTGTTTTTTCTTCTCTATCTCATCTATAAAATCATTCACATACCTGTCAGTGACATCAGGCTCTTTTGATACTTCATACACATCATTCCATACTGCATCCATATCACCCATTGCCTTTGGTGTATAACGGATCTTATATTTCGTCATCTGTCATTCCTTCTGTTTTTAAAGTAGCCGCGGAAATCGTCCTCTGAAATCCATCCTCCTTCTTCTGCCGAACGAATGCCTGCATTCAGTTCACACATCAGTTGAATCATGGCTTCTGCTTTTTGGAAATTTTCCTCATCTTTTATATCACGAATACTATATGCTCCATGTCCATTCCTTGTTAAATATACAGGCGATCCGGCAGATACTTTTTCTAAAATACTGCCGTAATTTCTTAAATCTGAAACCGGTGCGATTGTTGGCATATATACACATCCTTTCGATGAATTTATAAAAATATCATAACACAGCATATCCATTTCTCCAACAGATTATTCGATGAATTTATCGTAACTTTTTGCCTTTAATAAAAGGCGCAGGCTATAAAGTAACACGAAAACGGATTGCTTTTTTGCCCGCGCGCTGCGCCTTGATTTTTCCGCCGTGTGCCTCCGCGACTGCCTGTGCCATTGACAGACCGATACCAGTTCCCCCTGTGCAGGCGCAGCGGGATTCGTCCACACGGTAGAAGCGGTCAAACAGCCGGTCCAAATCCACCTCGTCCGGCAGATCACAGGTGTTAAACACTTCGATGCACATTTTCCGCCGTTTGCGGTAAATATCCAAACGGATTTCTCCGTTCGCATCCGAATATTTCACGGCATTGTCAAGCAGAATGGACAACATCTGTTGTATCGAAGCGCAGTCGCCGTACAAGGTCAGCTTCTCTTCAATCGACTGGTGATAGCTTTTCCCCTCCGCTTTTGCAAGCACTGCAAACGGCTCTGCGGTTTCCCACGCCGCATCGCTTAGGGAAAACGTGCCCTTTTCGGGAAACGGCAGTTCCTCGTCCAATCTTGAAAGCGTCACAAGCTCTCCCACAAGGCGGGTAAGACGCGCCGTCTGCTTTTGAATATTGGAAATCCACGCATCACCCTCATGCTCCATCGCCGCAATATCGGCGCTTGCCGCAATGGAAGTGATTGGCGTCTTGAGCTCATGACCCGCGTCCGTAATAAACCGTTTTTGCCGCTCGATGTTCTTTGCATAAGGTCTGATTGCATAGCGCGAAAAAAATACGACCAGCAGAAAAACCACCAAAATACTGAAAAATCCGATTGCGGCGGAAATCAGAAACAGGTTTTTCATAAACTGAAGCTGTTGGGACACATTCAAAAACAAAATGGTGCTTCCGGTTTCATTGGTACTGGCATGATAGCGGTAATCACCGTAATATCCCTTCTCTTTTCCTTTTGACAAAATCGCCTGCGCATACGCTTTTGCGGTTTCCTCGTCTATGGAATAAATATAGTCCTTTGAAATCATCTCAAAATTTCCGTTAACATCACAGTACACGGCAAAAAAACGCGTCATAAATGGCGCTTCCGGTCCGCGCCCGCCCGCGGGCATTCTGTCAAACGGCGGGGACTCCCGTTCCAAACGCTGCGGTTCCCTCGGTTCGCGTTTGTGCTCTCTATGTGCGCGTTCCCGCTGCGCATGTGCATTCTGTTCATATTCCAAAAGGCTGACTGCCAAATCATCTTGCATGGACGTCGTCCGGTGATAATTGGCAATATTAATTCCCACCACCAAAACAAGCATAACCGTCCCAAACGCTGCCATCGCCGCCAAAATGAAACGCCGCTGCATTTTTTTGAGCATAGTATTCCTTCCTCCCCCGTTTATCCCAACGTCTCTAACGAATATCCGGCGCCGCGCACCGTGCGGATTTCAACATTGCCCTGAATCTGTTTCAGCTTTTTGCGCACAAATCCAATGTACGTCCACACAACGCTGATGTCCGCCTCGCAGTCCTGTCCCCAAATCTTGTCCATCAGGTGATTTGTGGAAAAGACGAAATGCGGGTGCCGCCAAAACAGTTCCGCAAGCTGAAACTCCTTATTATTTAAACGAACGCTTTTCGAATTGCAAAGCAGTTCATACCGGTTACAGTCCAGCGCCACATCCCCAAAGGATAAAATGAGGTCCGTATAGTCCGCATTTCTGCGGGAAAGCGCCTTCACCCGCGCAATAAATTCTTTGCTCGCAAAGGGTTTCGGGAGATAGTCGTCCGCCCCTGCGTCCAACCCCGCTACCCGGTCCTCAATCTCCGCCTTTGCCGTCAGCATCAGAACCGGAACACCCGACCTGCTTTTCCTGATCTGGCGCAAAACCTCCAAACCGTTGACCTTTGGCATCATAATATCCAGCACAATCACGTCATACGCCGCACATGCAAAACAATCCAAGGCATCCGCGCCGTTATGGACAATGTCTACGGAAAACTTATTTTTTTCGAGCAGAAACTGCAGCGCCCTTGCAAGCTCAACCTCGTCCTCGGCTATTAAAATCCGCATCACAATCCTCCATTTCTACTGTTTTTATGGTTCCAATCCTTTCCTGCGTTCTTTCCAGTCCGGCATCATCATTGTCACGAAATTCCAAAATTCTTTGGAATGATTGGGGTGAATGAAATGCACAAACTCATGCAGCACGACATATTCAATGGCGGCTCTCGACGCCTCAATCAGACGGCTGTTTAATGTAATAATGCCCTTCTTTGGCTGACAGGAACCCCACCTTGACTTCATGGTCCTGATTTTGAGCGTTGGAAATGGGACGCCGTATTTTTTGAATGCTGCATACGTTTGCAGAATCAATTCTTCAAATACCGCCGTCTGATATTCCTTTAGCCATCTTGTCATCAGGATTTCTTTGCGGCGGAAATTTTGCTTGTCCTTTACTCTTAAAATTATGTAAACTCCGTCTGAGCAGACCGCCTCGTTTGACGTCTCCTCCACTTTTAGTCTGAGGCTTTTTCCGAGTAACGTATAGCTTTCACCGCTGACATATTGCTTTGGAATTTGCGGGTGTAAGGCTCTTTGCTCCTCGTATTTTGCAAGCGCGGATAAAATAAAGTCCTGCTTTTGCCGGATAAAATCGTCGATAAATGTGACCGGAACGCGGGGAGACGCCGATACCAGCACGCTGCCGTCCTGTTTAATTCTTAAATTAACGTTTTTGACTTTTTTTCTCGTTAGCTGATAGGTAATCATGCCCTGTCCGCAGCGGACTTGGCGTTGTTGTGGTTTTGCTGTCATTATCCCTTATATCTCCTTATTGCGATTAATATCACATTTTCAATTACCTTGTCAATTGTGTCATAAGAAAAGTTACATGTTCCTGCACGCTCATAGTCATAAAACAGATTATCAATATCCGTTGCAATTTTGCCATGAATGCTTGTGTTATTCGTCCAATCCACACGGCTGTGCTTATCAATGATTTTTGTTATCCCAATCGCAATATCTGCAAGGGTATCCTGTTTATCAACTTCCTTGGATGGTTTTATATCATCACCCATCACAAAAGACGAACCCGCAATCTGTTTTCCGCCATACGTATCACCGTCCGCAACAATAGCCGATTGCGAAACTGCTGCCACAGCCGTATCCCACTCTCCTTCCAAAATAGGACAAATATTATCATAAAATGCCTGCGCATGGACATTGTTTTTCAATTTCCCAGGATAGACAGAATTAAATACACCCGAAACATAATCCTGCATAATCGCACGCAGTTTTTCATACCGCTGTGCCTCTGTAATAATCTGCTCTTTATACTGTTGCAGAGTTTCTTTAATGCGGTTTGAAAAACTGTCATAATATGCAGGATTTTCATCATGCCGCTGACTGATACTTTTTGCAAGTTTTGACTGCACCGCATCTGCCTTTGCCCTCACGGAGCCAAGCGTTTCCAGCTCCTTTTCCACTTCTGCCTGATTCATAATATCAACCGGCTCTGTAATCTGTTTTAGTCCCGCCACTGACAAATGTGTATCAAGAAGGTTTTGCATAATCGGTTCAAACACTTTATTGTCAATCGCATCGCAATAGCAGATCTTTACGGAACGCCTTACTTTCGAATAAAACACAAATGCGTTTTGGTATTTTACCCGTTCTTCCCTTGGGATGGTTTCATATAATTCCACGGAGTTCAGAACAACTGCCAAATCCCTTCCAAACATGCATAAAAGTTTGTAAAATTCCTCCCTTACTTTCTCGTCCGCCAAAAACTGCTCCGTTTCATTTACATCACTTTTATTATTTACAGGATAAAACAACTCCGTCAATCTGCTATAAGACTGACGAATACTCCCCACAACACCCATGATGTCTGTCATCGTTCCCTTTAAATCGCTGTCCGCAAAATTTTCAAGACCTGCGCCCATATACATATTCATCGCGTCATCCAGTTTTTGAATCAGACCACGATAATCAACAATCAATCCATATTCTTTACCTTCATATAAGCGATTGGTTCTCGCAATTGCCTGCAAGAGTCCATGCTCTTTTAGCTCTTTATCAATGTACAATACCTGACATCGCGGCGCGTCAAAACCTGTAAGTAACTTGCTGCACACAATCAAAATATCAATGTCGCCATCCACAAATCTAGTTTTTACGGAATCCTCATAGGAATCGGCATCACCGTAGCGTTTCATCATTTTATTCCAATATGTAAGAACCCTATTATCTGTTTCATCATCAATCTCCTCCACACCCTCGCGCAAATCCGGCGCGGAAATACATACCTCGCAGGATAAATCGCCAAGCTGCTCAAAACACGCAAGATACGACACTGCGTCCCGTTTTCTGTTTGTTGCAAGCATTGCCTTGAAGCCCGTATTCTTATACCCATCCATAAAATGGTTATTAATGTCCAATGCAATCCGCCTGATACGCGCCTGCGTGGAGGAAAGACGTTTCATGCAGCTCCACTTTCTTTTTAAATCCCTTTTTTGACTATCCGTAAGCCGCTTTGTTGTCTGTTCAAACCATAAATCAATATTTTCTTCATCAACGGACTGCTCCACAAATCTCCCTTCATAAATTAACGGGACAATCGCTTTATCCGCAACACCGTCCTTAATCGTATACTTGTGGATCAGTTTTCCAAACTTTGTCATCGTATTTTTCTCTTTTTTCATCAAAGGCGTTCCCGTAAATCCAATATAACAGGCATTTGGAAACACGACCCGCATTTTTGTCGCAAGTTCCCCATAATTGGAACGATGGCTTTCATCTACAAGCACAAAAATATTGCGACTCATATTTTTTAGTCCGCTGCTTTCCACTTTCTCAAACTTATTGATAATGGTTGTAATAATGTCCGCTTTTCCTTTATCAATCAATTCAAGCAGGTTTTTGCCGCTCGTTGCTCTTGCAGGTTTGCATTTTGTGTGTGTAAACGTCTTGGCAATCTGCTTATCAAGTTCTTTCCGGTCAGTGACAATCACGACTTTGGGTTCATCGTGTGCCATTTCCAACAGAATGTATTTTGCCAGCATAACCATTGTAAGTGATTTTCCGGAACCCTGCGTATGCCACACAACGCCGCTTAGTCTGTTTCCCTGCGTATCATCCGTATTAATTGTTTTAATAATTTCTTTTACGGCAAAATACTGCTGATAACGGCAAATTTTTTTAACGTTTGCATCGTACAGTACAAAATACTTTGTGATTTCTTTTAACCGTTGCAGGGAAAAAAGCGATATGATATTTTCGTCCTGTACTGTGGCGGTTCTGCCTGTTATCCATTTTGCTTTTGCACACTCAAGGAATGATGTATCCTCCTCCTTCCAAACGCTCCAATACTTCTTTTCTGTACCGACTGTCGCATATTGAACGGCATTTTTGTTTGTTGCCATTACAATCTGCACATATTTAAACAGTTGCGGAATATAAATATTCTGCTGATTGCGCCGCATTTGGTCTATGCCCTGTTCTACCGCGACGTAAGGCGCTTTGCATTCGATAACAGCGAAGGGAATGCCGTTTACAAAAAGGACAATGTCAGGGATTGCCTTATGTCCGCCGTCACTGCTTTCTACGAGGTATTCTTCTGTTACATGAAATACATTGTTTTCAAAATGTTCCCAGTCAATGTATTTTAAGTCAAAACTTAAAACTTTTCCGTCGCCGACTGTCTCCTGATAGCTTTTTCCAAGCATTAAAGCGTTATATATTTTTTCACTGGTTTTTAAGAGTCCATCTGTTAAAGGCTCGTCCAAATCTTCGATTGCACGCTCAATATTTACTGACGAAAACTCCTGATCTATACCGCCAAATGTAATATGGTTTAAATCGCGGAGCTGACTGCGCAGAATATCCTTCAATAGGACTTGATATTTACTGCCGCGTTGTAAGGTACATTCTTTTGGCGACAGGTAGGTATAGCCCATTTTTTGCAGTAATTCCAGCGCGGGTTTTTTGCTGATGTTTTTTTCGAGGTATAAACTGCCGTCCATTAGAATCCTCCTTTTTTATTTTGGGGAACGCGTACAATTCCCGTGAGAAGAAGCTGCATGATTGCTTTCTTTTCCTGTTTGATTAGGTCAAGTTTTTGTTCTAATAAATCAATTTCTTTATCTGCTGTTTCCAAAACCGCAACAATTTGTTGTTGTTCGTTATATGATGGAAGATCAATCTTAATCGCGCATAAATCATTAAATTTTAATGTTTCACGAACGCTTCCTGAAAGTTGAGATTTCATTCGCTGGTTAAATTCTTCTGTTTTTACGTAATACATAAAATACTTTTCATGTAATCCGTACTTTGTTTTTAAAACAACATACATTGGACTGATAACGCCTGATGTTTCTTCCGTATAAAGGGCAATAGAACCAACATTTATTCTCGATGGATTATAAGCAATATATCCTTTTCGAACAATCTTATAGTTTGACAAGTCACTGCTTGCAACATTCTTTCCAAATTGTTCGCTTTGATTGATAAAACCTGATTTATTGCTGATACTTTTTACATCTGATATTATTGCCAATTTATTTTTTTCTGTCATTTCTTCTAAAAATATTTTTAGCCTCTCTGTTTTCCATTCGTCACGAAAGCCCGACAATCTTTTCTTTCCAGTTAGTAAATTTTGAACTAACCATCTTTTTTGTTTATACTTATAATCAATAAGTCGTTCTATATGGAATAGTATTTTATTATAATTATCTATAATATCAAGAATTTTTTCCTGCTCATCCATTTCAGGAACATATATTGTTAGTTTGCCAAGTATTTCCTGATTTAAATTATTAATATTTGTCCCTCTGTTTTCTTTTTTAAGCATCTGCCTCAATACACCATTATCTAACCAAGCATTAATATATTGTGCGGATGTCTTTTTATACTCCGGATTAAATCTATAGCGAATGCAGAATCCACTATATACAACCCTTTCTGATATATCCCGTAACCACAAATTTCTTCCTACCAGTTCTTTACTTCCATTTGACCGTACGAATACAATATCATCTTTTTTTAATATGTATGGTTCTAATTTTTCATTGTCTGTAGATACACAAATCCTTTCTAAATCTTCTGTATTTTCAAGAATAGTTCTGTCACCAAAATCACCAACTCCTAAAAATTTTATACTGTTTATTCCTGTTTCTTTAGAA
>CAJTSD010000005.1 GCA_910578795.1 uncultured Lachnospiraceae bacterium
TTCTTACCAAAAAAGAGGTATTTTTTTCCAAAGACACAAACTATTTTACACTACCAAATGAGCATTTATTCTAAATTTTTTATCGCACATTTGATTCGTTATGAAAGTTCCAATAATTATAAGGCGTTTGCAAGAGAGCTGAATGCACATATAAAAACAAATTTTGTAATCAGGCTTCCGGTAACTGATGGGCAGGAACCTGATTATGGTTTTATGGATCGATATATCAAGTCATTATCGTTTAGTTGTAGGCTTGAAGATATAAATTAGTGGGGGGCAGTCATAGGGCACCCTCCCGTTCTATGTACAGACTTGTGCAGAGAAAATATGCCATTAAAGTGGCGTATAGGGATACAGAAAGCAGGGAAGAAACCTTCCCTGCTCAATTTGTTACCGTGCCAAAACTTCAATAATTTCCCCGACATACATCGTATGCATATCCCCGTCCTGATACCATTTTTCGATTTCGGGCAGCAGGAAGCTGTCTTTCGTGATTTTCATCGCCGCCATTTTGTTGCACAACAGAATAAAATCTCCTTCGTCAATAAACGGGATGGAGTGCTTATAATTCCATGTCAGTCCTGCCTCTGTCATTTTGTCACAGTTACGCCCGGAGTGGGAGCCGCAGTAGTTGAGCGCGGCGCGATGTCCTGCACCCATAAATGAGACGGAGAAAAAGTCGTTGCTGTCTATAAATTCTTTCGTGAATCTTGAGTCGCGGATGAAGATAAAGGCAACATTTTTGCCCCAAAGCACACCGACACCGCCCCAACTTACCGTCATGGTATTTGCCGCATCTTTGGTTCCTGCGGAGACAAGTCCCCAATCCTGACCGATGGTTTTGAATGGATTAAATTCCAGCTCTTCCAGTGGAAATGGTTGAAATGAATGCATATTATCGTTCCTTTCTGTTTTGATTTCTGTTTTTAATTGATTTATATAAAAATTATACTATCATATGCGGGAGATGCCGCGTCTATTCTTTGATTCTGTCTAATTCCGTGAGTTTGATTCCGGAAGATGTGAGGATTACCTTCAATTCAATATATCTTATTTTCATGGCTTTGTATGATTCGGAATCCTTATCGGCTAAAAGCATATAGCTTTGTAATCTTGAAAACTCTTCAACAGAAATTTTCAGCATTTCTTTTTCAGTCATATATTCACCACCTTTCCATTGTTCCTGTCTGTAATGGGATAATGATTATATTACAGGAACCGCTTCGCGCCCCCTGTAATCGGATGCACGGCGCAAAGAGAGCGCCTTTTATCAAAACTTGCTTTGCAAGTATTGATAAGTTATATTACAGGAACCGCTTCAAAAACCCTGTAATCAAATTGATAAAGCAAAAGCTTTGTCTTAACTATATTATAATTGGTAACTTATGCAGTGTAAAGCCAATTCTGACAGTCTTATTTTTTATATGCGGCGGATTTGACGGCTGATATAAAAATTTATAAGGTTTTCATAAGATTCCCGCAAGGTTCCTGTAAGGTTGACGTGATAGAATGGCAGAAAATGAAAACAAAAACAGGAGGATATGGAAAATGAAAAAAACATTGTTTGCGGGAATTGGAGTGGCTGCTGCTGCGGTGGCTGTGCTGATTGGTCTTTTGCTGTGGGTTACTTCGGGGGTAGGGAGTGCGTATTATTACACGCAGATTGAGAACGCGAAACTGGAGGAGGTCGATTCGCGCGGCGGCGTGATTGATTTTCAGGGCGGAATGCCGTATTCCTATACGCTGACGGCTTATGACGAAAACGGAGGTGAGAAGGAGATGACATTCGGAGCGTCGAGGGAGCTTCGGGAGGGGGCGTTTCTTCGGCTGACGGTTGTGCCTGTCAGAGGCGTAGTGGAATGGAGCGAGGCGGCATATGATGAACTTCCGGCAGCGGTTCAAGGGAACTATGCGCCTGTGGCGGAAGATGCACGAAAACGCACGCAAAAACCAATATATTAGAAAAAAGTGCAACAAATTTACAAATACCTCTTTACAAATGCGGAAATATTATTTATAATCGTAACAGATAAAATAGTAGTACAAAAAAGAACTACTAAACACCTTGTTTTATGTGTGCATATTATTACAAATAAAGAAAGGTGTTTCGTAGCATGATGCACACAAAATGCAAAAACTGCATTTTGGCGCGCGCACGGAGTCCGCAGCGGAGTGCGTACTCCTAATTGAAAGCGATGAAAGCTTTTACGGTAAAATATGGAAAAGGAAAGTTGAGTAACCAAAGGCGGTTAATGCGTTTTTTGGTTACTTTTTTTATGCAAAGACCGGTGCAAGGCGCGTTAGCGTTTGGTTTGATAGGAGGAAAGTTGAGATGTTTGATGCAAAATTAAATGTTCCCAAAGCGCCGCTATACAGGGCGGAATATGAGCATGACAACTGCGGTATTGGTGCAGTCGTCAATATCAAGGGGAAAAAATCGAGGGAAACAGTGGAAAATGCCTTGCGGATTGTAGAAAATTTGGAGCATAGGGCAGGTAAGGATGCCGAGGGCAAGACGGGTGACGGCGTTGGCATTTTGGTGCAGATTTGTCATGAATTTTTTGATAAAGTGACAAAGCCGCTCGGCATTACGCTTGGCAAAGAGCGCGAGTACGGCGTTGGCATGTTTTTCTTTCCGCAGGACGAGTTAAAGCGCAATCAGGCAAAGAAAATGTTTGAGATTATCGTTGAGAAAGAGGGCTTGGAGTTTTTGGGCTGGCGCGAGGTGCCCTGTGTGCCGTCGGTTCTCGGACATAAGGCAGTCGAGTGTATGCCCTGCATCATGCAGGCATTCGTGAAAAAACCGGAAACAGTGGAAAAGGGGCTTGCCTTTGACAGAAAGCTATATATTGCAAGGCGCGTGTTTGAGCAGAGCTCGGACAATACGTATGTCGTGTCGCTGAGCAGTAGAACAATTGTTTACAAGGGAATGTTTCTTGTGACACAGCTTCGGACGTTTTTTAAGGATTTGCAGAGCGCGGATTACGTTTCGGCAATTGCAATCGTGCATTCGCGGTTTTCCACAAACACCAATCCAAGTTGGGAGCGGGCGCATCCGAACCGCTTTATCGTACATAATGGTGAGATTAACACGATTCGCGGCAACGTAGATAAGATGATTGCCCGCGAGGAAAACATGGAGTCGGAATTTTTGAGCCGTGAGTTTCACAAGGTTCTTCCTGTCGTCAACGCGCAGGGGTCGGATTCGGCAATGCTTGACAATACGCTGGAGTTCCTCGTGATGAGCGGTATGGAGCTGCCGCTTGCGGTGATGATTACCATTCCCGAGCCGTGGGCAAACAACCGGACGATGTCGCAGGCGAAGAAGGATTTTTATCAATACTATGCAACGATGATGGAGCCGTGGGACGGTCCGGCATCCATTCTTTTTTCGGACGGGGACATTATGGGGGCCGTGCTTGACAGAAACGGTCTTAGACCGTCGCGGTATTATATCACATCGGACGACCAGCTTATCCTTTCGTCGGAGGTGGGTGTGCTGCCGATTGACGCGGCAAAGATTGTGAAGAAGGACAGACTGCGTCCGGGGAAAATGCTCCTTGTGGACACGGTAAAGGGTGAGATTATTGATGACGATACGCTAAAGGAACGTTACGCAAAGCGTCGTCCTTACGGGGAGTGGCTTGACTCGAACCTTGTGACGCTAAAGGAGTTGAAAATTCCCAATGTGAGGGTGCCGGAGTTTTCTTATGAGGAACGGCAGCGTATGCAGAAGGCGTTTGGCTATACCTATGAGGAGTTAAAGACAGGCATTCTGCCAATGGCGAAGAACGGCGGCGAGAGCATCGGGGCAATGGGCGTTGACACGCCGATTCCGGTACTATCAAGAACGCATCATCAGCTTTCGCACTATTTTAAGCAGCAGTTTGCGCAGGTTACCAATCCGCCGATTGATGCAATCCGCGAGGAGGTTGTAACGGCAACAACTGTTTATATCGGAAAGGACGGAAATATCCTTCACGACACGGAGAAGAACTGTAATGTGCTAAAGGTCAATAACCCAATCCTCACAACGACGGACCTTCTAAAGATTAAAAACATGAAGCGGGAGGGTTTTCAGGTAGAGGTTATTCCGATTATTTATTATAAGAACACAAGTTTGGAACGCGCAATTGACCATCTTTATGTAGAGGTGGACCGTGCATACCGCGACGGTGTGAATATTATTATTCTTTCGGACAGGGGCGTGGACGAAAACCATGTGGCAATTCCGTCTCTTTTGGCGGTTTCCGCGATGCAAAAGCACCTAGTGCGCACAAAAAAGAGAACGAGTGTGGCGCTGATTTTGGAATCGGCGGAGCCAAGAGAGGTGCACGATTTTGCGGCGCTGATTGGGTACGGTGCGTGTGCAGTCAATCCGTATCTTGCACAGGAATCCATTAAGGAGCTGATTGACACCGGAATGCTTGACAAGGATTATCACGCGGCGGTGGACGACTATAATGACGCCATTTTGCATGGCATTGTGAAGATTGCGTCGAAGATGGGTATTTCCACAATCCAGTCGTATCAGGGCTCGCAGATTTTTGAGGCGGTCGGGATTGATTCGGACGTGATAAATAAATATTTCACAAACACGGTATGCCGGATTGGCGGGATTAGTCTTGCGGAGATTGCAAAAGAGGTGGACGATTTGCATTCGTTGGCGTTTGACCCGCTTGGTCTTGCGACGGATTTGACGCTTGACAGTCCCGGACAGCACAAGTCGAGAGGCGGTGCGGAGGAGCATTTATACAATCCTGCGACGATTCATTTGCTGCAGCAGGCGACAAAGCGAGGCGATTATGAGATGTTTAAGCAGTATTCCGCGCTCTTAACCGCAGAGGATTCCAATGCATCCGGCGGGTGCGTGCGCAATATTCGCGGTTTGATTGATTTTAATTATCCGAAGAAGGGCATTTCGATTGATGAGGTGGAGTCGGTGGAGAGCATTGTGAAGCGGTTTAAGACGGGAGCAATGTCGTACGGCTCAATTTCGAAGGAGGCGCATGAGACGCTTGCCATTGCGATGAACATGCTTCACGGAAAGTCCAACTCGGGCGAAGGCGGCGAGGATTTGGAGCGTATGGTTATCGGCGCGGACGGCTTAAACCGCTGTTCGGCAATCAAGCAGGTTGCAAGCGGGCGTTTTGGCGTGACCAGCCGTTATTTGGTGAGCGCGCAGGAAATTCAGATTAAGATGGCGCAGGGCGCAAAGCCAGGCGAGGGCGGTCACCTTCCTGCGGGAAAGGTCTATCCTTGGATTGCAAAGACGAGGCATTCAACGCCGGGCGTTGGCTTGATTTCGCCTCCGCCGCATCATGATATTTATTCGATTGAGGATTTGGCGCAGTTGATTTACGATTTAAAAAATTCCAACAAGGACGCGCGGATTAGTGTCAAGCTTGTTTCGGAGGCAGGCGTGGGAACCGTTGCGGCAGGTGTGGCGAAGGCGGGTGCGCAAGTGGTGCTGATTTCGGGTTACGACGGCGGTACGGGCGCGGCGCCGAAGAGTTCTATCCACAATGCGGGACTTCCGTGGGAGCTTGGTCTTGCGGAAACGCATCAGACGCTGATACAGAACGGTTTGCGCAATAAAGTGCGTATTGAGACGGACGGAAAGCTGATGACGGGGCGCGATGTGGCGATTGCGGCAATTTTGGGCGCGGAGGAGTTTGGCTTTGCGACGGCGCCGCTTGTGACGATGGGCTGTGTGATGATGCGTGTCTGCAACCTTGACACGTGCCCTGTAGGTGTGGCGACGCAGAATCCGGAGCTGAGAAAACGGTTTCAGGGAAAGCCGGAGTATGTGATGAATTTTATGAAGTTTATTGCGCAGGAGCTTCGGGAATATATGGCGCGTCTTGGTGTGAGAACGGTTGATGAGCTGGTCGGGCATACGGATTTGCTAAAGGAGAAGGAGAATTTGCCGAAGGGTACGCCCGCGCTTGATTTGAGCCTGATTTTAAAGAATCCGTATCAGAAAGAAAAGGCGGTGTTTGACGCAAAGCAGGTTTATGATTTTGAACTGGAAAAGACGCTTGACGAGAAGGTTTTGTTGAAAAAGCTTGGCGGTGCGCTTGCGGCGGGGGAGAAGAAGGAGATTGCGTTAGACGTGACGAACACGGACCGCGCGTTTGGTACGATTTTTGGTTCGGAGATTACGAAACGTTATTACAATACATTGGAGGAGGATACTTACAGGGTGCACTGCAGCGGTGCAGGCGGTCAGAGCTTTGGCGCGTTTATTCCGAATGGTCTGACATTGGAGCTTGCGGGCGATTCCAATGACTATTTTGGTAAGGGCTTATCGGGCGGCAAGCTGATTGTGTATCCGCCGAAGGGGAGTGTATTCAAACAGGACGAGAATGTGATTATCGGAAACGTTGCGCTTTACGGGGCGACGAGCGGCAAGGCGTTTATTAACGGTGTTGCGGGAGAACGGTTCTGTGTGAGAAATTCGGGTGCGCTTGCGGTTGTTGAGGGCGTGGGCGACCACGGCTGTGAGTACATGACGGGCGGACGTGTGGTCGTGCTTGGCACAACGGGCAAAAATTTTGCTGCGGGCATGAGCGGCGGCATTGCGTATGTTTTGGATGAGGAGAATGACCTTTATATCAGGGTGAATAAGGAAATGGTTTTGATGGGCGAGATTACGAATAAATACGATGTGATTGAGCTCAAGGAAATGATTAAGGAGCACGTGGCATGTACGGGTTCTAAGAAGGGTAAGACCATTCTTGACAATTTCGGCGAGTATCTGCCGAAGTTTAAAAAGATTATTCCTTATGATTATGACAGAATGCTCAAGACCATTGTGCAGATGGAGGAGAAGGGTCTTAGCGCGGAGCAGGCGCAGATTGAGGCATTCTATGCGAACACAAAGCAAAAATAATGTTTAGTGCGATAAAAGACATCGCCCAAGAAATGCTAAGTTTTGGTTGTAGGAAATCTACAGAAAGTGAGAAAAAAGATGGGAAAGCCAACAGGATTTTTGGATTATGAGAGAAAAACCTCCGCGGCGCAGGCGCCGAAGGAGCGGATAAAGCATTTTAACGAGTTCCATACGCATCTTCCGATGGAGGAACAGCAAAAGCAGGGCGCGCGCTGTATGGAGTGCGGCGTGCCGTTCTGCCAGTCGGGTATGACGCTTGCGGGCATGACCTCGGGCTGTCCGCTGCACAATCTCGTGCCGGAGTGGAATGATTTGGTTTATACGGGAAACTGGGAACGCGCGTACAACAGGTTAAAAAAGACAAACAACTTTCCGGAATTTACGTCAAGGGTGTGTCCTGCTTTATGTGAGAACGCATGTACGTGTGGATTAAACGGCGACGCGGTGGCGACAAAGGAAAACGAGTACGCAATTATTGAGAACGCATACAAAACAGGGCTTGCGGCAGCAAAACCACCGAAGGTGCGCACGAATAAAACGGTGGCGGTTATCGGCAGCGGTCCGGCAGGGCTTGCGGCGGCAGACCAGTTAAATAAGCGCGGGCATAACGTGACGGTCTTTGAACGCAGCGACCGTGTGGGCGGGCTTTTGATGTACGGCATTCCGAATATGAAGCTCGAAAAGCACATTATTGAGCGCAAGGTTCAGGTGATGAAAGAGGAGGGTGTTCAATTTATAACAAATACCGATATTGGAAAGGATGCGAAATCCAAAAAGCTGGTTGAGGGCTTTGACAGGGTGGTGCTTGCCTGCGGAGCGTCCAATCCGAGGGATATTAATGCGCCGGGAAGGGACGCAAAAGGGATTTATTTTGCGGTGGATTTCTTAAAGGGCGTGACGAAAAGCCTATTGGATTCGGATTTAAAGGATAACGCGTTTGTTTCGGCGAAAGGGAAAAATGTTGTGATTATCGGCGGCGGTGATACGGGGAATGACTGTGTGGGCACTGCAATCCGCTTAGGGGCAAAGTCGGTGACGCAGCTTGAGATGATGCCGAAAGCACCGGATACGAGAGCCGAGAACAATCCGTGGCCGGAATGGCCGAAGGTCTGCAAGACGGATTACGGTCAGGAGGAGGCGATTGCGCTGTTTGGGCATGATCCGCGGATTTATGAGGCGACGGTAAAGGAATTTTTGAAGGATAAGAGCGGGAATCTTACGGGTGTGAAAATCGTAAAGCTTGCGTGGGAGAAGGACGCGGCGACGGGCAGAATGAATATGAAAGAGGTTGAGGGCAGCGAGCAGGTGCTTGAGGCGCAGCTTGTGCTGATTGCGGCGGGCTTTTTGGGCAGTCAGAAGTATGTGACGGACGCTTTTCAGGTTGAGCTTGACGCGCGGACAAATGTGAAGACAGAACCTGACAGCTTTCAGACGAGCGTTGCGAACATTTTTGTGGCGGGCGATATGCATACGGGGCAGTCGCTTGTGGTGAAGGCAATCCGCCAGGGACGCGAGTGCGCGCGGGCGGTGGATGAGAGTTTGATGGGGTATTCGAATATGTTTATACAGTGAGGATTTGCTGATGAATGAGTAAGGAGCTGCTTCCTTACTCATTATTGTGATATGGGAAGGATTTGGAGCGAGCAGTATTTGATTTCCATACTGCAAAGATTATCTTTTTATATTGCTGTTATTCACGCCCGCAAGTATCCTGCAAGCGCTTTTTCAAAATTTCCGCAAAGAAAGGCAGCCTGCGTTTTAGGAAGCCAGTCATGGATTTTTCCGTGTTGGCAGAAAGTTGTACCAATGGTTTTTCGGAAATGGTATGCCAGACGGCAACAGCGGTTACAACATTTCTTTTTAACCTCATTATGATGAAGCTGCTTGGTGAAAACGCAGCTGCGGCAATCACAATCATGATTTATATGCAGTTTTTCCTGAGTGCCTTTTACATCGGTTTTTCGATGGGAGTAGCCGATGTTATCAGCTGTAACTATGGGAAGCTGTCGGCGGTTTTGAAATAACAATCAAAGCCGCCGTTTAAGATTTTGGAAATCGTAATAACGGTTATACGAGTGCTCAAGGAAACAGCACTGATATTGGTGCAGATAATGGGACGGGACGATGTTTCAGGGAATTAGATAGAAGAATAGGTATTTAAAAATATTTTTAAATAGTTGTTGATTGTCTCATACAGATTTCGTATAATCTATTTAAAGATTTATTGAAATAGGGGGCGGTATATTGGCGGTCAATGAAATCCTTGCAGCATTGGCAGATGAAAACCGAAGGAAAATTCTGCAGAAATTAAAGGAGGGAAAAATCAGTTCTGGTGATTTGGCAAATGCTTTAAGCATGACGCCGCAGGCGCTGTCATATCACTTATCAAAATTAAAGAAGGCGGATTTGATTTATGAAACAAAATATAAGAATTTTATTTATTATGAATTGAATTTGTCTGTACTTGATGAAACGATTCTGTGGATTAGCGAGTTACGAGGAGGTCAGAAATGAAAACAAAGAAAACGGTGTATTATATTTTGATGTATCTTCCGTTAGCGGCTGCCTTACTTGCATTGCCGCAGCTTCCTGAAAAAATTCCTGCACATTATGGGTTTGATAATCAGGTTGATCGTTGGGGAAGCAAATATGAGGCTTTGCTGTTTCCGGTAATCAGTCTTTTAATGGGCTATTTTCTGCTTGGAATGGCAAAACTGGCGGCGAAAAAGGAAAGACATGGGGAAAACAATAAAAAGGTTACAATGATTATGGGGATTTTCGTGCTGATTTTGTTTAATGCTTTGAATGCTTATTTCCTTTACACAAGCTTGAACAAGGTTGAAGATTTATCGTCTGTTTCCTTGGATCTTTATCAGCTTGTTTTTGGCATTATGGGGGTGTTAATGATTGTTACGGGAAATGTCATGCCTAAGTTAAGAAGGAATGCCATGATTGGATTGAGGACGCGTTGGAGCATGAAAAATGACGCGACGTGGAAGAAAAGTCAGTTTATAGGCGGGATTTCCTTTATTGTTGGGGGCGTGATGATAATAGGCATTTGTATTGCTGTGAAAGGGATTTTTTGCCTTGTGTCTGTTTTAGGAGTGTGGGGGATTATGATTGTGGTTGATGTTGTTTTCACATATAGGGTTGCTAAAAGGAACGGGTAGGTTGATGTTGGTTTTTCGGACACATACAAGCTGACAGGATAGGACGGAGTGTCGAAAATTGATTGTTTCTCGGAAGCTTTCGTCAGTTGCTGTGAACGGAGAGTAGGAAGAACCGCGCAGAGAGAACGGGCAGGACAGATGATGATTGCAAAGAATAGGCAAAGTTCTGCCCTTATGAGTATTTTTTAAGAGCAGATTTCAATTATACAACAATCAAAAGGCGGTTATTCTGAAAAATAATGTACCCAGATATTTGGTCATTGATTTCAGTAAAGCGGAAGAAGAAAAAGTTGCCGGTAATGAAAATGTATTTACAATATCTGAACGGTTAATAAACAGAATGCGGAAGCATATGAGGTTCTTGCAAAATGATTGTTTTAAGCAAAGAGCAGGTGATAAAACTTCATGCAAGTGTGATTCTTGCTTATTTTATTACAACGTACAGAGAAGAATGAGGAAAGTATTGGTAATTTAAATGAATTATTACGTATCTTTGAAGAAACATTTTGGGTTCTTAAAAGGAGTCATTAGTACTTTCGTTTTGAAAGAAGAATTTGAAAAGCAGCTTGAGTATCCTGTTACAACCGGATACATAGAATTTGTAGCAGTACGGAAAAAATACCGCAGACAAGGTATTGCTGCAACTATGCTTCAAGAAAGTATGCTGCTGACAAATTATCAAGATTTTGTGCTTGATGTTACGGATATCAATGATAATGCTATTCAATGCTATATGCGTATCGGGTTTGAGGAATTTAAGCGTATTTTGGAAAAACACGGTAAACAAAAAGGGTTTAATGAGAGGATTTTTATGCGGTATTGTCGCAGATGAAAGCAATTAGCAACGTAATATCAAAATAACATAGCGTCCATAGGACGCATGGATAAAGACGCATGGAATGGCAAATGATGATTAACCTTGCGTCTTTTTTGCGTTCAAAAGAAATGGGCAGGAAAATGAAAATATCAATGAAGATGATGCAAGTTTGTGCAATTGGGGGATTATAATACAATCGGAAAGAGGTGGGGAACGTGAAGCGTATTATATATGTAAAAGGAATACTGCTTGTTTTTGCGACGGTTTTCCTGTATATGGGCATAACGGTTTCCTGTAAAGGCGAAATGGAAGACTTACCGCAAACGTTTGAAGAAGAGACAAGTATTATAGCGACAGAAGTTCCGAGTGCCTACGAGGCAGAATTGTATGTTGAGCAGGAAATTTCGGAATTAGCCGAGTATGAAGATTATATTTGTGAAAAAAGCAAGGGACAGGCTTATTTAGAAGTGTGGTGTAATCGGACGGAGCCGATAGCGTTATACGACAATAACCAAACGTTTTTCGGATATTATTATCCGGTATTTGCAGATGAAAAATGGAAAGACCACACTATCACTTGGGACAGCTTTTATGTGCGTGAGGATTTTCGGGAGATATTATGGTGCGATGTTGTGGAACGGGGGTTTTATTCGTTGGAAGAATGGAGGGGGTCTTCGCGGTATCGGAATAGAATGGAACGAATCGGAAGGGGGAAGGTTGAAAATTGAAATTTTCAACCTGAAAGTTTTGTGCTACGCAAAAACTTAAGCCATTAGCTACTCCTAAAAAACAGTCGTAGCATGGAGGCTAAAAATGAAAACAAATAAAATAGGGCTATTATTTTTATGTTTTGTGGCTGCGATTGTTTTGGCGGTTATGGTAAAAGACCATGATAAAAACACCGCGGTATCCGAATATGACCACGAAAACCCTTATTTTTACACCGCGGAACAAACGAATACGTCAGAAGATATAACCATATCAGAAAATAGAAATGTGTCAGAAACAGAATCTGCGCAGGTACAGGAAACGGAAGAAAAACCGGACTGGATCAATGCCATTATCCAACAAAACAATGCCCGTATAGCGGATCATCTCTACAATTTTCCGGCGGAGCAAAAATGGATTGACATCGGTCTGTTTGACTTTACGAATGACGGCAAGGAGGATACTGTGAAAAATAAATTTTTCACATAACAAACGAAGTTTGTATTGCAAATATTGTGCTTACGTTGCATACATCAAAAAGCTAACGCTTTTCGCTGTCAAGAATTTGCAGACTTTGGCAAGAATGGGGGATTTGTATGGAGATGAAAAAGAGAAAAACAGTTTTAACAGGTCTGCTGCTTGGAATGGCGATTTGTCTTTCAGGCTGTATGGAAACCGAGCGGAACTCGGAGGAGCGTTCAACAACGACTGCGGTAAAAAAGAACACCGACAATCAGACGGACAGGCTGTATACGCTGCTCAATCAGGATTTGCTGGGAAAGGCGTTTTTGTGGGAAATCGGAGAGGACTTGATTGTGGACGAGGCTTGCGGTTTTGCCAAGGAAGTGAGAGGGGAATTTGCCCCGACAAAGCAGGAGCCCGAGATGGTTCCGCAGGCACTGGTAACCACGCTTGAGAACGCATTTTACGATACGGACATGAATCAATGGGAGGAAGACAGTGTTTACGAGCAGACCATCAACGCAATGGGCGCGGACGAATTTATCCTTGACTTGGAGGAGTTGTATGTCCATTTTCCCAAAATTGTGGATTACAGGGACCAGCTTCAGTGGAAAGATGAGGCGTTTGCGCTGATTTGTCAGTTTTATGAAGGGATTCCGCGCGACTGCCGCAACTGCTTTTGCATTCCCGCAGCCGACGGAACGGACTATTATGTTTTTGCGGCATGGGAGGGGGGAAGCAACGGCGCTTTGCGCGTATGTCTGACGCAGCGCACAGGGGACAGCTTTGTGCTTATCAATGAATTTGAAACGCCGAATGACGGGGGCGGAAGAGTTATTCAATATGAGGACGAATTTTACTACATCTTTCGCCAGTGCAATTACAATTTAAAGGTGTATGACGCGCTGAAAATCCACAGGCTGAAAGACAATCCCGAAGAGGAGACCGTGGTGATTCGTTTCCTGCCAACGGAATATGTTTGGAAGCCGTCCGATTCTGCCGCGCCCTATTTGGCGGATACGGGGGACGGGGATGCGATAGACGCCTATATTGCGCAGATAAAGGACGAAATTACGTCGGAGCAGTACCTTGACAGGGGAACATCCCGTGACGGGGCGCGGGTTTATTATGGCGATGAGGAGGAAACGGCGGATTTTTTGTTGGATGCATATAAAACAGTTTATCAGGAGGATTTGGCAAACTGCGGCACGCCTGTTTATCTGTGGAAAACCATGTTCATACCGTCAAGCAGCCACGCGCAGGAATATCTTCGGATAAGGTTTTTCTTATTTGACAGGGAAGAGAATGCGGAACGCGAACTTGACCAGTTAAGTCAATATGATATGACGGGCGGAATCCGTTTGTTTCAAATGTGGTTTCGGGAAATCGGCGGGAAGGTGTATACTTTTCGCATGTATCATGTTTCCGACTACAATTATCTGCTGAATGTGATGCTGCTGGAGCAGGACAGGGCGACGCAGGTGAGGGCGTATCTCTTGTCGCCGCGGTGGGAGTTTGTTGTGACGGAAGGGGAGGTGTTTACGACAAATGGGTAGGCGTGGATTGAAACCGAAGCGGGTTCGAAAGGATTGGAAGCGGACGGGGATTGCGGTTGGGTTTGTATGCAGTATTCTATTATGCGCTGCAATATCGGCGTGCAATAGGGAGGAAGCGGTTTCAACTTCAACGCAAACAGAAACAGAAACGGCGGCGATCATGGTGTCAGAAACGCAGACGCAAATCCAAATGCAAGAACAGACACAAATCCAAATGGAAACGGCTGTGGAAGAAGAGTCAAAGGAAGAGCAATCCCTTGAGGAAAGCTTTTATGAGTATACGGCAAGGCTGCAGGAAATTCCGCAGATGAACTATCGCAATTCCGGCGCCATAGACTGGTATTCGAACAATTACATCTGCCATGAGGACACGCTGATACTGAAATCAAAAATTTATAAAAAAGAAGGAAGCAGATATGTCAGGCAGGCATCAACGCTGAATACCATTTTTAACATTGATGAGGATTTGGGAATGATCACTGCGCAGTATCAGAATTGGGCGATAACCACGTCCAAAGATGATACGTCCTTTCTTATCTACGATATGGACACGCAGAAAAAATATTGCTATTGCAGTGTAAAAGAGGGGACGAAGATTGGACCGTTTTGGCATATTTATGACGGGTGTATTTACTATACGGAAGAAACACTGGAGGATGGATTTTATTGCCGACGGCTCAAAAAGTTAAGCCTTAAAAACGGTAACATTACGGACTTTTACCAGCCTGCGGGCAAGGGGGGCGACAATTATGTCCTTATGGATTTTCGGACGCGCGATGACGGGACATTCATGTATGAGCTTTTAAGCAAAACAGACGACGGCAGGGAATACTGGATTGCCCAAGCGGACGAAAACAGAAAATGGAGCGGGAAAAAAATAGGGGAAGTTGGCAGATGGGAATTTGCGCATCTGTTGGATTTTAATCAATATGGTTTGGTTATTTCAGGATACCCGAACCCAGCTACTGATAGGGAAATCATTGTGATAAGGGACAGTGGGGAAACAGAGCTGTTAGAGAAAAGTATAAGTTCATTAGGCGGTGCCCAAAGTATAACAGACGGCGAATATCTGTTCACAGACGACGGATACTTTTGCAGCGATTTGGCAGAGTTGGATAAGCCGGTGTGGGATACAGATGATGTAGATTCGGAATTTCTGTCGCGGCGTTTAGCGGACGGTGTATTTTTCTATGATTATGCAGGTAATCTGTCGGGCTACTATCCGTTGGTGGACAAAGCGCTCTTGGAGCAGGGGTATTATCTGACAGAACTGACCTACTATGAAGGAATGCTGACGGGTTTTTATGTGCAAAGGGATACGGGGGAATTGTATATCAGTCAGGTTAAGGCTATGGACAGCGGCGCGTGGCGTGAGAGCAACAGCCAAAAATGGGCGAATGGGCAAAGCCAAAATATCATATCCCAATATGCGGCGGCGACAGGTTATGATTTTGAAACTGCGACAATGGAGTTTGAGCAGAAAATACAGGGGGTATGGCAGGTGAAGGAGTACGTTGGGTGGGACAAATCGCTAAAAGTCCAATGGGACGGCTACCAAGGCGACCTCTTCCTGTTCTGCGAAAATGCTTGGGTTGACGACGCGGTGGCATGGTTTCAGCCCGTATACGCCTGCCATACGGCACCAATGAGCGAAATTGCCCAAAACGAATATTTCAACATTCAATGGGTAGATGATCGCTATGACAATCGGGACGGGATACTGACAGCCGCCGTCTGTACGGAGCGGAACAAAAAATATGGCAGTCGACGGGAAGGAGAAAATTTTTTGTTTATATTGCTTGATGACGTGATTGTGATGGAGCGAAACGGCTCTTACTGGGAGTTGGAGAAGGTGGGGGAGATTACGATGTCAGATGCTTTTGAGAATGTGCCAGATACGTTATAGGTGTTTTTCGTTAAAGGCAGTATTGCTAAACGGCATCGTATGTTTTTATTGTTTCCAATACATTATTATGCTATAATTGTGCCCAAGAAAGGAGTGAGATATTATGCCGCTTATTATGCCGATCAAGGATTTACGCAACACAACGGAGATTTCCAACATTGCCCACAGGGAACAGGAGCCGATTTTTATTACCAAAAACGGATACAGTGACTTGGTTGTAATGAGCAGTGAATTGTATGATAAATTTGCAAGAATAAACCACATTGACCAAGCGATATTTGAGTCTGAACGGGAAATGGCAGATGGAGCAGAGGCGATTGACGCGGAGATTGTTTTTGCGGAATTGGAGAAAAAATATTTTGGAAAGATACAAGGTAAAAATCAGCCCTAGGGCAATGCGGGAGTTAGACAGTATTTATGAATACATTGTAATTGAGAAATTAGATCCCGAAAATGCGAAGAGGCAGGTTGACAGAATTAAAAAAGCAATCCTGAGTTTAGATACTTTTCCCAAATCCCATCAAGAACGTAACGAAGGCGGATATGCAGGAAAAGGGGACAGGCAGATATTCCGCATTGACGAAACGGTTAAAACAGTATATGTGGTAACAATACAGTATCAGGGACGGAGTTTATAAGATAAGCGCCAAATGACGGATTGCAGAGCATTTGGCGTTTTTGTAATAAAGGGTATTTTATTCGGCTGGAGATGCGAATAACTGCCGCGTGATATTTGACTGGAATAAAATGATAAAGTTGAGAATTATTTAGTGAGGGACAAAATGAAACAAATATTCTGCGGACTGCTGATTTTTTTATGTATTATGACACAAGGTTGTGAAAAATCTAACAATCAGGAGACTGCCAATAATAGCATGGAATCTTTTTCCGAAACAGAACCCGCCCGCACAGAAACGGACGCGCATTGGCATGTGGAGGAAACCGTGGACATTCAGCAGCAAATAGCCGATTACAGAATGCGTTTTATTGAACAGTATTCAACAAGCGCATTAGACGCCTCGAATCCGCAGATGAAAATAGAAGCATTTGAGGCGGCGCTTGGCGACAGTGCAGACATGGCAACAGTAGTGAAATATTCAGATATTAACAATCGTTGCCTGCGTTATCGGGTGGAACTGTACGGAGAAACGATGAATGTGATGGTGAATTATTATTTTTGTGATGATTTCACTTGGATTAGCAAGCAGAGCAATTATTACAGCAGTTGGACGGTAACAGCAGGTTGGGACGACGTTTTATACAGTGAACTTACGGAGTGGATTGTCAGCGAAAATCAGACGTATCTTCTCACCGACAACGGTCAGCCTGTCAAAATCGGAAACGAACAGCTTGCGCAGGAAGTTCCGTTGGTGTCTGAGGTTGCGCGCTGTTGCGTAAAATAAACAAGGAGCAAAATGGTTATTATTAAGAACTATAAAAAACAATATCATGACGATTTGCTGCAATTTTTGAAGGTTTGCCTGCCGCAGTCGGGCAGAAGGCTTGATTTAAACGGACATCATAAAATGTATCATGAAATAGAGGAATACTTTATGGCTTTTTGGTGTCTGTTTGATAAGGAGCAGATCATCGGTACGGTCGCTTTGAAAAGGCTTAGTGACGAGAACTGTGAGTTAAAGGCATTGTATCTTTTGGAGCAGTATCATAAGAACGGATTGGGGTATCGTCTGCTAAAATCCGCGATAGAAAAGGCGCAGCAGGAAGGTTATAAAAAACTGTATTTAGATACGTTGTCGACAAGCAGGAATGCGATTGCCCTGTATGAGAAGGCAGGTTTTGTGAGGACACAGCGGTATAACGCGAATGATATGGCAGATGTATTTATGGTGTTGCAGCTTGATTGTCAGCCGTAAAAAACAGACTTGAAAGCATAAATGTTTGTTTATATACAGAGGAGGTGAGCGCGCATGCGGTATGTTCGAGGTAATTACTCGGTGCAGTTGTAATCTGATAACGGATTGCACCGAGGTTAAAAAAGCTCCGTTATCAGAAAGCTGCACCGAATCGTAGAAATGATAAATCATAAAATACGAAAAGGAGCAGATAAGGTATGGATAAAAAAGAACTGTTAAACAAATGGCTGCAGGAAGAAGAAATCGCGCATATTCACGGTTGGGACTTTTCTCATATAAATGGAAAATATGACGAACAAAGCGATTTGCCGTGGAATTACAGGGAAATCGTCAGGCAGTATTTGCAACCGGAAAAAAAGCTGCTTGACATTGACACGGGCGGCGGTGAATTTCTGCTGTCTCTCAATCACCCTTATCAGAATTTGGCGGCAACGGAAAACTATCCGCCGAATGTCGAACTGTGCAAAAACAAACTGCTGCCGCTAGGCATTGATTTTCAAAAGGCAGACGCAAGCGGTATTTTACCGTTTGCCAATCAAAGCTTTGATATTGTTATCAATCGGCACGGAAGCTTTCACCCAAGCGAAATCGCACGCGTATTAAAAACGGGCGGCGTCTTTATCACACAGCAGGTCGGGGCGGAAAATGACAGGGAGCTTGTGGAATTGCTGTTAAACGAAGCGCCTGACTTGCCGTTTCCAAATCAGTATATAAGCATAGCCCAAACGGCATTTGAAAACGCAGGATTTTCCATCATCAGGGCAGAGGAGGCATTTCGTCCGATAAAATTTTGGGATATTGGCGCGCTTGTTTGGTTTGCGCGCGTCATTGAATGGGAGTTTCCGAATTTTCGTGTCAAAGACTGCCTGGAAAATCTGTATCATGCGCAGGAGATTTTGGAGCAGAAGGGCGTTGTGGAGGGAACGATTCATCGGTTTCTTTTGGTGGCGAAAAAGCAAAACGGATAGATTGGGCTTTACATAATAAAAAAGACCTTGTACACAAATTGAAATGCTCCCTTTAGGCAGACAAGTAAAATAATAAAAAGCTTGCTGCCTGGAAGGGAGTATTTCTTTTCAACCTGCTAAAACAGGCATTACCCAAAAACGGAGAAAGAGCAGGCAGCTGCATGATAACGTCAAGAACTAAGTTTTGGCGTTTTTGTATACATTAAAGGAAAATCATTCCAAGTTAAACAAACCTTAAACATTATCATAAACATTTCTTAAACAAACAATGCTACAATCAATATAGAACACAAACTACAACAAAACGGAGGTTCTTTATGAAAAAGATTGGATACAAAAGCAGGATATATTTACTGGGGATCACTACAGTGTGTTTCCTGTCGGCTTGTGGGCAGCAGCCACAAAAGGAAACTGCGGCTGGGGAAACGGGTACCGTTACGGATACAATCGTTACGGACACAATCGCTACAGATACCATTGCAGCAACGAATGACACAACGGCACGCGAGGAAAACTACTTCTCCACTTATACAAGCCGGCAAAAAGACGAAACCTATCAGACAAGCGGCAACGTTCACTTAAAGGATAAAAAGACGCTGACAATGCTGGAAGCAGCCGACGACGCACAGATCACCGTTACGGGAAAACTCAATCCGATTGAGGGCGACATTTCGCTTCTATACCAAGCCCCCGACGGAACCGTTATAACTTTGGCAGACAGCAGCGGCATAGCGGATAATAGTACCATATTTATCAATCAGCCGCTCGATATACCTGCGGGAAACGGGGAGATTTATTTTACAGGCAATTGCGCTGATGCCTTGTTTGACATCGGATTCAGCCTTTCTGACAACGTGCGCTATTACTATTCCAATACCGACAACAGTACCAATTCCATGCCCCCAAGGTTTGAGATTAATATGGAACTGACAGAAAATTATGACGACGCGGATCCGTTCATTGACGAAAGACTGTTTTACGTTACGCAGGATATGGATACCTTGCAATTAAACCTTCTGTATCAAATGAAGGGCGAAGAAGGCATTTTGGAAATCGCGGATAACAAAACCGGCGATGTTTTATGGATGAGTATTTGGCATGGAACCGTCGACACTGCCACAACAGCAGCGCAGTTAAAAAAACTTGAAACAGACAAGGAATATGTGATACGGTTTACAGGAACGAAAATAGGGTATGCAGCAATTACCGCCGTATCCGACAGTGATAAAATTCAGGAGCGGGAAAGACCGGAACAGACAGTGGAAGAACGGCAAAATGCACTTTGAACTTAAGGGCGAGAACCTGCGCGTCTATGAATTTGCCGAAGACGCATGATAAACCAACGGTATCCACTCAAACGTCATCGGCGTTGTGACATATTTTTGCCGGATTTGCTGATATTCTTCTTCGGAAATCTGCGTGTCGAGCAGCCCGCGTTCGTCCCATTCTCCGCCGTAATATTCCACGTCAACCATGCTATTCGTGGCAGAGTCCCACGTACCCGAATTCGCAATGGTATCCACCGCAACCCAGCAGCCCGCGTCTTCCTGAAACTGCAGGTACGTCGTTGAAGAATACATTCCGCCGCTGACATATTCGATGACATTATTGTCATAAATTGTCATCGTAAAATACGAGGTAGCGTACTCCATGACGATACCGTTTTCCTCGCTGTAGGTGTAGACAACTTTAGGAGTGTACTTGTAATCAATGTTGCTCCAGTAAGCGATAATCATTTCCGGAAAACCGTCGCCCGTCAAATCCTTCAAGGCATAGAAAAAATGATCCCCCTTTTCGGGTCTCCAAGATGACAGGGGCATGCAGACTTCGTCACATAAATCCTTCCATTCTCCGTCCCAAAGCTTTTCCTGCACGCTCTCGTCGTTGATATCGCGATTGTCGGCATTCATAAATTCTTCATAATGGTTGAGCACTTCGACATAAGGCTGCGGCAAATCAGCACATTTATTTGCACGCCACCGTGTCTGCTTCTCAGACGGTGTGTCCGGTTTTGTACGTTCGGGTTGTATGCCTTCGGAAACGCTCTGTTCCGGTATTTCTAAAGAAGATACTGGAACAAACAAATGTTCCGATTCCGGCATCCTGTTTTTGTTTTGTTCCACATTTGCACAGGCGCTGAAATAAACGGTGCATATAAGCGCCATTATGAAAAAAATAGTCCGTTTCATTGCCACTCCCTTTGCCGGATTCCAAAACTCCCTGACTCAAATTACACACGGTTCATATCCCCGCTTATACGTTCTTATATCGGAATGAATTATTTTATCTATCATCTTACCCTAATTATAGTCTGAAAACAGAATTCCGGCAAATGGATTCTTTGAATACCAACAAAAATGTTCTTTGGAAATAAGTTATCCTATGCTATAATCTGCTATATATTTTGCGTTATCCTTTCCGATAAAAATGACTGCTGTCGAACGAAGGATAACAGCGGAACAACACACACATTGAAAAAATATGAGGTGACGATTTTATGAAGAAAAAATGGATATGGATTTTACTGCCCGTACTGCTTTTTACAGGTTGTGCGAAGCAACAGGACGAAGAGGAAACACTGTCTGAAACAGCAATCAACAGCGAACCAATTACCGAGGAGACAACAATTTCCCCGCAGAGCAGTTCCTTGGAAGATGCAGAAGCAGTCATTACAGAAACAGCCATTACAGAAGCAACCGTTACGAAAGCCGACTGGTCGGATTATTTTGACGGAATCAACGGAACGGCAGTTCTTTATAATCCAAATGAAAACACCTACCAAATCTATCAGGAGGAGTTGGCAAATACCCGGCGTTCCCCCTGCTCTACCTTTAAAATTATCTCTTCCCTGATTGGCTTGGAGCAGGAAATCATTATCCCCGATGCGTCCACCAAAAAATGGAGCGGCGAATGGTTTTGGAATGACGACTGGAATCAGGACATTGACTTTGAGGCGGCATTTGGCGCCTCCTGCGTGTGGTATTTTCGGGAAGTCATCGACGAAATCGGACAGGACACCATACAGACGGAACTGGAAAAACTCCGGTATGGAAACTGCGACTGCTCCGATTGGGAGGGCAGTTCAAACACCAATAACAACAACCGCGCACTGACCGGATTTTGGATCGAATCCTCCCTCAAAATATCCCCCAAGGAACAGACCGAGGTCATGGAACGGATTTTCGGCAGCCAGTCAGCCTATTCGCAAAAAACGCAGGAGCAGCTAAAGCAGGTGATGCAAAGCACCCCGCAGGAAGACGCCAATCTCGCCGTTTACGGAAAAACAGGAATGGGCAAAGCAAACGGTGTTACGGTTGATGCATGGTTTACGGGATTTGCCGACCTTGCAGGGAAGCGTGTCTATTTCTGCGTCTATTTGGGAGAAACAAAGGAACAAGAGGTCACCAGCGCAAAGGCGAAGGAAATCGCGCTGCGTCTGCTTTCGGACCAATAAAACAATGCGCCGTCCTTTCGTGCCATCATATCGTCTTTTGGTGGCATTCCCATTAGGATTTGGAAAAATGCTCCGATACTATAGTAAATGACAAATTCCAAGCAATTGATTCATATTGTATCAAGGCAAACAGGAGGTATCAAAATGACGAAACGGGACGAAACAGGCAGTCTGAAAGGGACGCTGGACAACGAACAGGACATTGATTTTGCAGGAATTTATCAGTATCGGTTTCGGAGCGTTTTGTAACCGCGGCAGCAGGAATGCCAGTGTTCTGCGTATTTATGTGAGTTTACATAAAATACACAAAGTGAAAAAGGAGTATGAATATAATATGACATGGAATATTAATACAGACAATAAAGTTTATTTTTCGTCCGCAAATGCAGATGTAAAAAGAAACAGCAGGTTATTATCAAAGATGCACAGCGGTTTTACACAGGCAGCGTCGGTAACAAAATTAAAAGACACAAAAGCCGCCGTTATGGATCATTTGGAGCATATGGAACTGAACAGTCCTGCAAAGCTTTTTGACATGGCGGCAGATGCCTTAAGACAGATCAGGGAAGAAAAGGGCAGTTATGATTACGAAGATGTGGTAAATACCGCAGCAGATGTTTATGCCAAGCTGTATGCGGAAATCGAAAAACGCTATCAGAACGCATCCGTGCCGTATCATGGAACCGACGGAAGGAGCATTGCAAAAGAGGACGAAATTGCATGGTTAGAGCAGGCGTATGAAACAAAGATTGCATGGGAGCAGACAAATGCGAAAATCGCCGCGCAGAGGGAGCAGTTCTTAGGGCATACCGCGAAAGTGCCGCAACGGGGAAGCGCGCAAATCGCAGAGGATTTTTATGCGGCAAGGAAACGGTACATGAAGGCAATGGGAATGAAGTGATATCTCCCGAAAACATCAAAAAATACGGGTTTGCATTTCAGGGCAAGGAATGTTTGATTGTCTGTTAATATACGAGACCGTTTTATCCCGTAAACGATAAGAGCATTTGCCGTTCATATAGACGGCAGGTGCTTTTTGCTGTCTTTGTAATGCAGGAAATGATTACAAAAATATTTCCAAAAAATGATGAAAACAGATGCCATAATTTTATGTTAAATTACATTAAAATCTGCTATAATGGGCATAAGCGATACGGGCACCCATGCAAAATCGCGCGTTTTTTGAAAGGAAATCAGGATTTTATGACAAAACGGAAATGGAATATTTTAAATAAGAAAAAGGTTTTTATCCTGTCGGCAGCCTTATGCGTTCCGTTGCTTTGCATTTTAGCGGTTTATCTGTATGGTCTGAACCGTTATCAGACCTGCTTTATGAACGGAACGGTCATTGACCAAATCGATGTATCGGGAATGACCATACCGCAGCTTACGCAGCGCATTGAGGGGTATGTCCTTGAGGTGGAGCAGCGCAAGGCGGACGGAACCGTGCTGGTAGAAGAAATATCAGGCTCCGAGATTGGACTGTCGTATGTGTCACTGGAGCCGTTTGAGCGGATTTTGGCGGACCAAAACAGCCTTTTATGGTTTATCCGGCAGGAAAATAAGCAGAATACGGAAAATACGGTAACCTACGACGAAACGGCGTTGGAAACAAAAATCAAAGGACTAAGCGGCTTTCGCAAAGAGTTTATTACAGAAGCTAAGGACGCGTACATATCAGACTATATTCCAAAGACAGGGTTTCAAATCATAGAGGAAACCCCGGGAACCCGTCTGAATTGGAACAATACTTATGCCGCGATTCAGACGGCGGTGGAGGGCTTGGAGGAGCACATCAGTCTGAGTGAGGCAGGGTGCTATGAAACGGCAAAAATCACCGCGGACAATGCACAGCTAAAGACGGCTCTTGCGAATTTGCAGAAATACGCGGATATTACCATCACGTATACCTTTGGGGACAAACAGGAAGTGCTTGACGGTGATACGATTGTCACATGGATTGAGATGGACGGGGCAAAGATTACCCTGGACGAAACAAAGGTAGCGGATTTCGTGGAGAATTTGCGGAAAAATTATAATACGATTTTTAAAACGCGCACATTTCAGACCAGTTATGACATAGATGTCACAATTGACAAGGGCGATTACGGCTGGTGGATGAATACGCAGCAGGAAACGGCGGAACTTGCCGAAATGATTCAAAACGGCGAGAGTGGAGAACGCACGCCTGCGTATTATCAGACCGCCGCAGTGCATGGAATCCCAGACTACGGCGATACGTACGTGGAGATTAATCTGACGGCGCAGCATTTGCTTTTGTATGTGGAGGGTGAGTTGATTTTGGAATCCGATTTCGTGTCGGGCAATTCCGCGCGGGGCTTTGATACGCCGGCGGGGATTTACGGAATTACGTATAAGGAGCGCAACGCGACGCTGGCAGGGCAGGGGTATCGAACACCAGTTTCTTATTGGATGCCGTTTAACAACAACATCGGTATGCATGACGCAGGGTGGAGGAAATCGTTTGGCGGCAATATTTATAAGACGAACGGTTCGCACGGCTGTATCAACCTGCCTTATTCAGTTGCGGAGGAGATTTACGGATATATTGAAAAAGGAACACCGGTTATCTGCTATTATCTGCCCGGTACCGAGCCGGTGAAGGAACCGGAGCAGACAACGCCTGCAGATCCTGCGGAAGAGACCATTTTTGCGGAACCGGACCCCAATCCGCAGGATCCGGCGATAGCGGCGCCAAGTCCCAATCCCAATCCACAGGATCCAACAACGGTAGTTCCCAATCCGCAGGATCCGACGATCGTGATGCCGGACCCCAATCCGCAGGATCCGACAACAGCAGTCCCAGACCCCACCCCACAGGATCCGGCAACAGCCGTGCCGACACCGCAGCCACAGGATCCGGCAACAGCCGTGCCGACACCGCAGCCACAGGATCCGGCAACAGCCGTGCCGGTACCAACACCGCAGGATCCGACAGCAGGACAGTAAACAGGTAATAAACATAAGAAAAAGGAGATACAGAAACATGACAGAAGAACAGTTATTGGAGAATATCATTCATGCAGTGCGCGCGTGCGGAACAATTATTTTAAATGCCGACAGAACAAAATCCGGCATTGACGAAAAGGCAGGACATGCGAACTTCGTCACCGCGTATGACAAAAAAGTGCAGTCCGAGCTGCAAAAGAGACTGTTGGAGATTTTGCCGGAGGCAGTGTTTGTCGGTGAGGAGGAGGACGTACACGCGTCCGTAAAAGACGGTTATGCGTTTATCGTGGATCCCATTGACGGAACGACCAACTTTATCAAAGACTATCACGCAAGCGCAATATCGGTAGCACTGATTAAAGACGCGAAACGGTATATGGGCGTTGTATACAATCCTTATCTTGACGAGGTCTATACGGCGGTGAAGGGAAAAGGCGCGTTTTTAAACGGCAGCCCCATTCAGGTATCAAGACAGCCGCTTGAGAACGGGATCGTTATTTTTGGAACGGCTACTTACTATGAGGAATATGCAAAAGCGACGTTTGACATGGCATATGATTATTATTGCAAGGCGCTTGACGTGCGGCGCAGCGGGTCGTCGGCGCTTGATTTATGCAACGTTGCGGCAGGACGGGCGGAGCTGTTCTTTGAGCTGCGGCTTTGCCCGTGGGATTATGCGGCTGGTTCTCTGATTGTGGAAGAGGCGGGCGGCGTGGTTACGACGATTGACGGCGGCGAACTCCCGCTGAATGAAGGCTGCGGTGTGCTGGCAACGAATGCGGTATGCAGAAAGAACGATTGATTTTAAAACGATGTAACTTTTGGGAATAATGTTTATTTAGCGCCACATGTAAGCACTCATACGGCAGAACGCCCCATTGACGCAAAATAAGAAATACAGATGTGGAATATAAAAATGGGAAACGCAGTACAAAGAATATTCATTTGAAATTCAGAGAAACACCCTAATCCTATAAATCAGAACGGAGGAATATGAACAAATGATGCATTTTAATATTCAGCAATTAGAATGGACAAGAGAGCCGGAAAGTTATGTTATTCACGATGGACGTATTGAAATTGTCACGAAACCGCATACAGATTTGTGGCAAAGAACGTATTATCATTTCAGAAACGACAATGCTCCTGTTTTGCAAATGGAAACAGACGAAAAATATTTCTCTTTCATTGTGAAAACAGATTTTTCGGAAAGTCACCATAGGTTCGACCAGTGCGGGATTGTAATGTATTTGGATAGCGACAACTGGTTAAAGGCTTCCGTAGAGTATGAAAACGATACTTTTCAAAATCATGGAAGCGTAGTTACTAATCATGGTTATTCTGATTGGGCAACTACGGCAATTCCGACAGATGTTAAAACAATGTGGTATCGGCTAAGCCGCAGAGAGGACGATTACTGTATTGAATGTTCGCAGGACGGTAACAATTTTAGGCAAATACGTGTCTGCCATATGTTAGAGGGAGCAGATGTTATAAAGTTTGGTATTTATGCCTGCAGCCCAGAGGAATCGTCATTCAAAGCAGTGTTTACGGACATGGATATTACGGAATGTGCGTGGAAAGCACATGACGGGCAAGCGCCCGATTAAAGATAACTTAAATAAAACTAAACAGCTGTCTTTGATAAATATTAAGTAGCGCTACAGAATCTATCGGACAGTATTGGCATCGTGCAGAAGAATATCATGGAAATGGGAACCTATATCAGTATCAATGAGGAAATTAAGAAAATACTGACGTAGAAGACCCCGGTGGGTTCAACCGCGATGCCAGGCTTTGGCTTAATTATGCGCCGATGAAAATAATACGGAGGTTGGAAATTGTCATATGGAGAGAACGAAATTAAAGTATATCAGTACATGGTATGAAAACATGGGACGGTGCAGGGAGGAAAAAGAGGCGGCGTTTCTTCCTGACAAGGGCGAAGAGAATTATCTGCTCAATTTATATCCCGATGTGACGTATCAGACCTTTGAAGGGTTTGGCGGGGCGCTTACGGAATCGGCGGGGTATATTTATGGTCTGATGAACCCGGAGCAGAAGGAGGAACTGCTGCGGGCGTATTTTGACGGGAATGAAATGGGGTACCGCTTGGTGCGCATTCCGATTGACAGTTGTGATTTTTCCCTCGGGCATTATGAGGCGGTGGAAAATGCGCAGGATAAGACGTTTGCGCAGTTTCAGATGGAGAGGGTGGAGAAGCACATTTTTCCGCTGCTGGACGATGCGCAGAAGGCGTATGGCGGCAGGCTGGAGATTATGCTGACGCCGTGGAGCCCACCGGCTTATATGAAGACGAACGGGGACAGAAATCATGGCGGAGAATTGAAGCAGGAATACAAAAAGGTGTGGGCGGATTATATTTGCCGCTATATCAAGGAATATCGAAAGCGCGGGTATTTGGTGAGGCGCATCAGCCTGCAGAATGAGCCGAAAGCGGTTCAGACGTGGGATTCGTGTGTGTATACGGCGCAGCAGGAGAAGGAATTTTTGCGGGACTATTTATGGTCAGCATTACAGGAGAATGATTTATCGGATATTGAGGTCTTTATTTGGGACCACAATAAGGAGCGTGCGTATGAGCGTGCTTGTGAAATAATTGACGGTACAACGGCGCATATGGTTGCGGGAATTGCTTTTCACTGGTACAGCGGGGACCATTTCGAGGCGCTGCAGATGATTCGGGAGCGTTTCCCGGATAAGAAGCTGATTTTGTCGGAGGCATGCATTGAGTACAGTAAGTTTGCGTCCGATGATTATTTGAAAAATGCGCAGAAATATGCACATGATATGATTGGAAATATGAACCACGGCATGAATGCGTTTTATGACTGGAATGTTGTGTTGGATGAAATAGGCGGACCGAATCATGTGGGAAACTTCTGCGACGCGCCGTTTTTGTATGACAGAAAAAAGAACGAATTGATTCGCAGAAACACGGCAGACTATTTGTGGCATTTTACACATTTTATCAAAACGGGGGCGGTTCGGATTGGGCTGAGCAGGTATTCGGACGAACTGGAGGCGACGGCGTTTCTGAATCCGGACGGTCAGATTGCCGTGGTACTGCTGAATCGGAGTGCGCATGATATCAGGGTTCATGTGCGGTTAGGGGATAAAATGGCGGAGATTTTAGTGAAAGGGGACTCAATTGGGTCGGCGGTTGTATATTGATTCGCATTGATTTGCTGCAGGACTGCGTTGTGCAGAGGCTCTTGAAGGAATCTCTGCACAACGTTGTTCCTTGTGTTATATGTTATAAGAAAGAATCAGTAACACGCAGGTCATGATGATGAATAAAGCTGTTAGCAACATGCCGGCATGTATCTGCATTTTATTTGCCTGCTGCTTTGAATCAATTAAATTGGAACGGCGCAGCGCGGTAACGACAGGCTTATACAACAGCATTGTAATCGCCGCATTCAATCCTCCTTTTATCACATTAAACGGCAAAAACGCTGAGAGCAGCAATTCCATAATCATTTCCCTTGGATAATTCATGTAAATCGGTGCAATCAGATAGTTCCAAATCATCATGACGACGACCTGACATCCCCAACCGCAGCAGAGTCCGAGCATGGCGCCAGACAGCGTATGTTTCTTTTTGTAGAGAAGCGCGGCAGGGCATGAAAAGGCACAGCTTGATATAATATTCATCATGCAGCCCCAAATTCCCGTTGCGCTCGTCGTGAATAGCTGTACTACGGAAACGACCACGGTAATGGCAATGGAAGCCAGCGGTCCGAACAGGAATCCGCCGATGACGATAATAACGTCTTTGGGATCATACTTTAGAAAAAGTACGAGCGGAATGCGTCCGACCACCGCCGCGACATAAGCAAATGCGCAAAGCATACCGATTGTTGTGAGTTTCTTTGTTTTTCTGATATTCATTGGAATACCTCCTTAAAAAAATTAACACTTGAAAGACGGCATTGCCTTTCAGGTGTTAAAGTTTAATAAGGTGTATCGAAAAATGCCAACAGAGCTGTAAGATAAAAAAAGAGTGCAAAAACAATTGTCAGATACCCTCTGACAAATTCAATACACCTTCTTTAATCCGGACTATACCGTCGGTTTTGGAATTTCACCAAACCCCGCGCTTTCGCGCCCGCGGACTGTAACCGCCGATCGGGAATTTCACCCTGCCCTGAAGACATGACTGCTATTCAATTGTTTCAAAAATTATAACATAGGATAAGGCAAGGGTCAATGTCTGTTTTAAGGTTCATTTTTTCTGAATCATATTTCAAATAATGCATTACTTTTGTGCGGCTTTGTGATACACTGAATAATATAAATTATTTTGCGTGCATAACAGGAAAGAGTGAGGAAGGGGCACGGCTATGAATGTGGCTGATAGGAATGATGATTATAGAACTGTCCAAAACATTGCAAGGCAGACAATTGCCTATATCCGTCAGGTGATAGAACCGGGTATGCGCCTGACACAAATCCGGCAGCTTAGCGAGGACAAAATGCGGGCGCTCGGCGCGGATTCTTTTTGGTATTGGGACGTAGGGGCGTTTTGCTTTGCGGGGGAAGAAACGACGGTTTCCGTTTCCGGAAAACAGTACACGACATCGGACAGGCGTATACGGGAAAACGACATTATCACGATTGACCTGAGTCCGCAGTGCGGTCAGATATGGGGCGATTACGCAAGGACAATCATTGTTGAAAACGGGCAGGTAACGGACGAAATTTCTGCTGTCAAAAACGCGGAATGGAAAGCAGGATTGCAAATGGAAGACCTGCTGCACGCAGAGCTTAGACGCTTTGTAACGCCTGATACAAGTTTTGAGGAATTGTATTTTCACATTAACGAAGTAATTTGCCAAGACGGTTTTGTCAACCTTGATTTTATGGGAAACTTAGGGCATTCCATTGTGAAGAAAAAAGAGGACAGAATTTATATCGAGAAAGGAAATACGGCGAAATTATCGGACATTTCATTTTTCACGTTTGAACCGCATATTTGTAAGAAAAATTCCGTATACGGGTTTAAGAAAGAAAATATTTATTACTTTGAAAACGGTGCATTGCGTGAATTATAAGGAGAAAACGGATATGAGAACAGTTGTTTTGTATATTGCCATAAGCCTTGACGGATACATTGCGGACGTAAACGGCAGTGTGGACTGGCTTGACGCGCAGCAGGAACAGACGGAGGAGACAAATTCTTACGACACATTTATAAAGGATGTCGATACCGTACTGATGGGGTGGAATACGTATCACCAGGTAACGACAGAACTGTCGCCGACGCAGTGGGTCTATGCAGGGCTGACAAGTTATGTGATTACGCACCGCAAGCTTCCTGCAACAGACAATATTTTCTTTACCGACGAAAATCCATGTACGCTGGTAAAGCGGCTTGAACAAGAGCAGGGAAAAGCAATATGGGTTTGCGGCGGTGCAAAAATTGCGCAGCAGCTTATGCGGGAAAATCTGATTGACCGGTATCATATCTGTGTCATCCCGACTATTTTGGGAAACGGTATTCCGCTTTTTGCCCCAACGGAGAATCGGATTGATTTGCGGCTAGTGAACACGCGGACGGAGAACAGGATTACGGAACTGGTGTATGAGCGGCGATAGGGGGTGGAAAATATGATTTGCTTTGTAATTTATTTATTGGCTGCACTGATTATGGTTGGCATTGGCGTTTTGCAGCGAAAGAGCAAAACACCGGTCGGGTTTTATACAGGTGAAAAACCGCCGGCTGCGCAGGAACTGTCAGACGTGTCTTCGTGGAACAAAAAACATGGCGAAATGTGGATTTTGTACGGAATTGTTATAGCAGTTTCCGGTGCGGTGGGTACCTTGGGCGGTATAAGCTCTGCGTGGGGTATGGTTTGGCTGATTGGCGGCGTGGCAGTGCCGATTGTCCTGATGGCTTGGGTTCATCATCGATTGCTCAGAATGTATAAGCGGTAATGGAAAAGAAATTCAGAGGAGCTTGGGCAATACGTCGGCAATAAATAAGCGCAAATCACACAACGGAGTGACAGATTATGATCATACAGCAAATAAAATTGTTTATTCAGGAAATTTCCAATAACAGCTTCGGCTTTTCCTACATCGGTCTTTTATTTTTATTCCTTTTGTTTCTTCCCAATTTTCTTTGGACAAAAAACATGCCGGAGGGATACAGCGCAGAAGGGGAAAACAAAATCCTGTTGATTTTGGAACGGACGGGAGAGGTGCTGACAAGCTGCTGCGCATTGGCATTTTCCGACTTTAACCTTGCTCAATGGACAACGTGGTCTTGGTGGCTTGTCGCGGCGTTTGGGCTAATGGCATTATATGAGCTGTGGTGGATACGCTATTTTTGCAGCGGCAAAAAGCTGACCGATTTCTACAGCAGCCTTTTCGGCATTCCCGTTGCAGGTGCAACGCTGCCCGTAGCCGCGTTTTTTCTGCTCGGCATATACGGCAGAGTCATATGGATGGTGATTGCGACAGTTATTTTGGGCATAGGACATATCGGTATCCATATGCTAACCCCTCTTCCAAATGGGCGAGGCAACTTGAAAAATGGGCGCAGGTAAAAAACAGCAGCAGGAAATGGTTCAGTCTCCCACATTACAGTAAGGCAATAAACAGAAGAAAGAAATTTTGAGATGGCAGAGCGCTTTTCCTCTACTTACTGATTGGAGGTACATGCTTGCCATTTGGGCTTTAGTTCTCCTTTGTATTTTTAGAAGGAAGAGATAAAATAGAAAAGTAAGAGTAAATAACTTGACGAAAGGGATAAGGTTATATATGAGAATGCATTTTCGATTGGCGCAAATACAGGATTTACCGCAAATAAAACATACATTTGAAGGGATTGTGAAACAAATGGAGGACAATCAGCTGCAAATTTGGGACGACATTTATCCGTGTTCCTTTTTTGAGGAGGATATACATAACAATCGCCTATATATCCTGTTGGAGCAGGAGGAAATGGTTTCTGCATTTGCGCTGTGCAATACCGACGAGGGCGAATCTGTGATGACATGGAAAAATCGCTGTGGGAATGCGCTTTATCTCGACCGTTTTGGCGTAAACAGAAATTATGTGCGCAAAGGCATTGGCAGTCTGATGCTGGAAAAAGCGAAGGAAACAGCAAAGGCATTGGGGGCAGATTATCTGCGGCTCTTTGTCGTAGACGAGAACCTCCCCGCGATCCGTTTGTATGAAAAAGGCGGCTTTTCGCGGGCGCAGGGCATTTATCATAAAGTGCTTGACGAGACATGCACATTGCGGGAGTACGGGTATGAATTAGAGCTCTAAAAAGGAACGGGGAACTATCTTCCTATTGAACCGTGATAAGCGACGGCTTTGCCCGCGCCCCATATCAGTCGCCTCCAGTGCAATCTGCAAAACGCCTTGCCCGTTCGCTTCTGCCACCAGCAAATCCAACATGTGATACGCGATGCCCTGTCTGCGGTATTCGGGCTTTGTATACATATTCATAATATATGCCTTCCTGCCGCTTGGATTGTGATACGTGGGCAGAACCTGATAAAAGCTCACCCCGCCCGCACCGATAAACACTTCTTTGTCATACACCAAATACGCGATATGCTCCCCTGTTACCAATGCCTTTTGGTAATAGGCATATGATGTTTTCTCCACAGCCCACATATCTGCATCTTTGGAAAGCCGATTCGCCGCCCGCAGCACAATCAGCCGCGTTCGCACCAGCTCCGCAAGATCTGCTTCTGTTGCTCTTTTATAGGTAAAAGGACTGCTTTGTCTATCTTGTGTATGCTTCAACTGTTTCATAATATACGCCTCTTTCCCGAAAATAGCTTATCATGTTATCCATTGGATAAACGCCGTCTTATCCGAACTGTTATACCCTGCTTTCCGGTAAAAATCCAAGGTTCCCGCTTCCTTTGACCCCGTCAGCAGCATCATTTTGTAACAATTGTTACGCTCCGCAATCTGCTTTGCGTAATCCAGACACGCGGCAGCGTATCCTTTTCGGCGGTAATCTCCATGCGTCACCACATTTTCAATAAACGCATATGGTCTGACATTTCTTGTCAGGTTCGGAATAATCACGCAGACACACGATGCCACGATTTTCCCGTCTGCATCGTAAACGATAAGATGATGATTTTTGTCGCGGATAATCTGTTCCCAAGTCTGCCGAAGGTGCTCTGAGCTGTCTGGTACGGACGTTTCATGAAGATACAGATATAGTGCTAAAATTTCCTCTAAATCGCTTTCAACAGCTTCCCGAATCATAATAACCTCCCAAGTGAAATGTGAAATTCGTTTTAATGACTGCTATTAAATTGTAGCATAAAAAGCCATAAGCGCAAAGAATCCTTTGGAAAATTTTTATTGTGGGGGAAAGTCTTATAAAATTTCTAGCCAATCGAAAACTTGCCACACGCATCGGCATTATCACTACAATAATTACTTTTATGGGAATGCTGCTGCTTTAGCGTATTGTGTCCGGACGCGTTGCCGCAGTAAAGGGTACCTTTGAGGGGTTGTATATCGCAACGCCTGATACATGTTGATGATAACGACAGATTGTCGGATGGTTTTTCGCGGATGGTTTATTCGACTGTTTTTGCTTGCGGACTGTTTTACACATGTGCTATACTTAGAATCTGTAGAAAAATAACTGACACATCTTGACTTGCCTGTTTCTCCGATTGTGCATGTCAAAAAGCCTCGCCGTAGCCCGTTACGCTTACGTTTTTTAACATACACCCTTGAAGAAATATCCTGCGCAGTCTGTATCACTTATTTTCCTACAGCTTCTTACGCAAGTATGAAATAATAGGAAAGAAAGCAAGAGGGAACGGATTTGAATTATCGCAAAGACCGGTACGGAAATGAAATTTCAATATTAGGTTACGGCTGTATGCGCTTTACGCAGAGCGGCGGAAAAATCAATATGGAAAAAGCGGAAGCGGAGATTATGGAGGCGTACCGTGCAGGTGTCAATTATTATGATACTGCATACGTTTATCCCGGAAGCGAGGCGGCGCTCGGAGAAATCCTTGCTAAAAACGGCATCCGCGACAAGGTAAGCATCGCCACAAAGCTTCCCCATTATCTGATTAAGAACGGCGGGAGTATGGAAAAATACTTTGTGGAGCAGTTAAGCCGCCTGAAAACGGATTATATTGATTACTACCTGATGCATATGCTCACGGACGTAAAAACATGGGATCGCTTAAAGACATTGGGCATTTTGGAATGGCTTGCCGAAAAGAAAGCGAGCGGCGCAATCAAACAAATCGGGTTTTCTTATCACGGAAATGCAGACATGTTCTGCCGTCTGATTGATGTTTACGACTGGGATTTTTGCCAAATACAGTATAATTATATGGACGAAAATACGCAGGCGGGCAGGAAAGGCTTGCTCTATGCAAATCAAAAAGGCATTCCCGTGATTATCATGGAGCCGCTGCGGGGCGGAAAGCTTGTCAGCCGTCTTCCGGAGAAAGCCGTCGAAATTTTTTCCGACTATCCAATTAAGCAGACTCCTGCACAGTGGGCGTTTAAGTGGCTTTGGAGCCAGCCGGAGGTGACCTGTGTGCTTTCGGGAATGAATTCGCTGGAAATGGTTCGGGATAATGTTGCCACGGCGTCCAATGTGAAAATCGGCGAGGTGGGTGAACGCGAAGAGGCAATGCTCAAGCAGGTCGTGCAGGCAATCAATGCAAAAATGAAAGTCGGCTGTACCGGCTGCGGATACTGTATGCCGTGTCCGCAAAATGTGGACATTCCTGCTGCCTTCTCTGCCTATAATCACAAATATTCCGAGGGAAGTTTTTCCGCGCTTCAGGAGTATTTTATGTGCACGGCGCTGCGCAAGGATTATTCCGGTGCGTCAAACTGCATTGAATGCGGGAAATGCGAGCTGCACTGTCCACAGCATATTGAAATCAGAAAAGAACTGAAAAACGCGAAAAGACATCTTGAAACACCGGTATATAAATTGGGCAGATGGCTTGTAAAGCGTTTGAAAGCGTATTAAAAGAATGATAAATAGATAGATAAAATCTCCTTGATTGATTCAGGGGGATTTTTTTGTGCGAAAAGAAATTATCTGCAAATTAATGCAATAAAGCCTAAATTGATTAAAATGAATAAAATTTTTGAAAAATATATAAAATTAAGTTAATTTTGGAAAAACATTAACCGATATAGATAACAAGGGGAGTAGTTTACATATGTAACTACCATAAGAAATCAACAAAATTATTCTTATGTTGACTGGAACAAAGCGCGCAAAGCTGCGTGCGGTTGCCCGAAGGGACTTTGACATTTTTTGCCAAAGGGGTAGTTCACAGCCATTATATAAGGGAAAGGAGTATCCTATGCAGGTAAGAAGTACAAACACCGCACTTTTGAACAGAGCCGCAAGCGCAATCGAGAATTCTTATTCCGACGCGCAGGAGAAGCAGGAAGCATTAAGGGGACGTGACGGCGTATTAGAGGAGAATGCGGAAAACGAAGAGCAGTCTGTGATGCTGTCCATTTCGGCAGCGGGAAGGAAGCGCAGCGAGCTTTTGGCAAGTCAGGCGGAAAATGAAGGGGACGAAAGTGAATTTTCCAGCGAGGCGGAGCTTGAAGGTATGCTCAAAAAGATGGAAGGTCTCTCAAGTCAGATTATAAACGGATATTTTTCGATTTCCGACAGACTGAATTTTAACAATGAAATCCAACGGTTGAACACAGAGCTGAATAAATTAAACAGTGACGCGGCAACTGCTACAAAGGAGGACTGTTCACAGCTTTCCAAGAAAATTTCAGACCTTACCAAAATCATCAGTGACGCGGCAGTTTACCGTCAGAGCGCAAGAAACGTGTTTATGGTAAACTCAAAGCAGCCCGCAAAGGCTGTGCGCACACAGCTTGATATTGCAATTTAGAGGACAGGCGCTTTGCGAAGCGCCTTCCTTTGTCTGCCATAGGCAATTCATGATAGTTTGGCGAAAAATGGGGTAGCGTATGAGACAAATGGATTTTAAAATGGAGCGTCCGGGACAGGTAAAGGAAGGCGATGTTGTCACTGTCACAGAGGGCGTTCTTCCAAGTAATTATTATTATACGATTAATCCGGCAGTGGCAATGTCCGGAAACATTCCGTTCAATGAACGGCTGCAGTCGCAAAGCGGCACGGTTGTCTCGATTGAGGAGAATGAAAGAGGCTACTACGTCATTGTCGAGTTTGATGAGCCGCCGGTCAAGCCGGATTGACATAAATATATCGAAAGGAGCTAAGATACCAGTATGAAAAAAATAAGTACAGATAAGGCGCCGGCAGCAATCGGGCCGTATTCACAGGCAATTATTGCAGGAGATGTTCTCTATGCATCGGGACAGATTCCCATTAACCCTGCTACGGGAACCGTGGAGGCAGAAGGCATCACGCAGCAGGCAGAGCAATCAATGAAGAACGTCGGAGAAATTTTAAAGGCAGCAGGAGCTTCCTATGACAATGTGGTAAAGACAACCTGTTTTTTGGCGGACATTGCGGATTTTGCAGCGTTTAATGAAGTATACGCAAAATACTTTACACAAAATCCCGCAAGAAGCTGTGTAGCGGTTAAGGACTTGCCAAAGGGCGTGCTCTGCGAGGTGGAAGTCATCGCATATTTGGGCGCGTAGGACAGTAGGAGTGATAATTTGAGAAAGAAAAGCATTGTACTAATCGGAATGCCCGGAGTCGGAAAGAGCACGATTGGCGTGGTGCTTGCAAAGAACTTGGGCATTTCGTTTATTGATTCCGACTTAGTGATACAGGAGCGCGAGGAGAAAAAGCTCCACGAGATTATAGAAGAGCGCGGTTTAGAGGGCTTTTTGGATATAGAGGGAAACGTGAATGCTTCATTGAATCCAAAGGCGGCAGTGATTGCCACGGGCGGAAGCGCAGTTTACAGAGAGGAAGCGATGCGGCATCTGTCAGAGTTTGCGACAATCTGTTATCTGCGGCTTTCTTACGAGAGCATTTGTGAAAGACTGGGAAACTTTGAAGAGCGCGGCGTGGTGCTTCGGGAGAGTCAAAGTCTTGGGGAGCTGTACGACGAGCGTACGCCTTTATATGAACAGTATTCCCATATGACGGTTGACTGCGAAGGAAAAAATATAAGGGAAATTGTTTTTGAAATTGCAAAGCGCATAAAATCATAAAAAATCCGCATACTGTTTTTAAAAAGAAAGGATTGTGGATTTTTATGATGGATTATATCAATGCATTTTGGGTAGGCGGTCTGATTTGCGCCTTGGCACAAATCCTTCTTGACCGCACAAAGATGCTGCCGGGACGCGTAATGGTGCTTTTGGTATGCTTGGGGGCAGTGATTAGTTTTTTCGGTCTTTACGAGCCGTTTGCCGAGTATGCCGGAGCCGGGGCAAATGTTCCGCTTTTGGGGTATGGCAATATATTGATGAAGGGAATTAAGGAAGCCGTTGATACGGACGGATTTATCGGACTTTTTAAGGGCGGTTTTACAAACGGAGCCGTAGGCTGCAGTGCAGCGCTGATTTTCGGATACCTTGCGAGCCTGATTTTTCAATCCAAGACAATAAAGGCGTAAAGTATTTCAAAATTGCAACCGTTCAGCCATGCCATTCATAAGTCGCTAGAATGTACATTTTCACCAATAATCTTTAGTATTTGCCAGCGGCTTATTTCATGACGGGCGTCTGCCCTATAGAATTAATTGTACAAATTGCCCTTAGTGAGCAAGATCCCACGTACAATTTGTACAATCAATTCTGCATGGCTGAACTGTTACTCAAAATCAATATTCAGCCCGCTAAACATACGGCGGACATAGGAATCCCAAAGCTTTTCGGCGCTTTTGTCCATAAGAAAAGCGCTGTAGGCGTATCCTGTCACGCACACGACATGTCCGTTGTCGTAACGGATATTGAGCGCAAGAGCGCGGATCAGATTAGCGGCGACTCCGCATTCGGGGTCTGCTGCTATTTTTTCTACCAGCGCGTCGGGGGCATGAAGTACGACTTTAAAGGAGACCGGTGTCTTTTTTCCTTTTATAAGCTGAAAGCAGAACGGGCGGATATCCCGCCAAAGGGAAAATTCACAGGTCTGTTCCGAAAGCTCGTCGGAAGTATAAAAATCCTTTACAATGTGCCCGTCAATGTGGAAGGTGTTAAACGTGGTAACAGCCGCTTCCTCCAATAAAAACGCGTCGAAGCATTCTGACGCAAGCAGCGCGTTCATTATCTGTTTCGTAACTCTTATCTGCAATGAAATCATGAAATAAAAAAACCTCTCTTATACAAATATTATTATGCATACCATAATGTTCCGTACATAACTCCCAGTATACATTTTTCTATAAAAAACTTCAAGAAAACGTTAAAAAACTCTTTTCAAACAAACATATCTATGATAACATGATACATAGTTATTAAAACTAGATTAAGTGGTTAAAAGGATAGTAAACGTCAATATTTTTACCGTTTGCTATAAAATGATAGATGGCGAGGTATCAAATGAGTTATAAAATCGTAGTGGACAGTTGTTGTGAATTACCTGAAAAATTGAAAAAGGACCCGCGTTTTGAGAGTGTTCCGCTGACATTAATTGTAGGGGACAGCTACGAACAACCCGATGATGAAACCTTTAATCAAAGAGAATTCTTAGACGTTGTTGCGGCGTGTCCGACATGCCCGAAATCGGCATGTCCGTCACCGGAGCGTTATTTGGAGGCATATAGAACAGAAGCGGAGCACGTTTATGCGGTGACGCTTTCCTCACAGCTAAGCGGCAGCTATAACAGCGCGGTACTTGGAAAGAACCTGTATCATGATGCGTACGGGGAAAAAGATATTTACGTGGTGGACTCGCGTTCCGCCTCCTGCGGAGAAACACAGCTTGCGTATAAAATCATGGAGTATGAGGAAGCAGGGCTTTCTTTTGCTGAAATTACGGAAAAAATCGAGCAGTATGTCAGGGAAATGAACACGTATTTTGTGCTTGAAAATTTGGAAACCCTGCGCAAGAACGGCAGACTCTCAAGAGTAAAGGCGTTTGTGGCGTCAACGCTCAACATCAAGCCGCTGATGGGTGCGGATAATGGCAGCATTATTCAGTTAGGGCAGGGTATCGGTATGAAAAAGACGCTTGCAAAGCTTGTCGACGCGGCAGTAAGCAATGCAAAAGATGCACAGACAAGACGTCTGATGATTACACACTGCAATAATCCTTCGGGAGCGGAGAGTGTGCGCAAAAATATTGAAGAGCGGTTAAACGTCAAGGAAGTCGTGATTATGGACACCGCCGGCATCAGCAGTATGTACGCAAACGACGGCGGCGTTATTGTCACGCTTTGAGTGTATTAGCTGGTATCTGTTTAGTACAGCACTGCGCACTTGCTGCGAAGTGCGTGAGAAAGCGTAAATTATGCCATGCATCAAGCCTCCACGAAGTGGATTTGCATGGCTTGATGCTCGTAACTATGAAGGTACTGAATAGTTACGTTAACTGAATTTATCCATATCTTCTTTCAAAAACTTAAATTCACGGTACCGCAGCGGTGAAATGCGTAGTTGGACATAGCTTTGCATAATCAGGCTAAGCGGCATAACGGCAGAAACAAACTTAAAGTTTGCAATGCCGTTTTTATTTACGCGTTCAAACTCCTCATACGGCTTCAAAAGCTGCTTTAACTGCGTAATGTCCTCGTCAATATCAATGCGGGTATTGTCAAGCAGGTGGAGCGCGGTTTTCCCTTTATCCAAAATCGCGTACTCAATCTCGTCCTTTGGCACATGCATTGCCATACCGTTCTGATGAATGGTGATTGTCGCAATAAAGCCCCGCACATTTTCGTCGCCAAGCGCTAAAAACTGCGGAAGCGGCTCAGGGATATAGGGCTTTTTTGCGTGCACCACAAAGTCGGGAAGATTTGGGATTTGCGTATAATCAATTTTAGAGGAATATAAAACAAGGGGCGCACTGTAATGCATTGCCACCAGCTCCCCGATAATATATTCCACGGTCCCCCTCTCGAGACACATGTCCATAAAAATCAGATTGTATTTTAAGGGATTAATCAGAAAATGGTTTTTATCACCATAGGAATCCACATACAAAACGTTTGGAGTGCCCCTGCGCTTGTCCGATTCGCGCGACAGCAGGCGCTCAAGATGCTTTCTGTCAGCTACATTATCATCACATATTGCAACGTGCATAATTCATTACACCTCTTTTAAACGCTTCATTTTATTTCATTGGTTCAGGCTAATTTTTGGAGCTTCTCACTGTGCTCCGATACGACTTTTTTCAGAATGTCAACATCGGTCTGGATTGCGTCAAGCTGATTAATGCCGCTTGCGTACCTGTGGTATGTTGACGTGTAACAGGACTCAATTGTGTTTAATCTTGGCAGTACGTCATTTTCGAGCAGAAGCCGCATATCCCGGACCTCCTGCTTTAACGGTTCCACCTGAGCTTGCACAACATTAGAGATTGCAAGTAAATCTTCATTGGATAATGCCATTTTGCACCCCTTCTTCCTGTTACCGCCCATTATAGCATATCTGCAACACAAAGTCAAAATAACTCTCCATTACATTTTCACATAATGGAAAACTGTAATGGAGAGTTTGCAATACAAAATACCAGCGCCACCTGCAAAATCAGGATCAGCGGCAGTCCGTACACGAAATACCAGTGCCGTGTCTTATGGTGAAACACCCGCATACCGATAATCGTGCCGACGCTGCCTCCAATCAGGGCAATGACAAAAAAGGTGTACTCCGGAATCCGCCAAAGCTTTTTCACCGCCTTGTGCTTGTCAATGCCCATCATCGCAAAGCCAATCAGGTTCATCAGCGCCAAATATCCTGCAATAATACTAATCACAACCATAGAAATTAAAGTTCCTTCTGCTCCTGCATCTTCATCGCGCGTACCTTGCAGGAAAGACCAAAGAGATTGATAAAGCCTTCCGCGTCATGGTGGTCATACAAATCACCTGTCTTAAACGAAGCAATGCTCTCGTTATAAAGCGAATAAGGACTTGTCTCGCCTGCCTTAATAATGTTCCCCTTGTAAAGCTTAAACTTCACCTCGCCCGTCACATACTCCTGCGTCTTTTCAATAAACGCCTGTATTGCCTCGCGCTTGGGCGTAAACCATTTGCCCTCGTAAACCGTATCGGCAAGCTTGTTGCCCATTTCCTTCTTTAACGTATATGTATCACGGTCCAAAATCAGCTCCTCAAGCTGCTGATGCGCTTCCATCAGGACTGTTCCGCCCGGTGTTTCGTAAACGCCGCGTGATTTCATGCCGACAACGCGGTTCTCCACAATGTCAACAATGCCGATACCATGCTTTCCGCCAAGCCTGTTTAATTCGCGGATAATATCGGAAACCTTCATTGCCTTGCCGTTGACCGTCTTGGGAACGCCCTTTTCAAACGTCATGGTTACATACTCGCCTTCCTCCGGTGCTTTTTCCGGCGTTGTGCCAAGTACGAGCAAGTGTTCAAAATTCGGCTCGTTTGAGGGATCTTCCAGCTCCAGTCCCTCATGGCTGATGTGCCAAATGTTGCGGTCACGGCTGTAAGACGAATCTGCCGAAAACGGAAGGTGAATGCCGTGTGCCTTGCAGTATTCAATTTCCGACTCGCGTGAATCCATTGTCCACTTGTCATTTCTCCAAGCCGCAATAATTTTCAGGTCGGGCGCAAGCGCCTTAATGCCAAGCTCGAAACGGATTTGGTCATTGCCCTTTCCTGTCGCGCCGTGGCAGATTGCCGTTGCGCCTTCTTTTCTTGCAATCTCAACAAGCTTCTTTGCAATCAGGGGACGTGCCATGGAAGTTCCTAAGAGATATTTATTCTCATAAATCGCGTTTGCCTGTACGCAGGGAACGATATATTCGTCACAGAACTCGTCCACAACATTTTCAATGTAAAGTTTCTGGGCACCGCACGATTTTGCGCGCTCCTCAAGTCCGTCAAGTTCCTCCTCCTGTCCGCAGTCCACGCAGACACAGATAACCTCGTAATCAAAATTTTCCTTTAACCACGGAATAATTGCTGTCGTATCAAGACCGCCGGAATAAGCAAGTACAACCTTTTCTTTCATATTAAAAATCTCCTTTTTGTGATATAGTGTATTTTTACGTTACTGTTCACATCAGGACTTAGCATTTACTGCTAAGTCCGTGCGAAAACGTACCGCAACCAAGTAAAAATCTATTCATGAAGTGAATTTTGCATGGATTTTTCTCGTTACTGGAACGAAGTGAACAGTAACAATTTTACATTAAGTCTAATATACATCATTATACTCGAGAAATCAAGTGAAAAAATATACATTTTCTCTTGACAAAAATAAATAAAAGCGTAAAATATAAACAAAATTAATGCATAATATTCACAAATAAATGCATAAAAATACATTATATAAAATTGGGCGCGGCGAAATAAAAAGGGTTGTAATTTCACCCCGAATAAACTATCATATAAAATAGTGCAAAACAAAGAAAAGAGGAAATACACCAAATGATAAGGGCGATGACAATAGACGATTATGAACAGGTGCGCAGCTTGTGGCTGCAGATTAAAGGCTTTGCAATCAGAAGCATTGACGACTCGCGTGAGGGCGTGGCGCGCTTTTTGGAGCGAAATCCCGGTACAAGCGTGGTTGCGGTGGAGGACGGGACAGTCGTAGGCGCGATTCTTTGCGGTCACGACGGCAGACGCGGCTGTCTGTATCACGTGTGCGTGGCGCCCGGTTACAGAAGGCGCGGTATTGGCAAGGCGCTGGTTGTCTTTTGCATGGACGCGCTGAAAAGAGAGCATATCAATAAAGTCAGCCTGATTGCATTTACCAAAAACGACATTGGAAACGCGTTTTGGCACAATGTCGGGTGGGTGCAGAGAGAAGATTTGAATTATTATGATTTTGTCTTAAATAAGGAAAATATAGAAGCGTTTAATCAATAACAAAACATTAAGAAACACTAAGGCAGCAAAAGATGGCGCCTAAGAGTTTCTAAATGTAAAACTTTTACAAATTTTGAAAAAACGCAAAGGACAGCGTTTTTTAGATATGACACGCGAAAGCGGAAAGGAGCAAGGTTATTCATATGGAACGGATGAAAGGCGGCGTGACTGCGGCGCATGGTTTTGAGGCGGCAGGCACGGAGGCGAATATCAAATATCAGGGAAGAATGGACATGGCACTCATTTATAGCAGCGCACCATGTACTGTGGCAGGGACATTTACGACAAACGTGGTGAAGGCGGCTCCCGTGCTTTGGGATCAGCAGATTGTGGAGAACAGCCCGTATGCGCAGGCGGTTGTTGTGAACGCGGGCATTGCCAATGCATGTACGGGAAAGCAGGGCATGGATTACTGCGCCGAGGAGGCAAAAAAAGCGGCGGCGCTTTTAAAAATACCAGAAAATGCTGTGCTTGTAGGCTCTACGGGGGTTATCGGAATGCAGCTTCCGATGGACAGAATCTGTGCAGGAATCGAGAAGCTTGCGGCGGTAAAGGACGGCTCGATTGAGGCAGGGACAACGGCGTCAAAGGCGATTATGACGACCGATACGGTCAACAAGGAAATAGCGGTGACAATAGAGCTTGACGGCAAAACCGTAACAGTGGGCGGTATGAGCAAGGGGTCGGGAATGATACATCCAAACATGTGTACGATGCTCGCGTACATCACGACAGACGCGGCAATCAGCAAAAAAATGCTGCAGGAGGCGCTTCGCACAAGCATTGTGGATACGTTCAACATGATTTCCGTTGACGGCGACACTTCGACAAACGATACCTGTCTTGTGCTTGCAAACGGGCTTGCGGGAAATGAGGAAATTACGGCAAAAGGTGAGGCGTACGACAAGTTTTTGGAGGCGTTGAATTATGTAAACACATATCTTGCGCGGACAATGGCAGGCGACGGTGAGGGCGCGACGGCGCTTTTTGAGACGGTGGTTTACAATGCGGATACAAAGCAGAATGCCCGCACGCTTGCAAAATCGGTTATCTGTTCTAGTCTTACAAAGGCGGCAATCTATGGGCACGACGCGAACTGGGGCAGGATTTTGTGCGCGCTTGGCTATTCGGGCGTGCAGTTTAATCCGGAAAATGTGACGCTCTATTTTGAGAGCAAGGCGGGGAAGATTACGATATATGAAAACGGTACGGGTACGGACTACAGTGAGGAAGAGGCGACAAAGATTTTGTCAGAGCCGGAAGTAACCGTGCTTGTCGATATGCATATGGGCAGTGAAACCGCAACGGCATGGGGCTGTGACTTAACCTATGATTATGTAAAAATCAATGCGGATTACCGAAGTTAGGACGAAAAGAAATTCTAAGATGATAAAAGACATCATCTAAGAATTTCTATGTTTCGTCCAAAAAGAACGCCAAGAGCGGGCGTTCTTTCTAAAAAAATAAAGGTTATGAAAGGAAATTACAGAATGAAAGAACAGGATATGAACAAAATTCTATCCAAGGCGGAGGTGCTGATTGAGGCGCTTCCCTACATACAGAAATTCAACAGAAAGTATATCGTCGTAAAATACGGCGGCAGCGCGATGAGTAACGAGGAGCTGCAAAGAAACGTAATCAAGGACGTAACGCTTTTAAAGCTTGTCGGTTTTAAGCCGATTATCGTGCACGGTGGCGGCAAGGAAATCAGCCGTTGGGTGGAAAAGACCGGAAAAGAGGCGAAGTTTGTGAACGGTTTACGCGTGACGGACGCGGAAACGATGGAAATAGCCGAAATGGTTTTAAATAAGGTAAACAAAAGTTTGGTCACAATGGTTCAGGAGCTTGGCGTCAAGGCAGTCGGCATCAGCGGCAAGGACGGCGGACTGTTAAAGGTTGACCGGAAATATCCTGACGGACAGGACATTGGCTTTGTCGGCGACATTCAGGAAGTCAATCCGAAGGTGCTGTTTGATTTGATTGAAAAGGATTTTCTTCCAATTGTAGCGCCAATCGGTCTTGACGACCATTTTCAGACTTACAATATCAACGCGGACGATGCGGCATGCGCCATTGCAAAGGCGGTCGGAGCGGAGAAGCTGGCATTCCTGACAGATATTGAAGGACTTTACAAGGACATTAACGACAAGAGCTCCTTTATTTCAAGAATTTCCGCATCACAGGCGGATACGCTGATTGAAGAAGGATTTATCGGGGGCGGAATGCTGCCGAAGCTTGGCAACTGTACCAGTGCGATTAAAAACGGTGTCAACCGTGTGCATATTTTGGACGGACGCATTCCGCACTGCCTGCTTTTGGAAATCTTTACAAGGAACGGTATCGGAACGGCAATCGTGCAGGACGGCGATCTTGAGAAAATGGAAATGGGTTATTATTAGGAGGTTTAACTTATGAACATGAAAGAATACATTGACGAAGCGGAAGCGGCGCTGCTGCATACCTACAACCGTTATCAGATTGTGTGGGACAGGGGCGACGGAATGTACCTCTACGATATTGAGGGCAAAAAATATCTTGATTTCGTGGCAGGAATTGCGGTCTTTGCGCTTGGTTACAATAATAAGGCATACAATGACGCGCTCAAGGCGCAGATTGACAAGGTAATCCATACATCAAATTATTATTACAATATTCCCGCAATTGAAGCGGCAAAGAAGCTGAAAAAAGTATCTGGCATGGACAGGGTTTTCTTCACAAACAGCGGTGCGGAAGCGGTGGAGGGTGCGATTAAGGCGGCAAGAAAATATGCCTTTTTGCGCGACGGACACACGGACCACGAAATTATCGCGATGAACCATTCGTTCCACGGAAGAACAATGGGCGCGCTTGCCGTAACGGGAAATCCGCATTACAGGGAAGCGTTTGAGCCGCTGATCGGAAATATCAAGTTTGCGGATTTTAACGATTTTGAGAGCGTAAAGGCACAGGTTACCGATAAGACCTGCGCGATTATTTTCGAAACCGTTCAGGGTGAGGGCGGCATTTATCCGGCAACGGAGGAATTTATGAAAAGTATCCGCGCGCTCTGCGATGAGAAGGATATTTTGCTGATTTTAGATGAAATCCAGTGTGGCATGGGCAGAACCGCAATGATGTATGCATGGCAGCGCTACGGCGTAAAGCCGGATATTATGACAACCGCAAAAGCAGTCGGCTGCGGCGTTCCGGTAGGCGCTTTTCTGATGACGGAGCGCGTGGCAAAGCAGTCGCTGACAAGCGGCGACCACGGCACGACCTACGGCGGAAATCCGCTTGCGTGTACGGCGATTTCCAAGGTGATTGATTTGTTTGAGGAGCTTGACCTGTTGAAAAACGTAGAAGAAACAGGTGCCTATCTGTATGAAAAGCTGGAAGAAATTACCGCAAGGCATGACTGTGTGAAGGCACACAGAGGTGTTGGTCTGATGCAGGGGCTGGAGTGCGAGCAGCCTGTCAGTGACATTATCAACCGGGCGGTTGAAAAAGGTTTGCTGTTAATTAATGCGGGGACGAATATTATTCGCTTTATTCCGCCGCTGATTGTGTCAAAACAGGAGATTGATGATATGACAGCGATACTGGATACCTGCTTTTAAACACTGTATGGCGGCAGAAACTGAGAAATGAAGAAAACAAACTTGTAGACTACAGTAAGATTGGTGGATTAGAATGAAACACGGTAAAATAAAACAACGGATGTTTATTGTGGCGGCAATCCTTATTGCGACGGCGGTTGGGTTGATTGCAACCATGTTGTTCAACCAAAAACAGCCTGTCAAAACGGATACTTCCAAAAAGGAGACGATCCGTCTTTGGTATACGGATGACACGATTACAGATTATTTGAGCAGTAAAACGCTTGATTTTTACAACCGGACGGATATTCGGGTGGATATCAAACTGGTGTCCGGACTGGAATATCTTGAGGCAATTAACAAGGCAAGCTTAAGCGACGATGAAGAAACACCGGATGTGTATATCATTACAAATGATTCGCTGGAAAAGGCATATTTGTCAGGGCTTGCGGTAGAGCTTGATGAGTCTGTTCCGGTTTATAAGCCCTCCGAATATAGCCAGGCGGCAAAAAATGCAGTCACTTATAACAATAAATATGTGGGTTGTCCGTTCTATTTTGAAACGAGTGCCTTGCTTTACAATAAGACATACTTAGAGCAGATTGCGGCGCAGGCAAACGACAGCGACGGTGAAGCAGAAGCGGATGTGCAGGACGGGGAAACGCCACAGGAGCATATTGAGGCGGAGGATTTAATTCCAACTTCGATTGCGGATATTCTAACCTTTGCGGATTTGTATTCCGCGCCGGAAAATGTAGAATATTTCTTCCGCTGGGATGTGTCCGATATTTTTTATAATTACTTTTTTATTGGAAACTATATTTCCGTGGGCGGCAATGCGGGCGATGACAAAAATGACATTAATATCTATAATACAGAGTCCATCGCAACATTAAAGGTTTATCAGGAACTCAATCAGTTCTTCTCAATCGACACAAAAGAAACGAACTACGATACGATTATGCAGGAATTTCTTGAGGGGAAGACTATTTACACGATTGCAACGAGCGACTGTATCAAAAAGCTTGACGATGCGGCAAAAAACGGCGAGTTTGCTTATGAATATGGTGTTGCAAGGCTTCCGGACATCAACATAGAGCTTAGCACAAGAGGAATGTCGGTGACCAATGCGCTTGTATTAAACGGCTATTCCACACACAAAGCATCGGCGGCATCGCTGATATCGTTCCTTGCAAATGAGTCACAGCATGACCTTTATGAAATGACCGGAAAGATTGCAGCGATGACAAAGCAGGATTATGAGGACGCGCATGTGGAAGGATTTGTGCAGAACTACGCGGATTCCGTGCCGATTCCTAAGATGCTTGAAACGAGTAATTTTTGGGTGGAGCTTGAAATCTGTTTTGCAAAGGTTTGGTCAGGAGAGGACGCAAATACGCAAATCCGTCAGCTTTCCGAGCAGATTAAGACGCAGTTAAACGGTGAAGCCGTGACAGAAGAAGCGCTTGAAGACCCCGAAGTGGAGCTTCTTCCCGCGGTTGAATATGAGGACGTGCCGATAGAGGAAGGCGCAGACACGCCGCAGACAACACAGCAGGAATAAAAAAACATAAAATATCCAATCATAAGAGTACGAATGAAAATGACGATATTTGTCATGAAGAAAGGCATGGTATGAATTATGATTGGATTTTTGATTGCGCTTTTATCAGGAGCTTTAATGAGCGTGCAGGGTGTATTTAACACAAAGGTAACGGAAAATTCAAGTCTGTGGGCGGCAAATACCTTTGTGCAGTTTACGGCATTTTTGGTCTGCTTTGCCGCATGGCTTTGCGCGGACAGGACGTCGTTTAAGGAGGTTATTGCGGTTGAACCCAAATATGTCCTTTTGGGCGGCGTTATTGGCGCGTTTATCACGCTGACCGTGATTAAAAGCATGGATTCTTTAGGTCCTGCGAAGGCGGTTATGCTAATTGTTATTGCGCAGTTGATTGTTGCGTATTTAATTGAGCTGTTCGGGCTGTTTGGCGTGGACAAGGAACCGTTTAGCTGGAAAAAGGTGATTGGTGCACTTTTGGCAATCGCGGGTTTTGTGGTATTTAAGATTTAGGCTGTCAGGATGAAACAGGTTTACGGAAAATTGTTTGCGAAATGTCAAAATTAGCACTTGTATTGACCTTGAAATTATCATAAAATAGTCATAGATATGTAAATCATTTTTTAACTGTTCAGTACAGCACTGCGCACTTGCTGCGAAGTGCGTAAGAAAGCGAAAATTGTGCCATGCATCAAGCCACGATACGTGGCTTTGACTCCACGAAGTGGATTTGCATGGCTTGATGCTCGTAACTATGAAGGTACTGAATAGTTACGTAGAGGGGGCTTTATCGGAAATACGATAAAGGAGCTATGAATATTGATGAGAAAACAAAATAAGGGAACAGGAACTCTAAGGGCGTTTACGACAGCAGGCGTTTTTATGCTTGCGCTTTTTATGCCCGTGCTTTTGTGCGGCTGCGCGGATACTTCACAGGATGATGCGCTGCTGATTGACATGAATGGCGAAACGCAAGTGCAGCAGACCAGTATAGAATCGGAGGATATGGCGCAAACGCTGCCTTCTGGTGAGGAAATCCGTTCGATTTATGTGTATGTCTGCGGTGCGGTGAACAACCCTGATGTATATCAGGTAAACGAGGGCAGCAGGCTTTTTGAGCTGATTGAACTGGCAGGCGGCTTTACATCTGAGGCGGATGAGGCAGGCTTAAACCTTGCAAGGAGTGTTGCGGACGGGGAGCAGATTCGGGTATTTACGAAGGAGGAAACCGCACAAAATATGACACTTGTGTCAGAAAATGCGGTAGTGCAGTCGGCGCAGGAAGGAGGGCTTGTCAATATCAATACGGCGTCAATTGCCGAGCTTACAAGTGTTACGGGGATTGGGGAAAGCCGTGCGCAGGCGATTATTGATTACCGTGAGAAAAATGGCGGATTTCGTTCCGTTGAGGAGATTAAAAAGGTTGATGGTATCAAGGACGGACTGTTTTCCAAAATAAAAGAATATATTACAATATAAAAATGACACATATGTCATAAATTGAGGTATCAGAAAGGCATGGTTATGAAAAATGGCGAAAAAAATTTTGGTGGTTGATGATGAAAAGCTCATTGTAAAAGGGATACGGTTTAGCCTTGAGCAGGATGATATGGAGGTTGACTGTGCATATGACGGCGAGGAGGCACTCGAAAAGGTGCATGCCAATAAGTATGATATTGTCCTCTTGGACATTATGCTGCCAAAGCTCAGCGGTCTTGAGGTATGCCAGCAGATTCGGGAATTTTCCAGTGTGCCGGTGATTATGCTCACGGCAAAGGGCGACGATATGGACAAAATCCTTGGACTGGAATACGGAGCGGACGATTATATCACCAAGCCATTTAATATCCTTGAGGTGAAAGCAAGAATCAAGGCAATCATGCGCAGGACCGCAGGCAAATCCGAGCCTGAGAAAAAGACGCAGGTGATAGAGGCAGGGGATTTAAAGCTTGACTGCGAAGGAAGGCGGCTTTACATAGCAGGCAAGGAGGTTAATCTGACGGCAAAGGAGTTTGACGTGTTAGAGCTGTTGGTTTTAAATCCGAATAAGGTGTATAGCCGTGAAAATCTGTTAAAGCTTGTGTGGGGAGCGGATTATCCCGGTGACGTGCGCACAGTTGACGTGCATATCAGACGGCTGCGGGAGAAGGTGGAGTCAAATCCGAGCGAGCCAAAATATGTGCACACAAAATGGGGCGTGGGATATTATTATAAATAGGAGAACAGAAAAGAGTGGGAAAGGCAAAGCTTTTCAAAATTTTTAAAAGCCTGAAAACAAGGATTTTCTGCCTTGTGATACTGGCGGGAATCATTCCGTGCATCATTCTCCATATTGGCATTTTGGAGCGGTATATGGATAATGCCGTGTCGGTGCGCACAAATGAGGTACAGACGCAGGTTAAGATTATTGCGGATCATCTGCTTACTTACAACTATCTGTTTGACAATACAAACGAGGTAGTCAACGCGGAGCTGTCGCAGATTTCCAACCTCTATGACGGGCGTGTTTTGGTCATTGACAGTAATTTAAAGATTATCAAGGACACGTATGCGGTCAGTGAGGGAAAGACAATTATTTCAGAGAACATAGTGAAATGCTTTAAGGATGGTGTATCAGCCAACCATCTTGAGGGGAAAAAGTATATTGAGATTATTGTGCCGATTGAGGAAAAGCTTGTGGAAGGCTCATCACGGATTGTCGGCGTCATGCTGACAAGTGTGTCAACGGACAGTATTATCAACAGTTATGAGTACATAAAAAGCAGGGCATTCCTGTTGGAGATGTGCGCGCTTGTGGTTGTGTTTGGAATGGCGTATTTTTTGAGCCGGAAGCTCTTAAAGCCGTTTGAGCGGATTACGGAAGCGATTAATGAAGTCAAAAACGGTTTTACGGACGAGGAGATTAATGTACGTGATTATACCGAGACGGAGCGCATTGGCGACGCGTTTAATCAGATGCTTGGCAGAATGAAGGTTTTAGACGATTCGAGGCAGGAATTTGTGTCTAATGTCTCGCATGAGTTAAAGACACCGCTTGCGTCAATGAAGGTACTTGCCGATTCGCTGCTTACGCAGGAAAACGTGCCTGCCGAGCTGTATCGGGAGTTTATGACAGATATTGCAACAGAGATTGACCGTGAAAATAAAATTATTACGGATCTTTTGTCGCTTGTCAAAATGACAAGGACTTCTGAGGACATGAATGTGGAGTCGATGGACATCAATGCCATACTGGAGCTTTTGTTAAAACGCCTCGGACCGATTGCGGCGCGCGCGGGTGTCAAAATTATTTTTGAGAGCAGAAGACCCGTGAGCGCGGATGTTGATGAGGTGAAACTGACGTTAGCATTGTCAAACCTTGTGGAAAACGCGATTAAGTACAATATCGAAGAGGGCTGGGTAAAGGTGGTGCTTGATGCGGATCATCAGTATTTTACGGTAGAGGTATCGGATTCGGGTATCGGTATTCCGCAGGAGTCCATTGAGCATATTTATGAGCGCTTTTACCGTGTTGATAAATCGCATTCCAAGGAAATCGGCGGTACGGGACTTGGACTTGCCATTACGAGAAGCGCGGTGTTGATGCATCGGGGTTCCATTAATGTGAGCAGTGTAGAGGGTGTTGGTACGGTATTTACGGTGAAGATACCGCTTACCTACATTGTATAACGGACAAAATGCCAAGACAAAGCGGGATTAGGGCGCATAAAATGGAGGCAGGTAATTAGTGAATAAGAAGGTTTGGGTTCGGGCGGCAGTGTTGTGCATTCTGATTTTCTTGGCCGTATGTTTTACGGGCTGTGGGAAAAATAAGGAGCATGGAACGGCCGTCGATATCTCATATATCAATAAAAATGAGACAAAGCTGGTAAAGGAAAAGCATTATCTTGAAAGTACGGATACAAAGGAGAAGATTGTGGAGGTATTAACGCTTCTTTGTACAATGCCGGACAATAAGGAGCTGCGCGCAACGCTGACGACTGGAATTAATGTTGTCACTTATGCGCTTGACGGGGATCAGGTGACGGTTTCCCTGAGTGAGAAGTACAGGGATATTCCGCGTACAACAGAGGTGCTTACAAGGGCGGCGATTGTCAGAAGTCTTACCGCAATTGAGGGGGTGAGCTGTGTCATGCTGACTGTAAACGGCGAGCCGCTTACGGATAGTTCAGGGAATGTTGTTGGTGTTATGACAGCGGATATGTTTGTAGACAATGCGGGTACGAAGATTGAGGAGGAGGATACGAAGGTGACCTTGCGTCTTTATTTTGCAAATGAGGAGGGTGACGGTCTGATTGCCGTAAACAGGGAGCTTTCCCACAATGCGGACATTTCGAACGTGTCAATGGAAAAGGTGGTTTTGGAGCAGCTTATCAAAGGACCGGCAAGCGACGAGACGTATCCGACAATTAATCCGGCAACAAAAGTTATCAGCGTGACGGTGCAGGATGGCGTGTGCTATATTAACTTTGACAGTGCGTTTGAAACGGCGATTAATAATGTGACGACAGATGTCACGATTTATTCGATTGTAAACTCTCTTTCAGAGCTAAGTAATGTCAATAAGGTGCAGTTTTCAATTGACGGTGACAGTGATAACCGCTTTCGTGATAAATATGATTTTTCAACGGTATTTGAACGCAATCTGTCGCTGGCGGATTAAAGTAAAATGAGATAAAAATATAAAAACGGAGGGATAGCAAACTGATGAAAAGACCGCTTTGCTGTGTATGTCTGGCATTTGTGGCGGCTGTGTTCGTGTACCTTTGTTCGGGGCTGCTGCCTGCACCGCCTGTCGGCGAGGCGCAGGGCAGCAGGCTTACGATTACGGGGGAGCTATATAACAAGGAATATAAAAAGGACAGTCTGATACTTTATCTAAAACATATCAAAAAAATAAATGTCAATCAATTTTCCAACGAGACACAAACAACAAAATACGATTATGACACTTGTGTCATGTGTTATATGGATAGTGATATGGTTCTTAGCGATAAGGACGTGAAGCTTGGCACGCGGCTTGCCGTAGAGGGGGAGGTTTCTTTGTTTCCTTCGGCAAACAATCCGGGAGAGTTTGATGCAGCTGCCTATTACCGCACGCTTGGAATTTCATTTCGCCTTTTTGATGCGAGAGTACTTGCAAAAGGTGTTTCGTATAATGTGTATCATGAAAATCTGTACAGACTTCGGAGCTATCTTGAAGGAGTATATGATTTCGTGCTTTCCGAGAAGGATGCGGCGGTATTAAAGGCAATGGTGCTTGGAGAAAAGTCGGACCTTGATGCAGAGAGCAGATTATTGTTTCAAAGAAGCGGTATATCCCATATTTTGGCAATATCGGGGCTGCATATCTCATTAATCGGAATGCTGGTTTATGGTGTATTTAATAAAATAAATGTTCCGCGGATACCTTCTGCCGTTTTCTGCATTGCATTGATGACAGCTTATGGTGATATGATTGGAATGTCAGGTTCTGCGTACCGCGCGATCTTTATGTTTGGAATGAAGCTTTTAGCAGATATGCTGCGCCGCACCTATGATATGCTGACGGCGCTGTTTTTGGCAGCAGTGCTGCTGGTGGCGCAGCAGCCCCTTTATCTGCGTCAGCCGGGATTTTTGCTTTCTTTTGGGGCAGTGCTTGGAATCAGTATGTTTTCAGAAATGGTTTGTCCGGATTTGGAACGTATCAAGAGCAGGATTTTTCGTAAAATATCCGCGGCAATTAGTGGAAGCCTCAGTATTTTTCTTATACATTTCCCGATTATTCTGTGTTCTTATTATGAATTTCCAGTGTATTCTTTTTTATTGAATTTAATTGTTATTCCTGCAATGAGTGTAGTGCTGGTGATGGGGCTTGTATGTCTTGTATGCGGCAGTCTTGGCGGCATATTTTTAGGAATGGCAAAACTGGCAGGGTTGGTTTGCCATGCGCTTTTGGCAGTCTTTGAAACTGCGGGTAAAATTTCGCTAAAGCTTCCGTTTGCGCAGTGGATTGTGGGCAGACCGGACAATTGGAAAATTGCGGTTTTTTATATGGCGGTGCTGTCACTTTATTTTTTGTATCTTTATGCGGAAAAGGTGTCTAAATCCCGACGCTGTTCGGTGCTTAACATAAAAATCAGACTGCCATACTGGTACCGGATGGCATGTATTCTTTTGGCAGTCAGTTTTTTAAGCGTGCGCGGAATTTATGACACACGTGTCATTTTTTTGGATGTGGGACAGGGGGATGCAATTTGGGTGGAGAGTATGAGCGGAAAGCATTATTTAATTGATGCAGGAAGCACTTCAAAAAGTCAGATTGGACAGTATACCTTGCTGCCGTTTTTCAAATATATGGGAACTACAGGCATTGATGCGGTGTTTCTGACGCACCTGGACGAAGACCATATTTCGGGTGTACGAGAGCTTTTGGAGGAATATGACAGACATGGCAAAGCGTCGGGAGTAAGGATTGACAGAATTATCATAGCGCAGGCAGTAATAAAGGATGCATCTTATCAAAAGCTTAAGGAGCTCTGTGAGGAGAAGGGGATAGCGCTTTTGTACGCAAAAGCAGGTGACGTGATCGGTGACAAAACGCTTTCTTTTGAGGTGCTGCATCCCGATGAAGAATATGTGCCAGAATCCCGCAATGCCTATTCGCTTGTGCTTAAGCTTACCGTAGACGACAAGAGAAGACCGTTCCATGCAATCCTTACAGGTGATGTGGAAGCGGACGGAGAGGCAAGGGTTGTGGAATATTTAAGGGAACATAGGGAGGCTGGGCAGATTGATTTGTATAAAGCGGCACACCACGGTTCAAAATATTCCAATACATGGGAGCTTTTGGAGCTGTTAAGACCGACGGTCGCCGTGATTTCCTGCGGGGAAAACAACCGGTACGGGCACCCGCATGTGGAGGCGGTTGCACAGCTTGAGCGGGCAGGGAGCAAAATAGCGGTGACAAAGGACACCGGGGCAGTGATGATACGCATACGAAATGGCAGGTGGCGCGTGGAGTATGGCAGAAGAAGGGTACCATAAAGTGAAAAAATGTGATACAATACGAATATCAGTGAAAAATAAATTCGCAGACTGTGGCAGGAATGGAGAATTATTATGAAGCGTATCGTACAGGACATCAGGAGCGGGCAGTTTTGCAATGTTTACCTGCTTTACGGAGAGGAAGCTTATCTGCGGCGGCAGTATCGTGATAATTTAAGGAAAGCGCTTGTTTCTGAGGATGACACGATGAACTGCACTGTTTATTCGGGCAAGGATTTCAATGTGAATGAGATGATTGACATGGTTGGTACAATGCCGTTTTTTGCCGAACGCCGTTTAATTATCGTGGAGAACAGCGGTCTTTTGAAAGCGGCGGCAAACGACAGGCTGCTGGAGCTTTTAAAAAATATGCCGGAAACTTCGTATTTGCTGTTTGTGGAGGAAGAGGTTGACAAGCGCGGGAAATTGTACAAGGCTGTGACAGCAAGGGGCTATGCCGCGCTCTGCGAGGTGCAGGACGAAGCGACGCTTAAAAAGTGGATTTTGGGACTGTTCAAAAAAGAGAACAAAATGATAACGGCAGATGCACTGGGTCTTTTGCTTGATAAGACGGGGGCAAACATGGAAAACATCAGAAGAGAGGTTGAAAAGCTGGTCTGCTATAAGTATTATGATGAGGGCATAACGGCAAAAGACGTTGAGGAAATTTGTACGGTGCAGATACAAAACAGGATTTTCGAGATGGTGGAGGCTGTGGCGGCAAAAAACCAAAAGGCGGCGCTTTCCCTGTATTACGACCTGCTTGCGTTAAAAGAGGCGCCAATGAAGATTTTGGCGCTGATTGCAAGACAGTTTCATATGCTCCTTCAGGTAAAAGAAATGAAACAAAAAGGCTATCCCGAAAACGAGATTGCGCAAAAGACTGGATTAAATGCGTATTTTCTGAAAAAGAAATACATTCCGCAGGCGGCGCAGTTTAAGCTGCATAAGCTTGAGGCGGCGCTTCGGGAGTGCGTGGAGGCAGAGGAGCGTGTAAAAACCGGAAAAATGTCCGATACATTGAGTGTGGAATTGATTATCGTGGGATTGAGTGCAAAATAAGGGGGTGACGATGTGATACCGAAGGACGCGGCGATGTTATTAAGCTTTATGAATCTAAAGCTTAGGGATTTTTATCCGGATCTTGATGCATTCTGTGAAGATACGGGGGAGGACAGAACAGATATTGAGGAGCGGCTTGCACAGATTGATTATCATTACGACAAAGAAAAAAACCAGTTTGTATAAAATTTTAGGAAGAGTGATATTGGTAAAAAGTGCCAATTTGTCTGAGTTGTGTTTGCAATTTAGACAAATTGGTTTTTCTTTTTGTTTGTGCAAAATAATGAAGTCAGGGTGTGGTTTGGACAAAACACAAATATGTCAATTTACATAAAAAAATGCAGTAATGAGGGGTTTATTATCAAAAATATACAATTAGAATGTCAAAAATTAGTTGTTTCGTCCTATTGCCTGCTTGATAAAAGTTATGCTATAAAATAGTTGTTAGAAGTTAGCGTTAATTTTTAAAAACAAAATTTAAAAAATAAATTTGTAAAAAGTAACGCGACAAAACAAAGTTAATTTAAATCACAAGATGGAGGAAAAAACGTGGAAACAAATTTGAAAAACAAATTCAGAAAGCTTTTAACAATTGCACTTGCAATCTGCATGGTGTTCGGTGTGACACTGAATACAGGAATGTCTACGGTACAGGCAGCCGACTCCGTTTCATGGAATTTTAAAAACACGGAATTTAAAAACCTGGGTACAATTACTTCCAATGTAACCGTCAATGGACTTGGACTGATTGCAAACAGTACCAAAACAATGTCAGTTATTCCGGACAGTCAGATTCTTTCCGATATTACTTATACACATGCACTTGCGCTTGGCGGCAGCGGTTCACCAAGCTATCGTGCAGTAAAGGTTCCCGTAAGTGCGCAGGCAACAATCAAGGTTGTTTTAAGAAGCTCGGGAAGCACGGCAAGAATGCTTGTTGTAGCAGATGCGAACGGAAACCAGATTGGTACAATGAATGCAGACGTGGCAGCATCGCAGGCTTCTTATACCTATAAGGGTTCCGCAGGCTTTGTTTATCTTTTCTCATCAAACAGCGGTATTAACATTTATAAGATACAGGTTGATAACAGCGGCACATCGTCAGGAGAAACAACCACTCCGTCGGAAAATACGATTATCGTTAAGAATGGCGGCACAACACTTGCTCAAGCCGTTGCGAGTGCGAAGAGCGGTATGACAATCGTGATTGACGGTACGGTGAAGTCGGACAAGGTTGTGCTTCCTGCAGGGGTTCATATTTCTGGCAGGAATAATGCAACAATTGACTTTTCGCAGACGTCAGGCAGTTCAGGAAGAGGAATTACAATCAAGGGGAACGGAAGTACCTTGGAGAATATCACTGTTAAAAATGCGTCTGACAACGGTATCTATATTACCGGTTCAAACAATACATTAAAGTATGTCGTATGCTGCTACAATCATGATGCGGGCTTCCAGGTATCTGACGGCGGCGCAAACAACAAGTTTTACAATTGTACGGCACATCATAACGCAGATGCTACAGGCGAGAATGCGGATGGTTTTGCAGTAAAGCTTCATTCCGGAGTTGGAAACTATTTTGAGAACTGTATCTCAGAGTATAACAGCGATGACGGATGGGATTGCTATGCGGCACATGGTGCGGTAACATTGATTAACTGTCAGGCAAACTACAATGGTTATTGTGACGGTATCTACGGAGACGGAAACGGCTTTAAGATGGGTGGTGTGGATAATAAGACACCCGGTGTGGCAGCGCATCTTGATCCCTTAAACCATTATCTTGAGGGTTGTGTTGCAAAGGGCAACTATGCGGCAGGCTTTGACAGAAACAATCAGAGCGGTGTTGTTACCATGAAAAACTGCACAGGTGATTCAAACAAGACATATAATTATAATTGGCCTCTGACAGGCACACCTTCCGCACTTGGCTATCAGGTTACGTTTGGGAAGGCAAAAATCCAAAGCTGTACTTCAAAGAACGGTAAAAACAATATTAAGGGAGCGGAACTTAGCGGTACATGTATCGGCTTCTAAAGAAAGAAGAAATCAATAATAAAACGCAGGCTTGTCGTTGAGCCTGCGTTTTTTAGTCAAACAATATCTTATCCACTGTCACAAACTCATAGCCCTGCTTTTGCAGTTCGTCAACAATTGTAAGTGCCGCATCGACAGAAGGTTTATAATAATCATGCATTAAAATAATATCGTTTTCTCCCACCTTTTTGAGAACTGCTTGTGTGATACAGGAGGAGTTTGAGGTACACCAGTCAAGTGGGTCAACACTCCATAGAATGGGGAACATATTAAGCTCGGATTCCAGTTTTTTATCCCATGCGCCGTACGGAGGGCGCACATACAGGACTTCCGCTCCCGTGATTTCCTGCAATACTTCGTTTGTTTTCACTAACTCCTGCTTGAATTTTTCGCGGTTTGATTTGGTAAGCTCGATGTGGGTATAGGTATGGTTTCCAATCAGATGGCCCTCTTCGTACATGCGCTTGATGATGTCTGGATGAAGCGAGGCATTTTCGCCAGTGACAAAGAAGGTTGCTTTTACACCGCGCTCTTTCAGACCGTCAAGCAAAGGCTCTGTGTAAATTGGATGCGGACCATCGTCGAAGGTCAGCGCGACACGTTTGACATCGGAAACAATCTGAGGCTGTGCAATTGTAAGGAGAGCACGGTTATAAAACGCAAGCTGGCGGTTTAACGCAAGCGCCGCAAGGCAAAATGCCAAAGCATATAATAATTTGAAGATGAACTGAAAATCGTTCGGTAATCGGTTTTTCATACGGATTCCCCGCTTATGAAACAAATTGTTCTATAAATAGTATATGGCAGGGGGCATGTAATCATTCAACAGAACTTTAAGAATCGAGTCTCAACCGTGTGCATAAAAAAACTCCCGCCGTAAAGCGGGAGCTTTTTCAGTCATAGTCATTGACAGGTCTCTATTTTTGTAATGAAAACTGTTCGATAAGACCATTTAGGATGGTAGCCTGTGCAGACAATTCTTCACTCGTTGCGCTTGCCTCCTCGGCGGTTGCGGCATTAGTCTGTACCACTTCGGAAATTTGATCGATTCCATGCTCTGCCCTGCGCATTGCCTCTGCCTGATCTTCAACCATATTTTTAAGATCCTTTGAGAAATCAGCGATTTCTTTAATACCCTGCACTACGGATTCGATTGCATTTGCCGCATTCTCGGCAGCCCTGTTTCCTTCTGTAACCTCCCGAATCGAGCTTCCGATTAACTCGCGGGTATCAACGGCAGCCTGTGCGCTTTGGTTTGCCAGCACACGAATTTCATCGGCAACAACCGAAAATCCGCGTCCCGATTCGCCTGCCCTTGCAGCCTCAATGGAAGCATTCAGTGACAGGAGGTTTGTTTGAGAGGCAATGGATTCAATTTCTGAAATAATATCGCCAATCCTTGTGGAAGCCTCATTGATCCGCTTCATTGCCGCAATCATGTTGTTCATTTCACCGCGGCTGTTGTCTGCCTGATCCGCATAGCGCTGTGCTTTTATGTAAGATTCGTCCGCGCTGAGCGCACTCTTTTCCATTGTGGCAGTAATGTCGGAAATCGTAGAATGCAAATCCATAACGGCATTTGTCTGCTCGGTTGCGCCTTCCGCAAGGCTCTGTGATGCATCCGCCAAATCGCCGGAGCCGCTGGATACCTGATTGGATACTTCGTTGATGGATAACAGGGTTTCCGTCATCTGATCCCGCAGTCCGCGCATTGATACATATAATTTATTAAAATCACCGGTGTATTTATCGGGGCAGTTTGATTTTGTGTTATAATTTCCGCCTGCCATTTCGCCCAATACTTCACCAACATCATGAATAATCTGATTTAAGGTATTTGCCATTTCCGCCGCGTCTTTTTCCATGTGTTCAATCTCGTCTCCGGTGTCAATCATTGGGAACGGAGACGAAAGGTCGCCTGCCGCAAAAGTCTTGAGACGTTCGCCGAGCTTTCCCAAAGGTTTGGAAATTCCCTTTGCAATGTTTTTGCCCATTTTGGTTGCCAGTACAATTGCAGTTGCAATAACGACAATAATTACAATTGAAAGGATAATACATACAACAATCAGAGTTGTGGATAATTGTTTTCCGTTCGTTACTTTCACATTCAAAAGCTCCTCAAGCTTTGCGTAAATGCTATTATATACGGGTGCCAAATCATTGAGCGCTATTTCTTGTGCCTGTCGGCAAAGTTCTTGGTCTGTTGTTGCACCGATCTCCATAATTTGCGCATCCAGCCTCCAGTATTCATCCAATTCGGAACGAATTGCATCATAGGTTTCTCTTCCGTCCTTTGACACGATCGTATTTTCAATTGAGGCAAAAGCCTCCTCGAATCGAACTTTAACTTCTTCGTGCTGTTTTACAACGGCATCGATTGCATCTTGGTCTTCATAACCAATCGCAGCACGTAACGATGACCGTAAATCCGCAAATTCAAACATTGCCTTTCCGATGTCACCCTGTGCAAAACCAAAATTTTTCAATGCGTAAGAGTATCTGCTTGAGATGATGATAAGGGCAATCAATGCCAGTACTGCTACGGCAGCCGTTATTGAGGCTACCTTAAAAAAAGATTTGGTTAGTTTTTTTTCAATGCTGTCCTGTTCATTCATGGTTCATAGTCTCCTTTCTATTAATGAAACAAATAATTATCGGACGTATTCCCCCCCCTTTTTTTGATAGCAGAACTCTGACATTTTTACCCATAACTGTGGAGATTCGGAATCGTAGCATGTATCTTTGGTAAAATAGAGTTTTCCAATCATTTTTTTGGAATTTAACGTCGTATTTTATTATAACGCATTGAAAAAAATATTCAATACCTATGTGGTGATGTTTCACGAATAAAACAATATGAAATTCTAGATATTTGTATGTTTTGGATAACAAAAGGAAACACTAAGGAAACCAATTTAAGGGAATATTTACATAATTTACTTGCGAAATCGGATAGACAATACTATAATTTATTTGGGTTGTTTTATGCGATGGAAAATGGGATATTGGAACTTGCCGTGAAAGGATGCAGCATAATGGGGAGAGATTCTAAATGGGATAAATTTGCGGAACTCATAGCACGCTGTTATAAAGCCGCAGAAAATGGAAATACTTTAAATGCGTGCTGGATTGATGCGTTTAATGCGCTTATGGATGTGATAGCGGTGGAACGGATGACGGACAGCCGATTTGCGCGGGAGCTAGGAGATTTGGAAAAAATTACGGATTTTAAATTTAATATAGAAGGTTTAATTTTAGATTATTTTGACAGGCTTTGGAAAGTGGGCAATTATCAGGAAATCTGTACAAGTGGGGACAGGATTATGACCACCTTTGACTGGAATGTGGAATCGTCGTCCCCGATTAGAACCATGGTGGTTAATTCATTAATGAAAATGGGAAAAAAGGACGAGGCGTTACAGTACTGCTTGGAGTGGATTAAGGCAGAACCGGAGGATGTGAATGCGGCTATGATTAAAAAAGCGTTGCTTGCAGATGCGGATTTATCAGTAAATAACGTGTTGCCGGATATGGAGGGAGAAGAATCATGTTAGCAAAAAATGTGGATTTGCGTGGCAAAACAATATTGCTCACAGGCGCGGCAGGCTTTATCGGGGCAAATCTTTCGCTTGCTCTTTTGAAGTCTGTTGACAATGTAAGAATTATAGGCATTGACAATATGAATGACTATTATGATGTATCATTAAAGGAATTTCGGTTAAGTCAAATTAGAGAGCTGGAAAAAACAGTGACTGGCAGCTTTATATTTGTGAAGGGCAGTATTGCGGACCGCAAATGTATTGATGACATTTTTGGAACGTATGAGCCAAGTATCGTGGTCAATCTTGCGGCGCAGGCTGGAGTGCGTTACAGTATTGAAAATCCCGATGCGTATGTTGAGTCAAATTTGATTGGTTTTTACAATATATTGGAATCATGCCGTTATAGCTATGACAATGGCAAGCCGGGGGTGGAGCATTTGGTATATGCAAGCTCATCATCCGTGTACGGCAGCAACAAAAAAATACCGTATGCGACGGAGGATAAGGTTGATAATCCGGTGTCTTTATATGCGGCGACGAAAAAGTCAAATGAGCTGCTTGCGCATGCGTACTCGAAGCTTTACGGGATACCGTCTACCGGACTTCGGTTTTTCACGGTATATGGTCCGGCAGGGCGTCCGGATATGGCATATTTCGGGTTTACGAACAAGCTTGTTAAAAATGAAACAATCAAGATTTTTAATTATGGAAACTGCAAGCGCGATTTTACTTATATTGACGACATTGTGACAGGCGTTCATTCTGTGATGCAGTGTGCGCCGCTTCCCAATGAGGATGGTGTCAAATATAAGATTTACAATATTGGAAACAATCAGCCGGAGAATCTTCTCGATTTTGTTGAAATTTTGCAGGATGAATTAAAAGCGGCAAAGGTACTTCCAGAAGACTATGACTTTGAGGCGCATAAGGAGCTTGTGGGGATGCAGCCGGGCGACGTTGAGGTCACGTATGCGGATGTGAGTGAACTTGAGCGGGATTTTGGCTTTAAGCCGGACACGGGTTTAAGGGACGGTCTTCGTAAATTTGCACAGTGGTATAAGGGGTTTTATGCCTGAAATGATTGCAATTTAACGGCTTGGCATTTATAATAAAAACAATGGCAGTACATTTTTTTATGCACACGGGCGTTCAAATGAAGTATGTCATTAAACCGATAAATCGGTTCGCTGACGGACGCCGGCGCGACGAGTAGGGGAAAACCTTCCCTGCTCGATTAAAAGGACATGGAGGATTTCAATGGATTTTAATAGAAAAAAAGTACGACTTGGTGATTTGCTTGTGGAAGCCGGTTCCATTACACAGGAACAGCTTATGAATGCGCTGGAGAAGCAGAAAAAAAACGGAATGAAGCTTGGCGTGACGCTTGTCGATGAGGGTATCATAACAGAGGATGATATTGCGGAGGCGCTCAGCCGGCAGCTTGGCATTGAGCAGGTGGATCTGCAGAATATCAATGTAGATAATGCGGTTACAAAGCTTGTTCCAGTCAATATCCTGAAAAAATATACGATGATACCATTTGCCTTTAGCGAAAAAAACAAAAACGTGCTTCGCGTGGCAATGGAAAATCCTTTGGATACGTATGCCCAGGAGGATATTTCGATTATCACGAACTATCAGGTAGAGCCGGTGGTTGCGACAACGCGAAGCATCATGCTTGCCATTGATAAGTATCACGGACAGAATGAAATGAAGACTGCCTTAAGCCAGTATGCAAAGGAAAAACGGCTTGAGGTGGAAGTGGATGAGCACGAGCAGGAGGACATTAACAGCTCTCCGATTGTAAAGCTTGTCAAGGAAATGATTGACCTTGCGGTGCGCCAGCGCGCGTCGGATATACATATTGAGCCGATGGAGGAATATATCCGTGTAAGATACCGTATTGACGGTGTTTTGCAGAAGAAGGCGACGTATAATGTGTCGGTGCTTCCGGCGATTATCGCGCGTATCAAGATTATCGGCGGCATGGATATTTCCGAAAAGAGAAAGCCGCAGGACGGACGAATTACGCAGGTGGTAGACCATGTGGAGTATGATATCCGTGTTTCCATTCTGCCGACAGTGTTCGGCGAGAAGGTCGTTATGCGACTTACCGCGAAAATGGCGCTTACAAGGGAAAAGAGCCAGCTCGGCTTAAAACCTTATGAATTGGAGCAGTTTGACTATATTATCAGTAATCCCCACGGCATTTTGCTTGTTACGGGACCGACGGGTAGCGGTAAATCGACAACGCTTTACACGGCGCTGAGTGAGTTGAATACAAACGACGTGAACATTATCACGGTCGAGGACCCTGTGGAGGCAAATATTGACGGCATTAATCAGGTTCAGGTGAATCCAAAGGCAGAACTGACGTTTGCCAGTGCGCTGCGCTCCATTTTGCGACAAGACCCGGATATTATCATGATTGGTGAGATTCGAGACGGAGAGACGGCGTCGATTGCCGTGCAGGCGTCGATTACAGGTCACTTGGTAGTCAGTACGCTGCATACGAACTCGGCGGCAAGCTCGATTACACGATTGGAGGATATGGGCGTGGAATCGTATCTGATAGCGGATTCCGTAATCGGTGTTATTGCACAGCGACTTGTAAGACGGCTTTGTCCGATGTGCAAAAAGCCAAGACAGGCGACGGCGGACGAGAAGAAATTTATGGGTGTGGACGAAGATAAGGATATTACGATTTACGAGCCCTGTGGGTGTTCAAAGTGCGATAATGTAGGCTATAAGGGACGTATTGGTGTGTACGAGATTATGAAAATGACGCCGACCTTAAAAAAGATTATCAGTTCAAGACAGGGTGCGGACGTGCTCAAGGAGAAGGCAATTGAGGAGGGCATGCGGACACTTCGCATGAGTGGTTCGGAGTATGTGCTTGAGGGGATTACGTCTTATTCGGAGGTTGTGAGGATTTCGTTTGATTCGTAAAAATCTAGACATCGGATGGATATAATGGATAAAAAGAGCTGTACACGTGGCTGCGTATACGGCTCTTGGTTTCATTGAAGCAAATGGAGGAAAGGATATAAAAATTGCAAATAAAATATGAAAAAGCGGCGGTTAAATACCTTAAAGCTTTGCCAAAGCCGCAGAGAACTTTAATTCTCACAGCGATTGAAGGATTGACACACAAACCTGCAGAGGGAGATATTATATTAAAAAAATGAGTGGTTACCGGGACGGAAGATACCGGCTGCGCGTTGGAAAATACCGGATAATTTATAAATATGTAGCGGAACAGGAAATAGAAATTTTGGTTGTTATGGATGTTGGAAGCCGTGGTGATATTTACAAAAAATAGGGAGATGGGATTATGAGTAACACATTGGAAAAGTCCGTAATGATGTTGGAGATGCTGCCTGATACGGAGCAGGAGTTCGCGTATGAATTTATCAAAAGACTGGTTCTTGCGTGGGACCCTGATTATACAAAGCTTACGCCGGAAGAACGAAAAAGAGTGGAGGCTGCGGAAAACGGTGAATATATCAATGCCGAAGACATTGACTGGGATGAATAAAGTGCTAATCAAAAAAGCGGAACCGTCGCGGGCTCCGCTTTTTTGTTACTATTAATATAAATATTACAATACAGTATATCCTTTTTGTTTCAGTACATTTTCCACCATTTTCGGTTCTTCCGTGTGGAATACCATAATCGGTTTGCCGGACTGGCGGTTGAAGGACAAATACAGGTAATCCAAACTGATGTTTCCGTCACTGATGGAGCCTAGCAGTTTGTTGAGGTTTCCGACTTCGTCGGTGATTTCCACGCCGATGACATTGACGGTCCGGCATAGATAGCCGTTTTCGTTGAGCGCCTTACATGCCGTTTCGGGGTCCGATACGACCATGCGCACAATCCCGTACTCGGCGCTGTCGTTGGTGACAGAGCCGAGGATATTGATTTGGTTGTCCAGCAGGATTTTCGTGATATTCTGCATGGCGCCTTTTTTATTTTCGGCGTAAATTGATATTTGTTTTAACATTTGAAAAAACCATTCCCTTTCCGCAATACAACTATTGTATTACAACTGTTTCCTGTTATGCAATCGCATATCCTGCCTCAAATGCGGCTTTATTGATGTCAACCGTCTTTGGCGGAACAGTCTGCTCAATCACTTCAATCCATTTTTCTTTCTCAAAATCCATGCGCTTTGCGGCAACACCGATGATAATGGTGTTAAACACTTTTGGATTGCCAAGTTTTTTTGCCTCTGCCATTGCGTCTACGGCAATGACATTGTGGTGCTCCTTTAATGTTTCAATAATATTTTCCGGATACTGTGCCGTACCCGTCACAACCGTAATCGGGTCAATGCGCTGGTCGTTTACAATGATAACGCCGTCCTTTTTGAGAAAATGTGCATATCTTAATGCTTCAAGGCGTTCAAACGCAATCAGGACATCTGCCTGCCCTTCCTCAACAATCGGTTCCGCAACCGCCTCGCCATAGCGCACAAACGTCACGACGCTTCCGCCGCGCTGCGCCATTCCGTGTACCTCGGAAAGTTTTACGTCAAAGCCTGCTTTTGTGGTGATACCGCCAAGGATACGGCTTGTCAGCAGCGTACCCTGACCGCCGACACCGACAATCATGATATTTTTAGTCGTCATTTTATACCTCCAATCTTATTCAACACGTTCTATGGCGCCAAATTTGCAGCGTTTCATGCAAAGCCCGCAGCCGTTGCACATCGTGTCGTCAATCTTAACTGTGCCATCCTCGTTCTTTGTGATGGCAGGACAGCCTGGAACAAGGCACATGCCGCACTTCTTGCACTTTTCAGAAATCGCAACGCATTTTGCTTTTGTCGCCTGTGACTTTAACAGCGCGCACGGTGCGCATACGATAATTACCGATACCTCGTCGCGTGCAACCTCGCGTTTTACAACAGCTTCCAGCTCGTCAACATCAAACGCGTCAACCTCATACACATGCTCAACGCCGATTGCCTTGCACAGATGATAGAGGCTGATTGCCTTTGTTTCCTTGCCGTTTAACATCTTTCCGGTCGCAGCATGATCCTGATGTCCTGTCATGCCAGTCGTTGAATTATCTAAAATCATAACAGTGCCAGTCGCCTGATTGTATACCATATTCATCAGTGAGTTGACGCCCGTATGTAAAAAGGTTGAGTCGCCAATGAGTGCAACCCAGTTCTTGATATAATCCTTGCCCTTTGCCTTTTCCATGCCGTGCAGAGTGGAAATTGACGCGCCCATGCAGACTGTCGTGTCAATGACGTTAAGCGGGGCGACTGCGCCGAGTGTGTAACAGCCGATGTCGCCTGCGCCGTGAATGCCGAGTTTTTTCAGCACGGAAAATGTGCTTCTGTGCGGGCAGCCCGGACACAGAATGGGCGGACGTGCGGGAACCTGTGCGGCGCTTACAAGGTCAAGCGTTTCGCCAAGCACGCGCTCGCGTATCATGTTTGCACTGTATTCTCCCTGTAAGGTGAACAGCTCTTTTCCGATACACTTGATGCCCCATGATTTAACCTGCTCTTCAATAAGCGGCTCAAGCTCTTCAAAGATGTAGAGTGTTTCTACTTTTGACGCAAATTCTTCAATCAGCTTTTTTGGAAGCGGGTGCACAAGACCAAGCTTTAAGACGCTTGCATTCGGCATAGCTTCTGCTACGTATGTATAAGGAATACCGCTTGTGATAAAACCGACTTTGGTATCCTTGTAAATTGCCTTGTTAATCGCGAATCCGCAGGCGTCTTCAGCCATCTGCCTTAAGCGGTTTTCCACATGGACGTGGCGTCCCTTTGCGTTCGCCGGCATCATGACATGCTTTGCCGCGTTGCGCTCGTAAGGTTTGTCGGGCACTTCCTCGCGCGCCTCCAGTGTGACTGGTCCCTGCGAATGCGCAAGTCTTGTCGTGGTACGAATCATGACAGGTGTGTCATATTTTTCACTGTATTCGTATGCAAGTTTTGTGAAATCCTTTGTTTCCTGCGAGTCGGACGGCTCTAGTACGGGAACCTGTGCGACGCGCGCCACACAGCGGGAATCCTGCTCATTCTGTGAAGAATAAAGTCCGGGATCATCGGCTGCGACCAGTACCAGTCCGCCGTTTGCGCCGATGTAGGAAACCGTATAAAGCGGGTCGCTTGCCACGTTGACGCCGACCATTTTCATGGACGCCATTGCGCGCACGCCGCTGATGGACGCTCCGATTGCCACTTCCATTGCCACCTTTTCGTTCGGCGCCCACTCTGCATAAATTTCAGGGTACTTTACAATGTTTTCGCTGATTTCGGTGCTCGGCGTTCCAGGATATGCGCTGGATACCTTGACACCTGCCTCATAAGCTCCACGGGCAATCGCCTCATTGCCCAACATAATTTTCTTTTCGCTCATTTGCCAATTCCTTCCTAATTATATACTTGCTGGTATTTATAAAGAACGCTTTGCGTTCTTTCGGTGTGAAGTATTAGATTTTCTTATGCGGTGTTTTTTAGCGCCTTAGAAATTCTCTTCACACTTATGATAGAAAAAAAATAGAAAGAAGTCAACGAAAAATATGATGAAATGTGACTGAAAATGTATTATAGTAATAAATAGATTAGGATCGACGATAGATTCGGAATCAATTGGAAAATTTGTGCAGAGGCACAAGTTTACGGACATTGACCGAAATGAGGAGGATTATTATGACATTAAAGGAGCTACCAATCGGAAAAACCGCCGCAATTTTGAAGGTGGGCGGGGAAGGCGCGCTGCGGCAGCATTTCCTTGATATGGGCGTGATACCGAATGCGGAAGTTACCATGATTAAATATGCGCCGATGGGCGACCCCGTGGAGCTTCGGATTCATGGATATGAGCTGACGCTGCGGCTTGCTGATGCACAAAAGATAGAGATATCCGACGCTTATGAGGGTATAAAGAATACGGAACAGGAAAACAATGCAGTAAAGGAAAAGGGGAAGCTTCGCATAAAGGCGCATCACCCGGGACTTGGAGAGGGCGGAAAATTTCATGTAAAGGCGGACGAGCACCCGTTGCCAAGCGGGGAGTGCATCACGTTTGCGCTTGCAGGCAATCAAAACTGCGGGAAGACGACGCTGTTTAACGCCCTGACAGGCTCGAATCAGCACGTGGGGAATTTCCCGGGTGTGACGGTGGATAAAAAGGAGGGGGCAATCAAGGGAAAAACGGACACGCTTGTAACGGACCTTCCGGGAATTTATTCCATGTCGCCGTACTCGAGTGAGGAGATTGTGACAAGGAACTTTGTGCTGGATGAGCATCCAAAGGGGATTATCAATATCGTGGACGCGACCAACATTGAGCGCAATCTTTATCTGACAATGCAGCTTTTGGAGCTGGATGTGCCGATGGTGCTTGCCCTGAATATGATGGATGAGGTGCGCGAGAACGGGGGCGCTGTCCGCGTCAATGAGCTTGAGGAGATGCTCGGCATTCCCGTTGTGCCGATTTCCGCTGCAAAAAATGAGGGCATTGCGGAGCTTACGGACCATGCGATGCACGTGGCGAAATATCAGGAGCGTCCGGGGAGGCAGGATTTCTGCGAGGCGGACGACCACGGCGGGGCGGTGCACCGCTGTCTGCATGGTATCATGCATCTGATTGAGGACCATGCAAAAAGTGCGGGCGTTCCCGTGCGGTTTGCGGCGGCAAAGCTTGCGGAGGGCGACAGCCTGATTTTGGAGCGGCTTTCCTTAGATGAGAATGAACAGGAGACGCTGGAGCATATTATTTGTCAGATGGAGAAGGAGCGCGGAATGGACAGGGCGGCGGCAATCGCGGATATGCGCTTTTCCTTTATCAACAAAATCTGTAAGGAGGCTGTGGTAAAGCCAAGGGAGAGCAAAGAGCACGCAAGAAGTGCTATGATTGACAAAATTTTAACAGGAAAATATACGGCAATTCCGATGTTTATCGGGATTATGGGACTGGTCTTTTGGTTGACGTTTAATGTTGTCGGGGCGGGGCTTTCGGCGGTTTTGGAATGGCTTATCGGAGCGCTTACGGACGCGGTGGCGTTTGCAATGGAGGCAGGGAATGTGAACGCGGTATTGCAGTCGCTTGTGCTTGATGGCATTTTTAACGGTGTGGGCAGCGTTTTGAGCTTTCTGCCGACGATTGTGACGCTGTTCTTTTTCCTGTCGCTTTTGGAGGACAGCGGGTATATGGCGCGCGTGGCGTTTGTGATGGATAAGCTGCTGCGCAAAATCGGGCTTTCCGGGCGCAGCATTGTGCCGATGCTGATTGGATTTGGCTGCACGGTGCCGGGTGTGATGGCAAGCAGGACGCTGCCCTCGGAGCGGGACAGGAAGCTGACCATTTTGCTGACACCGTTTATGAGCTGTTCGGCGAAGCTGCCGATTTATGTGTTTTTTACGGCGGCGTTTTTTGCGCGTTACAAGGCGCTTGTCATGATTGGGCTTTATGTGGGCGGCATTTTGGTTGGCATTCTGACGGCGCTCTTTATGAAGACGTTTTGCTTTAAGGGCGAGGCGGTGCCGTTTGTGATGGAGCTGCCCAATTACCGTATGCCTGCCGCAAAGAATGTGGCGCAGCTTTTGTGGGAGAAGGCGAAGGACTTTATCCAGCGGGCATTTACGGTGATTTTTATCGCGACGATTGTGATTTGGTTTTTGCAGAATTTTGACACGGGGTTAAATGTGGTGACCAATTCGCAGGAGAGTATGCTTGCGGTGGCGGCAGGCTTTATCGCGCCTGTTTTTGCTCCGCTTGGCTTTGGTGACTGGCGGATTTCGACGGCTTTAATCACAGGCTTTATGGCAAAGGAGAGCGTGGTATCAACGATTTCCGTGCTGTTTGGCAGCGTGGAGGCATTGCAGGCGGCGCTTACACCTGTCGCTGCGGCGGCATTGCTGGTATTTTGTCTGTTGTACACGCCCTGTGTTGCGGCAGTGGCGTCCGTGAAGCGGGAGCTTGGGACGAAATGGGCGCTTGTGATGGTGGCTGGGCAGTGCGCGATTGCGTGGGTGTGCGCATTTGTTGTCAGTCTTTTTGGATAGGCTTTGTTTGAAAAAATCGAAAGGGGATTGTTATGGGCAAGGAATATGATGAGAACATGATTGATGAGATTTTAAAGCATTTGGACCGGGAATTGGAGCTTGGCGCGGCAAGAATGAGCGTTATTTTCGATGAGAAGGCGGACGCTGACAAGACCGTATCGCATAAGTGCTGTCACAGCTATGGGAAACCTGCGACGGAAACGGTCGGGCTTTTGGATATGTACACGGATATGAACGCGGGGCAACCGGACAGGAGCTGACGAAAGGCGGGAGATGATGAGACGGTTTGGCAAAAGGGGATTTTATATGACTGCGTTTTTGGTTCTTTTGGTCATAGAGGTGCTGATTGCGCTGTTTGTGCATGACCGCTTTGTGCGTCCTTATTTAGGGGACGTGATTGTTGTTGTGGTCGTGTACTGCTTTGTGCGGATTTGGATACCGGAGCGCTACCGACTTATGCCGCTTTGGGTGTTTTTGTTTGCGGTATTTGTGGAGGTTTTGCAGTATGTGCGGATTGTGGAGATTTTGGGCGTGCAGGACAACGTGTTTTTGCGCACGGTGATTGGGACGTCGTTTTCGTGGGGAGATATTTTGTGTTATGCGGTCGGGAGTGTTGTGTTAGTGATTTGGGAATGGCATTTGTGCAAAAGCTTCTTTAAAAAACTTTACACTTTTGGCATAATCTGCTATGATGAAGTTGTGCCAATTAGTACAGATTATAATGAAAGCAGGTGATTGTATGCCAAATAATGCGGAAATTATTGAACGGACAATCAATGAGTTTCAAAAAGTACAAGCCCATATGAAAAATGCGAAGAAAGAAAACGCTACGGAAACATATGAGGGATTGAAAAACGATTATATCTCTTTAAAAGCAATATTGACAAGCTTAGGAGTCAATCTTACGGATATTGACAAAATAAAAGAATAACGATAAATAAAAAGGTGTAAGGCTTTACACCTTTTTATGCCCCGCTCCATGCAGAGGAAGTATGCTGCTGAAACGGCGCATGGGGCGCGCGGCGAGTAGGGGAAGTAACCTTCCCGGATCGATTACAGAAACAGGAGGTTTCGGAGCAAAATGGAACAATACAAGAAAGAATTTATCGAGTTTATGGTGGACTGCAATGTCCTGAAATTTGGAGAGTTTACGTTAAAGAGCGGCAGAAAGTCCCCGTTTTTCATGAACGCGGGCGCTTATGTGACAGGCTCCCAGCTCAAAAGACTCGGACAGTATTATGCGACGGCAATTCACGATAATTATGGAACGGACTTTGACGTGCTGTTTGGACCGGCATACAAGGGAATCCCGCTTGCGGTTGCCACTACAATCGCATTCAGTGACCTTTATGGCAAGGATATCCGGTACTGCTCCAACAGAAAAGAGGTCAAGGATCACGGCGACGTGGGAATCCTTCTTGGCAGCAGCTTAAACGACGGCGACAGGGTTGTCATCATCGAGGACGTCACGACATCAGGAAAATCTATTGAAGAAACCTTTCCTATATTAAAAGAACAGGCAAATGTCAATGTGGTAGGGCTGATGGTGAGCTTAAACCGGCAGGAGCGCGGCAGGACGCAGCAGAATGCGCTTGCGGAAATCCGTGAAATGTATGGGATTGAAACAGGTGCGATTGTTACAATGGAGGAGGTTGTAGCGTATTTATACAACAAAAATTACAACGGCAAGGTGCTGATTGATGATGCAATGAAAAAGGCAATTGATACATATTATGCGCAATATGGTGCAAAGTAAGAAATAGAAAGGCATGGGGATTGGTATGGACGAGAAAATTTATAAGACGATGGGGCGCAGCGGAGCGCTTGCAATCGTTGTCGGCGTGATTTCAATTGTGGTGGGACTTGCAAGCGGCGTTATGCTTTTAATCAGCGGCGGCAGACTGCTTGCGGGGAGGTCCAAAATATTATTTTAATTAAGATACATGTGGGCATTTCAGAGGAACAGGAATGCCCATTGTTACTGTTTAGACGGATTGTGTGAAAAGGAAATGTGTGAAAAGGAAATGTGTGAAAAGGAAATGTGTGTATGTCTCGGAGATTAAAAAAATCAGGATATATTTTTACGGATAAGAAAAACCCACGTTGGGGAATTATGTCAACTCTTCTTGGACTAATTGCGGTCTTATCCGTGGCGGCGGCAGTCTATTTTACATACCTTCAAAACGGTGCTGCGCCGATGCAGTATGGAATGGTAATCCTTCTTTCTGTAATTTATTCCATGATTGGCATGGTGCTTGGCGTGCGTTCCCTTTTGGAGAAGGATATTTTCAAGCTGTTTCCGATTATGGGAATTGTTTTAAATGTCATTGCCGTGATGGAAGGTGGGTTTATTTTGTATTTAGGATATTGAAATTTTTTCACAATTTATTCCCGCGAGGTATTTGACGGAAATGCATAGAGGTGAATAAGATAGGAGTTGGATGGAATATGGCGACAATAATGGAAGAACGGTTTGGACTATGTACTGACAGAATAAAAGAGATTGCGCAAAATGCGGAGGTACATGAAACATTTGGGGAATATTTTCAGACCGCTGCAAGGCTTGTGGAGCGAATTGTCAACGCATATGAGCTTGCAGGACAGGGATTTTTTGAGAATGCGCCGACAGAGGAGCTTCGGCGTGCAAACACGGCGCTTTATGAGGAGCTTTTTACGCAAAATTATGAAAGGTGCTACGGCAACCCGGAATATGCCTGCAAACAGCTTGGGGAAGAACGGGGAAGGCTGCTGTCTTTTCTGTATGCGGAGCTTCGTTGTATGATTCCTTATGCATTTGAGCGGCGTCTATCTGATTTGGTTATCCGTATGGAGCTGTTTGTGGAAATTTACAATCTGTTTTCCTATGCAATGGCAGAAGACGGACAAATACCTTCCGATGAGGCGTTGCGCGATACGATGTATTGGTTTGTCAGCGACTATTCGGAAACGACAATGCAGTGGCGGGTGGAAACACAGGTCGATACGGCGCATGATTTTGCTGTTCGGATCATCATGGACAGTGATTTGAATAACGTGCGTTATTTATATAAGTACGGGGAGTTTATTACACCTGAAACAGAGAAGCTATCACAATATTTGGCGGGGCTTAGTGAGGAGCGTATCCAAATGATTGCGGATACGTATACACAGGGGTACCGTATTGGATTTGAAAAAGCTGGGAAGCCACTTGACAAAAAAGAAACGGTTGATGTGATTTATGTGCTTGGCTTTGAGCGGATAGTAAAGGCTGCAATCAGGAATTTTGCCAAAATGGGTTTAAAGCCTGCGATATACAGGGCAAATGACAGTATTTTCCATAAAAAAGGCGTCGGAAAAGCAGGATACTATGGTGCTGATGCAAACAAGCAGTACCGTTACGACCATAAAGACGATATTGCGCTGTTTTTGGATAAGAAGCTTGCGGGCAGGAAGCTTGAGGTATTGAAGCTTGCCTATGAGCGTGTGAAGGAGAAGGCAGGACTGTATGCGGGACCTGCGGTGATTGAGGTGTTCGGCGAGGAGCCGTTTGTGCCAAAGAAGAAGGCGCAGGCGTGTGTATTAAGTCCTGAGCAGCAAAAACTTTCCGCGCAATACAAGGGGGCATCCGCCGAAATTGTCAACCAGTATATTATCGGAGAGGAGCGCAGCTTTACGGTGATTGCGTTTCCGCTGCCTGATATTGGTGAGCAGTTTGAGGAGATTTTTGATGAAACGGTGAAGCTCAATACACTTGATTACACGACGTATGAGCGGATACAGGCGGTGATTGTAAATGCTCTCAATACGGCAGAATATGTGAAAATCAAAGGCATGAACGGCAATAAGACCGATCTGCGCGTGCAGCTTTATCAAGTGAAGGATCCAGACAAGGAGGCGGTGTTTGAGAATTGCGTTGCGGATGTCAATATTCCGGTCGGAGAGGTATTTACGTCGCCTGTGCTTGAGGGTACAAATGGAAAATTGTTTGTGCGCAATGCTTTCTTGAATGAGCTTGAGTACTGCAATCTTGAGATTGATTTTCAGGACGGCATGATTACGGATTATACCTGCACCAACTTTGCGTGCGAGGAAGATAACAAAAAATATATCAAGGAGAATGTGCTATATCATTTTGAAACGCTTCCAATGGGGGAGTTTGCGATTGGCACGAACACGACGGCATATATGACAGCCAAAAAATATGGCATTTCCAAGCTGTTTCCGATTTTAATCGCGGAGAAAACAGGACCGCATTTTGCGGTGGGCGATACCTGCTATTCGTGGGAAGAGGATGTAAGGCTTTATAATGAGGACGGAAAGGAGATTGTGGCAAAAGACAATGCGATATCGCTTTTACGCCATACGGATCCGTCAAAGGCTTATTTTGCCTGCCACACGGATATCACAATCCCTTATGACGAGCTTGGGGCGATTACGGCATGCTATGCGGACGGTACGGAATGCGCTATTATTGAGAACGGCAGATTTGTGCTGGATGGAACGCAGGAGTTGAACAAAGCTTTTGATGAAAATGAAAAAATTTAGAAAATTAAGAAAACTTTTGCTGTTTTAAGTTGACGTATTACCGTATTATTTGTAAACTATAAGAAGATATGTTGAAAATTAAAATTCGCAGTTTTTTGGAAAGCGATGAAGATAATAGCTGAGGAGGTAATTATGGCACAGGTCGGTATTGTAATGGGTTCGGACTCGGATATGCCTGTTATGGCAAAGGCGGCGGACATTTTGGAGGAACTTGGCGTTTCTTATGAAATGACGATTATTTCCGCGCACAGGGAGCCCGATGTGTTTTTTGAATATGCAAAGACAGCAGAGGAGAAGGGCTTTAAGGTAATCATTGCGGGAGCAGGAATGGCGGCACATCTTCCCGGAATGTGCGCTGCGATTTTCCCAATGCCGGTAATCGGGATCCCGATGCACACCACATCGCTTGGAGGACGGGATTCACTCTATTCCATCGTGCAGATGCCTTCAGGGATTCCTGTGGCGACAGTCGCAATAAACGGCGGTGCGAACGCGGGACTCCTTGCGGCGAAAATCCTTGCAACATCGGACAACGCACTTTTGGATAAACTCAAGGCTTATTCAAAGAACTTAAAGGAGCAGGTTGCGGCAAAAGACGCAAAGCTGCAGGAAATCGGATATCGGGAATATTTGAAGAAATAGCATTTGAAATGGAGGAAATGAAATGGATTACAAAAATGCAGGTGTGGATATTGAAGCCGGCTACAAGTCAGTGGAATTGATGAAAAAGTATGTTCAGGAAACCATGCGCCCCGAGGTGCTTGGTGGAATTGGCGGATTTTCAGGGGCATTTTCACTGGATAAGATAAAACAAATGGAAAAACCGACACTTGTGTCAGGAACGGACGGCGTCGGTACAAAGATTAAGCTTGCATTTTTGATGGACAAGCATGATACGGTCGGCATTGACTGCGTGGCGATGTGTGTGAATGATATTGCGTGCGCGGGCGGTGAGCCGTTGTTTTTCCTTGATTATATTGCGTGTGGAAAGAATGAGCCGGAAAAAATTGCGACGATTGTAAAGGGCGTGGCGGAAGGCTGTAAGCAGTGCGGTGCAGCGCTCATTGGCGGTGAAACGGCGGAACATCCCGGACTGATGCCGGAGGATGAGTACGATCTTGCAGGCTTTGCGGTCGGCGTGGTTGATGAGAAGAATTTGATTACGGGTAAGGATTTAAAGGCGGGTGACATGCTGATTGGTATTGCGTCAAGCGGTGTGCACAGCAACGGATTTTCGCTGGTCAGAAAAGTATTTGAGATGACAAAGGAGAGCCTTGATACATACTATGATGTGCTTGGAAAGACGCTTGGCGAGGCGCTCATTGAGCCTACAAGGATATATGTCAGGGCATTAAAGGAAATCAAGGACGCAGGTGTAACAGTCAAGGCGTGCAGCCATATTACAGGCGGCGGCTTTTATGAGAATATTCCAAGGATGCTTCCTGACGGTGTAAAAGCAGTGGTAAAGAAGGATAGTTATGAAGTTCCTGCTATTTTCAAGTTGCTGCAGGAAAAGGGCGGCATTGAAGAACAGATGATGTACAATACGTATAATATGGGACTTGGAATGATTGTGGCAGTGGATGCTGCGGATGTTGATAAGACAATGAAGGCGATTGCGGCAGCGGGTGAAAAGTGCTACGTGGTTGGTGATATTCAGGATGGTCAAAAGGGAGTGGCGTTATGCTAAGAATATGCGTGTGTGTATCGGGCGGCGGCACAAATTTACAGGCAATTATGGATGCCATTGACGCGGGAACCATTACAAACGCTGAGATTGTGCAGGTAATCAGCAACAATAAAAACGCGTTTGCACTGGAGCGTGCAAGAAATAAAGGAATTGCGGCAAAAGCGGTTTCTCCCAAGGATTTTGAAAACAGGGAGCTTTTTAATGAGGCGTTTTTGGCATGTCTTGACGCGGTCAATCCCGATTTGATTGTATTGGCAGGATTTTTGGTGGTGATTCCTCCTGCAATGATTGAAAAGTATGAGGGACGCATTATCAACATTCATCCGTCGCTCATTCCGTCGTTTTGCGGGAAAGGTTTTTATGGTTTAAAGGTACATGAGGCGGCGCTTGCACGCGGTGTTAAGGTAACAGGCGCTACGGTGCATTTTGTTGACGCAGGGACGGATACCGGTCCGATTATTTTACAAAAGGCGGTGGAGGTGCTGCCTGACGATACGCCCCAAACACTGCAAAGACGTGTTATGGAGCAGGCTGAGTGGCAGATTTTGCCGCAGGCGATAGACATGATTGCAAACGGAAAAAAGGTTGAAAAAGAAGGAGTATAGTAAGGAATGAAAATTTTAATTGTAGGAAGCGGCGGAAGGGAACATGCAATTGCTGCAAGTGTGGCAAAAAGCCCGAAGGCAGATAAGATATACTGTGCGCCCGGAAACGCTGGTATCGGGCAGATTGCGCAGTGTGTGCCAATCGGTGCGATGGAGTTTGATAAATTAGTAACATTCGCCAAGGAGAATGCGATTGATCTCACCATTGTCGGTATGGATGACCCGCTTGTGGGCGGCATTGTGGATGTTTTTGAGGCGGAGGGCTTAAGGATTTTTGGACCAAGAAAGAATGCGGCAATCCTTGAAGGCTCTAAGGCATTTTCAAAAGACCTGATGAAAAAATACAATATTCCTACGGCTGCATATGAGAATTTTGACGATGCGCAGGAGGCGCTTGCGTATTTGGAAACGGCGGATTTTCCGATTGTCTTAAAAGCAGACGGACTTGCGCTTGGTAAGGGCGTTCTGATTTGCAATACCTTGGAGGAGGCAAAGGACGGGGTGAAGTCCATCATGCTTGACAAGCAGTTTGGAACTGCAGGAAACCGTATGGTCATAGAGGAGTTTATGACAGGGCGGGAAGTTTCCGTGCTGTCCTATGTCGATGGGAAGACCATCAAGACAATGACCTCGGCGCAGGACCATAAGCGCGCGAAGGACGGCGACCAAGGGTTGAATACGGGCGGAATGGGGACGTTTTCGCCAAGTCCGTTTTATACGGAAGAAGTGGATAAATTTTGCAAGGAACATATTTATCAGGCGACGGTTGACGCGATGGCAGCGGAAGGCAGGGAGTTTAAGGGAATTATCTTTTTTGGACTGATGCTGACGCCAAAGGGACCGAAGGTATTGGAATACAATGCGCGTTTCGGTGATCCGGAGGCGCAGGTGGTGCTTCCGCGCATGAAAAATGATATTATAGACGTGGTTGAGGCGTGCATTGACGGAACGCTTGACAAGATTGAGTTGGCGTTTGAGGACAATGCGGCAGTCTGTGTTGTACTTGCAAGTGACGGGTATCCCATAAAGTATGAAAAGGGATTGGAAATCAGGGGACTGGAGCAGTTTGAGGGAAAAGACGGTTACTACTGTTTCCACGCGGGAACGAAGCTTGACGAGAATGGCAGGTTTGTTACAAATGGGGGACGTGTGCTTGGCGTGACGGCAAAGGGCGCCGACTTAAAGGAAGCACGCGAAAATGCCTATGAGGCAACAAAGTGGATTGATTTTGACAATAAGTACATGAGAAACGATATTGGAAAAGCAATTTACGAGGCGTAGTATAAAAACGGATTAATATACGGGTAAGCAAAAGAAGGAGGATTACAATGAAAAACAGGAGAAGAAACGTGAAACGTGTCTTTGCGGCACTGTTGTTCTGCTTGGCATTGAGCACGGCGTTGGTGTGTCTTGCAGATGAGAAGGGCACGGTTTCGGTGGCGAGTGCCAAAATCAGGGAGAAGGCGGATGCGTCAAGCAAGCAGCTCGGAAGTGTTGCACAGGGTGGTAATGTGGATATTATCGGTGAGACTACAGGGACGGACGGAAAAAAGTGGTATCAGGTGTATGTTGATGCGAACACGAAAGGCTTTATCCGTGCTGACTTAATCAACAGAAGCGGTTCCGGTTCCCTGCCCACAGTGGATGGTTCCGCAAACACAGGCAGTACGGGCGCAGAAACGATAACAACAGATGCCGGCGGGGCGTCTGAGAACGTTACGGCAATAGAAGCAAAAGCCGCTACTGTAAAAAGCAACAGCGTCAATGTCAGAAAAAGCGCTTCAACAAACAGCGCCAGCATTGCTACGGTAAGGAACGGTGTTATCCTGACAGTAACAGGTGAGACGACGGGATCGGATGGAAAAAAATGGTATCAGGTGTCCTTTAAGCATAATGATAAGAACATTCAGGGCTTTATTCGTGCGGATTTGGTAACGTTCGACAATCTTCCGGCAGATGCGGCGATTTCCACAGAGATTACCGGTTCGGAGAATGCGGAGGGGCAGACTGAGCCGCAGGAAGCTGAACCACAGGAGCCGGAGGAACCAAAGCAGGATAATAATTCCGGTTCGGATGAATATGCGGGCATTATCTATATGAATGTTGAGGAAGAGCCGTATATCATTCCGGGATTTGAGCTTGTGTCGCTTGACTGGAATAATCAGAAGATAAAAGCGTACAGAAACGGAGCGTTTTTCATTGTGTATGCACAGAAGCAGAACGGTGATGAGGGCTGGTATCTTCTTGACAGGGAGAATAACGTATATCAAAGATATCCGTATACAGCGGAGAATGTCACGGTTCCAAGTGCGAGTGCTTTGAGCGGAAACCTTGTTCCGATGATTGCAATGGGTATTGTCATTGTTATTATGCTTGTAATAATTTTGATATTATTTGCAAAGTTAAAGGGAAAAGACGGATATTATGAAGAGTATGATGAGGATGACGATTATTCGGATGATGATATAGAAGATATCGATGATGATATGGACGATGAGCCTGCACCGCAGCCAGTGCGTCGTCCGGCACCGCAGAATGCGGTGAGACAGCCGTCCCGCCGTCCGGTACAACAAGGGGGAGGACAGCCTCGCCGTCCGGCGCCGCAGGGGCAAAACGGAGTGCCGCAGGGACAAGGGGGACAGCCTCGCCGCCCGGCGCCGCAGGGACAAAGCGGAGTGCCGCAGGGACAAGGGGGACAGCCCCGTCGTCCGGTACCGCAAGGGCAGAATGGACAGCCTCGCCGTCCGGCGCCGCAGGGGCAAAATGGACAACCGCAGGGACAGAGAAGACCAAATGCGCAAACGAATCGTCCGCCACAGAATGTGCCGCAGCAACGTGGACAAAAGGCAAAAAGTATGCTCGCGAATGATGAGGACGATATGGACTTCATTGATATTTAATTTTTTATAATATAACTGGAAAAGCGTGTGCTTGTGCGCACGCTTTTGTCGATTACGAACAAAGACAAGGAGTGAGGAAATATGCAATTTAAAGAAATCCGGAAAAAAGAAGAAGGGAAATTTATTACACGTTATGATATTGCCTATGAAACAGTTGACAAAAAAGAAAAAATTTATGAGATCATAAGCCGGAATAAGTCATTGGATACACTGGAAGCTTTAAACGGAAAGAAACCGGATTCGGTGGTGATTATTGCGACGGATGAAAGCGGAGAAAGGCTTTTGATTAATAAGGAGTTCCGTATGGCGGTAGGCGACTGGGTCTATAATTTTCCGGCAGGTCTTATTGATGCGGGCGAGGAGCCGTTTGAAAGTGCAAAACGCGAATTGTGGGAGGAAACAGGACTTGAACTGTATGAAATTGACGATTTTATTGGACCAAGCTATAGTGCTGTCGGATTTAGCAATGAAATTAATGTGTGTGTGGTAGGAAAGGCGAGAGGGGAATTTCGTGAAAGCACATCGACAGTGGAAGAAATTGAACCGAAGTGGTGCAGTAAAGAAGAACTCAAAGAGCTGTTGGACACGGCGCGTTTTGCTGCCAGAACGCAGGCATACTGTTATTTATGGTCGAAATCGTGACCTTTGTATCTTTTTTTATACATTGGAAAAATATACAAAAAACAGTTGACAGAACTATGCATAAGTGATATATTCTTTTCATACCTACTAAACAGGTAGGAATTAATGGGCAGAAAAGGATGAATAGGAGGATAAGATTATGAAAAATCAGGTAACAAAAAAAGTATTTGCGTTTATGACTGCATCAATATTGTCAGTTGGTCTGATTGCAGGCTGTGGTTCGTCAAATGGTTCAGACGCAGAACCCGCTGCGAATCCGGTAGAGCCGGCGCAGTCTGCAGAGAGTGCAGCAGGCACAGAGCAGGAAACGCCGGAAACAACAGCGGCGGAAAATAAGGGAACAATCACAGTAGCTGCATCTGCAACACCGCATGCAGAAATTTTGGAGCAGGCGGCTCCCATTCTTGCCGAGCAGGGCTGGACGCTTGACGTGACCATATTTGACGATTATATTTTACCGAACAATGTGGTAGAGAGCGAGGAGTTTAATGCAAATTATTTCCAGCATATTCCTTATCTGAACAGCTTTAATGAGGAGCAGGGTACGCATCTTGTAAATGCAGGAGGCATTCATTATGAGCCGTTTGGAATTTATCCCGGTACCAAGTCAGACCTAAGCGAGCTTGCAGACGGTGATACGGTGGCAGTTCCGAATGATACGACAAACGAGGCAAGAGCATTGCTCCTTTTGGAGGCAAACGGCGTACTGACATTGAAGGAAGGCGCAGGCTTGGAGGCAACAGTTAACGATATCGAAGAAAAGAAGGTTGACGTAGAAATCCTTGAACTGGAAGCAGCACAGGTTGCACGCGTAAAGGATGAGGTTGCATTTGTTGTATTGAACGGTAATTATGCGTTGCAGGCAGGCTTCTCGGTAGCAAATGATTCTGTTGCATATGAAACTTCTGATTCTGAGGCGGCAAAAACATATGTAAATGTCATTGCGGTGAAAGAAGGACATGAGGAAGATGAGGGGATTAAGGCGCTTGTAGAAGTATTGAAGTCAGATGAGATTAAGCAGTATATTAATGATACATATGACGGGGCGGTTATTCCGTTTGAAGAGTAGTTTATAAAGTGTTTTCAATCAATAGTTGGTTAGAGAGGCTGTTACAATTTTGCAACAGCCTCTCTGCTTTGAAACAAAAAAATTGCTATCCCGGTAAAATAGTGTTAAACTGAAAAGGATGATTCCGAGTATGCGCACATAGCTACAGAACAGAGAAAGGCAGCCGATGACTATGGATGAAAATATGACACAGGTGTCAGAAAATGGGAAAGAGTATCTCGATATTGAGCAGGATTTACGAAAGCGTCACAGAAAGAAATTATGGTGCAGGTTTACAAAGGCAATACGCGATTATGATCTTGTACAGGAAGGGGATAAAATCGCAGTCTGTATATCAGGGGGAAAGGATTCCATGCTGATGGCAAAGCTCTTTCAGGAGCTAAAGCGCCATAATAAATTTGATTTTGACTTGGTATTTTTGGTGATGGATCCGGGCTATATACCGGAAAACAGAAAGCTGATTGAGAGCAATGCAAAGCGGCTTAATATACCGATTACGATATTTGAAACCGATATTTTTGAGTCGGTCTATCATATTGAAAATTCGCCGTGCTATCTGTGTGCGCGTATGCGGCGCGGGTATCTCTATAGCAGGGCACACGCGCTTGGCTGCAATAAAATTGCGCTTGGACACCACTTTGACGATGTGATTGAAACGATTTTGATGGGAATGCTCTACGGGGGACAGGTGCAGACTATGATGCCAAAGCTTCACAGCACAAATTTTGAGGGCATGGAGCTGATTCGTCCGATGTATTTAATCCGGGAGGAAAGCATCAAGGCGTGGCGTGATTATCATAACCTGACATTTTTACAATGCGCGTGCAGGTTTACACAAAACAGCGTGTTTGTCAATGAATATGAAAATGCTTCCAAACGAAAAGAAATTAAGCAGCTGATTAAACAACTCAAAAAGGTCAATCCGTTTGTGGAGAACAATATTTTTAAAAGCGTGGAGAATGTGAATTTAAGTACGGTGATTGCCTATAAGCAGAACGGTATCAGGCACCATTTTTTGGATGATTATGCGGATCAAAAACCGGAGGTTTGGACGCGGGAGAACGGGGGCGCTTCTTTTGAGTAATATGGATCACGCGTTTTCAAGGACTGCCCTTCTTGTGGGCGATGAGGGAATGGAAAAGCTAAGACGCGCAAAGGTTGCCGTGTTTGGTGTGGGCGGCGTGGGAGGATATGTCGTGGAAGCGCTTGCACGCAGTGGAATCGGCGCATTAGAGCTGATTGACAACGACAAGGTAAGTCTGACCAATATCAACCGTCAGATTATCGCTGCGCACAGTACCATCGGACGTTATAAGGTAGATGTGGCAAAAGAGCGTATTTTGGACATTAATCCTGCGGCAGCAGTCAGTACGTATAAAACATTTTATTTGCCCGAAACGGCATGGGAATTCAATTTTTATGACTACGATTATGTTGTGGACGCAATTGACACGGTGACAGGGAAAATTGCGCTTGTCATGCAGGCGAAGAGTACACACACGCCTATTATATCTTCAATGGGCGCGGGAAACAAGCTGGATGCATCTGCGTTTCGGGTGGCGGATCTTTATGAAACAAGCGTCTGTCCGCTTGCAAAGGTTATGCGTAGGGAGTTGAAAAAAAGAGGTGTTACAAAGCTTAAGGTGGTGTATTCGCAGGAAAAGCCGCTGATTCCAAAACCTGATACAGCCGCCGCAAATGAAAATGACACGGATGCCAGAAAAAGACAGATACCGGGCAGCATTTCCTTTGTCCCTTCTGTTGCAGGACTGATCATTGCAGGGGAAGTCATAAAGGATATTATTGGAGAAAAGTGACACAAATGTCATAAATATGAACACATAAATTTGCAGACAGGGAAAGGAGCAATGAAATGTATAGAGAAATATCAAAATTAATTATGTACGGAGATTTGGACGAAAACTGTATCCTTTATCAGATGGGGGAGATTTTCCGGCGCAATTACGAGAAAACAAGCTCAAAGCCGACCTTAATAAAGGATATTTACACACAAATCAAACGGCTCTTAATCGTTGCGACGGATTATGGCTTTAATTACAACTTATGGCAGAACTATCTGACGTTTTATCTTGTGACAAATGAAAATCCGTTCAGCATTACTTGCGAAAAAGTCGGCGCAAATGAGGGCAGCGTGAATCATTTTGCAAAGAATGATTTTAAAGTGTTTTACAACCTGTTTCATTTTGATTTTTCCACAATTGAAAAAGAACTTGGCATCGACTGCTTTTCGCAGCTTTCCAACTATAAGGCAATCGGGAAAAAGGAGCTTATGTACAACAAAAACGTCAGTGAAAAGATTATTGACCTTAGTGCAGAGCTTGAAATGGCGGCGGATGAGAATGAGTTTTTTGACAGCGTGACCGCATTTTATAAAGCGTATGGCGTCGGAATGTTTGGTCTGAATAAGGCATTTCGCATCAAGGAAAGCGGTCATGGAACAGATGTCGAGTTTGTGGCAATCAACAATATGGATAAGGTGATGCTGGATGATTTAATCGGCTACGAAATCCAAAAGAAGAAGCTTATCGACAACACGAAAGCGTTTGTGGAAGGGAAGAAGGCAAACAATGTGCTTTTGTTTGGCGACAGCGGCACAGGCAAATCCACAAGCATCAAAGCAATTGTGAATGAATTTTATCCGCAGGGACTGCGCATGATTGAGATTTATAAGCATCAGTTTCAAGATTTGTCCAATGTGATTGCACAGATTAAAAACAGAAATTACCGTTTTATCATTTACATGGACGACCTTTCTTTTGAGGAGTTTGAAACGGAATATAAGTTTTTAAAGGCGGTCATCGAGGGCGGTGTGGAAACGAAACCGGATAATATCTTAATTTATGCTACCTCAAACCGCAGACACCTGATTAAGGAAACGTGGAGCGACAGAAGCGATGTCAAGGTTCAAAACGGTATGCATCAGTCCGACACAATGGAGGAAAAACTTTCTTTGGTGAACCGCTTTGGCGTGACAATCAACTATTCCAAGCCTTCGCAGAAAGAATATTTCAACATTGTAATCGAACTTGCGCACAGGCAGGGAATCACAATGTCGGATGATGAGCTGCGTGCGGAGGCAAACAAGTGGGAGTTAAGCCACGGAGGTATTTCGGGGCGTACCGCGCAGCAGTTTGTGAATTACCTTGCAGGATTTGAGGAACATCTCAAATAAAAAGGAAGATTTGGACACACAAAAAACACATTTTTATCATACTTTAATCAAATTTTATGCATACAATGGTAATCGATACAGAATTTGGAAAATCGGACTGTATCAGGGAGGTATCATAATTGATTGAAGTAAAAAATCTAACAAAAAAATATGGAACCCATATAGCCGTAGATAACTTGTCTTTTCGCGTGGAGCGGGGCATGGTCTACGGCTTTTTGGGTCCGAACGGAGCGGGGAAATCCACGACAATGAATATGATGACAGGTTACATAGCAGCGACAGGCGGCACGGTATGTATCAATGGATATGATATTTTAAAAGAGCCGAAGAAGGCAAAGAAGTGCATCGGCTACCTGCCGGAACAGCCGCCTGTTTATCAGGATATGACAGTTTGGGAGTACTTGGATTTTGCGGCGCAATTAAAGCAGGTGAAAAAACCGGAGCGCAGAAAACAGCTTGAAACAATCATAGAGCAGATGCAGGTTTTTGAGGTAAAAGACCAATTAATCAAAAATCTCTCAAAGGGTTATAAACAGAGGGTAGGATTTGCGCAGGCGATTATCGGTTATCCGGAGGTGATCATATTGGATGAGCCGATGACAGGATTGGATCCGAAACAGATTATTGAAATCAGGACGTTGATTAAGGAGCTCTCCCGAACGCATACGATTATCCTGAGCTCGCATATTCTGTCGGAGGTCAGCGCAGTGTGTGACTATATTCTGATTATTTCCAAAGGAAAGCTTGTGGCAAGCGACACTCCGGAGGGATTAATGACGCTGATGAAGGGGGGCAGGCAGTTGGAGCTTTGTGTGTGTGGAACGGAAGACAAACTTTGTGAAATATTAAATAATATTAGGGAGATTGATCATTTTGTGATCGAAAACGGAAAAAAGGAAGAGGAATGCAATGCAATCATTCGGGTTGGTGCGGAGTCTGATATCAGAAAGGAGTTGTTTTACAGACTTGCGTCGGCTGATATGCCGATTATGAGGCTTGGTATTTCTGAAAAATCGCTGGAGGATGTTTTTTTGGAGCTTACAGGGGATGGAATGGAAACGGAGGTGATGGAAGATGGGAGCAGTCTTTAAAAAGGAATTCATGTCTTACCTTCATAGCGTTACAGGCTGGCTTTTTATGGCGCTTACAATCTGTTTTTTTGCAATGTATTCCTCTGTTTATAATTTTACGTACGGAACACCGTACATTGCATACGCATTTGATGCGGTTTTAATCGTGTTTTTCATTACGGTTCCGCTTCTTTCCATGCGGGTTATGGCAGATGAACGCAGGCACAGGACAGACCAGCTGCTGATTACGTCACCGGTTGGTGTTGGGAAAATCGTGCTTGGGAAATATCTTGCGATGGCGGCAATTTTTATGACACCGCTGCTGCTTTTTAGCGCTCTGCCGTTTTTCTTAAGCAGCTACGGGACAGTGCCGATGGCGGAGAATTTTGTGGCAATTCTCGCATTTGCACTTTACGGACTTGCAGCGATTGCAGTGGGGCTGTTTTTATCAAGCCTTACGGAGAACGTGGTGATAGCTGCTGTTTTAACCTTTGTTGTATTGTTTTTGACGTATATGATGCAGGGAATCGAGAGTCTGATTTCGACTACAGGAAATACAGTTACAAAATTTTTGGGTATATTTGATTTTTACTCGCATTATAGCAGTATGATTAGTTCCGTGTCGGATGTGACGGGAAACAGCAGGCTGACTACGGTGTTTGACCTTACCAGCATTGTTTATTTTATATCGGTAATTATGCTGATGCTGTTTTTGACCACGCAGTCCGTTCAGAAACGACGTTATACGATATCGGTAAAGAATTTTGCGATTGGGGCATATAGCAGTATTGCAACGGTGGTTGTACTTGCTTTGACCATAGGCGTCAATTTAGCAGCTGGGGCGTTGCCGTCAAATTATACATCTGTTGACGTGACGGCAAATAAGTTGTATGGGATTACGGAGCAGACGAGAGCAGTTGTAAAAGGATTGACACAGGACGTAACGATTTATGTGTATGCGGCAAAAGAGAATGCAGACGGCGTGCTTGCGCAGACTTTGGATCGGTATCAGGAATTGTCAAAGTATATTCAGGTTACTTATGTCGATCCGCTCCAGGATCCGAACTTTACAGACAAATACACAACCGATGACATTTCCCAAAACAGCATCATTGTTGAAACCGATAAGCGCAGTAAAGTTATTGATTATTATGATTTATATGAAATGCAGATGGATTACGCAACATATTCCCAAAGTGTAACAGGCTATGACGGCGAGGGGCAGATTACAAGCGCAATTTCTTATTGTACCAGCGATGATATGCCGAAAGTCTATTTTATTGCCGGACATAACGAATATGTGTTTGATAACGGGTTTATAACGGCGATTGAAAAGGAAAACATTGATTATGAAACGATTAGCCTGATAGAATATGATGCCATTCCCGAGGATGCACAGTGTATTATTGTCCATGCACCTGAAAATGACTTTTCGGAAGATGACGCAGATAAGGTAATTGCATACCTGAACAACGGGGGAATGGTTCTTATGACAACGGAATATGTGCAGGAAACACAGCCCAATTATGAGCGGATTCTGTCGGAATTTGGAATGACACTTCAGCGTGGAATGGTTGCCGAAAATAATACGGCAGGATATTATCAGATGCCCTTTTATCTCCTGCCCAATATAGAAACTGCCGAAGAAACAAGTGGACTGACAGGGGCGCATCGTTATGTTATGGCACCCTTTTCACAAAGCGTAACAGTTCCGGAAAACAGCGTTGAAAATATGACATACACGAAGCTGCTGACGACTTCCGCTCAGGCGGTATTAAAGAGTGGAGAAAAGCAGGTGACCACGTATGAAAAGGAAGAAGGCGATTTAGAGGGACCGTTTTGCGTCGGTGTGAAAGCACAAAAGGAACTTGACAGCGGTGTGGGAACACTTTATGTCTTTACAAGCGCGCAGATGTTTACAGATTATTATGACAGTGCCGTCGCAGGAAACAATAAGCAGCTTTTCACAAACATTATGGGAACAATTGCAGGGCATGAAGTCAGTGTATCGATTCCCGTAAAGAGCTACGGGCTTGAACTGCTTACAATTCCGGCACGGACTGCATATCTGTATAGGGCTGTTTTTATGGTGATTGTACCGCTTGGATTTTTAGCGCTGGGACTTGCAATTTGGCTGTTGCGCGTGCGCAATAAAAAATGCGCAGGATAAAAGTAAAAAATAGGATTGTAAAATGCCCAAAGGATAGTTTATAATGTAACATGGTAGTTTATTGAAAAAGGCTCTTGACAGCCATACTACAAAGGAAGAGGAAAATGAAAAAATGGGCATCACATCTATTTTAGCGCTGCTTAGCGGAGTGGCGTTGTTTCTGTTTGGCATGTCGCTTATGGGCGACGGATTGAAAAAGGCGGCAGGAGAGAAGCTGGAACTGATTTTATATAAGCTGACAAGTACGCCGATTAAGGGAGTATTATTAGGCGCGGCAGTTACGGCAGTCATTCAGTCTTCATCAGCCACGACGGTTATGGTAGTGGGTTTTGTAAATTCCGGCATGATGAAGGTTGCACAGGCGATTGGCATCATTATGGGTGCCAATATCGGTACCAGTATTACGGGCTGGATTTTATGCTTATCTTATATTGAAGGTTCGAGCGGGATTGCGCAGCTTTTGTCAACGGCAACAATTTCAGCGGTTGTTTCGATTATCGGTATTTTGTTTAAGACGGTATCCAAGAAATCTACATATAAAAACGTAGGAGATATTATGCTTGGATTTTCCATCCTTATGGTGGGAATGCAGAGTATGAGCGGCGCTGTTTCGCCCTTAAAAGAAAACGAGCATTTTGTAAATATGCTTACGATGTTCTCGAATCCAATTATGGGTATTCTTGTGGGTATTTTGTTTACTGCGGTTTTGCAAAGCGCATCTGCTTCCATCGGTATTTTACAGGCGCTTTCCGTGACCGGTGCGATTAGCTTTGCGACCGCTTTTCCGATTACAATGGGTATCGGCGTCGGTGCAGCTTGCCCTGTACTTTTGTCTTCTATTGGAACGAATAAGAATGGCAAGAGAACGGCGTTGATTTATCTGATGAACGATCTGTTCGGTATGCTGTTTTGGTCGATTACATTTTACCTGGTTCATGCCATTGTGCATTTTAAATTTCTTGATCTGAAAATGACGCCGATTACAATTGCAATGCTTAATACCGTGTTCCGGCTTGCAACAGTAGTGATTCTGTTCCCGTTTATCAAATGGATTGAACGGCTTGTTTTTGCGCTTGTTAAAGACAGTGCGGAAGACAGGGAAGATCAGGCGGATTTCGATTTGCTTGAGGAGCGTTTCCTAAATTATCCGGCGCTTGCAATTGGGCAAAGTCATACAGCGGCAAGTGGCATGGTAAAGAAGGCAAGGAAAAATATTCAGCGTGCAATGGGGCTGTTTGAGGATTATGCGGATGAACGCTACAATAAGGTTCAGGAGAAGGAAAACCTGATTGATAAGTATGAGGATAAGCTGGGGACGTATCTGATGCAGCTTACCGGACGCGATATGACGGAGAGCCAATCGAAACAGGTGTCCATTTTGCTGCATACAATCAGCGATTTTGAGCGTTTGGGTGATCATGCGGTGAATCTGTCCAAGTCGGCAAACGAGCTGCATGAGAAAAAAATCAGCTTCTCGGAAGAAGCGCTTTATGAACTTAGCGTGCTAAGCGGTGCGGTGAAGGAAATTCTTGACTTGACGGTGAAATCGTTTAGTGATGACGATATTTATATGGCGCTTAGAGTGGAACCGCTCCGGGAATTAATCAATGTGCTCTGCAACGAGTTGAAATCAAGGCACATTATCCGGCTGAAAAACGGGAAATGCGAAATGAAACAGGGGTTTGCCTTTAATAACATACTGACGGACTTTGAAAGGATTGGTGCACACTGCTCCAATGTGGCGCTGGCGCTTCTTGAGCTGGAAGCAGAGGATTTTGATACCCATGAATATCAAAAGAGCATCCGGGAAACGAACAATGAGCTTTACACGTCGTTCTATGAGGATTACGAGGAACGGTATAATATTAATAAATTTAAAAAATGGAGAAAGAGTAAGCAATGAAAAAAGTCCGGTACCGGAAACTGGATGGTATAAGAGGCATCGCATTTCTGAATATGATTGCGTTTCATGCGGCTTGGGATTTGGTCTATATCTATGGTTTCCAATGGGATTGGTATCAGTCCAGGGGAGGATATCTTTGGCAGCAGGGGATTTGCTGGACCTTTATAATTCTCTCCGGCTTCTGCCTGCCGCTTGGAAAGCATCCGGTCAGGAGAGGACTGACAGTATTTTGCGCAGGTGCGGTTATCACAATTGTGACACTTGTGTTTATGCCGCAGAACAGGGTTGTTTTTGGCGTCCTTACCCTGATTGGATCCTGCATGATGATTGTGGGGGCGCTTGATTGGCTGCTGAAAAAGGCAGCGCCGATACCAGGATTGTTAATCAGTGCGCTGCTTTTTGGCGTGACACGAAATGTAAATGCGGGATGGCTTGGTTTTGAGTCAGTTCGCTTATGTGCAGTACCCAAAGCGTTTTATGCAGATATGATAACAACATATCTTGGATTTCCCGAGAAAAATTTTTATTCCACGGATTACTTTTCAATCATTCCGTGGCTGTTTCTTTTTCTGTCAGGATATTACTTGTTTCGTTTTTGCGAACGTTCAGAAAGGCTTGGCATGTTTGAAAAGGGGCTGTTTGTGCCGATAGAATGGATAGGAAAACATTCACTTCTGATTTATATGATTCATCAGCCTGTACTCTATTTGTTTTTTGAAGTTCTTTTTTGACAGGGGTTTATTGTCAAATTTTTATTGCCAAATGAAAAATATTTCTTGACTTTACTACACTAATGTGATAGCCTAAAAAAGACGTAAAGGAGCGCCATTAATATGAGCACGCGCTCTTTTACGTCCAAATTGTTTAAGGAGGAATTTATTATGAAAAAGGCAAAGGCTTTTTTGGCTGTCGCAATGGCCGTTACCCTCACAGTGGGTTTGACAGGCTGCGGTGGCAGCGCTGACACTTCAGCACCGGCTGTGGATGCTCCGGCGCAGAACAATGCAGACACGCAGGCAGCGCCCGCGGATAACAGTGGTACGGCAGCGCCTGCAGAAACAGAGGCAGCAGGCACATCGGATTTGAATGTTATGCTTGAAACGCCTGTAGAGTCGCTGGATCCCCAGCAGGCAACAGACGGTACTTCATTTGAGGTTATCGCAAACTTTACGGACGGTCTGATGCAGATGGACGCAGATGGACAGGCTATAAACGCACTTGCGGAGAGCTATGAGCTTTCTGACGACGGTCTTACATACACCTTCCATATCCGTGAGGATGCAAACTGGAGCAATGGAACACCTGTTACGGCGGCGGATTTCGTGTTCGCATGGCAGAGAGCCGTTGATCCGGCTGTTGCATCAGAGTATGCATATATGCTCAGTGATATCGGACAGATTAAGAATGCCGCAGAGATTATTGCAGGCGAAGCGGACAAGAGCGAGCTTGGCGTTACGGCAGTAGACGAAAAGACACTTCAGGTAGAGTTAAACGTACCTGTAAGCTATTTTCTTTCATTAATGTATTTCCCGACCTATTATCCGGTAAATGAGGAGTTCTTTACTTCCTGCGGAGATACCTATGCGACAAGTCCGGAAACAGTTCTTTCAAACGGCGCGTTTATTATGGACTCTTATGAGCCGGCGGCAACGGCGTTCCATCTGACAAAGAACAATGATTACTATGATGCGGCACGCATTCAGCTTCCGGGGTTAAATTATCAGGTTATCCAGGATTCACAGCAGGCGCTGATGAGCTATCAGACAGGCGCGCTTGACACAACGCTTGTAAACGGTGAGCAGGTAGATCAGGTAAAGGATGACCCTGAGTTTATGGCAATCGGAGCAGGATACTTATGGTATGTTGCACCGAATGTTGACGGAGTGGAAGAGCTGGCAAACTTAAATATCCGTCTTGCGCTGACACACGCAATCAATCGTGAATCAATCACGACAGATGTATTAAAGGATGGTTCCGCTCCGACTTATACGGCAGTGCCAATGGATTTTGCGGCAGGTCCTGACGGTTCAGACTATGCTGAGGATCAGACAAGATATGCGGATGTCTGCGCATATGATGTGGACAAGGCGCTTGAGTGCTGGAACGCAGGTCTTGCAGAGCTGGGCGTAAGCGAAATTACACTTGACATGGTAGTAGATGCCGACGACGCACCGCAAAAGGTTGCACAGGTATTAAAGGAGCAGTGGGAAACAACACTTCCCGGCTTTACGGTAAACCTTGTTGTTGAGCCGAAGAAGCAGAGAGTGGAGGATCTTCAGAACGGAAACTTCGAGCTTGGATTAACACGCTGGGGACCGGACTACGCTGACCCGATGACATATCTTGGAATGTGGATTACAGACAACTCAAACAACTATGGATTATGGAGTAACGCTGAGTATGATGCAATCATTGACGAGTGCACAACAGGCGACCTTTGTACAGACGCAGAAGGACGTTGGGCAAGACTGTATGATGCGGAGAAGCTTGTGATGGACGAGGCAGTGATCTTCCCGCTCTATACGCAGTGTAACGCGGAAATGATGTCTTCTAAGGTTACAGGCGTTGAGTTCCATCCGGTTGCAATCAACAGAGTATATAAGAGCGCAGTGAAATCTGAGTAATCAGTTTCATAAAACGAGGTGGAAACCGCACTGGAGTAGGTTTACTTAGTGCGGTTTTGCCGCCTTTATAACTTTAACACTTTATCAAGAAAAAGCATAAGGAGGCAGAACTGTGAAGAAATACGTAGGCAAAAGAATTTTAACCTCTCTCTTTACACTTTTGGCGATTTTGCTGGTTTTGTTTATTTTAATGCAGCTTATGCCCGGTTCACCGTTCAACGATGAAAAGCTGAATGAGGAGCAGCGTATAGCGCTTTATACGAAATATGGACTCGACCAGCCAATCGTCGTACAGTTTTTTAAATATGTGGGAAACATGCTGAAGGGTGATTTGGGCGTCAGCTACAATATTTCCAAAAATACACCGATTTCACAATTGATTCAGACAAGACTTCCTATTTCGATTCGGATTGGTGGCTGCGCGGTAGGCTTAGGGGCGGTAGTCGGGTTGATTTTGGGACTGATTGCCGCGTTAAAGCATGATACGATTTGGGATTCCCTTGCAACGGTTATTTCGGTTATTGGAGTTTCGGTGCCGTCATATGTGTTTGCACTGGCGCTTTCCTATAATTTCGGGTTTAAGCTTGGATGGTTTCCAATGCTGTTTTCCCAACAGGATATTTTTGGCTCGAGCGTCCTGCCAAGCATTTCACTGTCCATGTTTACAATGGCTTCCATTGCACGGTTTACAAGAAGCGAGATGCTCGAGGTGCTCGGCAGCGATTATATGCTGCTTGCGGAGAGCAAAGGGATTTCGGGGGCAGCGCTTATTTTCCGCCATGCGCTCAGGAATGCGCTCATTCCGATTATTACAGTGCTTGCGCCGTTAATTGTGGATTTGATGACGGGTTCCCTCGTGGTGGAAAAGATTTTTGCCATTCCAGGCGTCGGCAGTCTTCTTGTGACGGCAATCCAGTCAAATGATTACAATGTAGTCATATCACTGAGTTTCATCTATTCGGCAATGTATATCGGCATTATGCTTGTTGTTGATATCCTTTACGGCATCATTGATCCGAGAATCCGGCTTGCGAAGAAAGGAGAATGATGAATATGGAAAATACAATGGCATATGTACCGGTTGAAACCGATTTCCGGTTGAAAAACAATGCAGGGGCAGATTTGATAGACGAAAACTTTGCCGCGCAGAGCTTTTGGAAGGATGTTTTTATCCGGTATTTTCGAAAAATCAGTGCGGTGATTGGATTGGTCTTGATTTTGGTGATTTCCGTGTTCGCGGTGATTGGTCCAGGAATGAACGAATATACGTATTCCGGTCAGGATCTTAGTCAGAAAAATTTTGCGCCGCGTATTATTGCCCTTGAAAAATTCGGGATTTTTGACGGCAGTGAGACAATGCGCACCACGACAGGCTCTAAGGAGATTAATTATTATGTGGAAAAAGGTTTGACAGATCTTGAATATTGGTTTGGAAGCGATAACTTTGGCAGAGATATTTGGACGCGTACATGGTCGGGCGCGCGGGTATCCCTCATTATTGCCGTTGCGGCCGCCATTATTGATATGGTTATCGGTATGAGCTACGGATTGATATCGGGCTATTTTGGCGGAAGAGTTGATATGATTATGCAGAGAATCCTTGAGATTGCAAACGGCATTCCAAGGCTTGTCATCGTGACACTCCTGCTTTTGGTGCTGCAGCCGGGTATGCTGACGATTATCTTTGCATTGATGCTCACGGAATGGGTTGGAATGAGCCGGATTGCAAGAGCAGAGATGCTGAAATTGAAAGAACAGGAGTTTGTGCTTGCGTCAAGGACGTTGGGAGCGGGGAACTTCTTTATTATCTTTAGGGAAGTATTGCCCAATATTATCGGACCGATTATTACACAGGTCATGTTTTCCATTCCGACTGCCATTTTTACGGAGGCATTTTTGAGCTTTGTGGGTCTTGGCATTCCGGTGCCGCGGTGTTCGTTAGGCTCATTGATTTCGGAGGGATTTAACAGCTTCACGACGCATCCGTATCAGATTATTCCGCCGATTGTGGTTATGGCGCTTTTGATGCTTAGCTTTAATCTTGTGGCTGACGGACTGCGTGAGGCGCTTGATCCAAAGATGAAGGAAATGTAAATGATTGTTGTGATAAAAGGAGATAGGATAAAATGGCAGAAGAAGACAAAAAAATACTGAATATATGTGACCTTGATATCACCTTTCGTACCACAGCGGGTCCGGTTCATGCCATAAGAGGTGTGAATATTGATTTGTATAAAGGGGAAACTGTGGCGATTGTGGGCGAGTCGGGTTCAGGAAAATCCGTAACCATGAAAGCCGCAATGGGAATTTTGGCATCCAATGCAACAGTCACAAACGGCACGATTGAATTTTCCTATAATCATGCGGATGGCAGTCCTGAAACAGTTGATATTCTGAAAAAAGATAAAAAATGGATCAGACGCCATATAAACGGAAAGCGGATTGCGATGGTGTTTCAGGATCCGATGACAAGTCTGGATCCGACCATGACAATCGGAAAGCAGATTATGGAAGGCATGATCTGGCATTTCAAGACACCTAAAAAAGAGGCATGGAATAAGGCGGTAGCGCTTTTAAAAGAGGTTGGAATTGAGGATGCCGAAAAGCGCATGAAAAATTATCCGCATCAGCTTTCGGGCGGTATGCGCCAACGTGTGGTCATTGCCATAGCATTGGCATGTAATCCTGATTTGTTGATTTGCGACGAGCCGACGACGGCGCTTGACGTGACGATTCAGGCAAAGATTATCGAATTGATCCGCAGGGTGCAGAAGGAGCGCGGCATCTCGGTTATTTATATCACGCATGACCTCGGCGTTGTGGCGAAGGTAGCTGACTATGTCAATGTCATGTACGCGGGTAAGATTGTGGAGAAAGGAAAGATTGAAGAAATATTCTATGATCCGAAGCATCCTTATACATGGGGACTTTTGTCGGCGATGCCGGATTTGGATACGGATGATGAACGGTTATATACCATTCCCGGTTCGCCGCCCAACCTTTTGCATGAAAAAGCGGGAGATGCGTTTGCACCGAGAAACCGTTTTGCATTGGAGATTGACGACAAGGCGGATCCTCCGATGTTTCAGGTGACAGATACCCACTATGCGGCGACATGGCTCTTAGATCCGAGGGCGCCAAAGGTGGAGATGCCAAAAGAGCTTGCCCTGCGGCTTGAGAGAATGAAAAAGGAGGCATCGCAATATGGCACAGAATAAGACAAAAGAGCCGCTTTTAAAGGTAGAGGGCTTAAAGCAGCATTTCAGAGTGAGCAGTAAATACACCGTGAAAGCCGTGGAGGGTGTGTCCTTTGAAATTTACCCCGGAGAAACGTACGGGCTTGTCGGTGAGTCGGGTTCCGGAAAGTCTACAATTGGCAGAAGCATTATCAGGCTTTACGATCCAACCGCGGGAAAAATGATTTTTGACGGCACGGATATCAGCGGCAGACTGTCAAGAGCGGATAACAACAAACTCCGTACACAGATGCAGATGATTTTCCAGGATCCGATGGCATCGCTGAATCCGAGAAAGAAAATCGGTGATATTATCGGGGAAGGGATTGACATTCATAAAATGTACAAAAGCAATGCGGAGCGGGAGGATAAAATTAAGGCAATCCTGCAAAAGGTAGGACTTGCACCAGAACATGCGACACGCTATCCGCACCAGTTTTCAGGAGGACAAAGACAGCGTGTCGGAATCGCAAGGGCGCTCATTATGAATCCGAAGCTGATTATTGCCGATGAATGTATTTCGGCGCTTGATGTGTCCATTCAGGCACAGGTTGTGAACCTGATGAAGGATATCCAGCAGGAAACGGGGACGGCGTATCTGTTTATTGCACATGACCTTTCGATGGTGAAGTATATTTCGGACCGTATTGGCGTGCTGCATTTGGGACATTTGCTGGAAACGGGAACGACGGAGGAGATTTTTGAAAATCCTGTTCACCCCTATACAAAGAGTTTGCTATCGGCAATTCCGGCGCCAAACCCAGTGGTGGAAAAGCAGCGGATTGCGCTCAGTTATGATTATAAAACATCCGGAATTGATTATCACGAGGGAACAAACCATTTGGTGAGCGGTTCGCATTATGTGAAATGCACGGACGACGAGTTTCAGGAGTGGGTAAAATAGAAAAAACGAGCTGGGAACACATTATTGGAGTGGTGTGCTCCCGGCTTTTTTGTGTAACAAGACAACTGTATTCATCATTCACATTGCCGCAACATATGTTGTACTGATAGGATTGACAGCATGGATCTTAAGAAAGGACAAAGTGAATTGATGAGAAATATTTATATTGGCGATACTGGTGTGACAGTGCAGTATTTACAGCTGGCATTGAAAAGAGCGGGTTATGATATTGCGATAAACGGCGAATTTACGAGAGATACCTGCAGAACGCTTGGGGCATTTTTGGGCGGCGGGGTAGGGTGTTATGTTGATACATCAGTTTGGTTGAAACTGATACCCTATTTGAGGGGATATACGACACATGTGATTACACAGGGAGAGAGCCTGTGGAATATTGCGGAAGCATATCATACAAATCTTTCGTCAATCGTTACGGCAAATCCATCGATAGAAGCGTCAAACCTTCAGGTGGGAACAAGGATATATGTGCCGTATTCGTTTGGGCTTGTATCAGAGGAGGTACCGTATACTTCCGAGTTTACACAGCTTATTATAGAAGGGCTCCGTGTCCGTTATCCGTTTCTTGTCACAGGCTCCATCGGTAAAAGCGTGATGAATAATGAACTTTCCTATATCAGGATTGGGAGAGGCGCTGTACAGGTAAGCTATAATGCCAGCTTTCACGCAAATGAGTGGATTACCACGCCGGTGCTTTTAAAATTTGCACAGGAGTATGCAGGAGCGTATGCGGACGGCGCTGCGCTTTATGGAACGGATAGCAGGGAGCTGTTTGAGAAGTACAGTCTTTATCTGATACCGCTGGTAAATCCTGACGGGGTAAATCTGGTAAACGGTGTGCTGCCTGAGGGGGACTATTTGGAACAGACAAAGAAGATTGCGTCAAATTATCCTTTCATACCATATCCGGACGGCTGGAAGGCGAATATTAACGGTGTGGATTTAAATCTCCAGTTTCCGGCAGGCTGGGAGCAGGCGAAAGAAATTAAATTCGGGCAGGGCTACACGTCCCCGGCGCCCAGGGATTATGTCGGAGATGCGCCCGTATCACAGCCGGAGAGCCGTGCAATGTATGATTTTACCAAAGCGAATGACTTTCAGTTAATTCTTGCATATCATACGCAGGGAGAAGTGATTTACTGGAAGTACCTTGACTATGAACCCGAAAATTCAAGGCAGATTGCGGACTATTTCGGGAGCGTCAGCGGATATCTTGTGGAGGAAACGCCATACGCATCGGGTCATGCGGGGTATAAGGACTGGTTTATCGAGCAGTATAATCTGCCGGGATATACCATAGAGGTGGGAATTGGGGAAAATCCGCTGAACATGAGTCAGTTTACATCCATTTATGATGACAATAAGCTCATTTTGCTAGGGGGAATGACGCAGATTATTGGGAAAAGTTCCTAAAAGTGCTATGAAAAGACAGAAAAATATGTTAAAATATACAAGAACAGATAATTTTGTAACTATCGAAAGATAGGAGAACGTATATGAGAGAAAATCGGGAAGCTACGGTAATCAATACGGCAAGGCTTGTGCGGGAAACGATGAGTGACAAGGATTTTGAGCTTTATCTTTACTCGCTCAAAAAGCTTGCCGAAAATAATATGGAGGGAAATCTGACCTACATGACAAACTTGTATAACGTCAGGGCGTTTCAGGTAAAGGCTCAGGAAGAGATGCTTGAAAATCCGGATTTGAAGTTTGCCATTATTGTGTTGGACTTTGCTAATTTTAATACAATCAATGAATTTTGCGGACGCGATGTGGGAGACGGTCTGTTAACGTGTGTGGCGGATGCATTGCGCAGCGAGGCAGAGGGGAAGGAGCACATGGTCTTGTCCCATTTCCGCGCGGACGTATTTTCTGTTTTTACGCCGTTTCAGGAAAAATCCGAACTGATTGAGATTGTAAATCACATTGATAAAAAAATTGCGGCATATAAAATTCCTTATAAAGTGCTGCCCGCGTTTGGCATCTGCATTGCGGATTCGCCTACGATGGCGGTAAGTACAATGCGCGATTATGCGATGCTTGCCCTTGAAACCATCAAAGGAAAATTTTATGCGAAATATGCGTTTTTTGATGAAGAGATGAGAAATCAGATGCTGATTAATAAAATGGTGGAAAATGATATCATCAGGGCGCTTGAGGAAGAACAGCTGATGCCGTTTATCCAGCCAAAAGTCAACATGGAGAATGGTGAGATTGTGGGCGGAGAGGCACTGGTGCGCTGGCATCATCCCGAACGGGGGATTGTCATGCCGATGAAGTTTATTCCCGTGCTGGAAAAAAACGGACTCATTATAGATGTTGATATCTGCATTTGGAAACAGATTTTTAAGTTTCTTGGGAAACGGCTTGCTGCGGGAGAGAAGGTTGTGCCGATTTCCATTAATATCTCAAGGCAGCATGTGTTTGACAGTGTGTTTCGGGATTGCATTACTGATTTTTCCAAGGAATTTCAAGTGCCGCCCGAGCTTGTCGTTTTGGAGCTGACGGAGAGCGGATTTTTGGAGGATAACGAAAAGATGTATGAGCATCTTCGGTATCTGAAGGAACAGGGATTTACGCTTTCCATGGACGATTTTGGAACAGGCTATTCCACCATGACCATGCTGAAAAATCAGCCGATGGATGAAATTAAGATTGACAGGGGTTTTATTGTGGATATTGAAAATCCAAAGAGTCAGAGCATTTTAAGCCATACGATTGATATGCTTCATGACCTTGACATCAATATTATCGTGGAAGGCGTGGAAAGCGCAGCGCAGCAGGAATATCTGCTGAAATACGGCTGCAATAAGGCGCAGGGATTTTTATACTACAAGCCTATGCCATTGGAAGAGTTTGCTACACTTTTGGATGAAACATGATGTATTATGTCGACAGGGAAGGCTGAACATGAGAAAAATTGCAAGAGCGGTTCAGTATGTTTGTTGCGGAATCATTCTTTTTGCCGTTTCAAATTGCTATGCGCTTTGTCAGAGTATCGGATATATTGCGTTGTTATTGGGAGCATATATTGTCATCAATATTGCTCCTGTGTTTGTATTGCCAAAGACGAAACGTCTTAGGGCTTGCGCGCGTGGAAATGCCCTTTTAATCGAATTTCTGATTTCAACGGCGCTTTCTGTGGTATTTTTTATACAAAGTCTGTTTCATTCGCCGGATTTAAAAGAGATTATGGTCAATACGCTGTTTGCCATTTTGCTCGAGGCAATTGTTTTTTGGAACGGTATTATCCGTGTTTATGTCCGTTCACAGCAGCTTGGCATCAAAATCCGCGTGATTGGACTTGTCTGCGGGTTAATTCCTGTTGCGCAGCTAATTGCGCTTGGGTTGATAATCAGAACGGTGTCGAAGGAGATTGCGTTTGAGAATCGTCGGATCCTTTTAGATGAGGGCAGAAAGGATTTACAGGTCTGCGCTACGAAATATCCGATTCTGATGGTGCATGGCGTGTTTTTCCGGGATTTCCGGTATTTGAATTATTGGGGGCGTATCCCTGAGGCGCTGCAGAATAATGGCGCGCGGATTTTTTATGGCAATCACCAGTCGGCAGCCGCGGTTGCGCAGAGTGGGAAGGAGATTTCGGACAGAATATTGCAGATTGTCAGTGAAACGGGTTGTGAAAAAGTAAATATAATTGCACATTCCAAGGGGGGGGCTTGATTGCAGAAGCGCCCTTACCAATCCCGAAATTGCAAATCATGTGGCGACGCTGACCACCATTAACACGCCGCACAGGGGATGCGAGTTTGCGGATTATCTGTTAAATAAAATTCCAAAGGACGAGCAGGATGTTGTGGCAGGTGCGTACAATGCGGCGCTCAGAAGGCTTGGCGATCCCAATCCGGACTTTATGTCGGCGGTGACAAACCTTACGGCATCTTTTTGCAAGGAATTGAATGAGCATGTTGCCGATGCAGAAGGTGTGTATTATCAGAGCATCGGTACGAAATTAAACAAGGCGTCGGGCGGACGTTTTCCGATGAATTTTACATATCATTTGGCAAAATATTTTGACGGTGCAAATGACGGGCTTGTCGGTGAAACCTCTTTTGCATGGGGAGAGAATTACAGGCTTCTTACCGTGAACGGAAAACGCGGCATATCGCACGGCGACATGATTGATTTAAACCGTGAGAATATTGAGGAGTTTGATGTCAGGGAATTTTATGTGCAGCTTGTGGCTGATTTAAAAGAGCGCGGATTTTAGTCCGCGCATAATTGTTCCAGTACGTCGAAATATTCTTCAAAGGTCTTTTTGCAGCACATTGGGTTTGCAATTTCGATTCCTTCAACCTTTAATCCAATCAGTGCAAACGCCATTGCCATCCGGTGGTCGTCGTAAGTCTGTACGATGCCGGCTTTGGGTGTGCCGGGGTATATTGTGATTGCCGCTTCTTCCTCTGTACATAGAATGCCAAGCCTTGTAAGCTCTGTTGCGACAGCGTGAATGCGGTCTGATTCCTGTAATCGGATATGACCGATGTTTTCGATGCGCACGGGCGACTGGGCGAAGGGCGCAAGTGCGGCGAGCGTCATTGTTTGGTCAGAGAAATCTTTCATGTCTACGGTAATTCCCTTGATGCTTCCGTCTGCTGCTCCGGTTACTTCGATTCCAAAAGCGGTTTCCTGCACACTGCAGCCAAGCTGTTCCAATAGCTTTATGAATTTCAAATCGCCCTGCATACAATCCCATGTGACATTTTCAACAACCGTCCGCCCGCCCGTAAGCGCTGCCGCTGCATAGAAATAGCAGGCTGCGGATACGTCAGGCTCGATTTGATAAGTGCCTGCCTTGTAGGAGATGCCCTGTGGCATGAGATAGTTTTCACCATCAAATTCTGTTTTCGCACCAAACTGTTCCATCATTTTTTGCGTGATGCGGATATAGGAACCCTCTTTTCGCCCGCTTGTAATTTCGATGCGAAGCCCTTGCTTTAGCATCGGGGATACAAGCATGAGCGCGCTTAAAAACTGCGTACTTTTGCTGATGTCAAGCGTGATATGGAGGGTGTCGCCGGCACCTGTCGTTTTGCCGATTCCCTGTATTTTTACCGGAAGAAAGCCTTCCTGTTCAAGATATGTGATTTTAGCGCCCATTTCGGTAAGCACGTCAAATAGCGGCTTCATGGGGCGTTTTTTCATTTGTTCGGAAGCATTGACGGTAAAGGTACCTTGTGCAAGGGCGAGCATTGCCGTCAAAAAACGTGCTGCCGTTCCTGCGCTGCCGACGAAGATTTCACCGCTTGTTACAGGAAGTGCGCCGTTTAATCCGATGACGGTAACCTCCTTTGTCTGTTCGTTGGCATCCACCACAAATCCCAGTGACTTGAGTGAGCTCAAAAAGTTTCTGGAATCATCGCTGAATAGTACGCCTTTTAGGCGTGTTGTTCCGTCTGCTAATGCCGCCATTAAAAGTGCGCGGTTTGTCATACTCTTGGAGCCGGGGACGTTGACCTCCCAATTGATTTTTTTGTATTGCGTTTTTACGTGATAGGTGTTTTTCATTTTTTCCTCCAGCGGGTAAAATTTCATCTTGTTTTGATGGGTGCAGCTGATTAGCTGCAGCGGCAATAATTGTTATTTTATTATAGTAGATAATACAAAAGCTGTAAAGTGCACGTTATATTCTTACAAAACTGTTAGATTTTATTGTAAAATTGAAAGAATACGGAAAGATTTCTGTGAGATACTCGGTATGGCAGAATAAAGGCAGCATATTGACTTTCATGTGATAATGGTATATATTATCTGTACTAACTGTATTAATACAGATGGGGGCGGAATTTTATGGAAATAAAAGAATACATTTACAAAAAATTTATAAAAACAGTATTTGTTTAATAAATTTTTAAGATGTCACAAATTAAACTAAAATTAAGAAAATATTAAAGACAAAATAAAATAACAGTGATATGATAAAAAACTAAGAAAACAATGCAATTTTGTGCAAGGGTACAAATTTGCAGGTTACAAAAAGGCATGGAGGATTAAAATGGAAAATACATTGATTGAAATCAGCGACATGCGAAAAATTTACAATCCCGGTGAAAACGAGGTGCGTGCGCTTGATGGTGTGGACTTGACAATCTGTGAGCGGGAGTTTGTTGCAATTATTGGACATTCAGGCTCGGGAAAGTCAACGCTTATGAATATGCTGGGGTGTCTTGATGTACCGACAACTGGGTCATACATGCTGCATGGCATTGATGTGTCGGATATGGACGATGATGAACTTTCAGATGTGAGGAATAGGGAAATCGGTTTTATCTTTCAGGGGTTTAACCTAATCCAAAACCTGACTGCCGTGGAGAATGTCACGCTGCCGCTTATATACCGCGGTGTGGGTAAAAAAGAACGGGAGCGGTTGGCGCTGAATGCGCTTGAAAAGGTGGGGCTGGAGCATAGGCTTGACCATAAACCGGCGCAGATGTCTGGTGGGCAGCAGCAGAGGGTGGCAATTGCAAGGGCGATTGCGCAGGCGCCTCCCATTATTCTTGCTGATGAACCGACCGGAAATTTGGATTCCAATTCGACAAAGGAAATTATGCAGATTTTGCGGGAGTTACATAGCGAAGGCAGAACGGTTATCCTGATTACGCATGATAACGAGATTGCGGAGCAGGCGGACAGGGTGATTCAAATCCGTGACGGGAAAATTGTGGCGGACACCAGGCAAGGCTCGGCGCGAGGGCAGGAAACGGCTTACCGGGGGAAGGAAAATCAGGAAGGCATGTTGCAGGAAGAGATAATGTACGAAGAAAATAAAACGCAGGAAAATATAAGGGAGGACATAGACAATGCGTAAGAAAGAGAAACGAGTAAAAAATATGGAGGGTGCGAAAAATACCCCGAAGCGTAAGAAGAAATGGCTGAAAATCGCGATTCCGGCAGTGATTGTACTAATTCTAATTGTGCGTAGCGTCATTTCATCAAAGAACGCGGCGGCAGGGATTCCCGTATACACACAAACCGTATCGGTGGGCGACATCGACACACAGCTTAGTATCAGCGGCAAGGTTATGGCGGAGGAGAGCACGACCTTTTTTGCGCCCGCGGACGCCAAGGTTGAAGAAATCGAGGTTGAAAAAGGCGATATTGTCAAATCGGGCGATGTGTTGTTGTGCTTTGACAAGGAAGCGGTTGCTTACGCAAAGCAAAAAAGCGAGCTCGAGGGAAAAATCAGCTCGGCAGACTACAATTCCACCGTACAGTACAACAACGAGCAGCGCGCAAAGCTGACGCAGGCGGAGGCGGACGTTGCGGTATATCAGGATGCGGTTGACCGCTATGAACAATATATTGACGATTTGACAAACGGTATTACAGATATGACAGCGCTTAGGAGAGCGGATTTGTACGCAAAAATATATAGCGTCGAGAAAGAGATGAACGGGTATGATTTGGCAATGCAAATCCCCGAAGAGGATACGGATTTTGACGCGTTGACGCGCAAAAAGACGGAAAAACAGAACGAACTCAATAAGCTGAACAATGAGTTAAGTCTGCTTTCGGACTATAAGACGGATTACGGATGGGAGAAGCTTCTGACGCAGGCGAAGAAAGACCTTGCGGACTACGAGGAGCTTCTGAGCGAGGCAAAGAGCGCAAAGTCAAGCGCGGAGGCTGCACTCGAAAACGGAACAAAAATGGCAGGCTATGAGTTGAACAGGGAAAAAGCTGTGTTGGAGAGCGAGGATGCGCAAAAAAAATATGAGGAAGCGTTAAACGGTTTTACGGCAGCTTATAACGGCGTTGTTTCCGAGCTTGCCGTGGAGGAAGGCGCGCCTGTGCAGGAGGGCACAAAATGTCTTGTCCTAGAAAGTATCGACAATGTCTGCGTGGAGTTTCAGGCATCGAAGTATGCACTGGAAACGCTTGCAATCGGACAGCCGGCGGAGATTACCATATCGGGTAAAAGCTATACCGGCTCGGTTACCAAAATCAATCATATTGCCGAAGAAAATACGTCCGGTACGGCGACGGTTGCGGCAAGGGTGCATATTGACAATCCGGACGAAAATATTTACTTGGGACTTGACGCAAAGCTTAAGATTCTGACGGCGAGTGAGAAGGACGTTTTGCAGGCTCCGGTGGAGGCGGTCAATATGGACAGCCAGGGTGCATTCTGTTATCTGATTGAAAATGGCGCTCTTGTCAAGAAATATGTCACAATCGGTATTTCTTCGGAGGCTTACATACAGATTTTGGACGGTCTTTCCCAGGGGCAGGAGATTGTGACAGCCACTGTTTCCGGAATGGGACTTGACGAGGGCATGGCGGTGACGGGAATGCCGATGCCTGACATGAGCGGCGCAGGCATGGAAGGCGCCGCCGATATGGCAACAGGTGAAAGCCCCGCTGCGCAAGGCACAGACGCAAACGCAGCAGAAACGCAGCCTGCAACGCAGGAAGACGCGGCTATAGCACAGACGGAGGGTGAAACGGACAATGGCTAGAATGATGGAATATGTAAAAATAGCCCTTATGAATATCAAAAGCAACAAGGCGCGTTCTTTTCTGACCATGCTTGGTATTATCATCGGTATTTCGTCCGTTATCCTAATCGTGTCGGCAGGAAACGGCTTTAAGGTCGGAATCAGCGGACAGCTTGATGCGCTGGTCGGCGGATTTATCCAGATTTACGCGGATGTTCCTGTGGACGAGGCGGACAGCATTATGTTTAATAACGACGACATTGACGCAATTTATGAGAAAGTGCCGCACGTAAAGGGGGCGACGGATATTTGGCGGATGGGTGCAAACGGCAGCGCACAGACAACCAAGGGAACATTTAGCGTTGCACCGATGTTTGGCAATGAATCCATGCAGTTTTACGATGGCGCGCCGATTGCGAAAGGGCGTTATTTCAACAAGACTGAGAGTCAGAGCGGTGCAAAGGTCTGTGTTATTAACGAGCGCGGCGCGAAAAAGCTGTTTGGTACGACGGACGTCGTGGGGCTGGAATTGAGCATGAGCATGTGGGGCGTCACGGAGGATTTTACGATTGTTGGCGTCAAAAGGGACGAGGATTCCCTTGCAAAAGATATGACAATGGGTACCTACGGTGATGTGACGATGGAAATTCCGATTACGCTGTTGGAGGAACTGTACGGATATTATACGGAGGAGTTCAGTATGTTTATCATTTTCGCCGATTCTTCCGAGTATGTGACGGATATTTCAAGGCAGGTGCAAAGCCTGCTTGAGGCGAGATACAATGTGCGCGGAAAAGATTACATACAGAGTATGGATATGGCAAGCCAGGTCGGCATGATCAGCGATATTTTGAATTACGTCACCATTTTTATCATGCTGGTGGCAGGCATTGCGCTGATTGTAGGCGGCATCGGCGTTATGAATATCATGCTGGTGTCCGTGACGGAGCGTACCAAGGAGATCGGTATCCGAAAGGCGCTCGGCGCCAAAACCGGTTCGATTCTGTTCCAGTTTCTGATGGAGGCAGTGATTATTACGCTGATTGGCGGCTTTGTCGGAATTGTGCTTGGTATTTTAGGCGCGAGGGGAATTTGCGGACTGGCGTCGAGTATGGGAATGGGTGAGATGAAGGCGGTCATTGATCCGAAAGTCATTCTTGTCGCAACCGGATTTTCGTCGCTAATCGGTATCTTCTTTGGTATTTATCCCGCAAAAAAGGCGGCAAAACTCAGCCCGATTGAGGCGCTGCGTCATGAATAAGAAAAACAATACGTAGACAAAAAAGAAGGCTTTTTTCATCATTTTGAAAGACAGCCTTCTTTTTTGCGTTAGTTCACATTTGCATTTTTTAAGGAAATATTCTTACTCGCATTGGAGAGCTTACACTCCTTAAAATCCCCCACCATTTTGGAAAATTTTGCATAGCCGTAGCTTGCAATGTTGAAGTCGGGGTATTTGCGCATCAGCTTTTGGTTAAGTTCGCCTACATTTATGACATTGTTGTCACAGTTCTTTAATATGGAAATAACTTCTTTGCGGATGTCGTCAAGCGTTACATTGCTTGTCTGAAGATACGCGGTAACCGTGCTTTCCGAGAATTTGAGCGAGATGGATTTCTTGAATTCAGCCGCCTCAAGAAATTTGGAAAACTTCGTGTACTCATAGTTTCTGACATCAAAGGAAGGATACATCTTGGAAAGCCTGCTTCCAAGCTCGCCGATGTCCATTGACGTACCGTCGTCGCCGTTATCGCTGATAATGCGGATGATTGCCTGTTCAATTTCAGAGAGCGGCGTGAGGGCGTCTTCCATTGCAGCGGATTTTTTCGCTGCCGCGGAGGTCTGTGCCGATTCCACGTTGGCTAAGAGGTCAAGGAGCACAAACTTCTCACATGCCGAGCGAAAAGGTTCAGGCGTTTTGCGCTCGCCCATGCCGATGACATACATGCCCGATTCCCGAAGGCGCATTGCGAGGCGTGTAAAATCACTGTCGCTTGAGGCAAGGCAGAATCCGCTGACGTGACCGGAATATAAAATATCCATTGCATCAATAATCATTGCGGAATCCGTGGCATTTTTGCCGCTTGTATAGCTGTACTGCTGCACGGGGTTGATGGAGTTTGCAAGCAGTACATCTTTCCACTTCGCGGCATTCGAGCGCGTCCAGTCTCCGTAGATGCGTTTGTAAGTTACGGTGCCGTATTTCGATAGCTCATCGAGAATAAGCTTAATATAGCCGGCGCTGATATTGTCGCTGTCAATCAGCAGTGCAAATTTTTTTTCTTCCATTATATACTTCCCTTCTTTTTTCGTTAATAATAGTGTATCACAAAACAATGGCGAAAAAAATCGTTTGTGAAAAAAGCGGTCATGACAAAATAAATAGAAATTTTTACCAATTTTTGTGGGAATTGCCACCACTTGTATGCAAAGAAGCCCAAATGTGGTAGAGAAAATTTGTTTGCGGCACTATATTTAGCGGAAATAGAACATTGTTTCAGGGCAAAATGTCATCCGTCCAATTTTAATCATGAAATAAATACTTGTTATTTTGCTGCTTTTCATGTAAAATAATACTTGAAAGTGGTAAAAAGTGGGTAAAAGTGGAGCGAAGTGGTGTACAGTGACACAGGTTGGTGGTGATTGGCATGTTTAAGGGTGAATACAATCATACGATAGACACCAAAGGCAGGCTGATTATTCCTTCAAAGTTCCGCGAGATTTTAGGAGAGAATTTCGTAGTGACGAAGGGACTTGACGGCTGTCTGTTTGTGTACGGCAACACGGAGTGGTCCGCTTTTGAGGCGACACTAAAGACCTTACCGCTTGCAAATAAAGATTCCCGGAAATTTAGCCGCTTTTTCCTCGCTGGTGCAGTTGACGTGGAGGTGGATAAACAAGGGAGAATACTGATACCGTCCGTGTTAAGGGAGTTTGCAGCTTTGGAAAGTCAAGTAGTTCTTTTAGGAGTAGGGGAACGAATCGAAATCTGGAGCAAAGATAGATGGGAGGATGCCTCGGAATACGACGATATGGATGATATCGCAGATCATATGTCAGAGCTGGGACTCATGATTTAAAGCTGGGGGGCTTTAACGTGACACGGAATTTGGGAGAATTCCAATTATGAGCCTTAAGGGGACATAAGGATTGAGGTTACTGGGAATGAAGTGGACAGTAACGCAAAAGAGTGAAACCGATGGAACCTACAAACAAAGATTCAAACAAAAATGGGGAAACAACATGGAGTTTAAACATACGTCAGTATTATTGAACGAAACAATTGATTCACTGCACATCCAGCCTGAGGGTGTATACTTGGACGGTACCCTCGGCGGCGGTGGACACGCCTATGAGGTGTGCAGGAGGCTTGGGGAGAATGGCAGATTGTTCGGCATTGATCAGGATGCCGATGCAATTGCAGCCGCAAAAATACGGTTGGAGGAATTTGGCGACAAGGTTACGATTATCAGAAACAATTACTGCAATGCGAAGGAAGCGCTGAAGGAGTATGGCGTGGACAAGGTTGACGGCATTGTGCTCGATTTGGGCGTATCGTCGTATCAGCTTGACAATGCAGAAAGGGGATTTACTTATAAATACGATACACCACTTGATATGCGTATGGATCAGCGTCAGAAGCTTACGGCGAAGGATATCGTAAATGATTATGAGGAGTGGGAGCTTTACAGAATTATCCGGGATTATGGCGAAGACCAGTTTGCGAAGAACATTGCAAAGCATATTGTTCAGGTGCGGCAGGAAAAACCAATTGAAACAACATTTGAATTAAATGAAATTATTAAGGCGGCAATTCCGGCAAAGATACGCGCGGTGGGTGGTCATCCGTCAAAACGGACCTTTCAGGCAATTCGTATTGAGTGCAATCATGAGCTCGACGTATTGCGCAATTCGCTGGAGGATATGATTGATATGCTCAATCCTTGGGGAAGACTTTGCATTATTACATTCCACTCATTGGAGGATAGGATTGTAAAGAACTTTTTCAGGGAGATGGAAAATCCCTGTAAGTGTCCGGCGGATTTTCCGGTATGCGTTTGCGGAAAGGTACCATATGGAAGGGCGGTGCCGAGAAAGGCAATTCTTCCGTCGGAGGATGAGCTGGAGGATAATCCGCGCGCAAAGAGCGCAAAACTGCGGGTGTTTGAGCGGATTTAGCCGGATTATGGTTGACAAGGAAGGACATTGGTAAGATGAGGAATGTTGATGTGTCTGGGAGAGGAACGAACAGACGAAATGCACAATATTACGTAGATGGAAGTGCGGCAAGACAATTAAGACCGCGGGAGGATGCGCGTGACCGGCGCAGGCAGGCGCCTGAGGCGAAAAGAACGCTGTCACGCCGCAGGATTGTTAAAGCTGCACCAATGAACATGGGATATATGGCAGTGATGGCAGGAGCGGTTCTGATTGTCTGCGGCTTGATGATGAGTTATGTAAAGATGCAGTCGGATATTACCAATCATATCAATACAATTTCCGATTTGGAAAGCAGACTGAATGAACTAAAGCTTGCAAATGATGAAACATATACAAAAATTATGAGTAATGTGGATTTGGAGGAGATAAAGCGAATCGCAGTCAATGAACTGGGAATGAAGTATGCAAAAGAGGGGCAGGTAGTGCAATATACAGGAGAAGGAAACGACTATGTGCGTCAATACAGTGATATTCCGCAATAGGAATTGCAAGAGTGCAGTCCGGATTAAGGTGATTTAATGACAGCTAAGAAGAACAGAAAAAAAAGGAAAAGAAACAGTAACCTGCAAAAGGTAAAAACAATGAAGCTGGCAGTTATGATGTTAATCATTCTGCTGGCTTTTGCGGGGTTGGGGGTAAGACTTTATGTTTTGACGCGCGACAACCGAAATGATTATCAGAAAAAAATATTGTCCCATTTGGATTACAATAGTAAAACGCTTCCGTTTAAACGGGGGAGCATCTTGGATGCAAACGGCACAATCCTTGCCACAAGCGAAAAAGTTTACAATGTGGTACTGGACTGTAAGGTCATGTTGGACGACGAGAAAAACATGGATCCCATGATTACCGCGCTTGTGCAGTGCTTCGGGTTAGACCGCGGGGAACTTACAAAGTATGTGCAGGACAATCCTACGTCGCAGTACCGTGTGCTGAAAAAAAGGATTTTGTATGAGGAGCGGGAGGTCTTTGAGGAGTATAAAAAGGAATACAATACGCAGGCGAATGAGCATAATGCAAAAGCCGCGGATGAGGATAAAATGGGCATCATCAATGGCGGTATTTGGTTTGATGAGGAGTATATTCGGCGTTATCCCAACAATACGCTTGCCTGTGATGTAATTGGATTTACCGGAACGGACAACAACGGTCAGTTCGGCTTGGAGGAGTATTATAATGACGTGCTAAACGGCACAAACGGCAGAGAGTACGGGTATCTCAATGACGACGCGATATTGGAGCGGACAACCGTAGCGGCGATGGACGGATATACCCTGATATCAACCATCGACGCAAATATACAGGCAATTATCGAAAAATATATCAAGCAGTTTAATGACGAACATATGAATGAAGAACGTGAGGGGTTGGGCGCTTACAATATCGGTTTTATAGCAATGAACTGCAACAATGGGGATATTCTCGGAATGGCGAGTTATCCTGATTTTGACTTGAATAATCCCAAGGATTTGAGCAAGTACTATACACAGGAGCAGATTACGCAAATGCAGGAGGGGGACGGGGAGGAGTACTATAAAACGTTGAATGAACTTTGGCGGAATTTCTGCATTTCAGACACCTATGAGCCCGGCTCCACGGCGAAGGCGATGACGCTTGCAGCCGGACTGGAAACGGGGCGGATTATCGGGAATGAAACATATGAATGCGGCGGCAGTCTTATGGTGGCGGATCATGATATCAGCTGCAACGTGTCGTCTGGTCATGGAACGCTGGATGTAAGCGGTTCCTTGGAGCAGTCCTGCAATGTAGCATTTATGAAAATGGGAGAAGCAATCGGCGTTAAAAATCTGGTACAGTTTCAGAGGATTTTTAATATTGGCTTACGGACAAATATCGACCTTGCGGGAGAGGCAAGAACAGCATCATTGGTATTTACGGAAGATACCATGAGAGCGGCGGAGCTTGCAACGGCGTCGTTTGGTCAGGGATTTAATGTAACCATGATAGAGATGGCAGCGGCATTTTCTTCCATTATTAATGGCGGATATTACTATGAGCCGCATATGGTAAGCAAAATCGTGAATTCCAATGGCGATACCGTGAAAAACATTGAGCCCCGCGTGTTAAAACAGACGATTTCTTCTACGACCTCTGAGCAAATGCGCCAGTATCTGTATGCAACGGTTGCGGAGGGGACAGGAAGGTCGGCACGTCCGGCAGGCTATGCAATTGGCGGGAAGACCGGAACAGCGGAAATGGTACCCCGTGACCATAAAAATTATGTGGTTTCGTTTATTGGCTTTGCCCCCGCGGACGATCCTCAAATAGTGGTTTACTGCGTAATAGACAGACCGAATGTGGCAGATCAGCCGCATGCGACTTATGCGACGGGAATTATCAAAAATGTGCTTACCGAGATTCTTCCGTATCTGCATATCAGCAGGACAGAGGAGATGACGATTACCGAGCAGGAAGAAGCAGATAATCTTCTTGGAAATATTGTTGCGGGTGAGAACAAGGACAATGAGAACGGTGATGACAGTGAAAATGCCGAAAATGATAACAATAACAATGGGGAGAACGGTGCAGATGCTCAAAATCCTGACAGTGACAGCGGGAAGCCGACCTATGTCGTTGACCCGAATACAGGGGAGCTTGTCAATCCCGACACGGGCGAGCCTGCCGAGATGAACTACAACTATGAGGGTGACGGCAGCAATGCCGTTCCAAACGAAGGGGAGGTACAGCCGTCCGCGCCGGACGGCGCACAGTAGCGGCAGATTCGTGTTTCACCATAAGAATATCTCAACTGCTGCAAACATAAAATAGTAGCAATCGTTTTAAGACAACGGTGGGCGGTATGACGGTTATAAACAGCACAGCAAGGCGTAATATGACCGTACAGAAGAGAAAAACCTTTATCATATGCGTGATGTCGGTGATTGCGCTTTTGGTGTTGGGCGTGCGTGTAGGATATCTGATGATTTTCTGCTCCGAATATTACACCGAACAGGCGCAGGAGCTTCATGAGCGCGAGCGCGACATTAAGGCAGCGCGAGGAAGGATTATCGATGCGACAGGAACGGTGCTTGCCGACAACAAGACCGTATGTACGGTTTCAGTCATACACAGTCAGATTAAAGAACCCGAAAAGATCATTGAAATTCTAAGCAATAAGCTTGGATTATCCGAGGAGTATGTGCGGAAACAGGTCGAAAAAAAGAGCTCGCGTGAACGGATAAAGAGTAATGTGAGCAAGGAAATGGGCGATCAAATAAGAGGTTTGGATCTTGCGGGCGTGAAGGTTGATGAGGATTATAAGCGGTATTATCCATACGGAGAGCTTGCATCAAAAGTGCTTGGCTTTACGGGAGGGGATAATCAGGGCATTATTGGTCTTGAGGTAAGCTATGAGAAATATCTGACAGGCACGAAAGGAAAGATTCTGACGCTCACCGATGCAAAAGGGATAGAGCTTGACGGCATGGGGGAGAGAAGGCGTGAACCCATTGCAGGCAGCGATTTGCATGTAAGTATTGATGTCAATATTCAGAAATACGCGACACAGCTTGCAAAGCAGGCATATGAAACGAAACAGGCAAAGGGCGTTTCAATTATTGTGATGAATGTGAAAAACGGTGAAATCCTTGCCATGACGGATGTGCCGGAATTTGATTTGAACGAGCCGTTTGTGCTGACGCCGGAATTTGCAGGGCAGGAGGAAACGCAGGATACGTTTAATCAGATGTGGCGCAACGGCTGCATCAATGATACCTATGAACCGGGCTCTACTTTTAAAATCATAACGGCTGCAGCCGGGCTGGAGAGTGGCGCTGTATCTTTAAATGATAATTTTTCATGTCCTGGATTTATTATTGTTGATGACAGAAGAATCCGCTGTCACAAGATTGCAGGGCATGGAGCGGAGGACTTTACACATGCAGTAATGAATTCGTGCAATCCGGTTTTTATTACCGTTGGGCTGCGAATCGGTGTTGAACGGTATTATGAATATTTTACGAAATTCGGATTGCGCCAGAAGACCGGAATTGATTTACCGGGTGAGGCGGCAACCATTATGCATCAGCCTGACAAGATTGGGGATGTGGAGCTTGCGACGATATCCTTTGGACAGTCCTTTCAAATTACACCGATTCGGCTGATGTCAACCGTGGCAGGGATTATTAACGGCGGAAAGCTTGTGACGCCGCATTTTGGGGTAAAGGTTGTCAATGAGGAAAGCGGGACGATTGAGGAGTTTGTTTATCCGCTCTCTGAGCCGATTGTTTCGGAGGATACCACTGAAAAGATGCGCTATGTGCTGGAGCAGGTGGTGGAAAACGGCGGCGGGAAGAACGGTTATGTGGAGGGCTTTCGCGTCGGCGGAAAGACGGCAACCAGTCAGACGCTCCCGAGAGGTACGGGAAGATACATTGCTTCGTTTTTGGGCTTTGCACCTGCAAACGATCCCCAGATTATGGCGCTTGCAATTATTGATACGCCGCAGGGGACGTACTATGGGGGACAGATTGCGGCGCCCGTGGTAAGGCAGCTTTTTGAAAATATCCTGCCGTATTTAGAGGAAAAAAATTATCATTAATTAATGGAGGCTTCAAATGATAAATATAAACGGAAAAAAAGTAATTGTAATCGGTACCGGAAAAAGCGGCATAGGCTCTGCGGTATTGCTGGAAAAAAATGGTGCGCTTCCGGTTATCTATGACGGGAACGATAAAACGGATGCTGATGCAGTAAAAAATAAGCTGACGCAGGAACTCGGATTTAGCACAAAGGCGCAGCTTGTAACAGGAAATTTTCCAAAGGAAATTACGCAAGGCGTAGAGCTTTGCGTGCTCAGCCCGGGTGTGCCTGTGGACGCAGATTTTGTGCTCTATATGAAAGAGCAGGGAATCCATATATGGGGGGAGATAGAGCTTGCGTATCAGTTCGCAAAAGGAACGGTGCTTGCGATTACCGGAACAAACGGAAAGACGACGACAACCTCCCTTGTCGGGCAGATTATGCAGGAATATTTCGAACAAGTGTTTATTGTCGGCAATATCGGAAATCCGTATACGGAAGCAGCGCCCCTGATGACGGAGAAGACCGTATCCGTCGCGGAGATTTCGAGCTTTCAGTTGGAAACGATAGAGGCATTTCATCCGAAGGTGTCCGCTATTTTAAATATTACGCCCGACCATTTAAACCGTCACCACACAATGGAGAACTATGTGGCGGCGAAGGAGGCAATTACTTTAAACCAAACGAAGGACGATTTTTGTATTCTGAACTATGAGAATGCGTATACAAGAGCGTTTGGAGAGCGCTGTCCCGCTACGGTGGTTTATTTTTCGTCGGCAAAAAGGCTGGACGACGGAATTTTTTATGATGGTGATGAGATTTATTTGGCAAAAAATAAAAAGGCTGAGAGGCTTTTAAATGTAAAGACGGACATGAATCTTGTAGGAATATGTAACATCGAGAATGTCATGGCAGCAATCGGAATCAGTATGAGTGCAGGCGTGCCGATGGAAAATATTCTTGCGACAATCCGGCGTTTTGTGGCAGTGGAACACAGAATTGAGTTTGTGGCGGAAAAGAACGGCGTGGTGTACTATAATGACTCCAAGGCGACCAATACCGACGCGGCGATTCAGGGAATCAGGGCGATGGAGAGACCGACAGTTCTGATTGGCGGCGGATATGATAAAGGAAGCGAATATGATGACTGGATTCAGAGCTTCGACAAAAAAGTGAAAAAACTTGTGCTGATTGGACAGACGAGGGAGGCAATTGCAGCGTGTGCCCAAAAATGCGGTTATCCGAAGGAGAATATCCTGTTTGCGGAAAGCTTTCGGGAGGCGTTTGACCTTTGCGTGAAGGAAGCCTGCGCAGGAGATGCAGTGCTTTTATCACCGGCATGCGCAAGCTGGGGGATGTTTCCTAATTATGAGGTCAGAGGGGATCAGTTTAAGGAATACGTAAATAGTTTATAATGACAAAGCCTTTTTATGACAAAAAGCAAGAAGGAGTGATAGCGTGGCAAGAACGATGGCAAAAAAGCAGGTACAAATACGCCACAGCAGACATAATATGGATTATATACTGCTGACGGTGGTATTGTTTTTAATTGCTTTTGGACTATTAATGATTTATTCCACAAGCTCGTATGAGGCGGGAGAGAAGCTTAAGGATTCGGCATTTTATTTAAAAAAGCAGTTACAGTCTACCGTTATGGGTTTTTTTGCGCTTGCAATTATGATTAAGTTTCCATATAAATATCTGCAGAAATTTGATTTGCTTGCAGTTGCGGTGTCGATTGCGCTTCTCTTTCTCGTTCTGACACCGTTCGGCGTAACAAGAAACGGTGCGCGGCGCTGGCTGGACTTTAAAATTATCAGCTTTCAGCCTGCGGAGGTCGCAAAAATCGGCGTAATCGTCTATCTGTCGAGTATTATTCAAAAGCTTGAGGGATTAGGGAAAAACGTTATCCGGACCCCAAAAGGAATTGCAATTGTAATGGTTCCGCCCACAATCATTGCCGGATTGATTTATATCATTACAAAGAACATGAGTTCTGCTATTATTGTTATGGGAATTGCGGTAGCAATGCTTTTTGTGGCGGTGCCGGATTACAAATGGTTTATCGCTATGGGCGCCGGCGTGCTTGCTGCGGTGGCGGCGGTTGTGGGATATGTGTCAAGCGCGGACACGACGGGAGCGGGCTTTCGTCTTGCGCGTGTCAGGGCATGGCTTGATCCGGAATCCTACAGTACGGACGAGGCATTTCAGACGCTTCAGGCATTGTATGCCATAGGAAGCGGCGGCATATGGGGGAAGGGACTGGGACAGAGTATGCAGAAGCTGGGATTTCTCCCTGAGGCGCAGAATGATATGATTTTTTCGATTATTTGTGAGGAGCTTGGTTTTTTTGGCGCAATGGCGATTATTCTGCTCTTTGTCATATTGATATGGAGTTGTATGGTCATTGCAAATAAGGCGGTGGATCGGTTCGGTTCGCTTTTGGTGGTCGGTGTGATGGCGCATTTTGCGATTCAGGTGATTTTAAATATTGCCGTTGTGACCAATACGATACCCAATACAGGGATTACGCTGCCGTTTATCAGCTATGGCGGTACCGCGACGCTCTTTTTGCTGGTGGAAATCGGAATCGTGCTGAATGTCAGCAAGAGCTGCAAATAAAGTTATCAAATAAAAATAAGCCGCATATAATATCATAATTCTTACTTTTATGTGGTGAAACATATGGCTTATGACAGTCAGGGCAATTCGGCAAACTGTAATGCATCGATATGCATGGAGGGAGGGAATCGTTTAACAGGAACGGTACGGATACAGGGTTCTAAGAATGCGGCGCTTCCGGTACTTGCGGCAAGCGTGCTGATTCCCGACACATGTGTATTTCAGAATGTTCCGAATATTACTGATATCAACTGCATGGAAAACCTGCTAAAAAGTACGGGTGCGGTTTTGGAGAAGAAGGAAGAACGACAGGAGCTTCGGATTAACGCGGTCGATATACAGGAATACAGACTGCCTGCAAAGTATGTCAGTGCCATGCGTTCATCGGTAGTTCTTATGGGGGCGCTTCTTGGGCGTATCGGAGAAGCCCTTGTGGATTACCCTGGCGGATGCGTAATTGGAGAAAGACCGATAGACTTGCATTTGTTTGGACTAGAGAAACTGGGGGCACAGATTTGGACGGATAAGAACCGCATTCATGCCTATGCTGACGAGCTTAAAGGCGCTTTGATTTCGTTTCCGTTTCCGAGTGTGGGTGCAACGCAGAATACGATTCTTGCGGCAGTGACGGCGCGCGGTACGACGGTCATCAGAAACGCGGCAAGGGAGCCTGAGGTCACGGCGCTTTGTGATTTCTTAAACAAAGCCGGTGCGAGGATTGAAATCGGACACGATTTTATTGCAACGGGAAGAATCGTAATCCATGGTGTAGAGATCAGCTCCCTGCATGGTGTGGAATACGAGATTATTCCAGATCGGATTGTAGCGGGGACATATCTGTTTGCGGCGCTTGGTGCAGGAGGAAGCATTGCACTGGAACATGCGCCTGTTACACAGCTTCGCAGTGTGTGTGCGCTGATGCGCAGAATGGGTGCGGAGGTTGTTTCAGACGATGAAAATAATAGAATTTTAGCCAGTACGGACGAAAATAGAAGGATTCAGAATATTCCCTTTGTGGAAACCGGAGTCTATCCTGAATTTCCGACAGATTTACAGTCACCGCTGCTTGCCTGCGCATGTGTGAGCAAGGGGGAGCTTACGATAAAGGAGCGTATTTTTTCAAACCGCTTTAAGGTGGTGGAAGAGCTTGTAAGAATGGGCGCTGATATTGGAATGCTAGACAAGGAGCGTGTTCGGGTAAGAGGCGTGGAAAAGCTTGTGGGCAGAACCGTGATTGCGCAGGAGCTTCGGGGAGGTGCCGCACTTGTGATTGCAGGTCTTGCGGCAGAGGGCATTACAACGGTGACAGATATTCGTTTTATCAAAAGGGGCTATCAGGATATTGTAGGTGATTTGAAGGGACTTGGAGCGAGGATAAGCTATGTTGATTAACAAAAAGAAGGGAAAAAAGAGCGGCGGCATCACAAGGATTCCTGATACAGGAAAAAAGATCCGCATTATTATTGTACTGGGTGTAATCAATGTCCTGCTTTTGCTTTCCTACTTTTTACTGACGCATTTTGCGGTAAAAAATGTGATTGTGGACGGAAATAAGCATTATTCCGCCAAAGAAATACAGTCGATGATCATGACAGGTTATTTGGGCGATAATTCGCTATACCTGTCATTAAAATACAAGAATAAAGAGGTTGAAGGGATTCCCTTTGTGGAAACGATGGATGTTGTTGTCCAGTCAAATGATACGATTAAAATTACGGTTTATGAAAAGGCGCTTGCGGGATATGTGGAATATCTTGGCAGGTACCTGTATTTTGATAATGAAGGTGTGATTGTGGAAGTGGCAAAGGTGACGACCAAGGGAATCCCGCAGGTGACGGGATTAAATTTTGACCATGTGGTACTTTATGACAGGCTTCCGGTGGAGAACAGCGATATTTTTCAGAATATCCTGACAATCACAAAGCTTTTAAATAAATATGATGTCATCTGCGACAGAATCCAGTTTGACGCGAACTATAACGTCATGCTTGGATATGGCAGTGTGAAGGTAAATATTGGAGCATTGGAAAATTTGGATGAAAAAATCATGCAGCTGCCAAGAATCCTTCCCTCACTGGAAGGGGAGAAGGGAGTATTGGATTTGCAGAATTATTCGTCGGACAAAAAAACGACTTCTTTTGAGAGAGAGGGCTGATAAAAATCAATAAAAGTAAAAAAATAGGTTGATAAATTGCAAAAAAAATTATATGATAAGTTAGATAGAATATTTTTAGAAGACAGGACAAAATGTGAAGGAGGAAGGAAACTTGCTCGAGATTAGATCAAACGAAGCGGATACGGCAGCAAGAATCATTGTAGTAGGTGTAGGCGGAGCCGGAAATAATGCCGTAAACCGAATGATAGATGAACAAATTACCGGAGTGGAATTTATTGGGGCAAATACGGACAAGCAGGCATTAAAGCTCTGTAAAGCCACAAAGTGTTTACAGATTGGAGAAAAACTCACGAAAGGGCTTGGCGCGGGTGCAAAGCCTGAGGTTGGTGAAAAGGCGGCTGAGGAGAGTTCGGAGGAAATCAAAGAGTCGATTAAGGGAGCGGACATGGTGTTTGTTACCTGTGGAATGGGAGGCGGTACCGGTACCGGGGCTGCCCCTATTGTGGCGGCAATCGCAAAGGAAATGGGAATTTTGACGGTTGGTGTCGTGACGAAGCCTTTTGGATTTGAGGCAAAAAAGCGCATGACCAACGCGCTTTCCGGAATAGAGAAATTAAAAGAACATGTGGACACGCTGATTATTATTCCGAATGATAAGCTTCTTGAGATTGTGGACAGGCGTACGACGATGCCGGAGGCATTGAAAAAGGCGGACGAGGTCTTGCAGCAGTCCGTGCAGGGGATTACGGACTTGATTAACGTACCTTCTTTAATTAACCTTGACTTTGCGGATATTCAGACCGTGATGAAGGATAAGGGCATTGCGCATATCGGAATTGGATATGGGAAGGGTGAGACGAAGGCAGCGGATGCAATCCGAATGGCTGTGGAATCTCCGCTTCTTGAAACGACAATCAGTAGTGCAACCGATGTTATTTTGAATATCTCAGGTGATATCTCAATTTTTGATGCAAATGATGCTGCAAATTACATACGCGAGCTTGCAGGGGATGACATTAATGTCATTTTGGGCGCGATGTATAATGAAGATATGGCAGATACCTGTACCGTTACGGTAATTGCAACCGGCATTCAGGAAGTACAGCCTGTTGTTTCGCCGATTAATGCAATCGGTAAGATGAATAACAGTTTTTCGATGCCCAAGCCTTCCGTAAACCAGCAGCCTTCACAGGTTGTACGACCAAGACCACAGGCGCCGCAGGGATTAAATGTGATACAGCCAAATCAGAATCCGAATGCAGGCGGAAATCCCTCCGCACCGCAAAAACCAATACAGGGTATCAGACCAACGGGTGACCTAAGCAGCAATGTTAGGGAAAAAACTTTGAAGATTCCAGATTTTTTGAAGTAGTAAGTATTTCGATAAAAAAAGTCGAAAAATAACCATAATTAAGTCTCATGCTTTGACAAAAAAAGCATGGGACTTTTTGTATACTGATTATGTTGCCTGACACTGATGGAGGTGATTGCAATTTATGAGGTATACGTTGACGTTTATTTCGTAGAAAATGTGTTGCTTGACATGCTTGTCCTTTTGTCGGTGGCGTTTTTAATCCGAAAAAGACCTGTTTTGTGGCGTTTTTTTGCGGCATCGGTTTTGGGTGGCGCTGGCGCAGTGCTGATTTTGTGGTCAGGATTGGGCTATGGAATGGTGTATGTTTTGGCAGTACTTGTGCTGGATATGGCAATGTGTCTGCTTTTGTTTGCGGATATCAGTCAAATTTTTGTGCAGGTGATTTATTTTCACGGTCTTGGTTTTGTTTACACGAAAATTGGCAGCTGCATGGCAGCGCTCGGTATTGGGCAATATGAGCGGATTGCAGCGTCAGCCTTGTTTGTGTCAGCAGTGTTTTTTGTAGGCGCTTACAAAAAGAAGCTTGAGAAACAGCGGTTATATACGGTGCATATCGTGGAAGGCGGAAAACAGCTGGATTTTCAGGCACTTTTTGACACGGGGAATTCGCTCACCGATCCCTATACAGGGAAACCTGTTTCAATTGTTGAGGAAAATGAGGATATTCTTTGCTGGCTTCATGCGAAGCCGCAGAAATACCGCATCATTCCTTTCCGGAGTATCGGTAGGAAAAATGGAATTTTGGAGGGAACGGAGGTTGAGGAACTGATTATTTGCAGCCGGGAAGGACAAAAAATAGAAAAGGATGCCGTGATAGCGGTTTATAAAGGAAGTCTGTCGGGGGATGGCTCCTTTCAGATGATATTAAATCAGGGTTTGTTCTGAGAGTGATAGGAGGAGAAAAGGAATGATCATCAAGTTATATCTGCCGGGAAAAATGCGGCTGTGCTTAAAGAAAAATAACCAAAAAAATACGGGAAGCAATGAAATCCATTATATAGGAGGTTCAGAAGTGCTTCCGGCTCCTTTGAACAGTGAGGAAGAAAATGAAATGATTAACGGATTGGAGGGGGAGAATGCAAATCGGGCGCGTTCCACACTGATTGAACATAACTTAAGGCTTGTAGTTTATATTGCAAAGAAGTTTGACAATACAGGAGTCGGAGTGGAGGATTTGATATCTATCGGTACAATCGGTCTGATAAAGGCAATCAATACCTTTAACAGAGATAAAAATATCAAGCTTGCAACCTACGCTTCAAGGTGTATCGAAAATGAAATTCTAATGTATCTTAGACGTAACAACAAGACGAAGCTTGAGGTTTCGATTGATGAACCGCTGAATGTGGACTGGGACGGAAATGAGCTGCTGTTGTCCGATATCCTTGGAACGGATGAGGATGTGATTTACCGCGATGTGGAAAATGAGGTGGAGCGCAAGCTTTTACGAACGGCAATTGCAAAGCTCGGGGAGCGTGAGAAGACGATTATCATGCTGCGTTTTGGGTTAAACAATCCAAACGATACGGAAATGACACAAAAGGAAGTGGCGGATTATCTTGGTATTTCACAGTCTTATATTTCAAGACTGGAAAAGAAGATTATGAAGCGGCTCAAAAAAGAACTTGTTACATATTGATGGATGATACTTCTTATATACATATGCCTTGCATCGGCGCAGAGTGGGTGCAGAAGGCATAAGTATATAGGAGGTATTTTTATTATGGCTTTAGGAAAAGTTGAAATATGCGGAGTGAATACGTCAAAGCTGCCGATTTTGAAAAATGAGGAGAAAGAGGCATTGTTTGAACGAATAGAGAATGGTGACAAGGAAGCAAGGGAGGAATATATCAGAGGAAACCTGCGTCTTGTTTTGAGTGTAATCAAGCGGTTTTCGCAGTCGAATGAAAATGTGGATGATCTGTTTCAAATTGGTTGTATTGGGTTAATTAAAGCAATTGACAATTTCGACAGTAGTTTAAATGTAAAATTTTCCACATATGCTGTTCCGATGATAATTGGTGAAATCCGTCGGTTTTTAAGAGATTCAAGCAGCCCGATCAGGGTGAGCCGTTCCTTAAAGGATACGGCATACAAGGCGATTTACGCAAAGGAAAACCTGACAAAAAGGAATCTGCGCGAGCCGACAGTTATGGAAATTTCAGAGGAAATCGGAATCCCGAAGGAGGATATTGTTTATGCGCTTGATGCGATACAAAATCCAATGAGCCTTTATGAGCCGGTTTACACGGAGGGCGGAGATACCCTGTATGTAATGGATCAAATCAGTGACAAGAAGTGCAAGGAAGATAACTGGATTGAAAATATTTCGCTTAGCGAGGCGATGAAACGGCTTGACGAGCGGGAAAATGAAATTATCATGCTGCGTTTTTTTGAGGGAAAGACGCAGATGGAAGTGGCGGAGTATATCGGAATTTCGCAGGCACAGGTGTCGCGCCTTGAAAAGAATGCGCTTCGTACAATGAAAAAGTATCTTGTTTTTTAGTTCCTATTTGAAAGCGGTAAAGATACGCTATTGACGAAACAGGAAAAACAATTTAAAATAAGATGTAGTAGAAAACTTTACGTAAGAGATTTACTTGTGCAAGTTAAACAAATGTTTTGGATATCAGGTTCTGTCTAAAAGAAAAGCTTCCTGCCCCTGCAGCATATGCAGGGGTAACTTTTCATCGCTGTGGACAGCTTTCCTGTGAGAGGAACGGCATATGAAAATTTATGCGGCAAGGGTCTGTGCGATACCGGACCGGTTTTGCGGGCGTCTTGTTTCGCTGCTTGACAGAACAAGACGGGAGAAGGTAGCTGCCTTAAAGCAGAAGCATGAGCGGCTACGCAGTATTTTTGCGGGACTTTTGCTACGGCATGCATTTTTGGCACAGGGATACAGTGAGCAGCTGTGGCAGTGCATTGAAATCGCGCAGGGCAGTCATGGGAAACCGTATTTGTCCAATTGCACGGATTTTTGCTATTCCCTTTCCCATTCGGGGGAGTGGGTACTGTGCGCGGTGGATGATCGGGAGATTGGTGCGGACATTCAGGAAGTGGGGGCGCTAAGGCTTGCGGTCGCAAAGCGGTTTTATTCCGAACAGGAGTACGACAGGCTGCTGCAGTATGCGTCGGAGCCGGAAAGGCAGACCCTGGATTTGTACCGGATATGGGCTGCAAAGGAAAGCTGTGTCAAGCTTACGGGAAGGGGGATCGGTGCAGGGATTGACCGGTATGTTACGGACAGCGCTTACACGCAGATCCGGGATACAGAGGAGGACCGTCTCTATTGTATCAGGCTGTATGAAGAGATACCGGGGTATGTGACTGGTGTATGCAGTGCGCTTGAGTGTTTTCCAGAGCATATCATAATAACGGACTTGATGAACAATATGTTCAACATGGGAGGAGAGGGAACATGTTAAAAGAATTTGGGAAAAACGTAGTCAAAAAAGGCGAGGTAATATTTTCAAAGGGTGAGAAGATCACGCAGGTTGGCATCCTTCTTGCCGGAAAGGTTGTCATGCAGGGAGAGTATTACCGGATTGTAAGGACGCAGGGGACATATTTGGCGTTAAACAGAATGAATGATGAGGTATATAACGCAACCTATACGGCAATTGAAGATTCTGTTGTTTATGCCCTTCCAGTACAGGGAGAGGAAACGCTGCGCAATATTATTGCGAAGAATGCGGATTATCGTGCGATTATGATTTCGTCTCAGTTTAAGAACGCGGTAGAGGTTTACAGAATCAAGTCCAGTTTGGCGGACAGGGCAGACCGGATTTTTAATTTTGCAAGAAAAAGTTATGAGGACTACAAAACATTCTGCAAGGACTTTGGGGTAGCAGCGATGGGGCTTGAGGAGCTTGAAGAGCTGCAGCCGTATGAAGCGCTTTTGGACATTAATGAATACAGGATGCCTTATTATGAGGAGGGCGCTAAGATTCCGCTTGGTGCAAATAAGCAGTACTTTTCATATAGTGAGGAAATGGTCAATTTTCAGGTGAATGAAATCATAACGCTTGTGGCATCGTTCCGTGAAGACTGCGGTGCGATGATTGATTACATCAAAGGGATTATAGAAGTTATGGGACTTCGCCCAAGACAAAATCTGTTTGAATATATTTGTGCAAAGGCGCAGGAAGTGAAGAAAAAGGATGACCTTCCAACAGAGCTGCACGTGCTTTTGAAGAATATTATAGATGAGTTGGAATTTCAGTATGATGCGTTGAAACAGCAGCTGGGTGGAATGAAAAAGCTTGATACAACGCATTTAAAGGATGCAATGGCAGCGCTTGCGGGAAAAGAGGTCATTGCGAAGGAAGAAAAAACAAAGGAAGAGCGGGAAAAAGAGATCGAAAGGGATGTGGCGTCACTTCCAAATTCGTTAGATCAGATTTTAAGATATGCGCCAATCAGTGATGAAGATAAGGAGAAATTAAAGACAAATATTGATCATCTTGTGGAGGTACCAGACAGACTTTCCGTGGAGGATGATGTCAAGAAGGCGAAAAAGACAATTACGCCGCTTGTATTTAAACTGTATCTTGCATGTTACCGTAAAATTAAGGAAGGATTAATAGCGCCTCCTAAGGCTGTTGAGCTTTTCATGAATTACGGTTATATTGATGAGAGACTTTTAGACCCGGAGCATCTTGAATTTTTGTGCGGCATCGAGTATGAGGAAAATGAAGGTCCATGCAAGGTTGTCAGCATGATGGAATGGCTTGATATGATTAAGGCGGGTAAGAGAGAGCCTTCCAAGAGTGAGTTCGATGAGGATTATACAGAGAACTTACGTTCGTTGAAAAAGCAGGGGGAAATTACGGAAAAAGAGCAGAAGGTATTGCTGAATGATATGGATAAGCGTGTGGAGTACGAGGTTATGAATATGTTTATGAGCAACATGCGCACGCTTTACGGTCAGCCGTCGGCGTATATGCCCATCCTTTATAAGGAAGCAATATTTGGCTATCTTGATAAAATCCTTGTCACAAAGCGCAGTATTAATGAGAGTGTTAAAAACCTGATTAAGATTGACTATTCTGTTTTTTACAGGGAAGTTATTTATTCGAATACAGATCTTAAGATTTCAAATGAAACCGTTATGAAAAACGTGTATCCGGATGTGATTCTGTTTCCGCTTTTCGGAACGAATGCATCCATGTGGCAGGAGATTGGCGGAAAGAACAAGGGTACGCCTGCACGGTTCTGTTTCCCTGTGATGACGAGTACGAGTATTGATGAGCTTATGGTGAAGATGTTTGGACGGTTCCGCTGGGAGATTTGCCGTTGTATACAAGGCATGGCATGGAATGACGTGAAGGTCAAATCGCTGACCTCAGAATATATGGACTATATTCAATTCTACAGAAAGAACCGTGACCTTTCGGATGAGGCGCGCGAGAAAGTGAAGCTTCAGATACAGAAGGCAAGAAACAATTCGCGAGAAATTTTCCTGATGGATTATGAGGCGTGGATTAAGAATGAGGCGAATGGTTCGATGAAGATGAACAAGGTCGCAAGGGAGATTGTAGCGACATATTGTCCGTTTGAGAAGTCGCTTCGGACGAAGCTGAATGTGCAGCGTCCATATGAGGTTGCGCAGGCTAGAAGCATCCGAAATGCGCAAAAGAAGAAGCAGGAGTTTGAATTAAAGATTAAGGCATTGCAGAAGGTAACGGACACGATACCAGATGAGATGACGAATACGTATAAGTTTTTTGCCGAGATGTAAAGTGTGTTGATTACATAAGAACAGCCCGCGCTGATGCGCGGGCTGTTTTAAAATCTAGTCATTGTCTTCCTTGTCCTGGGCATCGTCATCGGTAGTGTAAAATAGTTTGTGTCTTTGGAAAAAAATACCTCTTTTTTGGTAAGAA
>CAJTSD010000006.1 GCA_910578795.1 uncultured Lachnospiraceae bacterium
CATTAGAATTTTAAAAGTCTCCTGCTTTACTTTGTTTTAGTGCAATGATAGAATAAAAGTTGTAGTATAAAACAGTATCATTTGTGGAGGAGGGAATAAAAAATAATGCGGTATTTTAATACGGAAGGAATATGCAAACCCGACGAACATTATATGGTGCATCTTGACGACAGACTGAGGCGGATTAAACGGTTATTTGTGGACAGAAGAAAGTATTTTGTCATTAACAGGGGACGGCAGTTTGGAAAAACTACGACACTGAAAGCGTTAGCAGAATATCTGAAAGATGATTATATCGTCCTTTCCATGGATTTTCAAAGAATTGGAACAGAAGAGTTTGCAGATGCGGAAACTTTTGCGTATGCATTTGCAAAAGAATTTCTCGATGCGTTTCCTGTTGGGGGAACAAATGATTTGTTGAAATTATTAGAAGAATTTGCAGATAATGAAATAAACAGAAGTTTAAGAGAGTTATTTGTACGCTTAAGTAAAATTTGCGCGGAGGCGGACAAACCGATTGTGTTAATGATTGACGAAGTAGACAGTGCGTCCAATAATCAGGTGTTTATTGATTTCCTTGCGCAGCTTAGGGTCTATTATTTGAACAGGGAAAGCCGCCCGATTTTCCATTCGGTCATTCTTGCGGGAGTATATGATATTAAAAATTTAAAACTGAAGATACGTCCTGATGAGCAGCACCAGTATAACAGTCCGTGGAATATCGCGGCTGACTTTGACATTGATATGAGCTTTTCCGCGAAACAGATTGCTTTCATGCTTGAAATGTATGAGGCTGATCATCATACCGGAATGGATACACTTGCAATATCAGAAGAAATCTATCAGTATACGTCAGGGTATCCGTACTTGGTATCGGCAATTTGTAAAATCATGGATGAGAAACTGCCTGATAAAGATATTTTTGCCGAAAGCCGTAATATTTGGACAAAAGAAGGGGTTGAGGAGGCAGTTAAAATCCTGTTGCGGTCAAAAAACACATTGTTTGACAGCATGGTGAAACATATTCGCGAATATGCGGATTTGAAAGAGATGTTGTATGCAATATTGTTTCAAGGAGAACGGGTTGCATATAATCAATATAATCATACTATTGCGCTTGCATGCATGTTTGGATATGTTGTGGATGATGGCGTTAATGTCCAAGTGGCAAACCGTATTTTTGAAACATGCCTGTATAATTTGTTTTTGTCTGAGGAGGAACTGCAAAGCGTGATGAGCAAAAAGGCAAAGCAAAATATAGACCAGTTTGTTTCCGCGGGAAGGCTGAACATGGAGCGCGTTCTTGAAAAATTTGTGGAATATTTTAGTGACATTTACGGCGAGAATGATGAGAAATTCATGGAAGCATATGGGCGTAAATTCTTTTTGCTTTACCTAAAGCCAATTATAAACGGTACCGGAAATTATTATATCGAAGCACAGACACGGGATGCAAAGCGAACTGATATTGTTGTGGATTATTCCGGTGAACAGTTTGTCATAGAACTTAAGATATGGCGGGGAAATGAATATAATGAGCGCGGCGAGCGGCAGCTTGCGGAGTATCTTGATTATTTTCATCAAGAGAAAGGGTACATGATTAGCTTTAATTTTAACAAGAAGAAAGCGGTTGGGGTTAAAGAGCTTCAAATAGGGGGAAAAACAATTTTTGAAGCCGTAGTTTAAAAGAGAATATATGATTTATGGAAATCTGATGTAAAGTATGAAATTGTCATAGTTTGCATCAGATTTTTTGATGTAACAGTTCCGATAATAATGAATTATGACAATTCTTCGAATATAGAAATACAGGGTAGGACGGTAGAATGGAAAATCTAAAATTAGTAGTAGGTGAGAAGAAAAATATGCAGCAGGAATCGACGGAGAATTGGATTGACTACATCATAAATAAGGCGATTGATAATTATAATGGACGCAATATTGTCATTTGGGGGAAATATGGGGTATCGGATTCCATTAAGGACGGTTTAAAAGAAAAATATGGGATAGATATAGCATTTTATGTTGACAGTGACATACGTAAAGCAGATGGGAAAAAGATTTTTCCTCCGGAACATTTATATGGGAAATCAGACAAATATTATGTGATAATTCCAATTGCGTTTTATCAGTCCGTCAAAGACAAGCTTACCGGGGGGGGGTATTATTCTGATTCAGATTATTATTATTTTTGTGACTGTGTTCTACGGCAGGAACAGGAATACTATGAAGACTTACATGGAAATAGGATTATAGGAAATTATCATGGACTAAAGTTTGTATTTTCTGGTTTTCATTCTGTAATAGAAATTGGGGAAAACGTCCGGTTTCAGGAAACGGTTTTTTATATTCATAATGACTCGAAAATAAGAATCGGGAAAAATGCACAGTTTCAAGGAACGGCTTTTCATGTATATAATGCTTCAAAAATAGAAATTGGAAATGGGGTTCGGTTTCAAGATACTGATTTTTATGTTGACACTGATTCAACAATAGTAAGCGATGATGATGCACAATTTATAGAGAGTTGTTTTCGCAGTCATCCTTTTTCAGAAGTAACATTTGGCAAGTCAGTTTATGTGAAACAGAATAATATCATTGTAGAGGATGATGCAAAACTGCAGGTAAAATATGAGTGTAGCATTATGGGATTGTGTATAGATATAAAAAAATGTGCAGAAGTGACATTAGGAGAAGAAATAAGTATTTCATCTTCTATAGATAGAAAAACACATTGGCATATAGGAGAATATGCAAAATTTGAAATTGGTAGTAAAGGGAGATTTAATGGTCGGGCAGGAGATTGTGTCATAGGTGAAAAGTGCATACTAAAAATAGGTAACGGATTTAGTATAAATGGAAATTATAGGATTATATTGAATACGAATACCAGCATGTTGATTGGTGAAGATTGTATGTTTTCATATGATATTAGTATACGTGGTAACGATGGGCATTCTATTTTCGATATTGAAAACGAGAGAAATATCAATTCTTGTGATGATATCAGCAGAGGTAGGAAAATTGAGATAGGGAACCATGTATGGGTAGGGGAACGTGCATATATTCTATATAATACGCAGATTGGTGATGGCAGTATTATCGGTGCAATGAGTTTGGTAAAAAATAAAATTCCTAATAACTGTATAGCAGCTGGTATTCCGGCAAGAGTGATAAGAAGAAATATCGCTTGGAGCAGGGGCTATGGAGCAGAAAATATTATGGAATGTGGACAGGAATACATACATTATACAGAAGATCTGTGATATATAATGTAAAATATTTAATTTGATATAGTAAAGTTTTGCAAATGAATGAAAGCGTGTGGTGTGAAAATGGAGAAGCAGCAAGCTTATAAATTATCAAAAAAAGAACTAAGAGCTGTTCAATGTATTGAACTGGAGATGATAGAGGAGATTGACAGAATATGTAAAAAATGTCAAATTCAGTATTGCATTTCTGCAGGAACACAGCTGGGTGCAGTAAGGCATCAAGGATTTATACCTTGGGATGATGATGCAGATATAGCATTTCTTAGACCGGAATATGAGAAGTTTAGAAAAGCTTGTGAAACAGAACTTGATAAAGAAAGATTTTACTTTCAGGATTATCGAAATACTTCGGGTTATCGATGGGGATATGGAAAATTACGCAGGAAAGGGACAGAATTTGTACGCTTATATCAAGAAGATATGCCTTACGAACAAGGGATTTTTGTAGATATAATGCCATATGATAATGTGCCGGATCGCTATATTGCAAGAAAGATACATATGTTTAAATGTTTTTTCTATCGTAAAAGTTTTTGGGCCCCTCTAGGAAAGAATCAGGCAAAAGGAATAGAGAAATTGGCCTATCAGTTGTTGGATAGAATTCCAGATGATAAATTATATGCATCATTTAAACGATTTATAGAAAAAAATAATAAAAAAGAAACAAAACGAATACGTATCTATACGCTTCCGGTACCAGGGCATGAAGGGGGATATTTGAGAAGTTGTTTTACACAGCTTGTACCGATGAAGTTTGAAGAATTATTGGTTATGGGAATGAAGCAATATGATATTTATTTAACATACAAATATGGAAAATATATGGAATTACCACCCAAGGACAAACAAAAAGTACATCTGGTTTCAAAACTTGGATTGTTGAAAGCAGATTAAAATATTCAGATTACTTTTTGACTATTTTAACATGTTTATAAGTGAAAAAAAGGAAGGAATTTTTAATATGAAAAAAGTAATTGGATTTACGGCAGGAGCGTTTGATATGTTTCATGTAGGGCATTTAAATCTCTTAAAAAATGCAAAAGCAAGATGTGATTATCTTATTGTAGGAGTGAATACAGATGAATTGATAACTACATATAAGAATAAACATGCTATTGTTCCTTTGGAAGAACGGATGCAGATAGTGAGGGCGGTTAAATATGTGGACGAGGTTATTTCAGTAGACACATTGGATAAAGAAGCTATATGGAAAAGAAAGCTGTTTGATATAGTGTTTATTGGAGACGACTGGAAAGGATCTGAGAGATGGAAGGAAACAGAAAGAGTTATGAGTTTACATAATGTAGAGGTTATTTATCTTCCTTATACGATAGGAACGACTTCAACGGTGTTAAGGGAAAAATTGAAAATGTTGTAAAAGTAGAAAAATTTTTAAATAATAAAAAGTTCTATGTTCATATTGTTTTGGAAGTTTTGTAAGAACATAAAAGGTTTTATTTAGAAAGGAAGACTAGGAATAAGAAATGGATGATAGGATTTTTTTGAATCAGGAAGAATGTAAAAAATTGTTTTTAGAAAAAGAAGTTTTCATTTTTGGAACGGGTGTAGATGCACAAGAAGCTCAAAAAGAATTATCCCAATATGCTGTTGTTTTAGCATACATTGATAATAATCGTTATGGTGAGGGTAATAAATTTCATGGAAAAAATATTATCAGTTTAGAACAATTTTTTAATCAAAGATGTAATGGGCAACAAATTATCGTTGCAAGTTATCGTTATGCAATGGAAATTTGTAAACAATTAATAGAAGCGGGATTGGTACCTGTAAAAGATTTTTTTGTATGGGATGAGATGCACCTCTTTCATTATGATATAAGTACAAGAAAGTATATTGATTTTTTGAATGATAAATGGCGACTGCATGAGAAAAGTAACTATGCAAATCAAATTTTAGTACCATTTGATAACAGACATGACTTAATGTCTGTCATTTATGCGTATTGTGCTAATTATTTTGCAGAAAAGCATGATGCGGTCATTTATGCATATTTTAGAAAGGGTTCAAATTATTCCAATGCTTCGAAAGTTATTAAGGAGATTTATAAGTCTTTTAATGTTAAGAATTTAATTAATACAGAATTGAGTGAATATCAACAAGAAGAAGCTGATCAACTCTGCGACTCGGTTTGGAAAACATTATCAACATGGGAAGACTGGAAGAATATTACGGTGTATGGAATATGTTTTGGCACCACTATTGTACGAGACTTTATGCGAGAATATATACCTGATTTTGACTTGAAAAGTAAGAAAATGTACCTGTTCCTAAAAAAAAGAATGCGAACAATTGTCTTTTGGTATCATTATATATTTGAAAATGATATTAAAGTTGTTTTACTTGCAGATGGCGTTACTTGGGACGGGTATATCAGGGATATTGCAATTACAAAAGGAATTCCAACATATGCATTATGTTATAAAATGGCAAAAATGACTTTGGATTACTGTGATAGGGCACCATATCCGTTTTTTAAAAGCATGTGGACGCAATTAACTTCAGAAGAACAAGAATATGGGATAAAATGGGCAAAAGAACATATAGAGAGTAGATTACGAGGGGGGACTGAGGAAGTCTTTAACAATAACAAGGAAAATTTTACGTTTGCGGAAAAGAAGAAGGGCACTAGAGTATTAGCCCAAAATGATAAAATAAAAATTATTATATGTCCACATATATTTGAAGAGGATACTTTTTGGTGTGGGGAACAGATATTCGATAATAATAACTTTTCGTGGTTGTGTCATTTAGGCGAGCTTTCAGAGATAACACCTGAGTATGATTGGTATTTAAAAATGCATCCGGCGGCAAAACGGCGGGATTTCATCATTATAGATATGATTCTAAAAAAATATACTAAGATTAAGAAGATAGCTTCTGATGTATCTCCATTTCAGATGAAAGAGGAAGGTGCTGATTTTGCACTGACTGTTTGCGGTACAATTGGACATGAGTATCCGGAAATTGGAATTCAGGTAATTAATGCAGGAATTAATCCTCACACTTCATTTGAATTTACTTGGAATCCAAAAACAAAAGAAGAATATGATGATTTGATTTTGCATTTAGACCGGTTGGAAAAAAAGGTGGATGAGACAGAGTTATATCAGTTTTATAGTCTTAATTATTTGTTTTACAATTGGGAGTATGTATCATATCGTACATTGTTTTTCGAAAACCCTTTACTTGCGATGAGTTCTTTGGAACTTCAAATGTACGGTAAAAAACTTGGCACATGGAAATATGAGGAATATATGAAAGAGTGGACACAGGAGAAACACGAAAAAATTCTTTCACAATTGGGAGAAGTGTTTCAGAAATTGGATGAGTGGAAACCGGATATATTATATAGGAAGGAAAAAACGGATAGATAAGGGATCTATCTTAAACAAAGAAGAATTAAGCGAGGAAAAAACAGATATGAAGGTGTTATCAATAATATGGAAGATACCGGATAATAGATTAAAAGGTTTCTCTAATGATACAAATGGTCTGGTAATAGTGCGCGATTTGTGTGAATATTTGGGTAGAAAGGTAGAATCTTATTTATTATTGGGGAAAGAATATTTGCCTGAGATGGTTTTAGGGAATATACATATTGTTGGATCCAAAGATATAGCAGAGAAAATGGTTGGAAAGTCTCATTTGGATATCATGAAAGCTGCTTTTGAAAAAGCTTTAGTTCAACTGCAGCCAGATATCGTGCATATACACGATTACGGTGATTTTTGCAGAAGTTGTATGAAAATATGTTATAAAAGGCAGATTCCGTATGTTTTTACGGCACATGGCTTTATAGATAAGAAGCAAGAAATAGCACAGTCTTATAACAGAACTTTGGAGTGGCAAAAGGAAGTGTACATGACTCCAAATATCCATATAGTTGCTGTAGGAAAAGGTTTGGCTAATAAAATTATTGCAGAGTATTCCAATTTAAACTGCGGACAAGTAAGAGTTATACAAAATGGTACTGATTTTAAACCTGAAATTGTGGAAAGTAACTTGAAATCAGAATTGGGATTACAGGGAAGAAAACTTCTAATATGTCCTGGAAAAATATTAATTAGAAAGAATCAGATGCAAATTGTGAGGGCATTTCAGATGCTTCCAAAGTCTTTAAGAAAAAATATAGGTGTTTTGTTTTGTGGAAATGACCGGTTAGAGGGTGCCTTACAAAAGGCAATAGAGGATGAGGGACTAGGGGATTCACTAAAATATGTAGGAATTTTAAACAGCGCAGAAATTAAGGAATATTATTCTATTTCTGATGGTTTTATTACAGCAAGCATTTCTGAAGGGTTAAGTATAGCAGCGTTGGAAGCATTAGCTTATGGTTTACCATTAGTGATGTTTTCTGATTTAGAGTGTGCTATGGATTTAGACGATAAAAAAGTTTCGTGCTTTGCAGAAAAGAGAACGGATCAATCGCTTGCTGATGCTATTGAAGAGTGGGCGACCAGGGAATGGGATAGAAATTATATTTTGAAGTATGCAGATAATTTTTCAATGGAGCGAGTCGCTGGTGAGTATCTTGATTGTTATAATGACATATTAAACAGAAGCACTATTTCGTAATAAGGAGAAGCACTATGCAATTGATAAATATAGATATATGGCAATTGCTAGAGATATCAGAAAAGGAAAAAATTATATGCTTTGGTGCAGGAAGAAATTTGGAAAGTTTTATTAATGACTTTAAGGAATTTCATATTCAGGATAAAATTTACTGTATTTTGGATAATGATGAAAAAAAGAATGAGTCAGTTATAAATATTGCCGGAAATGAATTGAAGATATATTCACTCACACAATTTCAACATATGAATATCTGTGAGTATATGATATTAATTACAAGTACATATGTATGTGAAATAGTGAAGCAAATAAATACTTATAAACAATTTGAAAATATACAATGTTGTTATAGCAATTTTATACGTAATTTGACAAACGAAAGAGAAGAGGCTAAAAGATATTACCCCCAAAATTTGAGGATATATGATATGCCTCAAATACCAAAAAAAATTCATTATTGTTGGTTTGGAGGCAGCGAAATACCAAAGAAGAACCGCGTTTGGATGGAGTCTTGGAAAAAATATTGTCCGGATTATGAAATTATAGAGTGGAATGAAACAAATTATGATGTAACGAAAAACCAATATATGTATGATGCCTTTAAAGCGAAAAAGTGGGGATTTGTTTCAGACTATGCACGGCTGGATGTTATATATCAATACGGCGGAATATATTTGGATACAGATGTAGAAATAATAAAGAATTTAGACGAACTATTATATCAGGATGCTTTTGCAGGAGTCGATGCTAGCAAACGAATTAGTACAGGCTTGGGATATGGAGCAGTTCCGCATTTTCATATTATTAAAGAATTGCTGGATTCTTATGACCATATGCAGTTTGATCATAAAAATATGCCATCCTGTCCTATGTTAAATGAAGAAGTCTTTAGGAAGCATAATTTTGTCAAAAATGGAAATTATCAAAGATTTGACGGAATGACAATCTATCCCGAAAAGGTATTGTCTGGTAAAAATGCTTTCACAGAAATAATAGCTCCAACAGAGAATACATTTGCTATTCATCATTACGACGGTTCATGGGTTTCAGATGAAAACAGAATTAGGGGAAAGGAAATACGAATGTTGTATCAGAAATTGAATAAAGAGGATTAATTGTGGAGATTGCGGATTCCCTTTCAAGAGAGCAGCAGTTTATGGGATATAAAATGTATAAGCCTGAAAATGTTTCACGGTTGGACTATGATTAAAGTGTCTTTAACAAAAAATATTCGAGAGGAAAACGTAAAATGGATATGTGGTCAAATTCTTTAATGAGCGCAAAGGTAGGAAGCGACTTTTTATATGATATGCTGTTTCACCCTCAATATGATGTGCATTATGTTGAAGGACAACAATACGGGGGGGTGGTATTGCCGCTTCTTAAATTGAATAAATTTGATGTGTATGTGTATGGATACGGGTACAATATATCATCGCTTTTGCTTTACACTCAACAATATGGAATCAAGGTAAAAGGTGTTATTGATCAGGATTTCGAAAAAACGAAAATCAGGCGGTATGATGGTGTTCCAATTTTACATGTATCGCAAATTGGTCAGATTCCGAATCTGAGTAATGTGTTTGTCGTTATTGGTGTGCATTACACGGCGGGATTTAATTTACAGGAAATTGTTGAGAAGCTTCATGATGCTGGTATAACAAAGTATTGTACAATAAGCGAGAAAGAAAGAGAGATCATTGATACACGGTTTTCTGGCGAAATGAATGATTATTTTCAGGCGCACTATTTGGAGCTGAAGAGATTATTTGATAGCATGGAAGATGAAATATCAAAGCGTGTGATGCTGGAATATATCTGGTCACTCACGCATGGTGGTTACAGATACAGACTCCCAATGTGTGAGGGAAAAAATAAGTATTTCAGTGGGTTGACAGTAAAAGGTGATACAGAGCCTTTATATATTCATAAAAAAGACGAAGTATGGCTCAATTGTGGAGCAAATATAGGAGATACCATATTTCAATACCTTGCCAATGGATTTGACTCGGATACAATTTTCGCTGTGGAGGCGGATGAAGTATGCTTCGGAAAACTTAGCGGAAATTTGGACAGATTGCCATATACATATCGGGAAAAGGTGGTTCCAGTTAAATGCTATATTGATGCCAATGTTGACTTTGAAAAAATCTTTTTGGGAAAGAGGATCAGCCTGATAAATGCGGACATCGAAGGGAATGAGCTGGAGCTGTTAAAAGCGCTTAAAAAGATTATTGTTCGTGATCGCCCCGTGCTGGCGATATGCGCATATCATAAGCGCAGCGATTTAATTGAATTGCCTGAATATTTGAATGGTATTGTTAAAGATTATTCATTTGTGATGCGGAAGTATGCAGGATACACGGCAGCATCTTGTGAATGCTGTGAACTGGTTTTGTATGCGATACCGTTTGAGCGTAAAATACGTGAGTTTGAAAAATAGAGTTTTTTATGCAGCAAGACTTATATGATTTGACTGGTATAAGATATAGTGACTGGGAATTTATACAGGGGGGTTAAAGAAATGGATAAGGTAATTGTATTTGGAATGGGAAAATTTTTTGCGGAGTTTGCAGAAAAATTGTTTCAACAGTATGAGGTTGTGGCGATTTTGGACAATCGGCTGGATGTTGGAAAAAAGGAGGAATACAGCTATCAAGGACAGACTATAACTGTATATCATCCTTCTCAGATCGGGAAGCTGGAGCATTATCCTGTGATTATTATGATTAAGGATTTTTGGGATGTGTACAGACAGCTTTTGGAGTTGCAAGTGGAGGACAAGCGGATTTTGTTTGGACGCACAATGTTCTCAAATGACCAAAAGGAAAAATCAATCTTTGCGGAGGGCAGCCGTTTGATGAGTCAGGAAGGAAAGCTTTATTTTGTGGACGGTGAAGAAGAACAAGCCATAAATTCCAAAGCAGAAAGTCGTTTATTTATGCACGAATATCTTCGCAGAAGATGCAAAAAGCAGAATCCGCTTATAGAAGCGATTGCGAATATGCCTCTTACTCCGTTTAGCAGAAGATGGGGGGCGGAGCGGGGAAAGCCAATTGATCGGTATTATATAGAGGAATTCCTTGAGAAACATAAGGATATGATTTGTGGAAAAGTCATGGAAATTTCGGATAATGCCTATACCAAGAGATATGGGGGAGATAATGTTGATGAATCTATGGTTTTGCATGTTGATGGCTGGGGAAAAAATACAATCAAGGGGAATTTAGAAACAGGAGAAGGAATTTATGATAACTGGATTGATACGCTGATTTTCACGCAGACCTTAATGTTTATTTATGATACTGGAAAAACGGTTCAGAATATATACAGGATGCTCAAACCGGGCGGAACTGTTTTGGCAACGGTTGCGGGAATATCCCAGATATCCCGTTATGAAGCAGATAACTGGGGCGATTTTTACAGTTTTCATGTGGATGCGGTAAAAAGAATTTTTGGTGAAATATTTGGTGTGGAGAATATTCAGGTGGAATGTTTCGGCAATGTGAAAACGGCAATATCCCTTCTTTACGGACTTTGCTGTGAGGACTTGAAAGAGGAAGACTTTGCTTATCGGGATGCGGATTATCCGGTCATTATAGGCATTGCCGCTCATAAGCGGTAGGAAAGATAAGAGGACACGGAGCATATGCAATATAGAATATTTGCACCGCAAGATTTGCGGGACAATTTTAAGGGGAATTTGTATTGTTTTGGCGCGGGCAAGGTTTTTGACACTTTTTTTGCCGGGGATGTGGGACAGGGCTTGGCAAGGCATGTAAAAGCTGTTGCGGATAATCATGCAGATGGGCTGGATACATCTGTTAAGACACTAGGCGACAGAGTAATACCAATCATATCATTTGACCGTTTGCTAAATGATATAAAAGAAGAGGATATTATTTTAATTACGACTGTTTCATATAGAGAAATCATTGTTCAGCTGGAAGCCATAGAAAAATTAAAGAATATAAAATACTGTGTTTATTTTGCAGTGGAGATAGAATTTCATGATAAGAATGGAGCGAATCTGCCTGTTCCAAATTCCTTGGCACGATATGAACAAATCCAGATTCCTAAGTTGATCCATTACTGTTGGTTCGGAAAAGGGGAGATTCCCTACAAGTGCCGCAAATGGATGGAGAGTTGGGAAAAATATTGTCCGGATTATGAAATCATACAATGGAGTGAGGATAATTACGATGTACATAAGAGCAGGTACATGAGCCAGGCATACAATACGGGGCAGTGGGCGTTTGTATCTGATTACGCGCGCATAGACATCATAAATGAGTATGGCGGGGTTTATTTGGACACAGATGTAGAATTGATTAGGAATCTTGATGAACTTCTCCAGAATGATGCTTTTTGTGGATTTGAAAATTGTAAACTGGTTGCTTATGGATTGGGGTTTGGTTCTAAGAAACAGAATGCTATTTTGGCTGAGATTAAGGAGTATTATGACAGCCGTAGTTTTCAGCAGGAGGATGGAAGCATGGACAAAAGGTGCTGTCCATATATTCAGACGGAAATCATGGAAAAACATGGCTTGAAGGGGAACGGCGAATTTCAGATTATAGATGGTATGACAGTTTTGCCTCCCCGGGTACTGTGCGGTATGAGTTCACACAGTTTTCGGACACTGCGGGATCTAAGTTGTACATATGCGATACACCATTATACGGCCACATGGCTTACAGAAAAATGGAGGAAAAGACAACAGGATTTGAAAGAGTGGATGAAAGACAATGATGATTATGTTTATCTTGATTAAAGCTTAGGAGGAAAAGGAATATGAAACTATTGATATGGGGAACAGGAAAATTGGCGGCGCGCTATATAGAGCTTAACTATTTTGCCGGACATGAAATAATAGCGTTTGTGGATTCGTATAAAAAGGATATACTTTTTGAGGGGTATCAGGTATACAGCCCAGAAGATATTCGCGCGTTAGTGTATGATTATCTGCTTATATGTGTAACGAAAGAAAACGATATCATACTGAAGAAATGTGTAGCGGAAGGGGTGGACTTAAAAAAAGTATTTTTTGCTGTGACAAATTTAGAGCTAAAAGATGTTAATCAAAACTACGTTGAACAATTGCCTGGGTTGGACACCCTTTCAGATACCTTCCCTGCGCTTTGTAACAGTATAAAAAGATACAGGAATGACAGACTGTATTATAAGAATATAAATATCCTGTGCGGGGAAGCGAAGGACGACGCCTTGATTCAAAATTTGGGAGAAAACCATGTCGTGGCATGGATTCCGGTAGAATTATTGTTTTCAGAACGTCAGGAAGACAATCACTTGCCGATGTATACAGAAAAATGGAAACGACAAAACAGGGTATGGGAGAATCATCCGATTATTTCATTTGAACCTTATAGAAACCTTTTTCAGTTTTTTTTAAGCGGTACAGAGTATCCGGATAAGTACTGTAAATGGTTTCAATATCTGTTTACCTCAAGAGGTTTAACTTCTGGATATACAGACGAGAAGCTTATAGAGAAGCGGTACCGTGAATTTATGAATATGCAGAGGGAGCTGAATCAGGGAATGACCTTTTTTATTGAGCGTCCTGCAATTGCAAAGTGGAATCCAAAAGGATATTTTAATTTGGTGGACGGACATCACAGGACCTCTTTTCTGTATTATTCGGGTCTGACTAGGATGCCAGTTCAGGTAAGCAAAAAGGATTATGAGCTGTGGCGTAACAAAGAAACTGCGATGGAGGTTCGACAGTTTATTTTAGAACAAAGAAGAGAGGAGTTCTATCAGCCGATTTTAAATCCATATTTCTTTAAACTACATACATACAGGGAAGGATTTACCAAGAGCAGATTGCATCATTTGCTAGAGCATTTTAATGCAACACGGTTTGCTGGTAAAAAAGTGGTGGATATAGGGGCATGTTTGGGTTACATGGGACAGGCGTTTTGCAGAATGGGTGCGGACGTCACATTGATAGAGCATGATCCATTCCATTATGAGCTGACTCGGAAGATAAATGAGCTTTTATATACGAATTGCAGAATTGTTACGCAGAAATTTGAGGAATATGAGGAGAATGTCGAGTATGACATCGCTATCATGCTGACAGTATTTTACCCTTATCTCATAGATGAAACGATTAGGGGTAAATTTATGGATAATCTGAACAAAAATGTTAGCCAGATGATTATTTGGGAGTCGGGAGATGAGGCGGAAACAGAAAAAGAATATATTATACAGAATACAAAGTTTCACCAATACAGGCATTTGTGTTATACCTACGCCACGGGTAAGTTCAGGGAACTGGGACTTTTTATGACAGATGATTCGGAGTATTTGACATGTTGACAGATATAATTATTTTTGGCGCAGGAAAGCAGGCAGAGTATTTGTATGAGGTTGCGTCTTTCATGGGATATCAGGTAGTGGTGTTTGCTGATAACGATGAGGGGAAATGGGGAAAAAAAATTAAGGGAGTAGAAGTGGTTTCCCCTGAAAAACTGAAAGACTATAGCTGTAAAATTGTTGTTCCTGACCGTTTTTTGGATGAGATTTCTTCACAACTAAGATCACTGGATTACTCTGGCACAGTGGTCAGAAAATCGGAGTTGTTTGCCGGAATCCTGACACATGAATATAATAGAGAACAGTTTCCCAAGCCGGACTTTGACAAATATTGGACTTATATGATTGATTCCTATTTTCGGCAGTCGGACTGGGGAGGGGCGGAAAGCTGGAGCTGTTTTGTCAATAATGCCCTGATAAAGAAAAACTGTAAGACATTTTTTATGTGTGGAAATAATGACAGGTTTGACAATGTGGTTCCAAGTTGTGTTCATTATCGCGAGGATAATCAGTTTGAAGTGATGAAAAAGATGATAGATGACATCATTGGGAATCTGCCCTGTGTAATTTTTTCCATTGCTTCCGTTGCGCTTCAGGCGGCACTGATTGTGAAAAAGCTTTATCCTGAGCAGATAAAAGTAGTGATGGTAATCCATTCGGATACAGAGCGCATCTATAGAAATGTATCGAATCTGATTGAAGGAATTGATAAGGTGATATGCATCAGCAAAAAGATTGAGGAAACATGCATCAGGTCTTACGGGATTCCAAAAGATAAGCTCTTGTACCATGTGAATCCCGTGCTGTTTGAGGAAAAACAGCCGAGACAAGAGAACATATGTGGGAGGCTGCGTGTAGGGTTTGCCGCGCGTCTGACCCAACTGGCTAAAAGAACGCAGTTATTGCCCCAAGTGATGGATGAATGCTTTAAGAGAGGGTTGGATGTGGAATTTCACATTGCAGGAGAAGGAGAATGCTTTGACTTGCTGCGGACCTATGTGGAAGAAAATCACTTAGAGGAGAAGGTTTGGCTGGAAGGCTGGATTCCGCCGATGGGCATGGCTGACTTTTGGCGGCGTCAGGATATATATCTGAATATATCTGATTTTGAGGGCATGAGCCTTACCATGCTGGAGGCTATGGCATACGGTGCATTTCCGGTGGCTACGGATGTGAGCGGAGTAAGAGATGTCATAGACGAAGGTAAAAACGGGATGATTATACCGGTTGAAAAATGGCTGGAATGTGTGGATAAAATTGCTGTGCTTGATGCGGACAGAGAGCTGCTAAATCAGGGAAGCCGCTATAATATGGACAGCATAAGGGAAAAGTGTGATGCAACCCGATATGTGGATTGGTTGATTGACACTTTTCGGATGGAGGAATAAATAAGATGAACAAAAGGGTATGTGTTATTTTTTATCACAGAGTGAATGAATTGCTTTTTGACCAGCATCATCTGTGTGTATCACCAGTGAATTTTGAACAGCATATGAGGTATCTGAAGAAAAATTATAATATCCTGCGCTTTGAGGAAGATTGGCAGGATACTGACAGGGACAGCGTTGTAGTGACTTTTGATGACGGTTATCTTGACAATTATGAAAATGCCATTCCTATTTTAAATGAACTGGAAATACCGGCAACGATTTTTGTCAGTTCCTCCTGCTTAAAGGGGAATATGGAATTTTGGTGGGACGAGCTGGAAACAATATTGCTTTTGGATGATATTCCGGAAGTTTTTTGCCTTAACGACAAAGAGTATGGGTGCAGGTGGGGGACAAAGACCCTAGGGGAACGTATGAACTGTTATAAGGCAATGCGTCGGATGATGATGAATCTGACAAATTACGAGAAGCGCTGTGATTGGATGAACCAGTTGTGGGAGTGGAGCGGTTATACCCGGCATACCCGCATGCAGAATCAAACAATCACGGAAACGATTTGCAAAGATATATCAGATATGAAAAACATAACCATAGGCTGTCATACGGTGTCACATCCGGCACTGGGGAGTTTGGGATGGGATGATCAGATGTGGGAGATTAAGGAATCCAAGAAGTATCTTGAGAAGCTGACAGGGAAGAAAGTAGAAACGCTATCTTATCCGCTTGGTTCATACAATGAGGATACATTCAGGGTATGCAGCGAGGCTGGAATTAAGAAAGCAGGAACGATAGTACGCAAGTTATGGGATCCGAATAGTTCTCCATATGAAATACCAAGATTTTGCATACAGAACTGGAATTTTTGGCAGTTTAAGGAAGAACTGGAAAAGACATTTCAGATGTAGGGGGAGAAGAAATGATATATTGTGGAAATATCGTTTATGACGAAGAACTGAAAAATAAGTCAAATCAATTTTCAATTTATGGAGCAAGGGGAGCAGGTAAAAGGATTTATGAGTATATGGAGCTGAATGGTCTGGCAGGACAGGTGGAGTGTTTTTGCGACAGGGATCAGGAACTGCAAGGTCAGACATATAAAGGACTTCCCATCATTAAGCCTGAAGAAATCGTTCAGAATCAGGAAATACATGTTCTTATAGGAGGCGCAGCCGCTTATGAAAAACTAAAGTATTTGCAAGAACATCATATCAATAAGGTACATATCCTTGAATTTTGATAAATGTTGAGGGGAAACAGGTATGGAGAGCACTGTGGCAGATATGTTTAAAATCGTAGAAAACTGCATGGAATGCGTTATTTACGGAGCCGGAAATTATGGCAGAAGATTGTATCACCTGTTGACTGTGGTGAAACTTGCCCATAAGGTAAAATGTTTTGCCGTCAGCCAATGCATGGAAGAACAGCGCAGTAATACAGGAGTAAGCATAATTTCATTTGAGGATGTGGAAAAAAGATATCCGAATGCAGCAATCCTTGTGGCAGTGAAAGAAGGAAGGGAACTGTACAGGAAGGTGAAAAGAGTGCATGAGGGTGAGGTTTTCTTAGTAAAAGGAGAAAACCTTTCTTTTTCTAATGCGCTGATGGACAAGCTGTGGGAAAGCCCTGTGGAAGAAAGAAAAATACTGTTTATGAGCAATTCAGGGAAAGGATATATGTGCAATGGAAAATATATTACAGAGGAATTGCTGCGGCAAAAGCAGGATGTTGACATTGTATGGGCTGTCAATGATATGGAGTGCAAAGTACCGGACAAAGTTCGCAAGGTAAAAAAAGACTCCTATGAGTATTATTACGAGGTGGCAACATCCAGAATATGGGTTGATAACGAAAGAAAAGATATCCAGATTAGAAAGAGAGAGGGACAATATTATATCCAGACGTGGCATGGTTCTGGCCCTTTGAAAAAAGTGGAAAAGGACGTGGAAGATGTACTGTCTCCGGAATACATAAGCATTGCAAAGCATGATGGGGATATGATAGACCTTTTTCTGTCTTCCACATCGGCGAATAGCTATATGTATAAAAATTCATTTTATAGCAACGCGGAAATACTGGAGTGTGGGAGCCCAAGAAATGATGTGATGTTTCAGAACGCTTTGGTTGATAGAAACAGGGTTTTGAATTCTTTAGGCATAGAGAACAAGAATGTCAAAATTATCTTATATGCACCGACTTTTAGACGCACTAGAGAGGAATCAGCACAGATTTACGATTTGGATGCGCAGAGGGTTATTGGCGAACTGAACAAGAAATTTCAGGGTGAGTTTATCATGCTGATTCGGTTTCATTGTTGGGATGTTTCTGACTTTGAGAGAATTCAGAAGCTATATGCCGGATGCATTAATACGACGCAATATAATGATACGCAGGAGCTTCTGGCGGTTTCGGATGTTCTTATCACAGATTATTCTTCCATACTGTGGGATTTCTCCCTCAAGAAAGCTCCGATTTTTCTTTACCAAAATGATGCGCAGGAATATATGGACAGCAGGGGATTTTATTGTCATCCCGATGAATGGCCGTACCCGAGAGCTTTTGATATGAATGGATTGTGTAAAATTATTTCAGAATTTAATCAGGCGGAATATGAGAAAAAGGTAGATGCTTTTTTAAAGAGATGGAGTTGCTTTGATGATGGATTTGCATCAAAAAGAGCGGTTGCACGAATTATGGATGTAATAAATTTTCCGCAGAACTATTAGAACGAGGGCAAGTAAGATGAAATGAGATTGTAGGAGTTTATATGTGTAAGGTTTCAGTTATCGTTCCGGTTTACAATGTAGCTGCCTATTTGTCAACGTGTTTGAACAGCATTTTGAATCAGACGTTAGAGGACATTGAGGTGATTTGCATAAATGATGGTTCTACAGATGGCAGCAGAGAAATCCTTAACAGATATGCCAAACAGGATCAGAGAGTCAGGGTGTTACATAGGGAAAACAGAGGCTACGGGGCTTCTATGAATATCGGACTTGATATTGCGCAGGGAGATTTTATCGGTATTGTGGAAAGTGACGACTGTATTCTGCCTGATATGTATAAAACATTATATACAACAGCAGTGTCTGAAGAACTGGATTTGGTGAAATCCGAGGCGTACTATTGGTATGAAAGTATCGAGTATCAGAAGAGAATCCATTATTCCCATTTGGAGTCATATTTTGATCGGATATTAGGGGATATGGATAGGAACATCCTTTGTAAGTTCTATATGAATGTTTGGACTGGGATATACAGAAGGGATTTTTTGAATCAATATGGCATTCGTTTTCATGAAAGCTTGGGAGCTTCTTATCAGGACAATGGATTCTGGATGCAGACGGTTTTATATTGCAAAAGGGCAAAATGGTTAAATCAGGCATTTTACCTGTACAGGCAGGACAATGAAACGGCGTCTGTAAAGAGCAAAGATAAAATACTGGCAATGACAAAGGAATTTGAATATCTGGAGAACGTTTTGCGTGACAGAAAGAACCATCAACTCCTGCCGTACTGTTATCAGTACAAGTTGTTCCGGCATGTGGGGAATTTCTATCGGATTGCGGATGAGTACAAAAGGGAGTTCTGTGAGCAGATAAAAAAGGACTATAAAAAATATATGTTTTTTTCCTATGGGGATATCCAGATTGATAACTGGCTTCGGGAAGCAGCAGTGTTTCCTGACAGATTGTGCAACAGGGTTATCCAAAAAAAAGAAGAAATTAAGGAAAAGCTGGATTCAACTGATAAAGTGATTATTTATGGCGCAGGTGTACATGGAGAGCATGTGATGAGGGGATTGTACGGTGAGGGGTATTATGAAAAAATATGCTGTTTTGCCGTTTCCGAGAATCCGCCATCGAAATTAATCGCTAAAAAGCAGGTATTGCGGATTGAGGAGGCATTGACAGAGTATCCGGGGGCTTTAGCTGTTGTGGCAGCAGCGCGTGACGGTAAGGCATACATGCAGATGCTGGCAAAACTGGAACAGCTGGAGGTTTGGGAATATTTGGATGGAAATGATATAGAAGAAAATTGCTACATTACCTGATATAGATATAGCTGGGAATTGCTTTTGCAGTCAGGAATGTTTATATCATAAATAATGAGTGGGAACATACAGGGAGTATAGGATGAACATAGCAATTATTATAGCAGGAGGTTCTGGACAACGTGTGGGGCAGGACATACCAAAACAATTTATAAACGTATATGACAAACCTATATTGATATATACGTTGGAAGGGTTTCAAAAGCACCCACAGATAGATGAAATTGGACTGGTGTGTCTGAATGGCTGGCATGATGTTGCGAGGGCATATGCGAAACAGTTTAATATTGATAAGCTGCAATGGGTTATTTCCGGAGGAGAAACCGCACAGGAATCTATTCGTGAGGGTGTGTATTATCTGGAAGGTAAATGTCGTGACGCAGATACAATTATTATACATGATGGTATCAGACCGCTGGTAGATGATTCTGTGTTAAGTGATGTTATTATGAAATGTGAAAAGTATGGAAATGCAGTGACGGCTCTTCCGTATAATGAGCAGATTTTTGTAGCGGATAATGAATTATCTACGGTGAAATACATACCAAGAGAGTCTTTGCGCAGGGTTGCAACGCCGCAGGCATATAAATACGGCAGACTGAGTAAGGCGTATCATGAGGCATTTGATAAGGAAATCGGCATATATGGTTCTTCGTATACAAATACAATGATGGTTGAACTCGGAGAAAGGTTATATTTCGCAAATGGTTCTGATAAGAACATAAAAATAACGACCAAAGACGACCTTGAATTGTTTAAGGCATATTTGAAGATGGAAAAGGATCATTGGTTAAAGTAGGTATCATATGAGAAATTTACTGAATAATTCACTTTATATTGAAGATATAAGCTATGTAGCTGGTTTGGATTTGCCGTGGGATAAGCTGAAGAATTCAAAGGTACTGGTAATCGGTGCAGGAGGACTTATTGGCAGCTTTTTAATAGATATACTGATGTGGCAGAACAGGAATGCAGACTTGAATTGTAAAATATATGCAATGGGTAGAAACGGGGATGCTGCAAGGGAGCGGTTTATTCAATACTGGGAAAGCCCGCTATTTACCTTTATCACACATGATATTACGAATACTCAATTTGGGATGAAAGAAGATTTTGATTATATCCTTCATCTTGCAAGCAATACACATCCGGTAGCTTACGCGACATACCCTATAAGTACAATCACAACAAATGTCATTGGAACAGATAATCTCTTACGATATGCGGCAGAGCATGGTATAAAACGGTTTTTATTTGCATCCTCTAATGAGATATATGGAGAGAACCGGGGGGATACAGAGTATTATATGGAGGACTATTGTGGATATATCAACTGCAATACATTGAGGGCGGGATATCCTGAAAGTAAACGTTGCGCAGAGGCGCTCTGCCAGGCGTATATAATGGAAAAAGGGCTGGATGTTGTGATACCAAGGTTTACAAGAAGTTATGGACCGACACTGCTGCGGTCAGATACCAAGGCTATGTCACAGTTTATATGGAAAGCGGTATCAGGTGAAGATATTGTATTGAAAAGTGAGGGAAAGCAGTATTATTCATATACGTATGTAGCGGATGCTGTTTCTGGGCTGATGACGGTGCTGCTGAAAGGGGAAAGTGGCGAGGCATACAATGTCGCAGATGAGAAATCAGATATAATGTTAAAGGATCTTGCTTGTGCCATGGCAGAACTTGGGGGCAGAAAAGTTGTTTATGAGATGCCGGATAATATGGAAAAAATGGGTTATAGTACGGCAACGAAAGCGAGGCTTAATGGTGATAAATTAAAAAAGCTTGGCTGGGAGATGAAGTATGATATCCAAAAGGGAATTGAAAGAACAATTAATATGCTGAAGTTTAGGGAAGCCTAATATAACTTTTAAGATTTGGGACTGGTTATTCAATAAAATATGAGGTGGTTGCATGCAGACAGTTAATATTATAGATGATTTACCCAAAGCGCTTATCAACTGGTATGATTTTGGGCTTGATTCAAGAGTGCTTTTCATTTCGGGTGGGAAACCCGAGTGCGAAGTGCTTTTTGACGCGTTAAAGGAGAAAGGCATCGAATCTTTAAAGATGGATGTGGCTAAATTACCTACAGTCAGTGATAAATTTGATTACATTGTGGCGGCAGGTATTATCGAAAGAAGTAAGATGCCAAAAGAAATACTGGCGAAGCTGCGGGAAATGCTGAAACCTTTGGGAAAACTTTTGATAGGCGCTGAAAACCGTCTTGCAATCCGTTATTTTTGTGGTGATAAGGATTCTTTTTCGGGACATGTCCTTGACGGGATTGACGGTTACATTAAGGTCAGTGAGAAAAGAATGAAAATAAACGGTGGACGGGCGTATGCAAAATCGGAATATGAAAAGATGCTGTGTCAGGCAGGATTTAGCAAATATAAATTTTATGCGGTTATGCCGGAGCTTGTGCGTCCTCAGATGCTGATTGCAAAAGATTACATACCAAATGAGTCTGTCGCCCTGCGGATATTTCCGCAATACAACAGTCCGGAAACGTTGTTTCTTGAGGAAGATCGTTTGTATGAAACGCTGCTGGAAAATCATATGTTTCATCAAATGGCAAACGCATTTTTGATAGAGTGTACTGTTGATGGGGAGCTTACCGATATTGATCAGATTACCGTGCAGGGTGACCGTGGGAGGGAGGAAGCGCTGGCCACTATGATAAAATACCCGATATGGGTATCTAAAAAAGCATTGTATCCGGATGGCAGGAAAAAGATAGATGTGCTATTGGAAAATGAGGAATATCTGCGTGGGCACAAAGTTCCCGTAGTGCACGGGGAACGTAAAAGGGATGCATATATAATGCCTTATATTAAAGGACAGATTGCGACGGAGTATTTCACGGAAACGCTGCGAAGTAATAGAGAGATGTTTTTGCGAGAGCTTGAGCAGTTTCGGGAAATAATTTTGAGCTCATCGGAGCATGTCCCTTACGAGGATGTAAACTGGATGCAGTTTGAACCAGGGTGGGAGCGGCGAAAGAAAGATGACCCCAACATTAACCAGTGGAAGAATCGTGCATTTGGAACGAAGGAAGAGAAAGAAAACATTGGGGTGATTCTCAAAAGAGGTTACATCGATATGGTTTCTATCAATTGTTTTCATACAGAGGAGGGCTTCCTATTCTTTGATCAGGAGTTCTTTATAGAGAACTTCCCAGCAAATGCCATTTTTATCAGAACGATAGACTTCATATACAAGGATAGCCCCGAGCTAGAGAAAGTGTATCCAAAAGAAGAACTTTTAAAGTATTTTAAACTTTTAGAATATCGGGACACATGGAGAGGGAAGGGAGATGTTTTTTTAGAAAAAATAAGAAAAGAAAAGGAACTCGCAAAATATCATAGGGTTCGCAGAAGAGAATGGCAGACAATTGTTTCCAACAGACACCGGATGGATTACAGTCAGGAAGATTACGAACACCTGTTTGAAAATATATTTAAAGGAATCGGTAGCAAAAAAATAGTTCTTTTTGGTTCCGGAAAATATGCAGAGCAGTTTATCGAACAGTTTGGACAATATTATGACATTGTAGGAATTGTTGACAATAATACGAAACGATGGGGAGATGAATTGGCGGGAATAAAAATTTCCTCACCGGCAATTTTAAAGGAAATAGAAGTTCCGTTTAAAGCATTTATCTGCATTAAATTTTTTGAAGATGTCCTTGAACAATTAAAGGCAATGGGGCTTAAAGATATTTCAGTATATGACCCGCGTTTGGACTATGAAAGACCGCTGAAACAGACGCTGAAACCGCAGGAGTCCGCACCGAAAAAATATCATATCGGCTATGTGGCAGGTGTATTTGATCTGTTTCACATTGGACATCTGAATATATTTCGCCGTGCCAAGGAACAGTGCGATTACCTGATTGTCGGTGTGGTGTCGGACGAGCAGGTAATCAAAAGTAAAAAAACGCGCCCGTATATTCCTTTTGACGAACGGCTTGCAATCGTACAGGCATGCAGGTATGTAGATGAAGCGGTTGAGATTCCTGCTGGGAAGCCGGATACGGAAGACGCATGGCATAAATATCATTTTGATGTTCAGTTTTCGGGCAGCGATTATGCAAGTAATCCGTACTGGCTTTCAAAAAAAGTATTTCTACAACAGCATGGGGCAGATATGGTATTTTTTCCATATACGGAAACGACAAGTTCAACCGAAATCAAAGAACAGATTAGCAGTAAAAAACAATAAAGGCTGCTTTGGAGGACAAACAATTGGATGTAATATGTTCACCGTTAGGAGTGATAGGCTTGGAACGCCCGCAAAAGGGACTTTCAGCGCTCAAGGAAAGCGGATTTGACAAAACCCTGCTTGATATGTCAATGGCTTGTTCGGCGTGGGAATTGGAAAATCTCGGGAATCAGTTCAGGGAAACGGAAATGAAAGGGCAAAAACAGAAGAAACAGATTAGGCTCTCCGAACATCCGGAAGAATTATCTAACACATTTAAACCGCTATTGGAGCAATGCCAAAAAGATAAGTTCCGAATGCCGGTCGCCCGTGCGCCGTATCTGCTTCGGAATACAGAACGTGGTGATTTGGAAAAAGTATTGTCAGATTTAACAAGGGAGAGCATAAAAGTCTGCGGACAAGCAGGCTGTCAATTTCTGATTGTCAAACCGCTTTTTGCAGGAGCGCCGCTTGGCAGGGAGTGGGAAAGTAACCGGAAGTATTATCTTGATTTGGTCAAAACTGCCAGGGAGAATGACGTCGTAATCCTTCTTGAAAACCAGTGCCGCGATGTGAACGGACATTTGGTTCGCGGCGTCTGTTCGGATGCGGATGAAGCAGCCGCATGGATTGATCAGTTGAATAAGGAATCCGGAGAAGAACGTTTCGGCTTTTGCATGGATGCAGGCGCCTGCAACCTGTGCGGTCAGAATATGCAGGACTTTACCGTTTCGCTTGGAGAGCGTATCAAAGCAGTGATCCTGCGGGACTGTGACGGTCATACTGAAACGTCAATGCTTCCGTTTACGAGTGTTGGCAGAGGAACGTCACAAACGGACTGGCTTGGACTGATTCGCGGTTTGCGTGAGATTTGCTTTGATGGAGCGCTGATTATGGATTTTAGCAGTACGGTTGCAGCGTTTTCCCATCTTCTGCGTCCGCAGCTGCTACAGTTGGCAAAAACGATAGCCCAATACTTGAAGTGGCAGATTGGCATGAAAAGCGTTCTGAAAAAATATGACACACGTGTCGTTTTTGGGGCAGGGAATATGTGCCGCAACTATATGAAATGCTATGGTGAGGAGTTCCCGCCGCTTTTTACCTGCGATAATAACAAGGCACGTTGGGGGGAATGGTTTGAGGGATTGGAAATCAGACCGCCTGAGGCATTAAAGGAGCTTGACGAGGACTGTGCAATATTCATCTGCAATATTTATTATAAGGAAATAGAACGTCAACTGCGTGAAATGGGACTGCGTAATCCGATTGAATTCTTTAATGATGAATATATGCCGTCGTATTATTTTGACAGATTGGACTATTGGGAAGGAGAAGGGCAATAACATGACTGGTATTGGAGTTCAGACAAAAAACGTTGTCAACGACATGTATCCTGAGGAGGGGTTCGAACGATTAAAGCGCGCTGGTTTTTCCTGTGCAGATTTCAGCTTGAACGGATATCTTTTGAACACGTCACTCTACCAATCAAAGTTAAATCCTTTTTTTGATCAATCCATCTCGGAACTAGAGCATTTTTTTGCCCCTCATAAGCAAGGGGCTGCGGCGGCAGGGATTACGATTAATCAAATGCATATGCCATATCCGGTTTATGTGCCAAATGCTGATAAAGAAATCAATGATTATCTGCGAAACCAAGTGGCGCCGAAAAGCATGGCAGTATGTCATTATATGGATTGTAAGTATATCGTAGTACATGGTTTGAAGCTGGCGCATTTTTTGGGGTCAGAGGAACTGGAATGGCAGGAAACCGCAAAATTTATTGCCTCGATTGCACCAATGGCAAAAGAAATGGGAATTACAATCTGCATTGAAAACTTATACACAAGTATAGGAGGACATATTGTGGAAGGACCATGTTGCAATGTCAGGAAAGCGGTGCGGCGCATTGATGCTTTCAATGAAAAATATGGTGCGGAGGTTTTAGGGTTCTGCTTTGATACGGGTCATGCGAATTTAATTGGAATTGATTTCGAAACGTTTATTACAACGCTTGATTATCGTCTTAAGGTCCTGCATATCCACGACAATGACGGTATTTCAGACTTGCATCAGATTCCGTTTACCTTTACAAGGACACGCGAAAATTTATCTTCCACTGATTGGGACGGATTTATCAGGGGACTGAAAAACATACAATTTGATAAGGTATTGAGCTTTGAAACAGCGCCTGTGCTTTCTGCATTCCCCAAAGTGATGAAACAGGATGTATTGGGATTTATTGCGAATATTGGAAGGTATTTTTCGGAGAAACTCAAGAAGGATTAAACGTTATCAGTATGTATATCAATTAATTCAACGGATTATTGTAAGATTTTATTGCTATCCCCTTCCACTTCATGTAAAATAAATAGGAAACTTACTAAAATCAATGCAATGCCGTCAACGCAGACAAGGCGGTATGCAGAAGGAGTACAGATGAAAAAGACCGGTATTTTCAGACAACTGCTGTTTCCGATGATAGCGATTGTATGCGCATTGGCGATATGCTTAACGGGAATTGTGGTGTTTATTTTTGTAAAGTCCTATGAAAGTGAAATTTATGGAAGAAGTCAGGATAAGTCGCAGCTTGTTTCGGGTGAGATTGCTACATTTTTGAGCGGGGCGTATAGCGTTACGCAGGAGCTTGCCGTCAATCCAAGCATCCTGACCATGGAAACAGAAACACAAACCCCCATTTTGGAAGATTGTGTAAAACGCAATTCCTATTTGGAGCTGCTCTATATTCAGGGCAAGGACGGTATGCAGACAGGGCGTTCTTCCGGAGAACTTGCCGACCGCTCCACAAGATGGTGGTTTGTACAGACGATGGAGGAGCAGAAGGCGTTTGTTTCAAAGTCCTACTATTCGGTGAACACCGGAATGCCCTGTGCATCCATATTTTTTCCGATGTATCAGGACAGCGCCCTTGTGGGCATCTTCGCGGTGGATTTGAAGCTGGATTACCTGCAAAGTCTGATTGAGCAGTTTTCGGATGTGGAGAATGGGGAATACTCTTTTGTCATTGACGGAGAAGGTGTTGTGGTGGCACATCCGGACAGCACGCAGATAGAGGAGCTTTATAATTACAAGCTGCTGACAAAAACAGTATCGCAAAAGGACAGCGCAGGACAACCCCTTGCGGACGAAAAGGGCAATATTATGACGCAGGAGGAGAAAATAACGGTTTCCGAGGATTATCAGGAAATTATTTCGGAGGTTATGGCTGGAAACAGAGGAAGTTGTAAGATGAGAAATGAGGGGGAAACTTATTTTGTAAGCTATGCGTCGATACCGCTTAAGGGGGAGTCGGATCCGTGGTCAGTCATAACGCTTCATAAAGAATCAAAGGCGATGGCGCCGGTATATCGCGTGATTGCAATTGCGATAGTGGTGGATTTGCTTGTGATTTTAATTGCGGTAATGGTGATTGCGCTTTTGGCGCGCAAGCTGACGCAGCCGATTATTATGATTACGGAACTGATTGGGGAGGCTTCTGAGGGAGATTTCACAGTACAGGCACAGGAGAACAACAGCAATGAAATCGGCATTCTTGCAAAGAGCTTTAACAAAATGACGGGAAAAATATCTGCAATCCTGACGAAAATTACGACCATCACGGGTGAGGTCGTGGAAAGCTCCGACCATTTAAAGCGAATTGAGGAGGAAATGGACGCGACCAATCAGGCGGTTCGGGAGATTGCGGACGGTACGGATACACAAAATATGGATGTGACGCAGGTTGTCATGCAGGAGGAAGAACTGGGTCAGAAGTTCGGACTGCTTCAGGAAAAAAGCGAGCTTCTTTTGGCGGATGCCCAAAACACAATTCTTTCCGGAGAAAACGGAATGAAAAGCGTTGCAGAGCTCAAGAGGCAAAACGAAGCGGCGTCAAAAGGAATGGAAGAAGCTTATACGAAAATCATGACATTAGAGCAGCAGTCCCAAAAAATATCTGGAATTTTAAATACGATTACGGAAATTTCCTCGGAAACGGGGCTGCTTGCATTAAATGCTTCCATAGAGGCGGCACGCGCAGGAGAGCATGGTAAGGGATTTGCGGTTGTAGCGGAATCCATCGGGAAACTTGCTGCTGATTCGTCATCTGCAGCTACGGATATTGAAGAAATTATTGTGAAACTGTGCAAAGATATTTCGGACGCGGTTGAAAATATTGAATTGATCCGGGTGGGGATGGATGAACAGACACAGATTGTGAATACAGTGCAGGATACCTTTGCGGATTTTAATGCATTGGCGGAAAAAACACGGGAATCTGTCAAGAGCATGGAAAAACTGATAGAGGAAATGCATGAATGCGACAGTTCTGTTGTCATTGCGGTGGAACGAATCCGGAATATTTCGGCGAATACGGCGGAACTGACGGAGAAGGCGGCAGACTACTTGGGAAAACAATTGGATGGGATTCGAAATGTGGCGAACCGCATTGACCACTTGTCAACTGTTTCAGAGGAAATGGAACAGGAGATGACAAAATTTAAACTTTAAACGAATAATTGAGAAATGATAAGAAGTCTGATGTGGAACGGGATGTTTTGCATCAGGCTTCTTTTCGGTATACAAGTAAGGGAGAATCGTTTCTGCGTGATTTGAATGAAAAAATTGGAAAATTCCATAAGGAATCTGACAAAATATTGCGAAGCAGGTATGAATGCAATATAATAGAATAGTATTAAATATCTATAAAGCTTTTATAAAATAAAAAAATGACCAATAGTCACTATTGCAAAATAATAAGCAATGTATTATACTAAGCAATGATTTGAGAAATCAAGGAAAATATATTGAAACCATTGTAGAACGGAGAGGAAGTAAGTTATGGAAGAAAATCTGAAAAAGAATGGTGAAGACGGCAATTTTATGTTAAAAGTTGCGACCTTTGTCGTGGATCGGAGAAATTTGTTTTTCCTGCTTTTTGGTATTGCGATTATTTTTTCACTGGTATCCATGAACTGGGTAAAGGTGGAAAATGAGTTGTCCGCATACCTGCCAGACACCACGGAAACAAGTCAGGGACTTGACCTGATGGAGGAGCAGTTTATTACATATGGTACGGCGAAAGTCATGGTTACAAATATTCCGTATGATGAGGCATATGCGCTTTATGAGAAAATAGAGGTATTGGATTCCGTCATCATGCTTGATTTTGAGAATACAACAGAGTACTACAATAATTTCTCCGCTCTTTATAACATTACGTTTGGCTATTCGGAGGATGATGACAGAGCGCTTGAGGCGTTGGATGAGGTTGAAACGATGCTGGAGGGATATGACATTTATGTGTCAACTTCGATGGGGGACGCTTCGGCAGAGCAGCTTGCCTCGGAGATGTCAACCATCAGTGTCCTTGTCGCGATTGTTGTTGTAAGCGTATTGCTGTTTACCTCACAGACATGGGCGGAGGTGCCTGTCCTTTTGCTGACATTCTGCTCGGCGGCGCTGATTACAAAGGGAACAAATTTTGTCACAGGCACAATTTCTTTTGTATCCAATTCCGTTACCATTGTGCTGCAGCTTGCGTTGTCGGTAGACTATGCGGTTATTTTCTGTAACCGGTATAAGGAAGAGCATCAGACGCTGGGAATCCGTGAGGCGGATATTGTTGCGCTCAGCAAGGCGATTCCGGAAATTTTTTCAAGCTCCCTGACGACAATGGGCGGACTGCTGGCGATGATGTTTATGCAGTTTGGAATTGGTGTGGATATGGCGCTTTGCCTGATTCGGGCAATTCTTTTAAGCCTTCTTGCCGTGTTCCTGCTAATGCCCGGTCTGATTATGCTTTTTGGTAAGGCAATGGATAAAACAAAGCATAAAAGCTTTATTCCGGATATCCCGTTTGTCGGGAAGTTTGCCTATAAGACAAGATATGTGATGCCGGTTGTTTTCCTGGTTGTGATTGTTGTGGCATATTTGATTCAGTCGCATTGCCCGTACGTGTACGGTTACACAATGCTTGAAACGCCCGTTCAGAGTAATGCGATGCTTGTTGATGAGCTGATTGATGAGAGCTTTGGCACGGATAATTTTGTGGCGCTGATTGTTCCGGCAGGGAATTATGAGAAGGAAAGGAAGCTTTTGCGGGAGATTGATGCAAGGGAAGAGGTTGACCATTCACAAGGGCTTGCCAATACGGAGGCGATGGATGGTTACATGCTGACTGATAAGCTGACTGCGCGCGAGTTTTCGGAGCTTATGGAGCTGGACTATGAAATGGCGGAGGTCTTATATATGGCATACGCCGTAAATGATGAGAATTACGCAAAGATTATTAACGGATTCTCAAATTACAGTGTGCCTTTGATTGACATTGTGATGTTTTTGTATGATGAGGTTGAGGAGGGTTATGTGACGCTGGATGACGACCTCATGGAGGACTTGGAAGAAGCGCACACAAAGATGCAGATTGCCTTAGACCAGCTGCAGGGGGAGCAGTATAGCCGCATGCTTGTTTACCTCACGCTTCCTGAGGAGGGAGAGGAAACGTTTGCGTTTTTGGAGGAAATGCATACAATTGCAAATAAATATTATGAAGATGTTCAGATTCTGATACCGGGCGAATCGACAAGCCAGTATGACCTTTATAAAACCTTTAAGCGTGATAATACGGTTGTTAACGTTATGTCTATTCTTGCCGTTATGGTCGTATTGCTGTTTACCTTTATGTCGGCAGGGATGCCGGTGCTGCTGATTGCTGTCATTCAGGGTGCCATTTGGGTGAATTTTTCGTTTCCGGCAGCACAGCAGAAGAATGTGTTTTTCTTAAGCTCGATGATTGTTTCTTCTATACAGATGGGTGCAAACATCGACTATGCGATTGTTATTTCGGGACGGTTTATGGAGCTAAAGGATAAGATGCCGAAAAAGCAGGCAATCATAGAAACGATGAACTTTGCGTTTCCCACGATTGTTACGTCGGGCACGATGCTTGCGCTTGCGGGAATTTTTATCGGTCAGATGTCATCGGACGGCGCAGTGTGCGGTATTGGACAATGCCTGGGGCGCGGTACAATTATTTCGATTTTTATCGTAATGTTTATTCTTCCGCAGATTTTGCTTGTGGGTGAAAAGATTATTGACAGAACATCATTCGCAGTGTCAATGCCGCTGAAACTGGAGAAAATGTCAGGTCTGATGCGTGTTGACGGTGTGGTCAGAGGTCGCATTAACGGCACAGTCACAGGTGAGATTCATGGATTTGTCCGCGGAGATGCAAGCCTGTTTGTCAATATGGGCAAGATGGAGCAGTGTGAGGAGGACGGCTTTGAATTTGATAAGCTGATTGAAACGAAGACGGATATTGTGGCAGAGTCGGTTGAGGAGGAAGAGAGCAATGAGCAGAAAACGGAATCAAAATAAAATTTTAGCATTGCTTTTGTCGGCAGTGCTTACAATTGGTATGCTTCCTTTAGAGGATGTACATGCGGCAGAGGTTTCCTCCGAAAAAACGCAGGAATCGGAAGCTGCTTTGGAGAGTTTGGAAGGCGATGGCAATCAGGAAGCCATTATATATGAAACGATAGAAATCAATACAACACAGGATTTGCTTGCGCTTGCAGACAACTGCTATGTTGACTCATGGTCAAAAAATAAGTCTGTCGTGCTTAAGACCGATCTTGATTTGAGTGAAGTGGAGGATTTTATGGCGATTCCTGTGTTTAGCGGTATTTTTGACGGAGAGGGACATACGATATCGGGATTTAACCATACAGGAGCAGGATATGTGACAGGATTTTTCCGTTACATAGAGAGTACCGGAATTGTCAGAAATTTAACACTCAAAGGCAGCATAGAGGGTGATGACGAGGAAGAGTGTATTGGTGGTCTGTGCGGTGTTAATTATGGAACAATCAGAAACTGTACCTTTCGGGGAACGGTTAAGGGGCGTGACACTATTGGCGGTATCGTTGGAATCAATGAGAGCAGCGGTACAGTTTTAAACTGTACCGCAAAAGGACGCATTTTAGGAAACTATTCAACAGGCGGTATCGCAGGCATTAACCATGGCGTGATCAATTACTGTACAAATCAGGCAGGAATCAATGATAATACGGAATGGGTTGAGGAGGACGATGAGCTTGGCACTGGCATTTTCTTAAGCATCAGTGTGGATGAGGATGAAACGGAAATCTATAGCGGCGTGGATGCCGGCGGTATCGCAGGGTATTCTGATGGAATGATTTCAAGATGTACCAATGCAGGAAAAGTGGGATATGAGCATTCTGGCTATAATATTGGCGGTATTGCAGGCAGACAGGCGGGAATGGTGTGGCTATGCGCAAACAACGGTGAGGTTTACGGACGAAAAGACGTTGGCGGTATCGTGGGGCAGATGGAGCCGTTCATTGAGGTAAATGAGGCGGAATCCCTAAGGAGTGCAATTAATAAACTGCATGACGTGATTGATAAGACGCTGGATGACATTGAGGATACAAAGAATGTGCTGAAAAAGGATGTCGATTCTCTTCAGGATTACGCGGAGCAGGCAGTGGATACGGGAGATGAACTTGTAACACAGCTGACGGACTTTGTGGATGATAATTTAGACCAGGTGAATGCGTTTGGGGACCGCATCGATTATGTGATTGAAATGTTTCCGAATATCACGGATAACGTAAATGCGGGACTTGATGATTTGTCAAATCTGAATGGCATTATTGACGATTTGAAAGATGATTTCAATATCACATCGGACGCCTATAAACCTACGGAATATAAGCGCATTTCGCTTGTGACGACAGTTGGCGGAAAACTGACCTGTGATAAAGTGGAGCCTGCAGAGGGCGAAAAGGTGACGGTTACGGTAAGCCCTGACCAGGATTACAGGATAAAAAACAAGTCGTTTAGCGTTAAGGATAAGAACGGTAAAAAAATCACGTTTACGGAGACTGGTAATCATATCTATACTTTTGTGATGCCTAAGAATAATGTATTGGTAACGGTAGAATTTGAACATACAGGAATGTTTCATTCATCGGGCATCAGTGGTCTGAATACAGTAGACGGTGCGGCGGGGGACGATGCAGTGTCAAAAACAACAGAAACTGCGGTGCCAGAAGAAGCTGCGGCAGAAGAAGCCGCGGCATCAGAAGAAACATTGGATGTTGTATCAGAGAGTCCTGTGCAGGAGGATACCAAGGAGGAAACATCGGGATCCGTGGTTTCTGAAATCGAAGAAACCACGGAAGGTATGCCAGCTGAGGATTTGACTGAGAAAACGGAGGAAAATACAGAAACGGCACAAAGCAGTACGGAAGAGGTATCAAACGGAATATCGGACGAAATGACGGATGCCGCATCTGATGCCGAAGGAAGCGAAAGCGTTATGCAATCTGCGGAGGAAGCTTCATCATTGCATGAATCGGAAACGGAAAGCAGCGAAAGCACATCGACGGCTGATAATGACACTCCGGTAACGACCGCGCTGATTGTACTTTCATCGAATCTTGGCGGAACAGCTTCCTATAGCTGCGGTGCGGATGGGGTGGTTACGCTCACAATAACACCGTATGAGGGATATGAGCTGAGCCAAAATCCGACCGTCAAGGACAGCAAAAACAAAAAAATACCTGTTTCAAAAAGAAAGGCAGACGGCACAATCTTTACATTTAACATTTCAAAATCCGTTCAGCCTTGCACGGTTAAGATCAATTTCAAAAAACAGAATAAAGGGCAGGCGACAGGAACTGCGCTTGAAAATGTGTCGGATTCGGTAAAAGACCTTTCGGAGGCGATGGACCGGGTAAAGGCGTCAATTGATAAAATAAAATCAATTATACAAAACAGCGATGGCTCCATGAAGCATTGGAGCTCGCTTACCAGTGCTGAAAAGGAAGCCGTGAAAAAAGAAATCTTAAACCTTTCTGACAGCCTGTCGGATATTTCGACTTCAGGGGCATCTGCATTGAGTGCACTTTCTGCGCTTGCAAACATTTTGTCTACGTATGATATCTCGGGAACGGTTGATGATGTGAAGAGGGATATTGACCGGGCAACAGACTGCCTGCAGAAGGCGCTCAACGATTTTAAGGCGGCATCCAATACAGTGCGTGACATTGTGAACTATCTGAATGCACAGCCAGAGATTGAATTTGTAAAGCTTGGAGATAATTTTGATACGACAAAGGAAAGCCTTCATGACCAGCTAAAGGGAATTTCAGACAGCTTATCGAGTTTAAGCGATAATGCGTCTGCGTATTCTGATATCGTCAATGATGACTTACGTGAGGTGAATGACCAGCTTAATGTAGTGTTTAATCTGCTGGCAGATACGATAACGGACTTAAATGAGCTTGACCTTGATAAATACTATGAAGATGATATTGACGATGAAACGCTTGAACAGCTTACGACGGGACGGACAGATATCTGTACGAATAAAGGTATTGTGCGGGGAGATATTAATGTAGGCGGTATTGCAGGTTCGATGTCGATAGACAGTGAGGATTTGGAGGGAAATGCGGCAGGAAACGTTGATTTTGAGCTTGGCAGCAGATTTATTACAAGATGTGCTATAACAGACAGCGTAAACGAGGGCTATGTTACAGCAAAAAAGGATGGTGCGGGCGGTATTGTAGGATATATGAATCATGGTGTTGTTGTTGATTCCGAAGGTTATGGAAGTGTGGAAAGCACGGAAGGCGATTATGTAGGTGGAATCTGCGGCGAGTCGCACACCATTATTAAGCGCTGTTATTCACTTTGCTCCGTGACGGGAATGAAAAATATCGGCGGGATTGCAGGGTATGCGGAAACGCTTAAGAACTGTTATGCAATGTCGGATGTGACGTCGGAAAATGGAAAAATGGGTGCGGTCGCAGGACAGATTAACGGTTATGAAGAGATTGAGGATGACGAGGAGGAAATTAAAGTATCGGGAAATTTCTATGTCGGTGATGATATTTACGGGATTGACAATATCAGCTATACAGGAGTTGCAGAGCCGATTACATACCAGGAGCTGCTTACGGTGGAGAACCTGCCGGGAGAGTTTTGGCATTTGAAGGTCATCTATAAAATAGAAGACACTTATCTTGGCTCAGAAGAAATCAAATACGGGGAAGCGCTAAATGCGCTCAACTATCCTGAAATACCGGTTAAAGAAGGATATTATGGCGTGTGGGAGGATGTGACGGACAGGACGATGAAAGGCACGCTTGTAGTAGAGGCAGAGTATCGGGACAATGTGGCGGTGGTGCAGAGCGGCAATGGCGAGGATGCGGGCGAAGGGAGTCCCAAAAAGCCGTATGCGCTTGTCAATCAGGCATTTACGGAGGATACAGTCTTAAACGCATCAGTCAGCAGCGTAGCGCCTCCAGAGAGAGCAGCAAACCGTGCTCATGTTGTGTATGAGGTATCCCTTGAAAACAGCGGGCTTGGCGCTTCGGACAGCTTTGCGGTAAGGCTTTTGAATCCTTATGATCAGGCAGTGGTTTGGGCATACAGAGGCGGAGAGTGGATTGAACTTGAGAGTAAGGTGAGAGGGAAGTATCTGCAAGTGGATATGATTGGAACGAATGAAGTATTCTGCCTGGAGTCGAAGGACTTAAATCTTGCGTTTATCATTGGCGGCGTTGCGTCAGGTGCGGCGGTGTTTGCGGTTGCAATACTGATTCTAAAGGGAAACTTTAGACGCAGAAGAAATGGAAAGCATATGAGGACAAAACATAAGGGAGAATAATGAAAGCGGTCAAAAGGCAGCGGATTGTGAAACAGTTCGCTGCCTTTAAATGTGTCATTTTCTTAATATTTTCTTAATTTTTAAAATTATTGTAATTTTTTATGTAAATCACTGGAAAAAAAAAGCAAAATGGTTTACTATAAAAACGTAGGAGGAAAATTGTAGTTTTTTCAGGGAGGAAAGCAATGCAATATAAGGGGTTTAAGAACATGAAACGAATGGCTGCAGTGATTTTATCGGCAGCAATTGTACTGACAGACGTTCCAGGGGCATTTGCGGCTGAAGACAGGCAGGCTTCAGAAACCGCGGTAACAGAGGAAACGGCAGAGAATACTGCGACGGAAAATGCCGCGACAGAAAATGACACGGAAGAAAACAGTATATCGCAAAGCGAATCGGCGGAACGTGTCGAATCAGGCGACGTGACAACTGAGCAGCGGACAGAGGAAAGTACGGAAACGAAGACAGAGGAAGAACAGACGCAGACTTCTTCTGGTAAAGAGCCGGAATCAACGCAAACAGAGGCTTCTTCAAACGTGAGTACAGAAACAACGCAGACCCAAACGGGAGAAGAACAGACAACTGAGCAGCAGACAGAAGAAGGACAGACAGAAACGACGGAAATACAAATGCAAGAAGAATCGGAACAGAAGGAAACCGTTTCGATACCTGTTGTAGATGACTCTGTGTACCAACCAGAAAGAATTGACTATACATCCGCGAATCGTGCTGCGCCGATTGCGGTTTACAATGCAAAAGGGGCACTTGCGAAAAATGAGCAGGGTGAGTATGTCATTGAAAACAAGGATCAGTTTATCACTTTTTTGGCGTCAGGCACGGATTATAGCGGCAGTGTGGTCCGGTTAAACTGTGATGTGGATATGAAAGGTGAAACAGCACAGTTTGCAAAGGAATTTGACGGGATATTTGAAGGGAACGGACATTCGATATATAATTTTAAGGCTGAGGGCGCTTTATTCAGACAGGTGAGCGCAAACGGTGAAATCAGGAATCTCCATTTGAGCAGTGTGTCGTTTTCGCAGGAAACGGCATCGGCGGCGCTGGCATACACGAACAAAGGAAAAATTTCCAATATTACAGTGAATGCCGATATCAAAGTCACAACATCGATGGTGGCTGCGGCAGGTATTGTGATAGAAAACATCGGAACAATATCAGACTGTGTGTTTGCAGGAACCGTTACGGCAGCTGCGGGGACAGACAATGCGGGAAAAGCAATTGGCGGTATTGTTTCATCCAATAAAGGAACGGTGGAAAACTGCCATGCACTTGGCACGATTCAAACAAATGCTGCATTGATTGGCGGTATTGCGGCAAGTAATTATAAGACAATCAGAAACTGTACAAACCATATGAATATTACGGGCGCCTACTGTATCGGTGGTATTGTGGCGGAGAATACAAGAACTGTTACAGACTGTGCAAATTATGGTACAATTACGCAGAAAAACAGTACTGAGGAAGGTCTTGCGGGAGGAATTGCCGCAAAAAATACGGATACGGTTTCCGGTTGTGAAAATTATGCGGAAATATCAGGCGTTTATAAAAATATTGGTGGTATTGCCGGCAGCAGTTCAGGAACTGTTACAGGCTGCGCAAATTATGCGGAGGTAACCGGTTCTGAGAATATCGGCGGTGTAGTGGGGCTGTTTGACGGAACAGGCGATGATGCCGCTAATACGATTCAAAACAGTTTTAATAAAGGAAAAGTGAATGCGAAACAAAACAGTGGAAGTAAAAATCAGGGTATTGGCGGAATCCTTGGTGCAGCTTCGAGAAATGCCAGCCTTACAATTCGGAATTGTTATAATACAGAAGGCATACAGGGAGCGGCAGAAACAAAATACCTGGGAGGAATTGCGGGTATTCTTTACAAAGGCAGCATCCAAAATACCTATACAACAGGAACTGTTTCGGCATTAGAAGCGGCAGCGGTAATCGCAGGTTATTTGGGAGCAGAGGCAGATGCCGTGTGTACAGACAGTCTGTTTTTGGAAGGGAATAACGATACGCTCTATTACAGAGAGGGGATCGCGGTTACAGCAACAGACGAGAAGAAAACATCGGATGAACTGAAAGGCTCAGACGCACTTCTTGTACTGGGTGAAGGATTTTTGGCGGATGATAACGGCATGAATGGCGGTTATCCTGTTATAAAGGGACAAAATTCTGAAAATAACAGATGCATTATTATGTATGAACCGGGTGGAGGATGTGCAGATTATTATTTCACAATGGTAACAAAAGGCGGTTTTCTATCAGAGCCTTCTGCTCCTTTTAAGAAAAGCGCATCGTTCAAGGGCTGGTTTAAGGATCAGGCAAATAAAACACCGTACAGTTTTTCGGAAAGTATCACAGAATCGGCAGTAATCTATGCCGGTTGGGAAAATTATGAAACAGTAGAAGATATCGCACTGGAGCAGACAGAAGTAACGCTTGTAAAGAACGAATCCTTTAACTTGAAGGAGAAGGTTGCAATCAAACCGGCAGGCGCAGAAAATGCAGCGCTTATTTTTGCCTCAAGCGATACATCAATAGCAGATGTTGATGATGCAGGTATCATTAAGGCTGTCAGTGCAGGAACGGCAAAGATTCAGATTAAAATAGCGGATGGCTCGCTTGACAAAGAATTAACTTTTAAGGTTACGGTAACAGACAGGGAAAATATTGTAAGATTTAAAATCTATGATGATAAAGAGACGGCAGAGATTACAAAGACAGCAATATCAATCGGGGAACCCGTTACCGTGCAGGCTGTGTTTGGTGTCACGCCGCCTCCCAAAGCAACAGTGCAGTGGACCAGCAGCAGACCTGACTATGTTAAAGTGACAGAGAGAACGGATTTGGCAGGTATCAATGCAGCAAGGCTGGAGGGTTTAAAACCGACGACAACGCTCAGCCAAAATAAGGTAGATATTATATGTACATTGATATATGCGGACAAAACGACAACATTTACGGGAACGTTAAGCGTTATGGTAAGACCGTTTGCGGAAAGCATTTCCATACAGGCGGGAAGAGAGGATATTACAGGGAAGAAGGTAGTCTTTGACCTTGGTACAAAGCAGTTTATTGCAGTCGATGATACGAAGCTTTTGCAGCCGGTAGACAGCCTTTCAGCAATTGTGCTTCCAAAGGACGCATCCCAGAAAGTAAAATGGAGTTCTTCTGACAGCTCGGTCATCAAATTTGACGATGAGAACAGCGGCAAGGCAGAGGGAAACAGAAAAGGCACAGCGACAGTTACGGCAACGGTTACGGATGGCAGCAAAGGAAAAGACCAAAAACCGATTTCGGGACAAACCACAGTCATTGCAAGGAGAATTATACAGGAACTTTCTTTTACACCGAAATCGACGGATAAGGATGGCAAAGTATCTGTTGACCAGTACGGAAGAATTGAAATTACTGAGGGAACAAGTGTAAGGCTCGAGCCCGTATATGTTCCTGCTGATGCGTCAGAGAAGAAATTAACATGGACAAACGGAAATAAAAACGCACTTACCATCAAGGCGGATGGCTCAAATGTTTTGACAGTAACCGCAGGAAAGGTTGCGCGCAATACGGTTGTGAAATTAAAGGCAGAAGCCATGGATATGGGCGGCGTTTCCTGTGAAGTGGAGTTTATTATAAAGCCGAAGGTAGAAAAAATAAAGATCTTTAGAACGGATGATCCGGATAACTGTGTGAGTGGTGGAAATATTGGCATTGATCCGGAAAAGGATGACATGACATTTAACCTCATGGCGGTAAATGAACCCAGCGATGCATCCCAGGCTGTAATATGGAAGATTGACAGTACAAAGGTAGCGACCCTGAAAGACAATGAGGACGGTACCTGTACGATAAACGTAAAAGGAAAAGGTACGGCAGCAATAACGGCGACGGCAGTTGACGGCAGTAAAACGACAGCAGTTACGACGCTCAATGTCACTTCCCTTGCGACAAGCGTTGAAATTGAGGGAAGCAATATGGTTATGAAAGGAAAGACCATTAAGCTAACGGCATCCGTTTATCCGAAGGCTGTAGGGGATAAGGGCATCAAATGGGAATCTCTGATGCCAGAGTATGCAAAGGTAAACGAGAAAACAGGAGAGGTTCAGGGTGTAAAAGCGGGATTTGCCATTATCAGTGCAAAGGTAAATGATGGAAGCGGCGCATCGGGTTCCCATGCGATATGGGTAATGGATCCGATAGAGAGCTTTGATATTATGGTGCCAGACGGCGACGATAATGAGAAAAATGATGAACTGCTTACCGGAAAAACAATCGGTCTTGATCCGGATAATGATATCAGTACCTACACTGTTGCGGCAAGGATTCTTCCGGACACGGCATGTCAGAAGGTTACGTGGCAGTCAAGCAATGAGAAGGTTGCAACCGTTAAGGACGGGGTGATTACCGCGAAGGCGCTGGGAACAGCAGTGATTACCGCACAGGCTACGGACGGAAGCGGAAAATCCGCAAGCGTTAATATAAACATTACGACACTTACCAGAAGTGTTGCAGTCACAGGCGGTCACTATGTAGGAATCGGAAAGACGTTGCAGCTTAGTGCAGAAGTCGGGGATAAGGATGCGGTGAATAAAGCCGTTGTGTGGACAAGCAGTGTTCCGCAGGTTGCATCTGTAGATAAAAACGGCTGTGTGAAAGCAGTCGGTTCCGACGGTATGACTGTTATCACAGCCGAAGCGGCAGACGGAAGCGGAGCGAAAGCAGAACATAAAGTATATGTGGTAGGACAGAAAAATAATGTAAAAATCAGCACATATGACGATGATTACACAATAGAAACAGAAAAAGGCAAGAAGCTGATAAAGGATATTGACCTTGCAGATGTGGAAACGCTTGAGCTTCGTCTTAAGGCAGAATTAAAAGACGGTTCTGCAATTCGGGATGGAATACCAATGGATATTAAATGGGAAACTTCCAATAAGGCTGTCGCGGCAGTTGAGGCAGACGAGGAGGATTCTGGCATTGGCATTGTCACAATATACCAGGCAGGAACGGTTGCAATTACTGCAAAAAGTACAGAAGGATATGGAACGAGCGAGAGCGTTACGCTTCATATTAAGAACACAAATCCGTTTGTAAGAATAAAAGGTTCCAGCAATCGGCTGGCACAGGGAAAGAAAATGCAGCTGACGGTCGGCGGCGCGACAGTAGACTGGTCTTCAGGCAATGAAAGACTGGCAAAGGTAAACAATAAGGGACAGGTGACTGCAGGCAAAAATGTGACAGGAATTGTGACGATAACAGCACAGGCAGTAGATGGAAATCATTTTGATACGTATTCCATCAATATAGAAAAGCCGGTAAAGAAGGTTGACATAACAATAAACGGCGAAACAGTCACAAACAAAAAAGTTGGTGTTGACCTGATGAAGGGATACAAAGGCTCGGAAGAAATCCAACTTGGTGCGCTTTTGGATGGTACGGAAGGTGATGTGGCATGGAAGACATCAAACGCTAAAGTGGCTGAAATAGATGAGGAAGGCTATGTAGAGATCAAACAAAACGGCAGTGTTACTTTAACGGCAACGGCAATGGATGGAAGCAACAGAAAAGGAAAGGTAACTCTCGATATTTCAAAGCAGACAACAGGCATCACACCGGCTGACGGTCAGGATGTGATTGAAATCGGCTTAAAGAAAAGTAAAGTACTCAGCGTAAACTACAAACCGTTATCAGCCGGTAATAAAAAGACAACATGGGTGAGCAGCAATCCTTCTGTTGTAAATGTCAATAAATCGAGCGGAAAGATAATGGGAAAGCGTGTGAGCAGTGACCCTGTCACAGTCACGGCGACAGCAGCAGACGGAAGCGGAGTAAGCTGCGAATTTACGGTATATGTAAGACCTGCCGTAAACATGGTTGAAATTGTCAGGGCAAGTACAGATCCAGAGCTTCCGGATAGTGCGTATCAGGAAGTCGTAGGTATTGATTTAAGTACGAGTACGGATACTGTTACACTCAAGGCAAATCTTTACACAAAATCAGGAAAGAAGAACGTTCTGATTGACAGCCACCGTGTAAGCTGGAGTTCGAGCAACAAAGATATTGCCGAAGTCGATGAGAACGGTGTGGTTAAGGCACTGAAAAACGGCGAAGTGACAATTACGGCGACAGCCCTTGACGGCAGTAAAAAGTCAGGAAAGGTAAAGCTGTATATTGGAAAGCTGATAAAAAGTATTTCCTTATCTGACGAGTTCAAGGATGGCATCAAACTGAATCTGAGAACGAAAAAGTCGGTAGAGATCGCCGGGGAACTATCAATCTATCCGATTACTGCCACAAATCAGAATTTGGAATATGCCACAAGCAATAAAAAAATTGTGACAGTAAATGCGAAAGGGAAAGTAACTGCAAAGAAGGTAGGAACGGCTGAAATAATTGTAACACCAAAGGATGGTTCAGGAGTAATCTTAAAGATCCCTGTAACAGTGACAAAATAAAGAAATACGGATACAGGGCAGCATCTTAGGTGCTGCCCTGTAAGTCTTTTCGGTTTCATTGTTTATGATTATTTTCTCAGGTCAATACTAGGAATTAGAAAGAAATTGTGGTAAGATTATGCCATAAAAGGCTTTGGCAGGAATGGGGGACGATTATGTGTGGAATAGCAGGCTTTTGCAATAATGCTGAAAACTGGAAGGAAAACATTGAGCGGATGAATCAAAGAATGGTTCACCGCGGTCCTGATGCGGGCGGCATTTGGGCGAATGATGACAAAAGCGTGGTGTTTGGACACAGAAGGCTTTCCATTATCGACCTGTCTGAAAAAGGTGCACAGCCGATGCATTCTGCATCGGGAAGATATGTGTGCGTCTTTAACGGTGAAATTTATAATTACCGCACCATAAGGGACAGGCTGCTTGCAGAAAAAAAAGTGACGGCGTTTCGCGGCGGCTCGGATACGGAAGTACTGCTTGCGGCGTTTGAAGCATACGGCGTCAGGAAAACACTTGCGTTGTGCAAGGGAATGTTTGCAATTGCGCTTTATGACCAGGAAACAAAGCGGATTACACTAATGCGTGACAGAGTGGGGGAAAAGCCATTATATTACGGTTTTGTAAACGGAAGCTTTGTCTTTGCCTCTGATATCGGCAGTATCCGTGTGCTTGACGGATTCCAAAATGAAATAGATACAGCAGTGCTTCAGATATACTTTATCCACGGCTATATTCCGGCGCCGTATTCTGTCTATAAAGATATTTATAAGCTTGATGCAGGATGTATTCTTGAACTGGATGCTCCTTATAAGTCGCCGAAAATCAGTTCGTACTGGTCAGTGAGGGATGTGGCGAAGTATGGTGAAGCGCACCCCTTTCAGGGAACGAGGGAGGAGGCGGCAGATGAACTGGAAAGGCTGCTAAAGGCTGCCATAAAGGAGCAGATGGTGGCAGATGTTCCCGTTGGGGCGTTTTTGTCTGCAGGAATCGACAGCAGCACAATCGTGGCGCTGATGCAGGCACAGTCCGACTTAAAGGTACGGACCTTTACAATCGGCATGGATGATCCGAAATACAATGAGGCTACTTATGCAAAAGAGATTGCAAAACATTTGGGAACGGAGCATACAGAGCTTTATATCACGTCCGAGGATGCAAGGGCAGTCATTCCCAGGCTTGCTCAGATATTCGGAGAACCGTTTGCCGACTCTTCTCAGATACCGACTTATCTTGTGAGTAAGATGACACGGGAACATGTGACAGTGTCCCTTAGCGGAGATGCCGGTGATGAGCTGTTTTGCGGATATGTAACCTATTCCTCTATTGAAAGGATTTGGGGGAAAATGAAGTCTTATCCATATGCCGTACGGAAAATGGCGAGCAGCCTTTTGGTGAATTGTCCACTGCTGAAAAATCGGCAGATTTTACAGACAAAGGCATATTTGCTTGGAGCAAAAAGTCCAGAACATCTCTATGAGCTTTCCAATGCGCAGGAGGCAGGGAATCTTGCGATTGCGCTTGATCGGAACGCGCATCTGTATAAACATAATTTGCAGCCCTATGGAGATGTCAGTGATCCGCGCAGCTGCATTATGCTGATGGATATGGAGATGTACCATCCGGATGATATTCTGGTAAAGGTTGACAGGACTGCGATGGCGGTGTCCCTGGAAACAAGGGTGCCGATGCTTGACAAGGACGTGGTGGAGTTTGCATGGACCTTGCCGATTGCATACAAAAAACAGGGCGATATCGGAAAGCTGGTATTAAGGGACGTGCTTTACCGCTATGTGCCAAGGGAGATGATGGAAAGACCAAAAAAAGGATTTTCCATTCCCATCACAAAATGGCTTAGAGAGCCGGGGCTTAGAGAGTGGGCAGAGTCGCTGCTAAATCGGGAACTGATTAGAAAACAGGGAATATTAAATGCCGATGTGGTATGGCGCATTTGGACGGATTATATCGAAAACGGCAACTGGCGCATACAGATATGGTATATTCTGATGTTTCAAAGCTGGCTTGTCACGGAACATGCTGGCGGACATCATAATTTATAATACGTTAGGAGAAGGAACAGATGAGCAGACAAAAGAACGATGGAGAGATACCGCAGATCAAAAATTATATTAAGATAGCACGTCCTGACCATTGGATTAAGAATGTGTTTATTATGCCGGGGCTTGCGCTTGCGCTGATTTTGATTGAGCTTCCAAAGGACTGGGGAAGCTTTGTGATAAAGCTTGTAGCGGGATTTTTGGCAACCTGTTTTATCGCGTCAGCAAATTATGTGATCAATGAGTGGCTTGATGCGGAGTTTGACCAATACCATCCGACGAAAAAGTACAGACCGGTGGTGAGCCAGAATATGAAATTTTCGTTTGTGATGGTGGAGTATGCAATATGCATTGTCATTGGAGTCGCATTGTCTTTTGTGGTAAACATGCCTTTTTTGCTGACGGAGCTGTGGCTTTTGGTCATGGGGGTTTTGTATAATGTAAAGCCAGTGCGGACAAAGGATGTGGTGTATCTTGACGTGCTTTCCGAGTCCATAAACAATATGATTCGCCTTTTGCTTGGCTGGTTTATTGTCTGCGAGGATGTGTATCCGCCATCGAGTATTATGATCGGATATTGGATGGCAGGCGCATTTCTGATGGCGGTAAAGCGGTATGCGGAATACCGGATGATTGGAAATCCCGAAATTGCAGGCTCCTATAGAAAGTCGTTTTCAAAATACAAAGAGGAAACGCTGTTGTGCTCCGCATTATTCTATGCACTCTGTGCAACGTTTTTAATCGGTATTTTTCTGTTGAAATACCGGATTGAATATATTGTTGCGATGCCCGTTTTGTTTTTCCTGTTCTGCTACTATCTCTACATAGCGCACAAGCCGGATTCCGCGGCACAAAAGCCGGAAAAGCTGTTCCGTGAGAAAAAGCTGATGCTGTTGGTGGCGGCGCTTATCGTACTTTTTGCGGTGCTTACGGTGGTTGACATTCCGATTATGGAAATGTGGGAAACGGCATTTTTCATTCCAACAGGTCATTAAGGCAGGGCTTGGGTATGAATCGGATAAAATTGAAAAAAAACAGCATAATGGATTATGAAGTCTATATTTTTGACTTAGACGGAACCTTGTATTATCAAAAACCGTTTCGCATCCGGATGCTTTGGACGCTTGTGAAGCATATGCTATTGCATCCAATGTCAATCAGGGACCTCTTTGTGATAAAGACATACAGGGAAGTGCGGGAGCAGTGGGAACAGCGCGAAAAAGAGCATGATTTCAAGGAAGGGATGAGCCTTGATGAAAGACAGTATGCCTATGTGGCTGCAAAGACGGGAGTAAGTTGCGACTGTGTAAAGCAGGCAGTGGAGTTTTTTATGCATAAGCTTCCATTAAAGCTGCTTCCTGCGTTTCGTGACGAGATTCTTGAAGAACTGATACAAAAGCTGAAAAAAGAGAAAAAAAAGGTGGTTATTTATTCGGATTATCCTGTGGAGGAGAAGCTAACGTGTCTTGATATTTATGCGGATGCCTGCTATACGTCAGGTGATGCGTGTATTGGTTGTATGAAACCGGATCCTAAGGGGATTAATGTTATTTTGAATGCGCTTGGGTGCGGCAATGACAACGCGGTTATGATTGGTGACAGGTATGAGAAGGATGGAATTGCCGCAGAGAAAAACGGAGTTGATTATGTGATTGTGGACAGCTCCCAAAAGGAGCGGAGAAAATTGAGGGACATGTGGTCTTGAAGCTGCATGTCCTTTTACATAACGACGAATGCGGTATCCGTAATGCACATTAGGGGAGGGTTGCATGGTTTCGGTAATTTTGAACTGGGGATATCTTTTGCCTACAACATTTTTATGCGGATTTGCATTTTCTAAGCTTGTAGAGAATGTATTTGGCTATCGGTTAAAAAACTTGCTTGAAATCCTATTTTTCGGATTGACGGTAACAACGGTTTATGCACAGTTTTTTAGCCTCATTGGAGGCGTCGGTCTGACCGCAAATCTTGTTTTGACGGGCGCCTGTATTTTTATTTTGGCGATATGGAGAAAAGAGATTGCAGATCTTGTGAGAGAACGGCTGGAAAACAGGTCTGCTTTATATAAAATAACACTTGTAATCATAATAATTCTTTGGGGTTATTGCACATCAAGGGGATATATGCATTACGATACGGATTTGTATCATGCCCAAAGCATCCGATGGATTGAGGAATACGGGATTGTAAAAGGTCTTGGAAACATTCACGTGCGTTTTGCATATAACAGTTCAATTTTTGCCCTGTCTGCTCTGTATAGTATGCGGGAGGTTGCGGGACATTCGCTCCATACCGTAAACGGTTTTATTGCACTGCTCTTAAACGTTGAATTGCTTGATGGAATCAAAAAACGTTTTGCGCTTTCTGATTTTGCAAGGCTTGGGGCGTTTTATTATCTGACGTTGATTTACCGTGATATAGTGTCGCCGGCGTCTGACTATTGTGCAATGTGTGTGGCGTTTTACATTATAATAAGGTGGCTTTCCTATTTGGAAGCGGAGGAAAAAAATGCTGTTCCCTATGCACTTTTGTGTGTGATGGGTGTTTATGCCATAACATTAAAACTTACAACGGGGGTGCTTTTGCTGCTGTCGGTAAAGCCGGCGTGTGCGTTTTTGAACAGAAGACAATACAGGGAGATTATCTGGTATTTGCTATTGGGGATGCTTGTTCTTATTCCGTGGGCAATTAGAACGGCGCTGATATCCGGATATCTGCTATATCCTTTTCCGGCGCTGGATATATTGAATGTGGATTGGAAAATTGACGCTGCTGCGGCAGCGCTCGACGCGACTGAAATCAAAGCATGGGGGCGCGGACTGAATAACGCAGCGCTTGCAGGACTTCCTTTGAAAGAATGGTTTCCGGTATGGTTTCGCACAATGCTTCCTGCCATGGGAAAGCGATTCATACTGGCAGATATGGTATGCATCGTAATTTTGGCTGGCTTTGCGCTATACCTTATTGTGAAGGCAGTACAAAAAAAGCATGTGCGGGAAATGGCGGACCGCTTTTTAGTACTTGCCGCGGTAGCGGCATCCTACCTTTTCTGGCAGTTCTCCGCACCTTTGCTACGGTACGGTTATGCATATGTGCTTCTGCTGATAACGCTTACGGCAGGTCTGGTATACTGCAAAATTGAAAAAAACGGGTGTTTATTGCGCTGTGCCGTGGTATTTCTTTTGGCGGTGAAAGTCATATCGTTTGCGGGATACATGATTGATACGGCGGATAAACCCTATTATGTTGTGCAGCAGGATTATGGTGTTTATGAAGTGGACAGCTTTGAGGCAGGAGGGATCCCCTTTTATTATCCCAAGAGCGGGGACCGTGTGGGTTATGTAAATTTCCCCGCTGTACCGCGCAGAATGGAAATTACATTTCGGGGAACACAGATCAAAAACGGGTTTCGGTCATCCGTTAAATAATTCGGAATCGGAAAAATACTTTAAGAATGATTCTGAAAGTAACTGGATTTATTGAAGAAAAAAAAGGAACAATATTGACTATTTTACAGTAAAATGATAAAATTAGGATACTTGTTAAGTAAACAATAAATGTGAAGTAAAATCGTGTATCAGGGGGTAATGATGGATAAACAGAAGATTTTGATCGTGGATGATGAAGAAGTAAACAGAGCCATACTGGAGATCATGTTTCAAACGGAATATGAGGTCATACAGGCAAGCAACGGAGAGGAAGCGATTAAGCAGATTGAGGATAATCCCGATACGGTGTTAATCCTCTTGGACATTGTTATGCCAGTGATGGACGGATTTGGTGTGCTTGAGTATATGCATTCCAAAGAGCTGCTTGAAAAGCTTCCGGTAATTTTAATTACAGGAGAAACCATCAGAGACAGCGAGGACAAAGCTTATTCTTATGGCGTTGCGGATGTAATACATAAACCGTTCTACCCTGATATTGTAGAACGCAGGGCAAAGAATATTATTGAGTTGTATCAGAATAAGCATAATATGGAAGAACGCTTAAAGGAGCAGGAGAAGGAGCTGCGGGCACAGCAGAAGCTGCTTCAGGAAAACAATGAATTTATGATTGATACGCTCAGTACTGTTGTCGAGTTTAGAAGCCTTGAAACAGGCGAGCATATCCGCCGTATTAAATATTTTACAAGAATCCTGTTAAAGTATTTGGATAAATATTTTCCGAAATACGGGCTTTCAAAGGTGCAGATTGACGAGATTGCCAGAGCCTCCGCGTTGCATGATGTCGGAAAAATCGGTATTCCCGATGCAATCCTGTTGAAGCCAGGACGTCTGACACCTGAGGAATTTGAGGAGATGAAGAAGCATACGACAATCGGCGCTGAAATACTGGAAAGTTTCCGAGAGAGACAGGACAACGAATTCTTCCAGTATTGTTACGAGATTTGCCGCTGGCATCATGAGAGATGGGACGGAAACGGCTATCCTGATCATTTGGTTGGGGATCAGATTCCAATCAGTGCACAGATTGTAGCGATTGCTGACGTATATGATGCGCTGGTAAGTAAGAGGGTCTACAAAGGAGCATATGCCAATTCTGATGCATACAAGATGATTATGGACGGAGAGTGCGGGCAGTTCTCTCCGGATGTACTGGAGTGTTTCCAGCTTGCAAAAGAGGACTTCTTCAATATTGTGGAAGTGATTGGAATGTTTGATTTTGCAGATTAGAGTTTAGAGGATGCGTAAAGGACAGCGAAACAATATTTTAGTTTTGCTGTTTTTACGTACACGGAGGCAAATGGATATGAGTCAAAAAGATTTGGCAGTTCTTCTTTTTGATAACGCTTTGGAAATTGTACTGGCATTTGACGATAAGGGACTGATTATATATGGAAATACGGTTGCACATGAGAAGCTGGAATATGGTGAGGATTTGGAAGGGGTGCCCATAGGCAGTATCTTTCCGAATGCTTTCAGGAAAGACGGGGACAGCTGGGTTCCGGTATGTCCTTTGGGAAATGCAATCAACCGTATGACTGCATACAGGAAGAATCAGACCTGTTTTCCGACGGATATGCGCATTGTAAAAGAGGAAACGACGGGAATCTTTTTGTGCATGGCGCATAGTGTGCTGGAAAAGGAGTTCCTAAGTCATGAGCTGGATCAGGTGAAGCAGGAAACCGAGGCGGCAATGAAAGTAAAGTCGGAATTTGTGGCAAATGTAACGCATGAGCTTCGGACGCCGGTAAACGGTATTTTGGGGCATGTGCGGGAGATGCTGCCTGAGGAAACGGACAAAAAAAAGCTTCGACAACTGAATCTGATTGAGCATTGCTGCGTACAAATGAATAAGCTGATTAATAATATTTTGGATTTTTCCAAACTGGAGGCAGGGAAGTTCGTTTTGGAGCCTAGAAGGTTCCGGCTTCGTGATATGATTGATTATGTAGTGGCAAACCACAAGGGCAGGATTACGGAGAAGGGATTGGACTTTTTCGTGACGGTTTCACCGGGTGTTCCGGAATATATTGTTGGTGATGAACTGCGAATTGTGCAGATTTTAAATAATCTGTTGTCCAACGCACAGAAATTCACCAGTGTCGGAAAAATTACGCTTGAGGTTATTAAAACCTCCAAAATGAAGGACTCGATTGAGCTGTTCTTTCTGGTGAATGACACAGGAATCGGAATTGATGAAAAAGAGAAGGATAAGCTGTTTCAGAGCTTTTCTCAGGTAGATGCTTCGATTTCACGCAAGTACGGCGGAACAGGTTTAGGGCTCAGCATTTGTAAGCAGTTGGTGGAGCTGATGAACGGAAGCATCAATGTGGAGAGTGTGAAGGGCAGGGGAACGACCTTTTCTTTTTCGGTGTGGGTAGGAAGAGATCCGGAGGAAACGGACACAGGGGCAGAGGAAGAAAACATTGTAATACCAAGACCGGTTAACGCATTTTCGGGTGTTTTGGGTGATGATGAGGAGGAAGAACCAGGATATGCATCTGCCGCCAACCGTGAGACACTGCTAAAGAACCTGTCCAAACTGATTTTGTGTGTGGAAATGGAAAACTGGGAAAAAGCTGAGATGTTTATGGAAACAATCCGTCAGTTGACAACCGATGCGCCGCAGGATGTGAGTAGAGCGGTACTGCGTCTGAAAATGGCGATTCAGAAGGAAAACTATGAAAAGATTTCCACGGGTATTGAAACTTTGAGGGATTTAGTTGGGACACGGGAGGAACCAGGTATTGGAGAAGCATAAAAAAAGTACAAGGAATGCACTTGTTCTGATTGTTGATGATGTAGAGATCAACCGGGAAATTCTTGGGGAAATCGTAGCGGATATGGGATATCAGACACAGCTTGCGGAAAGCGGCATACAGGCATTGGAGCGCATTAAGGAATGCCCGCCCAATTTGGTGCTGACAGATATTTCCATGCCGGAGATGGACGGATATGAACTGTGCAGGCGGCTAAAGGCGGATGTACATACAAGGGATATTCCGATTATCTTTATCTCGGCATTTGATAAAACGACAGATATTGTAAAAGGATTTGAACTGGGCGGCGGGGATTATATTACAAAGCCTTTTATACCGGAGCTGGTAAAGGCGCGTGTCAACGTACATCTGAAACTGTATGAGGCGGCAAGAAAGGTTTCGGAAGCCAACAGACATCTCCAAATTTCTGTGAATGAGCAGATTAAACAGCTAGAGCAGGAGCGCCGCGGTGTGCTATATGCGCTTGCTGGCGTTGCAATAAAAAATTCACAATATAGTGAAAAATACATAGAGCGAATGCGCCATAACTGCCATATTTTGGCACAGAGCATGCAATTGTCCCCGATGTTTTCCGATATGATTTCGGATAATTTTGTGGATACCGTGCAGCTTGCAGCGCCATTATGCGATATTGGTAATATTGGAATCCCGAAGGATATTCTGCAAAAAAAAGCAAAACTGACGGATGAAGAGCGGGAAATCATGTGCAGTCATACCCAAATCGGCACCAAACTTTTGGGGGACTTGAAAGTTTCGAATGATTACAATGATTTTATGCAGATTTCAATGGATATTACGCACTATCATCATGAAAACTGGGATGGAAGCGGTTATCCGGAAGGGAAAAAGGGAGATGATATACCGCTTGCAGCGCAGATTGTCGCAATGTCAAGTATGTATTGTGCATTGACAGAGGATAGAAGTTTCCGCCACAGCTATAGCAGGGAGGAAGCGTTGGAAATCATGCGGCAGGAAGCACAGCAGAAGTTTAATCCTGATATTTTTCATATATTCTGTAAGGTTGCAAGACAGCTTCGATAGTCCGTAGGACACAGAGCCAAAGTTTGGTTATTGTCAGACGGTTAAAAAAAGCATGACGAAAACCGATAAATTATATGACGGAGGACAAAAACCATGATAACGGATGAAGAGTTTTTAAGAATTGCCGCATATATGAAGAACCATTATGGAATTGATTTAGGTCAGAAAAAAGTCATCATGAATGGGCGACTTGAAAATCGTATTAGGGCAGGCGGTTGGGGAACCTTTAACAATTTTATGGATGCGATGGAAAAAGATCAATCCGGGCAACTTGAAAAAGAGCTGGTCAATCAGCTTACTACGAATTATACTTATTTTATGCGGGAATTCGGGCATTTTGAATTTTTTAAAAAGGAAGTACTTCCCTGGGCGAAAAAAAAGGCACAGAAAACCAAAGACTTAAGGGTTTGGTGCGGGGCAGCATCAACCGGCGAAGAACCGTATATGATTGCGATGGTATTGCGGGATTTTTTCGGATTAGAGCATAGCTCATGGGACACAAAGGTATTGGCAACCGATGTATCGACGAGAGCGTTGCAGCAGGCATTGGCGGGTACTTACGACGAAGAAGCGCTTAAGGACATGTCGGAACAGTGGAAAAAGCACTTCTTTAAAAAGCCGATTGGAGGGATGTATACGGTAACGGATGAGCTGAAACAGGAGGTTTTGTTCCGCCAGTTCAATCTGATGTCGCCATTTCCTTTTAAGAAAAAAATGCATACTGTATTTTTGCGCAATGTTATGATATACTTTGATAGTAAAACAAAACAGGAGCTGCTTCAAAAAGTGTATGACTGTTTGGAACCGGGAGGATATCTGTTTATTGGTATGACAGAAACGCTTGATAGAACCCAAATCCCCTTTCAGATTATACAGCCCTCTATTTTTAGAAAAAGAGAATAAAAAAGGAAGGATTTGATGGATTATGCGACCTATTAGAGTATTAATTGTAGAAGATTCCCTGGTATTTCGGGAACTATTGGTCCAAAATTTAAACAAGGATCCGGCAATTGAGGTTGTGGCGACGGCAAAAGATCCGTTTGAGGCGCGGGACGCCATTTTGGAATATCGACCGGACGTTATGACGCTGGATGTGGAACTGCCGCGAATGAACGGTATTGAGTTTCTGCAAAAACTTATGCCGCAGTATCCGCTTCCTGTGGTGGTTATCAGTGCTTTAAGCGATAAGGTGTTTGACGCGTTAAACGCAGGGGCTGTTGATTTTGTGGCAAAACCGTCCGTTACAGGACGTTCGCAGCTTGAAGATTTCATACAGAATGAGCTGCTTGTGAAGATTAAGATTGCATCGACTGCAAAAATCAGTCAGATTAAGCAGAAAGCAATCGCACAGGAGCATCACGGAGGATTTTCAGGTAAGGGAAAAGAGCTGATTGTAGCAATCGGAGCTTCCACAGGAGGAACGGAAGCGATTTTTTCCGTAGTGAAGGATTTTAATGTAGATATTCCCGGCGTGATTATTGTACAACATATGCCGCCAGGATTTACAAAGATGTATGCACAGAGGCTGGATAACCAGTGCCGTGTGCAGGTAAAGGAAGCGGAAACGGGAGACCGGGTACTTTCCGGACATGTGCTCATTGCCCCGGGCGGGGATCGGCATATGCGCCTGGTTAAGGTGAATGGTGTGTATCAGGTTGAGATTAAATCGGGACCGAGAGTAAATGGACATTGTCCGTCGGTAGATGTATTGTTTGATTCCGTGGCAAAGGTGGCAGGACCGAGCGCTTTGGGCATTATTTTGACCGGAATGGGCGGAGATGGCGCAAAAGGACTGCTTGCAATGCGCAAGGCGGGAGCAAGGACAATCGGGCAGGATGAATCAACCTGCGTAGTGTATGGAATGCCTAAAGTTGCTTATGATATCGGAGCAGTGGAGTTTCAGGATAAGCTGCAGGATATTGCCAAGAGAACTTATGCAGTATTAAATAAAATGTAAAGGAGAGGAAAAATGAGGATTTTACTTGCAGAGGACGATTTCGCAACAAGAAAATTCATGGTTAGCTTTCTGTCAAAATACGGTGAATGTGATGTCACCGTGGACGGAATGGAGGCAGTGGATGCCTTCATGATGGCACTCGAAGACGATGAGCCTTATGACCTTGTGTGCCTTGACATTATGATGCCGGTTATGGATGGCTATCAGGCGCTTATGGGAATCAGGAATTTGGAAAAAGAACGAAACATTCCTCAGGATGAAGGAGTTAAAGTCATTATGACGACCGCGCTCAATGATGAGCAGAATGTGAAGATGGCCTTTGAACTGGGATGCACGATTTATTCCGGTAAACCGATTGATAAGGCAAGATTTGAACAGGCTATGAAGAAGCTGGGTCTGATATAAGCAGGCTATGAAATATGTAGGAAAGGAGAACGTATGGCTGAAGAATTTAACACAGAGGGAATGCTGGACATATATCTCTTTGAGAACCAACAGCTTTTAGAGCAGCTGCAGGAAATGGTTTTGGAACAAAAGGATGCAGATTGCTTTGACGAGGACAGCATCAACGAAATTTTTAGAACCATGCATACCATCAAAGGGTCTTCGGGTATTATGATGTTTGACAACATTACGGCAATCTCCCACAAACTGGAAGATGTCTTTTATTACCTGAGGGAGTCCCATCCCGAGCATGTGCCGCATGTAAAGCTTGTAGAGCATGTGTTGGAGGTTGAGGATTTTATCAGCGGAGAGCTGGAAAAAATCAGCAATGGAGATACTGCCGATGGCGATCCAAAGAGTATTATCAAGGAATTGGATGCATTTTTGGATATGCTGAAGAACGGCGATGGGGAGGATGCACCGCAGCTTGCGGAAAATGTGCATGAAGAACCGAAACAATTTTACATAGCGCCGGTTGCTACGGACGCAAGTCGTTTTTATAAGGTGTATGTTACTTTTTCGCCGGATACAGGTATGGCAAATATCCGTGCGTATAAAATTGTTTATGCAATGAAAGAGATTGCGGAAGATTTATTATATTTTCCGGAAGATATCATCTCTGATGAGAGCAGCGCTGAAGTGATTATGAAGGAGGGCTTTAAAATCCTGCTTCAGGCACAATGCTCTGAGGAAGATATCAGAAAAATTATCGGTATTGGATATGATATCCAGGCAGTCGATATTTATGAATGTAAGGCAGACGAGTTCTTACAGGGATTTTCCGATCCGGAGCCACAGCCTAAGATTGATTTGGAATCAAGCGTGGAAGTGATTGAGGCACGGGCAGAAAAGGAAAATGAGCCGGAGAAGAAGCCTGCAAAGCCTCAGATTGCGCCAGGTGATTTCGTCATTAAGTCTAAAGAACCCGGTAAGCAGAAAAAGCTTGCGAAGGATAAACCCAAAAATGAGAAAGCTGCATTTATCAGTGTCAATGTGCAAAAGATGGATCAGCTTATGGATTTGATAGGAGAGCTGGTAATTTCTGAATCGGTGGTTTTGCAGAATCCTGATTTGAAGGTACCGGGGCTTAATCTCACAAACTTTAATAAGGCAGCCCAGCAGATGGCAAAGATTTCCACGGATTTGCAGAATGTCATTATGTCGATGCGTATGGTACCGCTTACCACGTTATTCCAAAAGATGAACCGTATCGTGTTTGACGTTTCCAGAAAGCTGGGAAAAGATATCGAATTTGAAATGATTGGCGAGCATACTGAGGTTGATAAGAATATCAGTGAGAATATTTCCGATCCTTTGATGCATATGGTGCGTAATGCGGTGGATCATGGTATTGAGACAAACGAGGAGCGCAAAGAGAGCGGAAAGAAGGAAAAAGGAAAGGTTACGCTTTCGGCAAGAACAGAAGCCGGAAAGGTATGGATTAGCGTTACGGACAACGGAAGAGGTTTGGAGCGTCACAAGATTCTTGCAAAGGCGAGAAAGCAGGGAATTTTGGACGACGAAAAGCCGGATAGTGCGTATACGGATAAGGAAGTATTCCAGTTCATTACACTGCCCGGATTTTCAACCAATGAAAAGGTAACGGAATATTCCGGCCGAGGTGTGGGAATGGACGTCGTGGTACAAAACATTCAGGCAATCGGCGGTTCGCTGGAGATCGACAGTATTGCCGGAATGGGATCGACAATGTCTCTTAAGATTCCGCTCACGCTTGCGATTATTGACGGTATTGTGTTGGAAACAGGCACCTCATCCTTTGTGGTGGAGACCGGTGTAATCAAAGAATTTGTCAACGTAAAAGAGGATATGATGATTCATGAACCGAACGGTGAAGAATACATCATGATTCGCGGAGAGTGCTACCCTGTACTCCGTTTGGGAGAATGGTATGGATTAAAAGAGTACCGCAAGTCAGTTGAAGATGGTACAATGTTGATTTTTGAAGTAGAAGGAAAGACAATATGTCTCTTTGTGGACAGACTGGTAGGTAAGCAGGAGATTGTAGTAAAACCGATTCCTCCTTATGTGAAGAAAGTAAAAGGAATATCAGGATGTACACAGCTTGGAGACGGCAGCATTGCACTGATACTGGATCCGGTAGGGCTAATCGAATAAATGTTACCGGAGCACATGGAACGGTAACGAATAAATGGAGTGAAAGGAAGGTAGTCATATGGATGAAATCATGGAACAGAAGAGGCGCGCAGAGGATCTGAATGTGTCTGATGAACATGATGCACAAAAAGGAAAGTACATGACGTTTAAATCCGGAAATGAGTACTTCGGACTGAAAATCCAATATGTCAATGAGATTATCGGATTTCAGGCGATTACGGCGATTCCAGAAACAGAGGATTACATTAAAGGATTGATTAACCTCAGGGGAAAGATTATTCCTGTCATTGATGTACGGCTTCGCTTTCGGCAGCCGCCCTTTGAGTATAACGACAGAACCTGTATTATCGTGATTGACGTGAAATCGACAGTAGTGGGTCTGATTGTGGAAAAGATTGCGGAAGTGGTGGAAATCAGGGAAGAAAATATTTTGCCTCCGCCAAGCATCGGACGTGGGGATAAGGTGCAGAACAAATATGTGTACGGCATCGGAAAGGTGGGCGATTCAGTGAAGCTCCTGCTGGATCCGGATAAGCTCTTAAATGATGATGATATGTCTGTGCTGGAACAGGCAGGCGAAATGAATAATAGTGAAGAAGTCGATGATAAGTGAAAGGAGAATAACTGACATGAGAAACTTAAAGATGAGAACGAAATTAATCTTGGGATTTTGTATCCCTGTTATACTTACCATTGTCACAGTGGTAATAAGTATATTTATAACCTCTGAGGTTATCAACAATATCAGTGATATGAATCATGAGAGCGCGGCAGCGTTGAATGCAGAGCTTGAAAGTGTTGCGGGATTGGATGATGCGGAAACCGCAAAGCTGATGGATATTGTAAATTCAGGAACGGAAGAAAGATTGGAGCGTATGCACAATGGTATTAACATTTCTAACGCGATCAGCATTGGTCTTTTGACAATTTCCGTTATCTGTACGGTTGTTATCGCACTTAGCCTGATTAAGGCGATTGTAAAGTCCGTGAATCAGTTATCCGATGCGGCAAGAGAGATTGCACAGGGTCATGTTGATATTGAGATGGTAAAATTCAACAATGACGAGTTCGGCGATTTGGTTGACGAGTATACAAAGGTAATTGAAAATATCAAATATCAGGCGCGCGTGGCAGAAGAAGTTTCCAACGGAAATCTTACGGTGGACGTAAAACCCAGCTCTTCAGGAGATCTTCTTGGCAATTCTTTGAAGAAGCTTGTAGACGACAACCGCAACACGCTTGGCAATATCAACGATGCAGGTCATCAGGTTACGGTTGGCGCTTCTCAGGTGGCAAGTGCGAGCCAGTCTTTGGCACAGGGCACAACGGAGCAGGCGAGCGCAATCGAGGAGATTACCGCTTCCATTGATGAAATCGCAGACAAGACAAAGCAGAACGCGGAGCAGGCAAATTCTGCAGCAGATTTGGTTAAGACGGCGATTGATGATGTAAAGCAGGGTAACGAGCAGATGCAGGATATGATGATGGCAATGCAGGATATCAATAAGTCATCTGAGAGCATTTCAAAGATTATCAAGACGATTGATGACATTGCATTCCAAACCAATATTCTTGCGCTGAATGCGGCTGTAGAGGCGGCAAGAGCAGGAGAAGCAGGTAAGGGATTTGCTGTCGTGGCAGAAGAAGTTCGAAGCTTAGCTGCAAAGAGTGCGGCTGCGGCATCTGAAACTGCGGAGCTGATCGAGGATTCTATCAGCAAGGTTAGCCAGGGTTCTAAGATCGCAGATGAAACGGCTAAGGCGCTTGGCGTGATTACGGAAGCAGTTCAGCAGAGTGAAGTGCTGATTAACAGCATTGCTCAAACCTCAAATTATCAGGCAACGGCAGTTGCGCAGATTGAGCAGGCGATTACACAGGTTTCTCAGGTTGTTCAGACAAACTCTGCAACCAGCCAGCAGTGTGCTGCTGCAAGTGAGGAGCTTTCAAACCAGGCTTCGAGAATGCGCGATATGCTTTCGATTTACAATCTTGGCAGTCAGCATGTTTCTTCACCGGCAGGTTCGGCGAATTATTCTTCGTCCGTGTCAAATGCAAATGAGCAGATTATCTCTCTTGGAGATGGATTTGGAAAATATTAATAATCAAACAGGAAAGCGTCTGTATGAACTATTCATACAGGCGTTTTTTTGTGGATGTATCATCACAGAAATCTTGTGCTAATATATGGGATATGATATAATGGCGTCAGACATTATACACGCCCGAATGGGCATGAACAATGGAACAGGAGAAGATACGATGATTCAGGAAACAGTGAATGACATACAGAAAATCAATGTACGGAATCAGGAGATTATCAGTATATTAGGAGAGATTCATTTTGCTATTTATGAAATAAATATGCAGAGCGGAGACGTGAATATTGTGCGTGCCTCGGAGATTGTCCGCAAGGGTGCAAAAGAAGGACGGTTTTCGTGGAAGGATATTTTTAAGGACAGTGGAATGAATTATATTTTTCCAGAGGATCGGAAAGAATTTGAAAGACTGTTTTCTCTTGATGCAATGCAGCGTGCATGGGAGAACGGTGAAGGGAAAAGAACGCTTGTGTGCCAAACACTGCTGCAGGGTCAGTGGCGCTATACTGCTGTGACAGCATTTTTTAAGAGTGATAAAAATCATGGCGGATATGCAATTCTGACATTCCAGGATATTGATGAGCGTACAAAGAATGATATGGAGCATTTCCGAAATAACCGTAGAACTGCTTTTGTTGTTAACAGCCTGAGCAGTATGTTTTTTGCAACATATTATATGAATATTGAGAAAGATACCTTTCGCCCTGTGACACAGAAGGAGGATGTTGGGAACGTTTTGGGGGGATGAACGCAACTATACGCAGGGAATTAGTATGTATGCCAAAACTTTTATTTGTCCGGAGGACCGTGAGGAATATCTAAAGTGCCTCAGCAGACAGAACCTGTTGGAGCATTTGCGCAGAGAGCAGCCTTATATTGCCGTGGAATATCGTATGATGCCAGATGAAAAGAACCAAAGAACATGGATTCGTTCGACGGTGGTGCTGGCGGAAACGACAGATGACGGCAGCCCAAGACGGGCTGTGTATGTGGCGCAGGATGTTACGGAAAGTAAGCTAAAGGAAGAGCAGGACCGGTATGCCTTACAGGAAGCATGTGAGGCAGCAAATCGTGCAAATGCGGCAAAGAGTGATTTTATGTCAAGAATGAGTCATGATATCAGAACACCAATGAATGCAATAATCGGAATGACAGAGATTGCGGTCAGGCATTTGGACGAACGGGAGCGTGTATTGGATTGCCTTGAAAAAATTACGGTTTCGAGTAAGCATTTGTTGTCATTGATTAATGAAGTGCTTGATATGAGTAAGATTGAATCTGGAAAAATAGAGTTGTCAGAGGAGGAAGTCCATTTATCTGAGCTGATTGACAATCTTGTAACAATTATTCGCCCTTCCGTACAGAAGAATAATCACGAGCTGGATGTACATATTACGAATGTGGAGCATTATCGTGTACTTGGTGATCCGGTGAGGATGCAGCAGATTTTTATGAATATATTGGGAAATTCGGTGAAATATACGCCGCCCGGAGGAAGGCTTTCGTTGGAGATTCGGGAAAAGCCGTCTGACATGTCTGGCTATGGCTGTTATGAATTTGAGTTTTGCGACAATGGAATTGGCATGAGCCAGGAGTTTTTGGATAGGCTGTTTGAACCGTTCAGCCGTGAGGAGGATTCGCGCGTCAGTAAAATTGAGGGAACAGGTCTTGGAATGGCAATTGCAAGGAATATTGCCCGGATGATGAACGGAGATATTGTTGTGGAAAGTGAATCGGGAAAAGGATCCCGTTTCACCGTGAAGTTGTCTTTGAAACGGATGGATACAATTGCGTCGGATCAGGAAGCGGTAAAAGACAGAGAACAGCAGAAACATCAGCCGCTTAGCAAGGAAGCGCTGGCTAAGAAACGGCTTCTTTTGGTGGAGGACAATGAGCTTAACAGGGAAATTGCCGAGGAGTTGATTTCTCAGACTGGTGTGGCGGTAGACAGTGCGGAGAACGGACAGGAAGCACTGGAGCGGTTTGGGAAGATGCCGGAGAATTATTATGATATGATTTTTATGGATATCCAAATGCCGGTGATGAACGGGTATGAAGCAACGGCTGCGATTCGAAAGCTTTCGCGTGCGGATGCGGCGCAAATACCGATTATTGCAATGACTGCAAATGCGTTTGCGGAAGACATCCGCAGAAGCAGAGAGGCAGGAATGAACGAACATCTTACGAAACCGTTGGATGTTGGGGAATTTATGAAATGTCTTGAAAAGTGGCTTGGAGGAAATTAGTTTGCGGATTAAAAAGAAATCTTTTATTTTGGCAATTGTGATACTGGCAGCTGTCAGCAGAGTGATATTGCTTCATCAGTGCCCCTCAGGGATCCATGCGGATGAGGCATTTTCGGGATATGAAGCGTGGTCTTTGCTGCATTACGGGACAGATTCCGCGGGGTATGAAAATCCGGTTTATTTAACTGTTTGGGGCGGCGGCATGAGCATTATGAATTCCCTGCTTATGATACCGGGAATTGCGTTGTTTGGACTGGATGCCATTACGGTAAAGATACCGGCTATTGCTTTGGGAATCCTGTCTGTTTTCGTTTTCTATTTATTGCTGGAAAAGGTTTCTGATGAAAAAACAGCTTTATGGGGCAGCTTTTTATTGGCAGTCAGTCCATGGCATATTATGATTAGCAGATATGGGATGGATGCAAATCTATGTCCGGCGTTTGTGCTGGTTGCGATGTATTTGACAGTGCTTGGCATTGAGGACAACCGGCGGCTGAAATGGGCGGCAGCTGCATGGGGAATTGCGTTGTATTCCTATGTCGTGTTGTGGATTTTTGAGCCGATATTTTTACTCCTGCTTTTTCTGTACTGTGTGATATATAAAAAAATAACAGATTATAGGCAAGTATTTGTGGCGGTGATTGTCTTGACAGTCATTGCAACGCCGCTTTTCCTGTTTATTGGAGCTAATATGGGTATTTTTCCGGAAATCCGGACAAGCGTGATATCAATTCCGGTGCTTCCAGGCTTTCGTTCTGGTGAGCTTGGGATTGGTGGGTATTTGCTTAATATCAAGAGAATTGTGCGATGCTTTGTGCTGCAAAGTGACGGATATCTGTGGAACAGTATTCCGGGATTTGGCGTTTACTATATTTTCTCAACGCCGATTTCTGCGATTGGGCTAATTATAGTGGTAAAAAAAGCGATAAAAAATATCAGGGAAAAGAAGTTCGGCTTTGAGATGATTTTATTAATATGGCTGGTTTCTGGAGTGATTACGGCATTTACACAGACAACAGGAACGAATCTGACAAGAATTAATCTGATGAATCCTGCGATGTTTATTTTAGTGGTTACAGGCATCCGGTGGATTGTGGATAAAATCAGATTTCAAAGAACACAGACAGTTCTTGCAGGGATTTATGCGGTAAGCTTTATCTGCTTTATGATATATTATTTTACGGGATATAGTGATACGGTCGCACAGCGTCAGCTTGCAGGAGCAGAAGAGGCGCTGGAATATGCGGAAGAATTGCTGAATACAGATACAGGGGAGGAGTATGAAGGGAAGATTTATATATCAGGACCGCTCAGGCATTCGCAGGTGCTTTTTTACATGCAGATACCGACACCTGACTACATTGAATCTGTTGAACAGAGTCTTACTGCAAATGGAAGATTTCATGTGGATGGCTTTGGGCATTATGAGTGGGGGGAACCAGAAGAGTATGGCAGCATTTGTGTAATACCGAAAGAAAAAAAGGATGCTTATATTCGTATGGGCTATGAAGTTGAGGTGTTTGATGAATATGCAGTTGCCGTACCAAATCAGTCAGCTTCGATTGACGGCAGTTTGACAGTATCATATGACGGATAAAATTATAGAAGCGTAGGGGGAAATGATGTGTGAAACCATTAGAGAAAAAGGAAGAAACGTTGTTGTTTTTTGATGAAAAATCAATGTCCGTTATCGAACGGATATCCGAGGAGATGCCAGGAGGCTTTTTCATTTACAAGGCGGACGGTGACGAGGAATTGCTTTATGCGAATAATGCGATGCTGCGTATTTTTGGATGTGATACACTGGAGGAATTCAAGGAACTGACAGGCTATACATTCCCCGGTATGGTGCATCCGGATGATATTGAATCTGTGGAAAAAAGCATTGTCAATCAGATTACAAGCAGTCGGTATGATTTGGACTATGTGGAATACCGTATTATCCAAAAGGATGGAAGCATCCGTTGGGTAGAGGATTACGGACACTTTGTGCGTTCGCAGCTGTACGGGGATGTTTTTTACGTTTTTATTGATGATGCTACGGAACGTATGAAGACAAGGATGAAACAGCTCGAAATTGTTAACAGTGAATTGAAGGAAGTGTATACACGCGAGTTACAGTACAGGAAGGCTATTTTGCACGATGCCATTTTCTTCTTTGAGGCAAATTTAACAAAAGATGAGATGATTACAACAATGCTTCCTGAAATCGGGGACGATGAGTTGGCGGATTGGCATAAGCTGTCAAATCCCAAGCAGCCTAAAAAGTATTCCGATTATGTGAAAGAAAGGGAATGTAATATTGATCCGGACAGTATTGACGGATACCGTCAGTTTTTTGACGCAAACCGCCTGATCCGCTGCTGTGAGAAAGGCGGCGTGGAACAGACGTATGATGTATGGATGATTGATGCGCAGGGAAGAAAGAAGCTTTGCCATTACATATTTCTGTTTGGGAAAAATAAACACACGGGAGATATTGTGGCGCTGTCTGTCGCCAAGGATATTACAGAAACGATGGAGCGGCAGAAACTGCTGCAGTCGGCGCTTCGCCAGGCACAGGCGGCAGGTATTGCAAGAGATACTTTTTTGGTGAATATGTCGCATGATATTCGGACACCGCTCAATGCAATTATTGGGTATACGGATCTTCTGAGGAGTCGTAAGTCCGATCCGGATAAGGTGGAGGAATATTTGGATAAAATCCGCAGCTCGAGTGAACAGCTTTTGTCTATTCTTGACGAATCACTGGAGGTTACCAGGATGGAGTCCGGGCGGGTAAACCTGATTGAGAGTGAGTGTGATCTTAAGGAACTGATTACGGAGGTGGAAAAATCCGTGCTTCCGATTATGAAGACAAAATCAATCCAGTTTGTGATTGACAGCACTAAGGTACAGCATTTTGCGGTAGTGGCGGATTTTATACGTATCAAGGAAATCCTGATGCAGCTTCTTGACAACGCTGCAAAGTATATGAAGCCGAACGGAACGATTACGATGACGATTGTTGAAACAAAAACGGATTTGAAAGGGTATAAAAAGTACTGTTTTATTGTTGAAGATAATGGCATTGGTATTTCGGAAAAATTTAAGGATGAACTGTTTGACCCGTTTAAACGGGAAAATAATACGACACACAGCGGTGTACTTGGAATTGGTCTTGGTCTTACAGTCGTCAAAAACTTTGTTGAGATGATGGAGGGAGACATTCAGGTGGAAAGTAAGCTTGGTCAGGGCAGCAAATTTACTGTGGGCCTGCTCTTAAAGCTGCAAAAGGATCAGAAAAAGCAGGAGATTCATTTGGCGCAGCAGCCTCATAAAAACAGTCAGACAAAGAAAAGACGGCTTCTTGTGGTGGAGGACAATGAGATTAACTGTGAGATTGCGGAAGAGCTTTTAAAGGACAAGGGATATTTGGTTGAAACGGCGGCGAACGGGAAAATTGCGCTGGAGGCAGTTGAAAATTCCAAGCCGGAATATTTTGATGCAGTACTTATGGACATACAGATGCCGGTGATGGACGGTTATAGCGCGACAAGAGCGATACGGAAATTGGAAAATCCGAAGCTTGCGCAAATCCCCATTATTGCACTGTCTGCAAATGCATTTGCAGAGGATTATCAGAAATCAATTGATGCGGGAATGGCAGCGCATTTTCCGAAACCAATTAATATTGACGCGCTGCATGATTTAATCAGTGATATTTTAGGCAGCTGAATGGGACATCATAAAAACGATATTATAAGGGATAGGAGAAGATACAGATGAACGCTGTGCAGTGGAATGATCGTTTTAATATTGGTGTGGAAATTGTTGATAAAGCGCATCGCAGACTCTTTTCAATTGTCGGAAAAATGATTGCGCTTAACGAGGAAGCGCAGAAGCGCGAGCACGCATGCCGTGAAACAATCAAGTATTTTAAGAGCTATACGGTGAAGCATTTTGCAGAGGAAGAGGAGTATATGCGCTCCATTGACTATGACAAATATGAGGAACATAAGCGCCTGCATGACGATTTGCGGGACAAGACGATTCCAGCCTTGGAGACAGAACTGGAGGAACAGAGTTATTCTGAGGAAGCGGTGCATCACTTTTTGGGGATTTGCCTTGGTTGGCTGACCGGACATATCATGATGGTTGACCGCGCAATTACAGGGAGGATTAATACCCGCTGGCATGTGAATCCCATGCGGGAGGAGCTGTTTGCACTGGAGGAAGCGATTGCCGGCGTCGTAAAGGAAATGCTTGGAATTACACCGCGGCTTGTCAGCGAGCATTACAACGGAGAAGATTTTGGAAAAGCGATTTTTATTCGTCTGACATACCGCGATGAGGCGGACGCGCGCGTGCAAGTTTATATGGCGTTTGAAGAGCGGATGGTGCTTCAGGTATTTGGCGATATGCTTGGGAAAAAGCTTCTACGGGCGGATAAAACAGTGCTTTATGCAGTCAGTCAGCTTGCGCAAATGATGGTAAAGCGCATTCATCGCAATTTTGAGTATTTGGGAGCATACAGGCTTGAGAAAGAAAACGTGCTCAGCTATGAACTGCTGTTGAAAGAGTTTGACAGGGGATCGCTTTATTACAGTTTACTATATGATGGGGCGGGAAAAGGTTATTTTGTATTTTCGGTTATGAAGTAATGTTTGATTGTACTCTTGCAATACACAAAAGCATTCGATATAATATTAGTGTATTTGGAAAATAATTGGTAACAGTTCAGTCAGTCTATGTGCTGTTACAACCGTCGTAAATCAGATATTTATTATATGGAAAGAAGGAAAAACAATGAGCGAGCAGTTGAAACAGAAATTAAAGGAAAACGGGGCTGATGTAGAGGGGACCTTGCATCGTTTTATGGGAAATGATGCTTTATTTTTAAAATTTATTTTGAAATTTAAGGACGACCAGAATTACGCAATTTTGAAGGAACATTTGGATCAAAAAAATTATGAGGAAGCATTTAAGGCAGCACATACGCTTAAAGGAGTGAGTGCAAACCTGGGCTTGAACCCGATTTTTGACCGTGCATCTGCGATAACGGAGCTTTTAAGAGGAAAGGAAGCGTCCGAGGTGGATGCCCAAAGGGTGGAGAAAGAGAAGGATGCACTAGAGGAAGCATATAAGCTTTTTATCGGCATTATCGAGGAAAATGCATAAAATATTGTGTGTATAAAAAGGTGCTGTGCGTCTTTTGCATGGCACCTTTTGTATCGCATTGCTTTAGTGCGGATATTATTTCAGATTATTTCAAATACTATAAGATAAATAGGACCATAACGGAGATGTGGCATTTGTGAGAGAAAAATTTGTGGAATTGAAGAAACGTCTGCCGGAGTGGATTACGGCGGGCGCGGCATTTGTTTATTATTGGATTATGGCGTTATACAAGCTGACGCAGACGCCTATTTGGCAGGATGAGGCGATGGAATTTTATTGTTCGATTCCTGTGAAAGGACCCATCGAAGGTGTGACGAAGCTTGCGTCGATGTATGAACGGATGGCGTATATCCAGCAACAGCCGCCCTTGTATAACTGGCTGATGTGTTTTTGGCTTCAGGTCAGTGAGGGGGAATGGTGGTATCGCTTTTCAAGTGTTTTGTTTGGGTTTGGCGCTTCCATTGGACTGTATTTTATTATAAGAAAGCTTTGTGACCGCTATATGGCGGCTTTTTGTGTTGTAATTTGTTCTAGTATTTATATCTGGATGTATTATATTAAAGAAGCGTCGGAGTATGCAATGCTGGTGATGTTTCTGCTATGGCTGATTTATGTGCTGGTGTTAATCTGCGAGGAATTGAATGTCAGGCGGATTGTTGTTTTTACTGCGCTGTGTGTGACGGCAATGTATACACATTATGGTGCGGCATTTGCGGTTGTGCCAATGGCAGTCAGTGTACTTGTGATTGCTCTTATGAGGAAGGATTATAAACGCTTCAAGGTAAGCATCGCTTCCTTTGTGACGGCGGGAATTGCAGGGGGGCTGCCGCTGATTTACTTTTTTGTGATTCCGCAGTCCACCAATCAGGTTTCCACACTGTCCTCTGGACGTAACATTATTATTGAAAACGGAAATATTTTCGGTGATTTCTGCTATAGTATCACAAGCGTTTTTAAATGGTGCCTGATTGACATTGACAGGGATACGCAGAAGCTGGGAACTCTTTTAAATGTGATTTTTGTGGTGCTGATTGTGGCGCTGTTTTATGTGGCTCTAAAAACGGAGCGCTTTTTTATTAAGGTGTTTTTATGGTGCAATGTGGCGGTTTTTATGCTTTACTATGTCGTGACAAAGCTGAATTTATATGCGTATGGGTGGTACGGAAACCGTTATAACATGTTTATTTTTCCGCTGTGGTTTGTGCTGATTATGGTGTCGTTGTATGAGCTTGTGCAACTATTGGGAAAAAGGCTTTCTAAGGTTGCGGGCATATGCCTTGTGCTTGGCGGACTGATTTACTGCCTGTACGGAGATTACCGCATCAGTAACCACTGGTGGAAGATGGACTTGCGGACGGTAGTAGATGAGTGGTATGATTTGGAAGGGTATCATACGCCGACGATTCTTGACTTTCATCAGCGGTATGCATTTGTGTATTACTTTACGCATGATGCGCGTTACGAGGAGTCACAATGGGAAAATATTATATATAATGACGAGCTTGAAACCTATTCAAATAATAGAAATGAACCGTTTCAGGAGTATTTGCGCAGGGTTTATAATAATCAGCTGCCAGATGAGGTTTATCTTGTGACAGGACAGTGGAATTCATTTTGCAAAGCATTTGAATACTTGGGATATACGATGGAGCCTGTAGTTGACACAACGGCGAAACTCTATCATGCAGTGAAAGACGGGGAAACAGTACAATGATTATTATTCATGTGATGGGCGGACTTGGCAATCAGCTTTATCAATATGCCCTCTTAGAGAAATTAAGGCTGCTTGGAAAAAATGTAAAACTTGATTTCTATGCTTATAAGGATGCACAGGGGGATGACAGGGAATGGCGGGAGCTGGAGCTGGAGCGCCTTGAAGGTTTAGAATATGAGGTGTGTACCAAACAGGAGCGCACACTGTTTCTTGATAATAGTATGAAATTAACGGACCGTGTGCGCAGAAAGCTTACGGGGAGAAAAGACAGGACGGTGGCAGAAGATAGGGAGTATATGCCGGAAATCTTTTCAATGGATAATGTGTATCTGTATGGCTTTTGGGGATGTGAGAGATACTATAAGGATATTACAGGGCTTTTGCAGCGCAGGATTCGGTTTCCAAAGAGTGATAATCCGTTGAATATTGATACGTTTTCCCGTATGGAGAACGAAAACGCTGTCAGTGTGCATATCAGGCGTAAAGACTATCTTACGGTGGCAGATGGTGCGCGTTATATGGGGATTTGCACGGATGCGTATTATGCCGGGGCGTTTGAATATATCCGAAAGCGTGTGGAGCGTCCTGTGTTTTATATTTTTTCTGATGATACAGTGTATGCGAGAGAACATTTTAACGGCTCGGATATGCGCATTGTGGATTGGAATACAGGAAAAGACAGCTTGTTTGATATGGCGCTTATGAGTCGGTGTAAGCATAATATCTGCGCGAACAGTACGTTCAGCATATGGGGGGCAAGGCTCAATCCGCACAGGGACAAGCTGATGATACGTCCGCTGCACCACGATAATTATGAGATGTCCTCTCCTGAGGAGATCCATCAAAACTGGGAAGGCTGGGTTCTTTTGGACGCAGCAGGAGAGATCATTTATGGAGAATGAATTGATTTCTGTGATTGTGCCTGTGTATAATATGGAGCAGTATTTGGAACGATGCATTCATTCGATACGGAATCAAACATATGAAAGACTTGAGATCATTCTTGTGGATGACGGTTCAACGGATACATCGCCCCAAATGTGCGATGCATTTGCCAAAAAAGACGGCAGGATTAAGGTGATCCATAAGGAGAATGGAGGTCTTTCGGATGCGAGAAACGCAGGGCTTGCTGTGGCGACAGGCACTTATATCGGATATGTAGACAGTGATGACTGGATAGAGCAGGATATGTATGAACGCATGTATAACGCGTGCGTGGAGCAGGATGCGCAGCTTTGCGTCTGCCGGTATTTCAGCGAATATGCGGATAAGACGCTTGGCGGCGGAAGCGGGGCGTGTGTTCCGCTTACAAGGGAGGAGCTCCTTCGGATTTACATTGGCGGACATGCACAGTATGTAATCTATAATTCCGTGTGGAGCAAATTGTTTCGGCGCAGCCTTGTGGAGGGAACACTGTTCCCAAAGGGGCGCAATTCGGAGGACATTACGTATACAACGAAAGCCTTTTGCAGGCTTGACAAGGCGGTCTATCTTGACAGTTGCCTTTACCATTATGTGCTCGACAGGGAAGGCAGCATTATGAATATGGCAAGGGGGGAACGCATGTTCAAAGACGAGCTGCCATTTTGGCGGGAGCATATTGCACTGATTCGGGAATCCGTTTCGGGAGAAATGGCTGATTACGCGTCGTATCATTTTTGGAGACGATTATTATTTTATTATATTGATTTTAAGAAGGCACAAAGAGCAGGCGACGCGGCAGCAAAAGAATATGCACGGCGCATTGTGGGGGAGCTGCGGGGGGACAAAACCGCAATCGAGCATGTGTACGAATCAGGGATTGTTTCGGTCGGTGACAGGGCACGGATGCGCCTGTTTCTGCTTTGTCCTGCGCTTTATGTGTATACAGTGAGACTTTATGAAAAATTCGTGATACCGGTAAGAGGTTAAGATGCTTTTTAATTCCTATATTTTTGTATTTTTATTTTTTCCGCTGGTGGTTTTGGGATATTATGCATTCCATCACTGGAACAGACCGAGGATGGCGCTTGGATATCTGCTTGTAATGTCCATGCTGTTTTACGGTTACAATAGCATAGAGTATTTGTTTATTTTGATTGCAAGCGTGATTCTGAATTTTAGTGTGGTTGAACTGCTTGACCGCACAAACAGTCTTTTGCTGCGCAGACTGCTGCTTGTGGCGGGGCTTGGCGTCAATCTAGGGATTTTATTTTACTATAAATACTATGATTTTTTTATTGAGAATGTCAATGCATGGCTGAAGACTGATTATGCGCTTTTGCAGCTGATGCTGCCGCTAGGCATCAGTTTTTATACGTTTCAGCAGCTTTCCTACGTGATTGATTCGTATCGGCGGGAGTGTGAGAAGTATTGCTTTTTGGAGTATGCCTCATATGTTACATTTTTTCCGCAGCTGATTGCAGGACCAATTGTATATCATGATGAGCTGATTCCACAGCTGCGGGACAAGAAGAACCACAAAATCAATTATGAGAATCTGTGTAAAGGTCTATATGCTTTTTCCTTGGGACTTGCAAAGAAGGTACTGATTGCGGATACGCTCTCGAAGATTGTGACATGGGCGTATGACAATAAAAGCTATCAAACAACGTTAACAGGTATCATTATCATGGTGTGCTATACGCTGCAGATCTATTTTGATTTCAGCGGATATTGTGATATGGCGTATGGCATCGGATATATGTTTAATATTAAATTGCCGTTCAATTTTAATTCGCCGTATAAAGCCAATTCCATCAGTGAATTTTGGGACAGGTGGCATATGACGCTTACCAGGTTCTTTACGAAGTATGTATATATCCCATTGGGAGGAAACCGGAAAGGCGCAGTAAGAACCCAGATAAATATCTTTGTCGTTTTCCTTGTGAGCGGTATATGGCATGGGGCAAACTGGACATTTATCCTTTGGGGAATGATTCATGGCGCGGCAAAAATAATTGAACGTGTGTTTGGGAATGCATTAGAGCGGATTCCGCGTTTTATCAGGAGATTTCTGACGTTTTGTTTTGTGACTGTCACATGGAGTCTGTTTCGCTCGGAAACGCTATTGCAATTCAAAAGACTGTGGAAGTATACAATGAATCTGCAAAATATTCATGGGCAGTTCTATGACAGGGATATTGTGGAAATTTTCAATAATTTGGTGGAAACACGCATCCTATATCGTTTGGGATTCGGCTGGGTGATAGACAGATGCCCGCTGTTTCCGATTGTGGCGTTTATCATATTGTTGATTCTTGCATGTTTCTTTTTAAAAAATACGCAGGAAAAGGTTGAAGATGGACAGTATGGCGCAAGGCGTTTTATCGTGACGGTTGTGCTGTTGCTTTGGAGTGTGTTGTCACTTTCAGATGTGAGTGAATTTTTGTACTTTAATTTTTAGGGATAGGAGGGAACGAAATGCGGAAATGGTTTATCGGATGTCTGTCAACGATAATTACTATAACGCTTGTTATTGTTGCGACGGTCTGGGTCATTGACCCTTATTTCCATTTTCACAAACCGTTTTCGTTTGTTTCTTATCGCCTTTATAATGAACGTTACACAAATGATGGAATATCAAGGCATTTTGAATATGATACAATCATTACGGGAACCTCAATGGCGCAAAATTTTAAGACCAGTGAGGCAGACCGGATTCTTGGCGTAAAATCCGTCAAAGAAACGTTTTCGGGAGCAGGTTTTCGGGAACTGTCGGAAAACCTTGACAGAGCGCTCAGAAGAAACAAGGATTTAAAGACCGTCATATGGTCCGTGGATTTGAACGCGCTGATCCGTGATAAGGATTATGATATCTATGGAAACTATCCAGAGTATCTGTATGATGACAATTTATGGAATGATGCATGTTATGTTTTTAACAAAACAGTGTGGTATGAGGGGGTTCTGCCCAATCTGATTATGACAATTACAGGACGGGAACGGACAACATTTGACGAATATTCCGCATGGGAAAAGGAGCTTGGATATGAGTATGTCATGTCAGGCTATAATCGTTGGGAGGAACGTGCCGAAATGCAGCAGGGACTGAGTGCGGAAGAAAAGAAGATGGTTGAGGAAAATATTCAGCAAAATTTTATAAAACTTGTCAACCAATATCCGGAGACAACATTTTACCTGTTTTATACGCCATATAGTATCTGCTGGTGGGATTACCTGAATCAGGAGGGGCTGATGCTCCAGCAGCTAGAGGCGGAACATATTGCGACAAAGCTGCTGGTGCAGTGTCCTAATGTAAAGCTTTATAATTTTAATGATCAATATGACGTTATTACGGATTTTGATAATTACAGGGACAGGGAGCACTACGGTGCGCACATTAATTCGCGGATTTTGGAATGGCTCGCAAAGGGAGAAGGTCTTGTAACGCCAAATAATTATGAAGAGCTGTTTGAAAAAGAGAAACGGTTTTATCTCAACTACAATTATGAGGAGATTTTCGATGAATAATATAAAAAAACTCGGCTATATATTTGACCGGAAACAAAAAAGCAAACTGGTGTTTTTGGGGATATTGATTTTTATAGGCGGCGTGCTTGAAACGCTTGGAGTATCGGCGCTTTTGCCGGTGGTGGCGGCGCTTGTGGATGTGGACGCTACCATGGATAAATGGTATGTGCGTCCGGTTTTGGATATCCTTCATATTTATGACCCGACACAGTTTATCATGATTTTGCTGTCTGCGTTGATTGCTATTTATATTATTAAGAATGTCTATCTGCTCATTCTTGTGAATATCAGGACGAAATTTATTTCTTATAACAAAAATACCCTAATCAGCAGGGTTTTGAGGGAGTTTTTAAACCGCCCGTATGAGTTTTACCTGGATGCGGATATTCCTACGGTTTTTCGTCTGACAGACAGTGATATTCCGAATGTCTTTAATATGATTATGGCAATGATATCGCTTGCGTCCGAGGTCGTTGTGTTTGTCATGATTTGTCTGGTGCTGGTTCTGAAAGACTGGAAAATGACGGGCTTTCTTGTGATTGTCATGCTTGTTATGACGTTCTTGCTCACGAAAATCCTAAAACCGCAGTTAAGCAGGCTTGGAAAGAAAAATCAGGATATTCAGTCACGGATTGCAAAATGGCGGATTGAGGCAATTTATGGGATTAAAGATGTGAAGGTGCTCCATAGGGAGGCATTTTTTGCGGACAATTATGAAGCGTCAGGTGAGGTCGGTGCAGGGATTGCAAAAATTTATGCCGTATTGAACAGCCTGCCGCGTGTTTTAGTAGAAACAATATTTATCTGCAGCATTTTAGGGTATATTATGGTATATATGCTGCGTGGAAACAGCTTACAGGCGATGATTGAAACGCTGACGGTGTTTGGCGCTGCGGCAGTGCGCTTAATGCCTTGTGTAAACCGGATTAATACGTATATTACAGAGATCGCTTATTCGCAGCCAAGTCTTGATTACGTGTATGAGAATCTGAACATGAGTGCGATTATGCGTGCAAATGACAGGACAGTCGGGGCAAAAAATCCGTCAGTTCAGATACAACTGAAGGATAAGATTGTATTAAAGGATATTGAGTATGCGTATCCGAATACAGATACCATGATTTTTACGGGTGCGGATATGGTTGTTCCCTATGGAAAATCCGTGGGAATCATGGGACCTTCCGGCGCTGGGAAATCGACGGTGGTTGATATTTTGCTTGGGCTTTTAAAGACAAAGAATGGAACGATTACCTGCGACGGCGTAGACATTTTTGAGAATTATCCATCATGGCTTGCACAGATCGGTTATATTCCGCAGTCCATTTATCTTGTGGACGAACCGATCCGCAATAACATTGCGTTTGGCATTGCGGATGATGAGATTGATGACCGGCGTATTTGGGAGGTGCTTGAGGAGGCACAGATTAAGGAATTTATTGAAACATTGCCAGAAGGTCTTGATACGACCATCGGCGAGCGCGGTGTGCGGCTTTCAGGCGGACAAAGACAGCGGCTTGGAATCGCGAGGGCGCTTTATCATAATCCCGAAATCCTTGTTTTTGACGAGGCGACGAGCGCACTGGACAATGAAACGGAGGCGGCAGTGATGGAGGCGATTAACAGCTTTCACGGTAAAAAGACAATGGTTATTATTGCACATAGGTTAAATACCATTGAAAAATGTGATATGATATATAAAGTGGCAAATGGAAAGATTGAACAAACCACGCTTTAAATGAGGATGGATATGAGTGACAGACCAATTATAGCAACAGAGCTTTTACAGGGACAGGGGCTTGGAAACCAACTGTTTTGTTATGTGACGACACGCAGCCTTGCATATGCAAAAGGATACGGGTTCAGTATATTAAACAGGGGGATTTTTGCCAATAATATACACAGTAATAAAGGAATGTACTTTATGGATCTTGACTGTGGCATTGATGTGCCCAAGGAAGCGTTTGAAAACAGATATTATGAGCATGAGGACAGGATTTTTATCGGAAATTCCACGCATGACATTGAGCATGGCTGTTATGTTTCGGGAGCGGACAGGGAGCTTCTTGAATTGAAGCAGACGATGCTTTTATATGGAAACATGCAGGCGCAGGAATATTTTGGAAAGTACCGGGATGAGATTAAACAGTGGCTTGCGGTAAAGCCGGAATATGACTGCCGGGAGTATGCAAAGGAAAACTTATGTATCATCAATGTGCGCGGCGGTGAATATGCGGGAAATCCCGAGCTGTTTTTAAGACGTAAATACTGGCTTGACGCGATGGCTAAGATGCGAAAGCTGCGCCCGGATATGGAATTTATGGTTGTGACGGATGATGTGGAGGCAGCAAGGCGTGTGCTTCCGGAGGTGGAGGCGCATCATTTCGACCTTGCAAAGGATTATACTATAATAAAGAACGCGAGTTATTTAATATTATCAAATTCGACCTTTGCCTTTTTTCCGGCGTTCACAAGTGAAACGGTAAAATACATTATTGCACCAAAGTACTGGGCAAGGCATAATGTGTCGGACGGATATTGGGCATCAGAGCAGAATATTTATGACGGATTTGTTTATATGGACAGGAAAGGCAGGCTGTTCTCCGCGCAGGAGTGCAGGGAGGAGCTTGCAGAATATAAAAAAACATCAAGGAAGTATCAGCAGATTGGCGTTGCGCTTGCGGGAATGGGCTTGAAACTGGCAAAGATTAGGGCAAAAAGCCTGATATACCGTGATTTGTCCGTGCGGGCAGTGCGGTCGTTAAAACGGCGCCTGGTGAAATCATAGCTTTGGATAAAAGGTCAGACTGTGGAAAGGAGCATGGGGAACCGAATGCAGGAAAAACGAAAACTTCCAGATGTCACGCTGGTGGCAATGACAAGCGTGAATATACGTGCAACAATCAAAGCCATGCTTTACAGTATGCGGGGCATTGAATTTGGCGACGCGGTGCTGATTACGCATAAAAGACCGTTTGGACTGCCAAAGAGCATCCGGTACAGCCATACGGACAGGCTTTGTAACATTGACGATTTCAATTACAAGATGGTTTATGAGCTTGGAAGCCATATCCATACGGATTTTGCGTTGATTGTACATGCGGATGGCTTTGTGGTGCATCCGGAATTGTGGCGTGACGAATTTTTGGATTATGATTATATCGGAGCGCCATGGCCGCTGCCGCCAAAGGGCGACACCACGACATACCGCGATAAGGACGGAAATATCTGCCGCGTGGGAAACAGTGCGGGCATCCGCAGTAAGCGGCTTATGGATTTCCCTAAAAAAGCAGGGATTCCATGGGAGGGCGAGTATGCGTATGGGCGGATGTGGTATTATGAGGACGGTTTTATCTGTTGTAAAATCCGTCATCTTTTGGAGGCGGAGGGAATGCGGATTGCACCCTTGGAGGTGGCGAAGTATTACAGTCATGAAAAAATGATACCTGAGGTGCAGGGAATTACGCCGTTTGCCTTTCACAAATGGGAGGGGACGAACGCGCAGTATCCGAATTTTATCAAGCCGCCGTTAAAGGAACGGATGAAACGCCTTTTGCACCGCGCGAAAGGCTGATAGGAGAGTTTGAACAATGGTTTACGATTGCTTTCAGTTTTTTAATGAACTTGATATTTTGAAAATACGCCTGAATGTGCTTAGTCCGGTGGTGGACCGTTTTGTCATCAGTGAGGCGACAGAAACCTTTTCGGGGTTAAAAAAACCGTTGTATTATGAGGAAAACAAGGACTTGTTTGCCGAATTTGCGGATAAAATTATCCATGTTGTGGTTGAGGACACGCCCGAGGGGGATACGCACTACCGCGATACGTTTCAGAAAAATGCGGTGACAAGGGGATTGAAAGACTGTACCGATGAAGATGTGATTATTTTCAGTGACCTTGACGAGATTCCGAATCCTGATAAAATCCGTGAAATATTGCAGGATTTTCAGGAGGATAAAATATATCATTTTGCGCAGCGGCTTTTCTATTGCTACCTCAATATGGAGGAAGTGTCGGGAAGCCTGCTTTCCTATGCGGGAGAGTTTGAGGGCGTGAAGCGAAAGAAATGGATTGGTACAAAGATGTTAAGCTATAAGCTTTTGCGGGAGCAGAATCTGCTGCTTGGCGAGCTGCGGTTTCCTGAGCGCAAGGAAATCGGGATACGTGTGGAGGACGGCGGATGGCATTTTGGCTATATGGGCGGACATGGACAGAAGGATATTCGAAAGCGTGTGCAGGAAAAGGTGGTTTCGGCGGCACACCAGGAATATAATTCAAAACATGTGTTATCAAATGTGACGGATCAGATTAAGGACGGCAAGGATATCTTTGGAAGAAATGCGCAGTTTGTGCGGTGTGAGATTGATGAGAGTTTTCCGAACTATATCAGGGAACATCAAAAAGAACTTGATTTTCTGATTATGCATGAGGAAAAGGCAGCGGACAGGGCGCTGCGCAGAACGAAGGTAAAAATAAAAAACATGTGTTACAATATTCTCGTGGGAATCAAACGCATTGGAAGGAACGTGCTTAGAAAATGATGTCAGATACGCCCAAGGTTTCCATATGTGTGCCTGCCTATAATAATGCGTCAGAGGTGGAACGGCTTTTAAAATCAGTTTATTTGCAGACGTATACGGATTTTGAGGTCAATATATCAGACGATTCCACGGATGACGGGATTGAGAAGCTTGCAGCGGCATATCGGGAACAGCATAAAAATATCAATTATATACACAACGCAAATCCGTACGGACATATTTTTAACTGGAACGCGGCAATCAAAATGGCACGCGGCGAATACATTAAAATTATGTTCAGCGACGACTGGTTTACGGACGAACAAAGCCTTGGCAGGTATGCGGCGCTTTTGGATAAGTCGCCCGACGCGCTTCTTGCGTTTGCGGGCAGCAGGCAGGTTTCGCTGGATAATCATATGGAATATTATGACAGGCATGCCACGCCGCAGTTTATCGGCAGGCTGCGAAAAGACTACAGACATTTGTTTTTGGGGAATGAAATCGGTGCGCCAAGCGCGGTGATGTACCGGCGCGGTGATGCGCTCACACTTTTTGACGAGAAAAGCAACTGGGCGTCAGACATGTATCTCTATTTTGATTTGCTGCGCAAAAATCCCAAATTTGTCTTTACGGCAAAACCTCTTGTTTCCATAGGCGTGCATGACCATCAGTACACGGAGAGCTTTTCCGAGAAGGACCTGCGCATTTACAATGATTACCGTTATATGTACGAGAAATACCGCCTGTGCGAAAGCAGGGAGTGCCGTGAATATTTTACAAAGCGGTTTATCGTGAAATATGGAAAGGGTCTGGGAGAAGCAAAAGCGCTTGGAATCGAGCCGTCCCTGCTTCTAAAAGCATATATGCAGGAACTTTGTGAGAGTGTAAGATGCTTTTGCAATGCCAGGCTTTGCAGAAAAAGGAGTGCAAATGAAACAAACAGATAAATTGGAAAGAATCGGAAGGGCATGTTTTTGGATTGCCTTAGTCATAGAACTGCTGATTGTAATGGTGGATAAAAGTGCATACATCAATCCGGTTGAGGGACAGCTGTTTCGGATTACATTCCTTCTTTGCTGCATTAAGATTGCATCGACGAAATATTCGAGAGAGGAATGGCTGTGCATTTTACTGTTCGGTGCGGTTGCGTTTGCTTCCTATCTTGTAAACGAGCGTGATGAAACAGTCAGGATTGTGGCATTTGTGGCAGCCTGTAAAGGCGTGGATTTAAGGAAAATGCTAAGGGTTTCTTTTTGGCTCACCCTTACGGGAACTGTAATTTTGTTTGTGCTTTCCGGACTGGGGATTTTTGGTGTTTTTAAATTAACCGCGAATTTTGGCAGAGGCGAGTACCCCAGTATTATAGAAACCCGTTACTGCTTTGGAATGGGGCATCCGAACGCGTTTCAGTGTATGCTGTTTATGATGATTACGCTTTGTCTGTATTTGGATGCGGAGCGGATGCGCTGGTATCATTTTTTGCTTTTGGAACTGATTAATTATCTCTCATTCCGATATACGGATTCCAATACGGGATTTTTGGTGTGTACGGCAGTGATTGCGGGCGTGATGCTGTTAAAATATTGCAAGCCTTTGAGAAAATGGAAAACCATTTATCTGTTAGGCGCATTGTTTGTGATTGGAATTGTCCTATTCTCAGCGGTTGGATCCCATACCGGAATTGAAAACGAGCTGATAGACCGGATTGACACCATCTTAAACGGAAGATTTAAGTACGCGCATAAGATTGAGGCAGCGCGTTTTGAAAACTGGCTGCCGTTTGCGTCGGCTGAAAACACGGAATTTTTCGATGCGGGGTTCATCAAACTTTTTTACTGGTATGGCATTATTCCCGGAATCCTCTATGTGCTGATGAACTTATATTTGATTGATCAAAGTTTCCGGAAGGGGGATTACACAATTGTCGTGATTGTGGCAGGATATACGTTGTTTACCATTATGGAGGCGCATCTGATCTCCTTTTATATCCTGAGGAATTATCTTTTTATCCTGATGGGATATTACTGGTATCAGCCTTTTAGGGCAAAGGGCGGATATGAAGGGTACTTTTGGCAGGTAAAGAAATTAATCAAACAAAAAGCAGGGTGATTCATATGAAGCTGGTGAGCGTTATTGTTCTTGCATACAGGTCGGCAGAAACGATTGTACAGACGCTGGACAGTGTTAAAAACCAAATTTATAAGAATATAGAGCTGATTATTACGGATGACGCATCCCCTGACAACACAGTGGAAATTGTGCAGAACTGGCTGGGGGACAATGAGGGTACGCTTTCTAAGATGCAGCTTGTCACAACACAGCAAAATACAGGGATTCCCGGGAATATTAACCGTGCATTACAGTATGCAAAGGGAGATTACGTAAAGCTGATTGCCGCGGACGACTATATGACGAGGGACGCGATATCGGAGTATGTGAAATTCTGTGAGAAAAATCCCAAGATGTTCCCGATTGCAAAAGTGCATCTGTTTTCTGATGAAAAAGAAGGGGAAAATGTAGATTTTACGCCGATTGAAGCATATTGTAACAGGTGTTATGAATTTGCCTCAGAAACGGATCACAAGAAACAATATCGGACGTTATTGAAACAAAACTGCATTGTGGCGCCGTCAGGTTCGTTTTACCCGATGGAAATTATCCGAAAGCTTGGCGGTTATGATGAGAACTACCGCTGGTTTGAGGATTATCCGATGAACCTTAAGGTGATGCATGAAGGCTACCGCTGCGGATTCATTAACCGTGAGCTGATTTATTACCGGATATCGGGAGGCTCGATTACTGCGTCACAGCAGGTACGTCTGAAACGGACCGAAATGAAGCTGTTCTTTAGAGAACGGATGTTCTATATGATGCAGGCGGGAATGGGCTGGGAGGCAGTGAAGCAGTCAAGATATTGGGCAAAGATTGCGCTGCAGAAATAGACATCTATTTGGAATGGGGGATAATCATGATTATCGCGGCAAACTATGCAGATAAAAAGTTCCGAAAGGCGCAGCGGCTGAACAGCAAAACCGCCAGGCAGTGGGGAGCGGACAGGGTAATTGAATATACGCCCGAAGACATTGACCCTGCATTTCGGGAAAAAAACAAGGAAATCTTAAGCAATCCGAGAGGCGGGGGGTATTATCTTTGGAAACCATATGTGTTTTACCGGGGGTATCAGGAGCTTGGGGACGGCGATTATCTGATTTATACGGATGCCGGATCTGTGTATGTGGATGAAATCCAGAAACTGATTGACTGCATGGAGCGCGAACAGGTCAGCCTGATGCTGTTTTCCTTGGAAAATGAGATGCTTGAGCGCAAATACACAAAGCGGGATGCCTTTCTTCTCACAGGATGCGATGAGGAACAGTATACCGATACGCCGCAGTCAATCGGTGGGTATATGGTGTGTAAGAAAGCGCCGGAAGTGGAAGCGTTCTTTCAGGAAGTGCTGTCTTATGCGCAGGACATCCGGATAATATCCGACAATCCGAATACGATGGGGAAGGAAAATTATCCGGATTTTGTCACGCACCGCCATGACCAGGCAGTGATTTCCCTGATTTCCAAGAAGAGAGGAATCAAAAAATTCCGGGATCCGTCGCAGTATGGCATGATGAACCATTATCCCAAGGATGTGGAGGAACGAAGCACATATCCCCAGATTATTGATTCGCACAGACTGAATGCGGGGAGCCTGTTGGAACTGCGCTTTCGCAGGACAAAGCTGGTGACAAAGCTTGACAGGCTTCGGAAAAAGGTCGTGAATAAACTGCAAAAAAGGAAAAATCAGAGTTATGGATAAAAAAGAACAATGGATTCAGTATGAAAAGCGTTGGAAATGGAGAGATATTTACTTTAATAAAGCGCTTCGCAGACATGGAATTGTCAAATATTTTCACAGGGAACCTGTTATGCCGCATTATGCGCATCAATGGGTTATGAGCGCAAAGAAGACAAACGACTATATATATCATAAAATCACAGAGGGAAACCCATTGATGGTATGCCGTTTCGGAAATACCGAATTACAGACGATGGTCGGCGATTTGGCAATTCGGTACAAAGGGCATTCCCCGCAGGATGATGCGTATTTGGACCGGTGGTTTACAAGACTGGGTGCGGGCGCTGGTTTTTTCCCTGTTGATTACCAATATCTTCCTGCTTTTACGGACTTAATGCTGGACTCCTGTAAACAGGTGGACTTGCTTGCAATGTGGCACCTGAACATGGAAGATTTCATAATCGAGGAATATGCACCGCAGGCGGAGCTGACATTTTTATTCCGCTTAGAACCGTGGCTTTACAATGGCAGACCGTGGACTGCGGCGTTGAAAGGAAAAAAGGTTCTTGTCATTCATCCGTTTGAGGAGAGCATTCGGGCACAGTATCCCAGGCGTAAAGAGATTTGGAAAAAGCATCCGATTCTGCCGTCATTTGAACTCAAAACTCTCAAAGCCGTACAGACAATCTGCGGCATCAAGGATGAACGCTTCGATACATGGTTTGATGCACTCGAATATATGTTTGATAAGGCAATGAAAATTGATTTTGACGTGGCAATCATCGGCTGTGGGGCATATGGTTTTCCGCTTGCGGCAAAGCTGAAAGCCGCGGGGAAACAGGCGATTCATTTGGGCGGTGTGACGCAGCTGATGTTTGGGATTAAGGGAGCGCGATGGGAAAATAATTACCCGACCAAAATCGCCACGTTCTTTAATGAGGCGTGGGTCTATCCCCGCGCGTCAGAAAAACCCAAAAACGCAGAAACAGTAGAAAGAGGATGTTATTGGTGATGGCTGGAATTGGTTATCGGATTTATCGGAAAATACACTATCTGTTGCGTCGGATGTATGTTTTTGCAGCGCCGAAAAGGTATGCGCTGGGCAGTGGGGAGCGGTCAGAAAAGATTATTGTATCGCTGGCAAGCTATCCGGCGCGGTTTGCGCAGATTCCGATTGCACTCAAAAGCATTATGCTGCAAAGCATGAAGCCCGATAGAATTATCGTATGGCTTGATGAGGAAGCGGAACAAAGCGGACTTACACACAAGATGCTTGAACTGGAACAATATGGGGTAGAATACAGATATGTAAGGGATTTAAAAGCGCACAAAAAATATTTTTATGTGATGCAGGAGTTTCCGGATGATATCATTATTACAATTGATGATGATGTGATTTATCCAAAGGACGTAATAGAGTCGCTTGTGAAAGTGCACAGGCGTTATCCTGACGCGGTATGTGCAAGGCGTGTGCATAAAATTACGAATAATGCCGATGGGACGATTGCATCCTATCAGGACTGGATCGGGGAATACCGCGGCTGTGATATGCCTTCCCATGGACTGGTCGCGATTGGAGTAGGCGGAATCCTTTATCCGCCTCATTGCCTTTATGAGAAGGCGTTTGACGAAGAACTGATTGTAAAGCTTTGTTTCAAGGCAGACGATATTTGGCTCAAATTCATGGAACTGCTGAAAGGAACGCGTGTGGTGTGGGTGCCCTGTGACATTCCCATGCCCGGTTTGATAGAAAAAGAGCAGAAGGTAAGTCTTAACAGTGAAAATGTCGGTCAGAATAGGAATGATGTGTATTTCGCAAACATGAAAGCATATTTTGGTGTGCAGGACGACGCATTTTGTTAGATGGAGACAGGGAATGAAAGGAACGAATTTTAAAAGTTTTTTAAAAGCAATCATAACGCTGTCAGCATTGACAATGAACTATAACCTGATTGACGATGAGGTATCATCGCTGGGATATGAAAATCCGGAATCTGCATTGAGTACACTTTCAAAGCTGTTTTATTCCATAGAAGCGCCTACGATCATGGCTTTTTTGCTTGTGATATTTTTAACGGTCTTTTACGCCTATGTTTCCCGTGCAGAGAAACAGCCAAAACGGACAATGGCAGGCGTTCATGTCATGGCTGCGTTTGCCGCGTTTTGGACGATAACGGGAAAACTGTTTTATGTTTATAAGGACATAGGGCTGATTACGCGTGGGACAGTGCAGTGTATAAAGGGTATGTTTGCGTTTGCCGGCTTTTTTTTGCTTTTTTCAGGATTGATTCAGATGGCGGTAATCATATATATAAATTGTTGTAATAAAAGTGCAGATACGAACGCAAATAAACTGTTTGATAAAAAATATGCAGCTGTGGTTATCGCCGCATTGATCCTAATGATGTGGCTTCCGACAATTGTGGCGTACTATCCTGCGGTATTTATGGGGGACAGTGAGGATGTAATCTATATGGCGTATAATCATCCTACCAAAGTTGGAAGCTCAGTCGTTCCTATTAAAGAAGGGATTTATATTACCAATCACCATCCTGCTGTCTATACAGGATATGTAAGCCTGTTTTTGCATGTTGTGCGGGCGCTTGGCGGCAGTTATAATCTGGGAATATTTTTGTGTGCCATTACGCAAGGGCTGCTCACATTGTGTATCCTGACGTATAGCTGCATGTATTGCGCTAAAAAGTTACACAACGGGAAGCTTGCATTTGCGGCAGCGCTGTTTTATGCGCTGTTTCCGCTGATACCCAGATATGCCATTATGATTTCAAAAGATACTTTTTTTGCGGATTTTTTGTTCCTGTGGGCAATTCTTTTACATAAGACAATCCATACGGAAAATACAAAGAAGGATATCATGGCGTTGGCAGTAACATCCGCGGGGATTGTGTTAATCAGAAAAAACGGTGTTTATGTCATAATACTGACACTGGTTTTTGCCGCGGTACTCTATCAACACTTTTGGAAACGGTGGATTTTTGTACTGGCAACGATTGTCGTTGTAAATGCGGTTTATTCCAATATCGTGCTGCCTGTGGCGGGGATTCCGGACGGAAGCGTCAGGGAAATGCTGTCGGTTCCGTTCCAGCAGACCGCAAGGTTTGTAAAATACCATGCGGATGAAGTCACACAGGAGGAACGGCAGGCAATAGAGAGGGTGCTTGCATATGATGAGCTTGCTGACGCCTATGGCGGAAACCTCTCAGATCCTGTGAAGAGAACCTTTAATAAGAATGCAACAGGCGACGATTTGAAAGCGTACTTTGGGGCATGGTTTCAAATGCTGCTAAAGCATCCGGAAACCTATGCGGCAGCATTTTTAAATAACTATTACGGATATTTTTATTTCGTTGTAAATGACATTACAAAACTTGCACGAACAAGTGTTGGGAGCATGGCAAACGTAAACAGGGACGGATATTTTGACTTTTCGCACTGCTATGACGCGGTTCATACGGGGCTTCGGGATATTCTGACATGGAATGACGTATTGTGGATGCGCGTTCCGGTACTGAATATCCTGATGACAAGTGCATTTTATGTATGGGCTGTTCTTGCGGCGTTTTTCCTGAAATGGCTCAGGCGGGACAAGGCAGCGGTATTGACGGCATTTATGTATCTTGCTTTGATTCTGACCGTGCTTGTCGGACCAAGCAATGCAATCAATTATGAGCGGTATATCTTTCCCTGCATTTTGGCAATACCGTTTTTGGTAACCCTTACTTTCAGCGAAGAGGAACGGAGCGTAAACAATGTGTGAATTATTGGTATCAGTGATAACACCGTGCTACAATAGCGGCAGTACAATCAAAAAAACACTGGAATGCATGGAAAACCAGACTTATAAAAATATTGAGTATATCATAATTGATGGCGGTTCCACGGATGAAACGCTACAAATCATAGAGGAGCATAAGAGCAGGCTGCCAAAGAGCCTTACAATTGTGTCCGAGAAGGACGACGGAATCTATGATGCCATGAACAAGGGACTGCGGCTTGCAAAAGGCAAGCTCATCGGAATTGTAAACAGTGATGACTGGTATGAGGACGATACAATTGAGCAGGTGGTAAAAAACTATGGCGGCAATCAATATGAAGTGATTTACGGGATGCAGCGCAATCTTTTCCGGGAAAAAGAGAAAGCGACATTTATTTATCATCACGATTTCCTGCCGGAGCAGATGATTACACACCCCACTTGCTTTGTGACGGCAGATACGTACCGTGACCTTGGGGTGTTTGACACCAATTACCGCTCTGCGGCAGATTATGACTTGATGCTGCGCTTTTACGAAAGTAAAAAGGTTGTTTTCACACCGGTGATGCGTATCCTATCCAATTTTCGGATGGGTGGAATGTCAGGAAGTCAAACGGGAGTTCGGGAGAATGCGCTCATCCGATACAAACGTGGTTTTATGAGTAAAAAGAGATATCGGTTTGTCATACTGAAAAGTTATCTCTATCAGTGGGTGAACCGGAAAAAACAGGGTGGAAAATAGAGGTTTGGTATATGAAGCTTGCAGTGATTTCTCTGAATACAGAGAATAAAAATTTAAGCAAATATTATAATTCTCAGGCAGAGGGGCTTGCAACGGCGCTTGCAAAAATGGGGCATGAGCTGACCGTATATCATCCGGTACCGGATCTTGAAGGGAAACAGGAACGTTTTATGAACGGGAATGTTCAGATTGTATATATCCGGTGCAGACATCTCGGAAAGCACGCCCTAATCGACTGCTCGATGCTTGATGCCGACAAGGACTGTTACATCACGGCATCCGATAATTATCTTTATTTAGGAAAATTTTATAAATGGTGCAGGCGCAAGAAAATCCTTTGTTTACCATACATTGGAGTGATTCATAGCAATAATTCTTCGAAGGTAAAGCGAAAAATTGTTGACATTTTTTGTAATAACGTGAAATATTATAAGAGAATCCCTGCCGTGGTTAAAACGCCGGCACTGGAACAAAGCCTTAAAAATGAGGGCGCCAAAACGGTTTTCTGTGTACCGGTCGGATTGGATACTGCACGTTTGCAGCAGCAGTATAAAACATACAGCACAAAAGAGCTAAAGGAAAAATGGAAGTATGGGGATGCGGATAAGGTAATTCTTTTTGTGGGACGTATGACGGCGGAGAAGCAGCCTGAAAAAATGATTGACATTTTTTCGAAACTGTATGCGCAGGATAATGCATACAGACTTCTTATGGTTGGGCAGGGCGAGCTTTTGGACAAGGTTCGGGCAAAAATAAGAGCGTGCGGGCTGGATGGCAAGGCTGTGATTTTCGACAAGGTGCCAAATGACCGCATGTGGGAGCTTTACTGTATGTCGGAGCGCTATATCAATTTGAATACGCATGAGATTTTCGGTATGGCGATTTTGGAGGCGATGTATTATGAAAATGCAGTGATTGCGCTTCGTGCGCCGGGACCGGAATTGATTATAGAAAACGGAGTATCAGGATATCTCTGCGGCAATGAAGAAGAGGTAGTACAAAAGGCGCTGGGCGCAGATAAAAGCGTAGTCGGAGCGGCGGCGCACCGGCATGTGACGGCGCATTTTTTGTGGGAGAACTGCGCGGCAGAACTAGAACGGATCATTTGTGAAATGAAAAACAGCAGCAAAGGAGTCTGAATTGAAAACAAAGGTTTTAAAAACATACCGCCATGAATTGAAATTTCTGCTCTCCATGGTGGAATACGAACAGCTCAAACGGCTTTTAGGCGCATTGCTGGTAAGGGATGAGAACATGAAGCAGGATAGCGACTATTATATACGCTCGCTTTATTTCGATACACCCGAAAATAAGGATTATAATGATAAGATGGTTGGAGTGGCGCAAAGAAAGAAAATCAGGCTTCGGATTTATGATGTATCAGCAGATATCATCAAGCTGGAAATAAAAAATAAAGAGAATGATTATTCCGTTAAAGAAACAATGCACATCAGCCGCAGGGAGGCGATGATGTTTTTACAGGGGGATTATCATGCGCTTACGGAATATGACAATGAAATATCCCGCAAGGCATACTTTTATTTAAGCACATACGCTTATATGCCGAAGGTGCTTGTAGATTATGAGCGCGAGGCATATCTTCTTCCGGTTGAAAATATCCGGCTGACGTTTGACAAAAGAGTGCGCGCATTTCGAGGGAACGGACTTTTTGAACAGCGCAATGCGTTTGTGGGGGTGCTGGCGCCGGAATATGTCATTCTTGAGGTAAAGTATGATCAGTACCTTCCTGCGTATGTGGAACGGATGCTTTCGAGTATCAATATGCAGCGGATGTCAATCAGTAAATACTGTATGGCAAGACAGGCTGTTGGCTAAAATGAAAGAAAGGCATGGTTATTAACATGAGTAAGAAAGAAATTTTCAAGTACCTAATTGAATCCAATGCGAGCATATCCATCTACCAGGTAGTTCTTGCAATGCTTGCAGCGCTTGTGCTCGGTCTGTTCATGTATTTTATGTATAAGAAGACCTATTCCGGCGTGGTATACTCTAAAGGTTTCAATCAAACGCTTGTTCTATTGGCGGTGATTGTCACAATGGTGATGACAATTATTGGCGGAAGCCTTGCGCTCTCGCTTGGTATGGTCGGTTCCCTGTCCGTTATTCGTTTCCGTACGGCAATCAAGGAGCCGAAGGATATGGCGTTCCTTTTTTGGGCGATTGCAATCGGACTTTCCTGCGGTGCGGAAATGTATGTTGTAGCCGTGGTCGGAAGCGCTGTGATAGCGGTTGTGCTTTTGTTTTTCAGCAAGGATTCGTATGACGGAAACAATTATTTGATTGTCGTTCGGGGAAACGGGTTTGACAGTGATGCCGTCGAAACACTGATGGATGCGCACACAAAAAAGTGGAGGGTGCGTATGCAGAATGCGACGGGAGCGCATGAGGAAATTACCTATGAGGCAGGTCTTAAAAAGAACAATCTCTCGGAGCTTGCAAAAGCATTAAAGGCTGTCAGCGGGATAGAAGCTGTCAACGTGGTGACATATACGGGAGAAATCATCGGTTCATGAAAAAACGGAATTTGTTATGGATTTATAAAATTTCAATGATTGCAGTGCCGCTTGCCGTGATAGCGATGCTTTTGTATGCGAAGGTATTGCAGCTGCATGCACACAGTATCAGGGGAACGCATCTTTTGATCAATGAGGTAATGGCAGATAATCTTTCCGCATGGAAGGACGAGAATGGGGTATATGCCGACTGGATTGAGTTGTATAATCCAACAGATCAAACGGTTTCTTTAGAGGGATACTATTTGTCTGATACCAAAAATGAACTGACAAAATGGGCGTTTCCGGATGTAAGTATTGAAAGCGGCGGATATTTGATTGTTTTTTGTGACGGAAATTTGGAAGAGGGATCCTTACATGCCAATTTTTTTATCAATGCGGATAAGGAAACGCTTTATTTAAGCGATCAGAATGAAAATGTGATTGACAGTATGCGGATTGAAAACCAGCAGTGTGATCTTTCTTATGGGAGAATGTACGGAAATTCGGATGAGATGGGATTTTTGCCGTACAGTACGCCGCTAGAGCCGAATCCTGCATATTTTATAAAAAATAATGAGCCCCGTGCCGACTGGGGAGAAGTCTGTTTTTCCCTTGAAGGGGGGCTTTATGATGAAAGTATTGAGGTGGAACTTCGCTGTGATGTAGAAGATGCACTGATTTTATACACACTTGACGGAAGTGAGCCGGATATCAACGCAAACATTTATGAGAAACCGATTCGGATTACGGATGCGGGAAGACCAAATCAGTATACAACGAAAAAATGTGTGTTATTTCCAAGCAGCAATGCGTACAATGCGGATACAGACTATGGTGTAAATGAGGTATATAAAGCAACTGTAATCAGGGCAAGAATATTAAAGGATGCAAAACTCTCAAACAGCATAGGGACCAATACGTATTTTATCAATTCCAAGTATTCCCTGCCGATTGTTTCGCTTACAACGGATCCCTATGAACTTTTTGATGATACGGAAGGCGAATATGTGTTGGGATACACCTATTACACGATGCGAAAATATGGGAAAAACTTAGCATATGTAAACAGCAACCGGGGAACAAAGCTTACGGGTCATGTGGAGATTTATGATACGGACGGCAGCGTATTTGAGGATGATATGACATATTCCATAGCAGGCAATACCAGTCTTTCCCAAAATATCCAAAAAAGCTTTGACGTTGTATTGGAGCATAATAAAATAACGGGCGATATGTTTTCTGCGTCAGACGATTTTGCATATGAGGGCTTCTCTCTGCGTGGAACAGGATGCAGTGAGGTAATGGCGAATATCATTACCTATCCAAGCGCGTTTGTTTCCAATTTTATCAGCGATGAAAATGTCGGCGGTCAAAAAAGCCGTTTCTGCATTCTGTTTATAGACGGCGAATACTGGGGAATTTACAGTCTTATGGAGCCTAAGGGAAAAGAGTATCTCAGTGAACATGCTGGGGTATCCAAAAAAGATATCGATTTAGTTAAGCCATGGGATCCGGTTTGGGACAAATCATTTGAGCAGCTTTTTTATGAGATAAAAGAACGGGAATTTTATGAAAAGGCTGACTATGACTGGATTTGCACGAAGATTGATATGGAAAATTTTATGGCGTTCATCCTTGCTGAAACGTTTTTTGGAAACATAGATGCATTGGAGCTTGGGACGCGCAATGTATATATATGGCGGGAAGGGGGCGGACTGTGGAAATGGCAGATATTTGACTTTGACAGTACAATGTTGGATAATGATAATTACCTGGAACGAATTCTCAATCTTGAGATTGCGGAAAACGAAACGCAGGAAAGAATCAATTTTTCAACATGGCTGTTGCAGCGTTTGTGGAGAAGCAGGGAGTTCCGTGATGATTTTTCATTATATGTAAGGCTTCAATGCAAAGGGCTTTACACAAGAGAGAATGTACTGTCTGCTTTTGAGGAGCATATCCGTATCTATGAACCGGAACTGCAGGAGAATCTGTTACGGTGTGAAAAAGGATACACAAAATGGCAGCAGTTTAGTTACCGGTTAAGGGGAAAAGATACAACCTATGATAATTATACGATGGATGACTGGAAAAAAGTAGTCAATGACCAGTACCAATTTTTATCGGACAGAACAGAGCGCATGTTGGAATTTATGGAAGAACTGGAAGGGAAAGGGAAAGGAAATGCAGATTAAATGCAACGTTTTGGACAGGCAGTTTCAGATGCACCAAAACGAATATGAAGAGGCAGCATTAAGGGTGCTTCGTTCCGGCTGGTACGTTCTTGGCAGCGAAGTCGGGAAGTTTGAGGAGGAGTTTGCGGCATATACAGGGCGAAAGTACTGCGTGGGATTAAATTCAGGGCTTGATGCATTGATTATGTCGGTGCGCGCGTTGGGAATCGGTGAAGGGGATGAAGTGATTGTCCAGGCAAACACGTATATTGCAACGGTGCTTGGAATCACGGAAAATAAGGCAGTTCCTGTTTTCATAGAACCTGACGGGTATTATAATATGGATGCGGAACAGATTGAACAGGCAATTACCTCAAAGACAAAAGCAATTATGGTGACACATCTTTACGGGCAGGCAAGCAATATGAACCAGATTGCGGAAATAGCCAGGAAACATCACTTAGAGCTGATCGAAGACTGTGCGCAATCTCATGGAGCCTGTTTTGGCGGCAGGATTACGGGAAGCTTCGGTATTTCGGGATGCTTCAGCTTTTACCCGACTAAGAATCTTGGGGCATTCGGCGATGCGGGGGCAGTGGTGACAGACGACAGGGACTTTGCGGAAAGAATCAGGATGATGCGAAACTACGGCAGCCGTATCCGGTATTACAATGAAATAGAAGGCTTGAATTCGCGTCTTGACGAGATGCAGGCGGCGCTTTTGCGGGTAAAGCTCAAGTATATAGATGCATTGAATGCGCAGCGCAGGGAATTGGCGGCGGTTTATGACGGCGGCATCCAAAATAAGAAGATTATACTGCCAATGGTACGGGACGGCGCGGACAGCATTTGGCATCAGTATGTGATACGCTGCAAGGAACGTGATAATCTGCAAAGGTTTCTTGCGGAAAACGATATTCAGACGCAGATTCATTATCCGATACCGCCTCACCTGGCAGAATGCTATCAGCGCCTGGGGCATAAAGAGGGGGAATTTCCATTGACGGAGCAGTACGCCAGGGAAGTTTTAAGCATTCCAATTTATACTGGAATGACAGATGAAGAGCAGCAGTATGTCATTACCAAGCTAAATGAATTTTAACTGCAGAAATAGGAGGCAGTATGATAGAAGACTGTAAATTGATCGAGTTCCCGCAAAAGGGTGATGAGCGGGGGCATCTTGTGATTATTGAAGGCAATCAGGATATCCCATTTGAGATCAAGCGTGTATTCTATATTTATGGTTCGGACAGGGATGTGATTCGCGGGCGTCATGCGAATTATCATTCGGAGTTTGTTCTGATTAATGTTTCCGGCACTTCCAAAGTGAAGGTGGATGACGGGACAAACCAAAAAATATTTCACCTTGACAGACCGCATATCGGCATTTACCTGCCAAAGCTTGTTTGGAAGGATATGTATGATTTTTCAAAGGATTCGGTGCTTTTGTGCCTTTCAAGCGAGCATTACGATGCGGATGAGTATATCAGGGACTATGATAAATATTTAACAATTATGAAAGAGGAAGAACATGCTTAGACGTTTGGAAAAAAAGGATGCACCCCTGATGCTTGAGTGGATGCACGATCCTGAAATCAACTGCAATTTTCAGGCGGACTTTGCGTCCTCAACCTTGGAGAGCGTGCTGGATTTTATTGACAGCAGCTTTCAGGATGAAACCCAGAATTTTGCCTTTGTGGATGAAAATGACGAATATTTGGGCACAATAAGCCTAAAGCATATCTCACACAAAAACCAAAACGCGGAATATGCCATTGTTACAAGGAAAAAAGCACAGGGCACAGGAGCGGCAAGAGAGGCGACGAAAGAGCTGCTCAAGTACGCATTTGAGGAATTAAAGCTCCACAAAGTCTACTTAAACGTGCTTGAGGAAAATGTTAGGGCGCAGCGGTTGTATGAGAAGTGTGGTTTTATTTATGAAGGAAGCGCTGTTGATGCAGTCAGAATCAATGGAACCTATAGAACGCTTAAGTGGTACGGAATGATTCGTTGAATTGATAAATTCAGAAATGAGGATAAGTTTGAAGCAGTATATCAAAAAAATAAAAAACCTTCCGCGGAGAATATACCGCAGTGTAGAGAGTAAACGCTATCGTGCCGGAAAATACAAAAACAGTGTGTCCGTGCTGACTGCGTGGCAGACAATTGATCTGCTTTCTAAGACCGGATACAGTTTCTGCAGATTTGGGGATGGTGAGATTGCACTGATTAAGGGAGAGGGAATTGCGTTTCAAAAGGCGGACAGGGAGCTTGGGGCACGGCTTTTGGAAATCCTTCAGTCAGAGGATGAACAGTTTTTGGTAGGAATCAATTATTTTTACCTGAATCCGGTAAAGGGCGTAAACAGCTATACGGATAATTTCCTGAATTGTCTTCAGATGCAGCGAAAATTTTTGACAAAAAACTGTAATCAAAAGCGGACTTATATTGATGCCGCAATTACGCAGATGTATCAAAATTACAAAGAATATGATTTTGACAGACATTTTAAGATGTTTCAAAAGCTTTTTTTGGGCAGGAAGGTTACACTGATATGCGGGGAGAGCGTTTTAAACGATATAAAATATAATGCGCTCGATGCATGCGAAGATGTGGAGTATCTTTATGGACCTTCAAAAGATGCATATGATTCTTATGACGGATTGCTAAAGGATGCGCTGAAGATTGCCCCTGAACGTGTGATATGCGTGATTCTTGGACCTGCCGCAAAAATTTTAGTGTATGATTTGTATAAAAATGGAAGGACCGCATGGGATATTGGTCATTATTTAAAGGATTACGATTCCTACATGCGACAGCAGCCACGCACAGATGAAGAAATTGAAGCATTTTTTAAACCAGATTAAAATGGGAGAAACAAAAAAATGTTGAATAAGATAAAATATATTTTGGACAGGGAACAAAAAATAAAGCTGGTTATTATGCTGATTGTAATATTGGTGGGGGCGCTGTTCGAGCTTTTAGGGGTATCTGCGATTATGCCGCTCATTTCCGTGGCGACGAGTCCTGAGTCAGTGAATGAGAAATGGTATTTGAAGCTGGTAAGTGATGTATTTGGATTTTATGAGGCAAAACAGCTTATTGTATTTCTTGCACTTGCACTTGTGATAGTGTACATTGCAAAAAATGCGTATATCAGCATGATGTATAACCTGCAGTATCGTTTTATTTTTAACAATCAGAGGCGTTTGGCAGTAAAAATGATGTATTCGTATATGCATCAGAATTATTTGTTCCATGTGTCAAGAAATGTTGCAGAGCTTCAAAGAAATGTGACAGAAGATGTAAACGGATTTTATACAGTAGTATTGAATGTCATGCAGTTTATCGCGGAGGCGAGCGTGTGTGTTGTACTTGCCGTTTTTTTGATGCGTGTTGATGTGATGACGACATTCGTGGTTGCGGGGATCGTCTTTGTTTCTGCAATTTTGGTGGGTGTGGTGTTTAAAAAGACACTTGTCAAAAAGGGAAAAGAAAACAGAACGGTCAGTATCAGCCTTACAAAATGGGTCTTGCAGTCTTTTTCAGGAATCAAGGAAATTAAGGTAATGAACAAGGAAGCATTTTTCCTGAAAAATTATGAAAACACATACCGGAGGTTTACCGTACTGCAAAGGCAGCAGTCAATGCTTACATTTATTCCAAGACCTGTGATGGAAACAGTCTGTATTAGCAGCCTGCTGCTGACAGTGGCGATAAAAATATATGCGTTTGATACGGATTTGGTGGAGTTTATTCCGGCATTGTCTGCATTTGCAGTCGCAGCATTCCGAATGCTTCCGTCTTTTAATAGAATTTCGGGTTATATGAGCGCAGTGATGTTTAACAGACCTGCAATTGATGTGTTGTATGATGATTTGGTGGAGATTGAGAAACTTGATCAAAAAGTTTGGAAGGCAGTGCCGGATGTAAAGCCATTTCACATTCAAACAGGGATATCAATAAAAAACGTATCGTTCCAATATCCGAACGCGGAAAAACCGGTACTGGAAAAGCTGGATTTGGAGATTGAAAACAATACGTCAATCGCGTTGATTGGTGCGTCAGGTGCAGGGAAGTCAACGCTTGCGGATGTCATATTGGGTGTCTTGGAGCCAAAGTGCGGCGGCATTTATGTGGATGGAAAAAATATCCGGGAAAATATGGATGCGTGGCATGCAAGTATTGGGTATATCCCGCAGGCGATTTATTTGATGGATGATACGATTCGGGCAAACATTGCATTTGGGGTGGAGAAGGACGAGATGGATGAAACGATGCTTTGGAAAGCATTGCGTGAGGCACAGCTTGAGGAGTTTGTGAGGAAGCTGCCGGATGGTCTTGACACCATGATCGGAGACCGGGGGGTAAAGCTCTCGGGAGGACAGCGCCAGCGTATTGGCATTGCGCGCGCTTTGTATGGAAATCCGCAGGTTTTGATTTTGGATGAAGCGACATCGGCATTGGATAACGATACGGAGAAGGAAGTAATGAATGCCATAGACAGCCTTCATGGCACAAGGACATTGATTGTGATTGCGCACAGACTTACCACGATTCAGAAATGTGATAAGATTTATGAGGTAGGAAACGGGAACGTTACTTTGCGCAGCAAGGCGGAAGTGTTTGGGGAAGAGGAAAAATGAGAATAAAATATTCATTTAATAAGATAAGAGTTATATCAGCTGTCATTTTTTCGCTTATCAGTATTGCCTGTGCGTTATGGTCCAAGCTGTCGTACAAGTATGTATTGGTACTGCCTGTAGTAGTGCTGTTTGCAAGCTTTATTTCCATTGAAGTATACAATCAAATAATCAGTGCAGTCAGTATTCTTGTAATGCCTCTTTTTATGACTGTAATTTTGCAACTGGAAACGGGAAGTGTTATAGATGATTTGGGCATAAAATTAATCCTGATTAACTGGCTTTTAGTAACAGGGTTCTCTGCATTGGCAGTTGTTTTTACAAAAAAAGTGAAACATGTCCATATTATTTGCAGTTTAGCGGTCTTTCTGTTTGGATTTATAGATGCTTTGGTAATCGCGTTTAGGGGAAATCAAATTTCCATTAATGACATCCGTTCAATACGGACTGCGCTCAGTGTGGTTGGAAATTACCAGTTCAATTTAAACCCGATGTTTCTGTTTGCAATCATTTTGTTTATCGCATTCTTTTTCTTCCTCCTGCAATCAAAATTTCAGGTGATTGAGTTAAGGGATAAGGGATTGGTGCTGGTTCCTTATATTGTGCTGACATGCAGCCTGGTGGCTGTCAATTTGAATCACTACACGGTCAAAACATGGGGGAATCAGGGGTGCACAGGAAATGGTGTTTTATTTGAGCTTTTACTTGAAATAAAATATTCGAAAATAGAGGAACCAGAAGGCTATTCTTTGGAGAACGTAGCCAATATCGTGGAACCTTATAAGACGGTTGGGCAAAATAACGAAACGCCGAACATCATTGTGGTGATGAGCGAGGCATACAGTGACTTAAATGTGCTAACAGAACTTGATACCAATATTCCGGTAATGCCGAATTTTGAGAAAGTGTGTTCGGAAAGTCTGCATGGATATGCTTTATCCTCTGTTTTTGGCGGAAATACGGCGGTGTCAGAGTGGGAGGTTCTGACGGGAAATTCCATGGTGTTTATGCCGCAAGGCTCCGTTGCCTATCAGCAATATATCAATGAGGATGTAAATTCCCTTGTAAGCTTATTAAAAAACAGGGATTATACGGCGGTTGCAATGCATCCGTATCATGCAAGCGGATGGAATCGAAAGAAAGTTTTTCAGTATATGGGGTTTGATGAAAGTCTTTTTCTTGAGGATTTTGAACAAACTGATTTGGTGAGGAGCTATGTTTCCGACCGGGAATTTTATGGGAAAATCATATCCTTATTTGAGGGGAAAGATGACGATCCGCTCTTCGTATATGGAATTACGATGCAGAATCATGGAGGATATGTATATGAGGATTTTGAATCCCGTGTAGAAGTTGAAAATTTAAACAGGGACTATGGGGAACTGAATCAGTATCTTTCCTTAATTCATATCAGTGACGAGGCATTGGAAGCATTTATCAATTACTTTAGGGATTACGATGAGAAAGTCGTGGTTTTGTTTTATGGAGACCATCAGCCGCGTTTATCTGATGAATTTTATGATGAGATTGGTGTTGCAGATGACTCTGTAGAGAAATATAAAGTCCCGTTTTTTATATGGAAAAACTATGACAGTGAAGAAATTGTATATGAACTGACTAGCCTGAATTTCCTGCCGGCTTTGCTTCTTGAGCATGCCCAAATGGAGGTACCACCCTATTTTTCATTTCTTTATGACTTGAAGGATGACCTTAGCGCCGTCAATGCATACGGATATGTTGCTAATAGAGAGGGGGGGTATTATCCGTATCATCAACAGACGGTTTTGGAAGGAATAAAAGAGCAATTTAACCAGTACCAAATACTTCAATATGCAAATATATTTGACCCAAATTCGGATAAAAGTATTTTTAATTGAACAGGGTGTATGATATGGAAGAGAAGGGTGTTTGTTTGAAAAGAGTACAATCCATAGATGAAGCAATTCACGCAATTTGTTTTAAAATTTCAAAACCATTCAAAACGGCGTTTGCATCAGCAATTATTTTTGGAATGATTGCACATTTTTATATGTTTATGAACAAGCTGCCCAATTATGATGATATGGCACTGAACGGATTTGGTGCGACATTCCGGCTTGGGAGATGGTTTTTGTGGGTTTTGGGCGCTGCGGCATATCATTTGGACTTTGTTTATAGCCTTCCTTGGATGAACGGTTTGGTTACACTTGTCCTTATTGCATTGTCAGCAGGACTTGTAGCAGATATATTTGCGGTTAAAAGCACGGCAGGCAATGGAATCATTGGCGCTGCGATGGCAGTATATCCAAGTTGGACAGCCACGTTTTTCTTTATGTTTACGGCTCCGTATTACGCGGCTGCACTGTTTTTGGCGGCCTGTTCTGTCTATATGACGATTAAGGCAAAACGTTATTTTGTGCCGGCATCATTGATGCTGGCATGTTCTATGGGAATTTATCAGGCTTATATGCCATTTGCTGCTACAGTGTACGTTATGATAATCATACTGCTGGTTGTTGAAGGCAAAAGGGATTGTTTGGAAATCATCAGGACATCTTTTTATTATTTAGGGCAGCTTATTTTGGGAAGCGTTTTCTATTTGATTATCACAAAAATATCGTTAGTGCTCACAAAGCAGGAACTGACAGAATATAAAGGGGTCAACGAAATAGGACGATTTTCGCTGTCTCATTTCTCACAGTTTGTAACGGGTATTTTCAATGATTTTTTTGGAATGGCGTGCAATAACAATTTGGAACTCAGCTATAACGCTGTCACGAAATGGATGTATCTTTTTGTGTTTGTCCTTACGTGCATGCTGGTTTTCTTTTTGGGCAGACTGTTTTTCAGGCAGCACAAGTACCTGAAAGCAGTACAACTGGCAGTCATGATGGTCATTTTTGCCGTTGCAGTTAACAGTATTTATCTTGTAAGCTCTGACGTGTATTCCCTGATGCGGTATTCTTATGTAAGTGTCATGATTCTGCCGGTATGTCTTCTTGACCGATATAAAAGACAAGGCAGCAGTAATCTTGTATTGCGGGCGGAATGGGTGATGGTAATTGTGCTGGCGGCGGGGATTATGAGCTATTGTCATTTCGCGAATGCACAGTACCTGAGTATGGATTTAGGATTTGAACAGGCATCGGGGTATTATGGGACAATTATTACGCAAATAAAAAGTCTTGAAGACTATAATCCGCAAATGAAGATTGCATTGGTAGGGCATGATAAGATCGAGGACGAAAGCCTGTATCGGAATCAGGTTATGGAAGTGTTTGAAATGAGCGGACGGGATACAGTAATGGCGCAGGCATATAGTATTGAGTATTTCCTGAAATATTACTGCGGATTTGACACGGAGCTTGTAAACGTCGATGCTGAGGATGAGGAAATCGCACAAATGCCTGTGTATCCGCAGGAAGGATCCATAAAGATTATTGATAATATTGTAGTGGTTAAGTTTTCGGACGAAATGTAAGCTGGTCAAAGAGGAAGGAATGGAGGTATCATAAAAGAATGGAGAGATATATTGGCGTACTGGCTATGTGTATTTTACCGGGAGTTTTGGCGGCATTCATACATATGTTTGCCATGGACAATACGGACAAGCATGTTCGGACAAAAAATATATATTTTTATGCGATGATTTTTTACGGTATCATGTCAATCGTAAAAACGGTTTTGGGTGAAGGGGAAAAAACGCTTTTTTCAAGTTTTACGGATATGGAACGTTCAACGTACCTGCATTATGGAATTCCGCTCTTTTTACTGGCATTTGTAATTCCTGTCCTGTTAAAGATTATATTTAAGAAAGAAAAGGCGCATTTGCTGATTGACATGTTTACCTCGATTGTTTCTTTTATAGCCGGCATACAATTTTTGATTAGCGGGGTTATTTATTCCAATTTTTATATTGCTGCATGTTGTATTGCACTTTTGATATCGTGTGTTTGGACGCTTTGGTTTGCAAAGGGCGTTCAATTTTATCACAAAGAAAAGGCAAAGGACAGGATTGTGTTTATTTTGCCCATTATGCTGCTGTGGACTGTTACGGTTATGATTTTTGAACCAAACCAATTATTGCTCAACAGTTTGGACGAATTTACAATTCCTTATTTTTCATTTTTGGGTGTAATGCTTTTGGAGGCGGCAGCATTTTTTGCGGTTTATGTACTGATTGGTGTTTTCATTTTATCGGACAGGCTGCTGAAGGCATTTGGAACGGTTGTCTTTGCGCTGTCTGTGGCAGGATATATTCAGGGAAACTTTTTAAATGGCGAGATGCTCCTGATGGATGGAACGGTTCAGGTTTGGAGCAGTGCGCAGAAGATTGGAAACGGCATTTTGTGGCTTGTTTTGATTGCAGCAGTCATTTTTTTGATTTATAATAGTCGTTATAGGAAAATCTGTAAAAATATTGTACAGATTGTATGCATCTATATCTGCCTGATGCAGATTTTGTCGTTGACCTATCTGATAGCGGTTACGGATTTTCCCAAGGAAGAAAATGAATATGTGCTTACGACGAATAGCATGCTTGAAATTGACGGGGAAAACAATGTAATCGTGTTTGTGCTGGACTGGTTTGACAGACAGATTATGGATGACATACTCAGTGAGCTTCCTGATTTTACAAAAAACCTGAAAGATTTTACGGATTATACAAATACCACGAGCCGTTATGCATTTACATCGATGTCCATACCTTATCTGCTTACGGGAGTGGATTGGGAATATGGGATGGATTCCAAGGAATATCATAAATATGCTTATGATAATAGCACCCTGCTGGATGATATACTGGCAAAGAATTACAGTCTTGGTGTATATACGGAAAGCTCCTGTGTGGAAAATGATGTGAAACAAAAATTTTTAAACTATTCCAATCAGACAGTGAAGCAGCTTGGGTATAAAAAAGCATTTTACACCATGAATAATGCTTCTAAGTATAAAATGGCGCCGTTTGCGGCAAAGCAGTTTTACTTTTATACGACGGATGACATTGCTGAAATACTGGTAAACAGTGGGGAATATGTGACAAGCAATGACCTTATCTTTCACGATATGCTTTCAAAGGACAAACTTTCCGTGGATAATAGCGGGGATTATGCCGGAGCATTTCGGTTTTATCACCTAAAGGGAGCTCACACGCCACCCAATATGAATGATTTATTTGAAGAAACAAAAGAAGGCGGGGTTTTTTTATCACAGGCAAGAGGTGCATTAAAAATTACGTATGAATATATTGATGAGATGAAAAGACTTGGTGTATATGACAACGCGACAATTATTATCACGGCGGATCATGGTCAGAATCTGAATGTAATGAAAAAAGCAGAGGAACCAAAATATGATCCCAGTTATGACATGACATCAACACCGATTCTTTTTGTGAAGCTTCCCAATGAAACACATGAGGAAGGACCGGTTGTCAATACGGCGCCGGTATCGCATACGGAGTTTGCAGCTGCCATAATGGATGCAGTAGGCGGGGATTATACAAAATACGGGCGGACCTTTGAACAGATAAAAGAAAGCGAGGATAGAGAACGGGTGTTCGACTTTTTTGTATCCTCAAAGGGAACCTATAGACAATATATCATCAATGGGGACGCAAATGATGCAGCCTCGTGGAATTTGGTGCGTGAGGAGAATGAATAAGCTGGGCGGAGGTGCATCTGAAAGATGAAAAGAGTGGATCAGACTGTTAAAAGCATATATTCAAGGCTGACTGTAGAATTTAAAACTGCGTTTCTGTCGGCAATATTGTTTGGACTGGTTGCACATGTGTATATGTTTACGAATAAATTGCCTAATTTTGACGATCTTGAATATTTGGACAAGTTTGGCACGACTTTTCGATATGGCAGATGGTTTTTATGGCTCGTTGGCGCAACGGCATATCATTTGGAGCTTGTGTTCAGTCTTCCGTGGATGAATGGTTTACTTACACTATTATTGCTTGCAATTTCCGCAGGGATTGTTGCAGAACTTTTGGGAATGAAGTCGAAGATGGCAAATGTGCTGGCTGGTGCGGCGCTTGTAGTTTTTCCCAGTTGGACAGTGACATTTTTCTATATGTTTACAGCGCCATATTATGGATTTGCTGTGTTATTGGCAGTATTATCTGTTTACTTTACAGTGCGTTATAAAAAAGGGATTGTAATATCTGCGTTGCTGATGGCGTGTTCTCTAGGAATTTATCAGGCATATCTGCCGTTTACAGCGACGTTGTATGTTGTACTCCTGTTTGCAATGCTATATGAGGAGAACAGTTATGTTGATATTTTAAAAAAATCTTTTTATTATTTGCTTAGTCTTGGGGCAGGTGTAGGCTGTTATTTTATCCTTATGAAGCTTTCCCTTGTGATTACAGGGCAGCAATTAACGCAGTACAAGGGAATTAGTTCCATGGGAAAACTTAGGCTTTCACGTATTCCGGAACTAATGAAAATTATTTTTCAGAATTTTATATGTGTTTTCTTAAACAATAATCTGGAGATTAGTTATAACCTGATTACAAAGGGTATGTACTTACTCCTGTTTGTTTTATGCAGTTGTTTAATTGCATGGCTGGTTGTAAGTAAAATAAAAACAAAAGAATATCTGAAAAGTATTGAAATTGTTATATTAGCGTTTATGTTTGTTTTGGCAATTAATTCCATTTATATTATGTGCGAGGATGGCATTTATGCTATTATGTATTATTCCTACTCTTTTTTGATGATATTTCCGTTGGTGCTGATTGACAGAACCTTGAAACGACAGGAGAAATCAGTTATGGTTGTTTTGGAGCACATTATCACACTGGTATTGTGTGTTGGTGTACTGACATACTGCCATTTTGCAAATGCGCAATATCTGAGCCTGAACTTAAGCTATGAGCAGTCATATAGTTTTTGCAATACACTGATTACACAGATCAAAAGCATGGAAGGCTATCAGGATGACATGCCGCTGGTGCTTGCAGGAGAGAAATTTGAAGACGATGCGCTTTATGATAACGAGGTAATGCAGGCGTTTTCGATAAGCGGGAAGGATGATAGGCTGATTGATGCGTATAGCAAACGCCAGTTCCTTTTGCTTTATTGCGGCTTTGACGCAGCCCCTTTGTCGGTTAGGAGGCTTTCCGAGGAGGCCCAGGCGCAAGTAGCTAAAATGCCCAGTTACCCTGATAAAGGTTCCATTCAAATCATAGATGGTGCTGTTGTTGTCAAGATGTGTGATTAACGGGGATGAGTAGTGATTGAGGAGAAATAAATGCAAAGGTTTATGAAAGATACAGTTAATACAGTGCGGAATTGGATTGATTCGCAAAAAGCTCCAAGACGGTTTGAATATGTTGTTCTCCTTCTGCTGTTTTTGATTCCGTTTACAACAATGATGTACGGGGATACACAGGCATTTGTACATTATGGAGTCAATTTTTGGAGAAGTATTACACAGGGGGGAGGACTTCATAATTTTTACGAGTATGGAAATGAAATGTTAGCCTATTACAGGGCAAATAATATTCCCGGAGCATACGAGGTAATTTATGATTTTCCCGTATACATTGCGCTTGGTATCTGGGGATTTCCGCTTTGGCTTGTGTGCAGCGGATTGGGAATTGAGGAGACATCAAATATGTGGACGATGCTGTATTCCAAATCAGCCTACTTAGTGGCATTGGCAATTGTCGCATATTTAATCTATAAAATCTGTAAAAATATCGGTGTGGATGACATAATGGGAAAGTGGGCGGCATTTTTGTTTTTGTCATCCGTACTGGTGTTTGTGGAAATTGGTATTGCAGGGCAGCTTGATGTGCTTGGAATGCCCTTTACACTGCTTGCGATACTGAGTTTTCAGAAAAAACAGCGATGGCGGTTTCTGCTGTTTTTCTCCATTGCAGTGAGCTTTAAACAGTTTCCGCTGTTTATATTTTTGCCGTTGATTATGCTGATTGAGAAAAATGCCCTTAAAATCGCAAGGGATACGGTTGTTGTGTTTGCAGTTACCATTCTTTCTGGTCTTCCGTTTCCAAAGGGAACGGAGGCAATGCAGGTAAAGGATGAGGTGAGAAGCCGCTTCATGGATGCCTTTTTGGGTGTCAAGGCGCCGCTTTACAACAGCGCGGTTCCGGTTATCGTGCTTCTCATCGGCGGAATTTGTGTGTGGTGTTATCTGAAAAAATTGAAAGATGATAAAGAACTGGAGCAGTATTCGGTTTTTATTCCTGCGCTTTCGATGTTTGTGCTGTTTATTTCCTTTGACAGCAATCCGTACTGGTTTATCCATCTTGCTCCGTTTATGGCAATCCTGATTGCATATAATTCAAGCCGTTTTTCAGAGCTGATTCTGTTTGAAACAGTGGGGATGCTGTGCTTAATCCTGAATCAGTTTGGAGCAAATTACTGGGTATATGAGAGCTATTGGGCAAAGGGGATGCTGCTGGACAAGCTGTTCGGCTATCCCGAGAACCTGATTACACTGGAGCGTTTCTGCGCGTCAACGAATTTGGATGAGTTTTACGGCGTGTTTTTTGCAGGCTTTGTATTGTGCATCGGGGCATGTCTTGCAATCAGCCTTCCGGGGAGAATGCGTAAAGATGAAAATGTTGTGGTGCGTCCTTATGCATTGCTTAGAATGTGTCTGAATGCGGGAATTTCATGGATACCGGGGTTTTTATTTGTTGTTTCCCATTTTATAACGTTATAAAAATAACGTTTTAGTGAAACGGTTTGGCGTTCATCAATTCCAAATATTTTTTTGCCGCCCTTTGCCAGCTGAACCGTTCTTTTACTGCTTTAACACTGTTTTGTGACATTTGCGCCCTCAGTTTTTCATCAATGCAGAGCTGGATTATCTTACTGTCAAAATGTTCAAGATCCGAGATATATCCATTATCCGTAATGAGCTCACCGCTTCCCTCACAGGGCGTCATGACTATTGGAAGACCACTTGCCATAGCTTCTAATACGACATTGGGCATTCCTTCCCATTGTGACGGAAGAATAAATAAATCTGCGGACTGGTAAATGACGTCCAGCTCATTTTTATTTTTTTTCCCCATAAAAAGAACGGAATCATGACAGGCATATTCATCCACCAAATGCTCCAGATGTCCCTTGTATGGTCCATCGCCAACTATCGTGAGGCGCACGTCCCTGCCGGTTTCTTTCGTTACCTGTTTTTGAATGGTATTTAATTTAGGAATGATATATTGCAGCCCTTTTCGTTCTATCAATCTTGACACAAACAAGATATTTACGATAGAGTCATTTCTCTTATCCGGAGCAGGCTTAAAATAATCCGCATCCACGCCGTTTTCCACCACATATACAGGATATCTGCTTTCAAAATCTTGGGCACGTTTCTTAAGCCCCTCACTGTTGGCAACAATTCCTTCTGACTTTTTCCAAATGGTTCTCAATGCGGGGCTGAGTATTTTATAGATAATATCAAAACGCTTTTGGGTTCCGGGAATATCCCCGCCGCCTGACCGGATGAGATACCGCAGGTTATACCGCTTTTTCAAATAAAAAGCCAGCGGACCGCTCGGTATGCCAAAAAAAACAAGACAAAAATCAAATTGGTTCTGCCGTACCAGCGTTCCCGCCTTTTTCCATGCAGCCAAAAGATAGGAAAACATCTCCGCAAAACTGCTGCTCGCCTCATGTTTCCGTTTGCATTTTACCCTTTTTATGGTGACACCTTCCGGGGTAACTTCTTCTTTTGGCAGTTGTCCGAAGCTGGCTGTAAGGATTGTCACTTCGTGCCCTGCTTTTGCAAACTCCCTTGTAAGAAAAAGACATGCATTCGCGCCCCCGCCGCCGATTGGCGGATATTCATGCGATATAACTAATATTTTCACGATAACCCTCTCTTTTCTTTATTTTGTGCAATAAAGACGGAATGAAAATTCATATAATATTCTTCCAATTTATTTTATTATTATAATATGCATTTTTTGTAAAAGCAACTGTACATTACAATAACGTTTCACATAAGTTCCAGCTTCCTGATGGAATTACTATAAGGAATTGTAGGAAAATAAGTGATGCAGATTGCGCAGGATATTTCTTTGAGGATGTATGTCAAAAAACGTAGGCGTAGCGGGCTACGGCGAGGCTTTTTGGCATGCATAATCAGAGAAATAGCCAAGTCAAGATGCGTCAGTTATTTTTCTACAGTTCCTAATGATTGAATACGATTCAGATGTATGATAGAATCTATTAGGAGTACATGCTGGGAACTCGGCATGGTTGATGTTCCATGGTGAGCGGAAGAAAGGCAGAATCAATGAAAATATATGTGAAGGCGTTGACACTGGTGCTTGGCATTTTATCTATGGCTTTAGTGGGAATTACATTTTTAAACTGGATATACAATGAGTCCTGCCAGCTGTTCCTGTATGATTTAAAAACTGGATTTACAAATAACAGAATATATATGGAAGCCTTTATTTTCCTGCTTTTCTTAATAATATTGGGCGGGGTGGGATATTGGCGGATATTGTTTGGAAAAATACACGTTATCTGCACTGTTAAAATAAAAAAGAAGTTATATTTGGCATCTTTTGACAGAAATGATGGAACGGATATTGCGGCAGATCATCGGATTAATCTTAAAAGGATAGTAAATGCCGTTTCCATAGCAGTAATTGTATGTTGTATCATTGTAAATAGCCGTATTTTTTTTGTGGATATACCGCTGGGGACGTGGGAGCCAACGAAAACGATAGGACATTCGTTTGGGTCAGTAAACGGCGATGATTATACAGGTTCTTTAGAGGCATTTGAATATAATTATGCACTGGGAAGAAGAACAATGGAGGTAGATTTACTTCTTACAACGGATAACAAACTTGTTTTGAAGCATGATTGGGATGAATCCGGAGAGGATGAATTAGCGCAGACATCCCCGCTTTCCCAAGAAGCGTTTTTGAGTACAAAGATTTTAGGAAACTATACGCCAATGAGTTTTGCACAGCTGTGTGAAATTATGAGGGAATATCCTGATTTATGGATTGTGACTGATACAAAAAGTACAGAAAGTGAGGAAATTAAAAAACAGTTTGCGGTAATGACTGAAACGGTCAGACAGTTAGGCTGTGAAGAAATCATGGATAGAATCATTGTTCAGGTGTATAATGAAGAAATGTATGAAACAGTTTGTGACACATATCATTTTAAAAATTATATCTTTACAATGTACCTGCGCTTTGATAATGATGACTGGGCTGGAATCATGAGGAACGTCTGCCGATTTTGCGTAAACAACGGCATAGAAACAGTTACCATTGGGATAAACAGAATTTCTCCTGAATTAGTAGCCATTGCAAACCATTATGGGCGAAACGTATATGTTCATACAATCAATGAGATGGAGGATGCACAGCGGTATTTCCAAATGGGAGTGACTGGAATCTATACTGACATTATCCTGGATAAAGACTTATATGGAAATTGATCAAAAAATAAAAGGTGGTGATGACAGAATGTTTACATATTTAATTATTTTTGGAATGGGTGCAATAACGTTTGTAATTGAAAAAAAACTGGCTGGAATACATCAAGAGAACGGTGTTTTTCTGTTTATTGAATATCTGATGTATACGGTGATTGATTTAGTAACAACGTATTTTATGCTTGAACCGACCGGAAGGATTACAATGGTACAGTCCGGAGGCGGAATGAATGAAATCAATTACGGAAGTTCGGCAATTCTTATATCACTTGTTATCGCAGTGATATGGGGCTGTGTTATGGCTTTTTTGAATAAAAATGTTAAATGCAAAATAACAGTGGATGAGCGAAAGAAAAAATGAATGGGTGAAAGCAAAAAACACCATAAAAGATACAGGGGAAAAATTAGATGAAAAACAAAAGACATAAGGCAATATTCCAATCGAAATATTTAATGATACAACTTATTGTTTTGGCAGTATTGTATGGTACGATTGCAATTCTGGTGGAATCAGCAGAGTGGTTTCAGCGGTGGTGGGGAAAAATAAGCTTTGCTACAGTGGTATATCAATTGACAACGCCGCTTAAGGGCACGGAAAGCAGTGTGATCGTTTCTTATTGTCAGGGAGTGTTTCCAATGGTAATCACACGGCTTGTACTTGTATTGGGATTTTGGTATTTATTTGTGAGGATTTTTTCCGTATTGGATATGAATGTTCATATCCGAATATTGAAAAAACAGTTTACAGTAAAATTCGGAAAAGGTTTTTTGGGGGGGGGGGTATCGTTCCTCCTGCTGCTTACGCTGCTGTCCGCATATGAACTCAACCATGAGGTGCAGGCGCTGGGAATTGACGATTATATTGAAGAAGTACGTGAGAGCTCTACAATTCACGAGGATTATTACGTAGTACCATCGGAAACGATTATGAAATTTCCGGATAAGAAAAGAAATTTGATTTTTATTTATTTGGAATCAATGGAAAATACATATGCCTGTGTTGAAGACGGCGGAGGCAAGCCAGTCAATTATATACCGGAGCTTACGCAGTTAGCGGACGAACATGTCAGCATATCCAATACGGACAAAATCGGCGGGATTTACGCAAACGAAAGGTCCGGATGGACAATCGCAGCGCTTCTTGGCGCGACCGCAGGAGTACCATATAAGATTCCTGGAAATGAGTTGTGGGGGGAATCTTCCGCAGGGCAATACACGGAGTTTTTACCCGGTCTTACGACGCTGGGGGATATTTTGGAAAATCAGGGGTATCAGAGTTACTTCCTTTGTGGTTCAGAGGGGGAATTTGCAGGCAGGGACTTATATTTTCAGAAGCATGGAAATTATAAAATACTGGATTACAATTACGCGGTGCAGAATCATTATATTCCTTCTGATTACTATGTGTTTTGGGGGTATGAAGATTGTAAAATGTTTGATATTGCAAAACAGGAGCTTACCCAGATAGCGCAGAACGAGGAGCCCTTTAATTTCACCATGCTGACGGTTGACACACATCTTCCGGCTGGATATTTGTGTGAGGCGTGTGGGAACCAGTATCCGGACCAGTATGAGAATGTAGTGTCATGTTCAAGTAAGCAGGTTGGCGCGTTTGTGGAGTGGGTCAAAAAGCAGGAATGGTTTGAGAATACAACAATCATATTACTCGGAGACCATAAGTCGATGGTAAATGATTTTTGGGATGACATTGGTGATTTTCAAAGAAGAACTTACAACTGCTTCATTAATCTTCCGGAAACGGTCGATGTTTCCAATGTGAAAAAGAGGGATGTCAGCACGCTGGACATGTTCCCGACAACGCTTGCCGCAATCGGCGTTGAAATTGACGGCGATCGGCTGGGACTTGGAACGAATGCTTTTTCGCAGAGGAGCACGCTGGTTGAGGAAATGGGAGAGGCGGAGTTTGACATGCAGTTGAGCAGGTACTCAAAATATTATAATGAACAGTTTATTCATGGATTAAAGCTATATTGATTGGAGGATGAAAAATATGTGGATGGAATTTATTGCCCTGTTTGCACCGGCGGTCATCACAATGTCTATAAGGTACAGTCATAATAATGGAAAACCGTGGGAATGGTTTCGGTATGTTCGGGAATATACAACGGCACTTCTAATAAATGTCTGGTCAACACAGGCGGTCATTATATATGTGCTTAGGGCAACAGGAGAAGAGAGCGGTGATTTTGTGCGCTTTGTCTTTATGACCAAATATCTTTTGATTGCGTGCGCGCTTGCGTTTGTAACGGCTTATGTATGGGAAGCGCTTGCGAAAGCATTGTCTGTGTCCGTCCGGTTTGAGGAGCGCAGTAAGGGTGAGGAGTGTAAATAAATTATTGGAAAAATTCCCCTATGCAAATGTTATAAAATCATGTATACTAAATAATATGTTTAAAATAGCCCATTACTTGTCAAAATATAGTAATGGTATTTTCTTGTCACATACAAAGTAATGTGGAGGTAGGGTTGGTGAAAAAAATTTTAGACAAAAATGCATATAAAGTAGCGTTTGTTATTTTACTTTTTGTGCAGATTATATATATGATTTATTGGGGACATGTCAAAAGCGGTTACTATGTAGATGAATTCTTTACCTATGATAAAGCACATTTCCTGTCGGCATCTACGCCAGAGCGTGTTAAGTTATATGATGCGGATTATATGGCGTATAATAAATGGTTTGATTTATCGGAACTGAAGGCTACGTTGACTGTAGATAAAGATAATTCTCTTTTTAACGATGGAATTGTGCATAATATAAAAGCTTTCATACGTTTGCCATACATGGTTTTCCTGAATTATTTAGAAACAATTTTTTTTGCCGGGGAATTGAATAAGTGGAGCGGCATCAGTCTGAACATATTGTTTTTTGCTATAGGACAGTTCTTTTTGTACCTGCTGGCAAAGAAGATTACAAACAGTGAAACCGCGTCCCTGCTGGTAGTGGCATTGCATGGGTTTTCGGGGCTTGCCATTAGTATGGTGGCTTTTGTAAGATTTTATATGCTTGTAAATATGTGGATGATTATTTTCCTTTATCTGCATCTTTTAATGTGGAATGAAAACAATTTAAGAAAGAATATCGTTTACGAAATTTTGGCAATGGTATTGCTTTTTCTTGCATTTAAAAACTCTCCGTTGGTGATTTTGGAAGGCGCAGGGGTTATCCTGTTGTTTTCTGTTGCTTTATTTTTTAGAAAGCGGAAGCAGCAGTTTTTGTTTTATGCATTGCCAATATTTTTTTGCGCATTGTTGTATTTTTCGTTGTTTACGGATTACATGCAGATTATATATCATCTGAACGACTTGAAGGCTGTGGCGAGCGGAAATACAGAACTGCAGGATGCAGGCGTTGGTCTGATTAACAATTTGACAAAACTGACACCGGAAAGCTTTGTAAGCCGCAGTATCATGATGGCAAATTTTATTAATGATTATTTGTTTGCGCATATATTTGTGGCAGCAGTATTTATGGTATGTGTATTGGTTGCAATTGTAAGAAAAGTAGTATGTAAGGAACCATTGGATGAAGGCAGAAGGTTTGCTTATTTTATTATTGGGGGAACCATTATCATTTTTTTGCTGGCGGCAGTCGGCTTGCGCTTGGGCATACTTAGATATAATTCGTTCTTGTATCATATGATAGCCATTGTGCTTGTTGCACTGGCAACAGATATCAGTGAAAGTAAAAGAAAGCGTTTCATGATTTTTATTTTGTCAGCGGCAGTGTGCGGACAGATTTATTTTACAGTTACAATTCCCCGTGTAGACAATTCATATCCTGAGGACAGAGTGCCAGTAGAAACCATTCAGCAAAATAAGGGAATTGATAATCTGGTGGTGGACTATAACCTTGATGACCGGGTAATGTATGAGTGTCTGGCTTATGGGGATGATAATACAAAGGTTATGTTTGTGCGTTTTGAAGAGTGCGATCTGAAAGACACTCCGGATACAATGCTTGTATGGCAGTCCGTGAATTGGAGTGCGGAAATTGTGGACAAGCTTGAAAAGGCGGGCTACACAGCAATTGAACAAATAGCGCAGACACATGAAAGCATGGTGTTTTTGTGCCGTCGATAAAAGGGGGATAAGGAATGTACAAAATATCAGTTGTTGTACCTGTATATAATGAGGAAGACAATGTGGCAGAGCTTCACAGGGAGATTAAGGAAGTCTGCGAGGCAAATCATTATACGTATGAAATTATTTTTGTGGATGACGGGTCAAGTGACCGGACTGTAGAACGATGCAGGGAGTTAAAGCCATTAAAACTGATTCAATTCCGGAAAAATTTCGGACAAACGGCAGCGATGGATGCCGGAATAAAGGAAGCGCAATATGATTACATCGTGACGATGGACGGAGACAGACAAAATGATCCGGCTGATATTCCGAACATGCTTCAATATATGGACGAGCAGGGACTGGATGTGGTATCGGGATGGCGCAAAAACAGAAAAGATACCTTCATGAAAAAATTTATCTCACGGGGAGCAAATTTCCTGAGGGGAATACTTGTGAAGGACAATATCCATGACAGCGGGTGTTCCTTAAAAGTATACCGGAGAGAATGCTTTCAGGGAATGAACCTGTATGGGGAACAGCATCGGTTTATTCCGGCTTTGCTGAAAATAAAAGGATTTACGGTGGGAGAAGTCGTTGTCAATCACAGGGCAAGAACTGCCGGAACGACAAAATACAATTGGAAGCGTACTTTTAAGGGATTTGTGGATATGATTTCCGTGTGGTTTTGGAATAAATATTCCACAAGACCGTTGCATATTTTGGGGACAATGGGAATGCTTTGTCTTGCGACTGGCGGCGGATGCGGGATTTGGTCGGTGGTTCTGTTTTTGATGGGTAAAAAAATGAGCAATAATATTATGCCGCCGATACTGACCGTGTTTTTTGTGATTATGGGAATGCTGATGTTTGTGTTCGGATTGATGAGTGAAATCCTGATTAAAACATATTATGGTGTGCATGTGGATGTGCCGTATAGCATTAAAGAAGTCGTGGACAGTGAGGAGAATGAAAAAAAGTAAATTAGGCAAAAATACAATTTTAAATCTGCTGACAAAGGCAAGTGAGGCAGTATTATATTTTGCAACGGATATTATGGCTGCGAATCTTTTGGATGAAAAGACATATGGTGAGTGGTGTTTTTTTTATGCGATTGCAACGATGGTGTTCTTAGCGATTAGCTTTGGCATTAATCATTCCACAAGAATCAAAGTGGCAAGAGAAGCTGAAAACACGGATAAACAGTCGGCATATATCGTTACCGGCTTTAGATTGAGAATCGCAGTAAGCCTTATCATCTTTGGCATGATTATCATAGCAGGGTGGTTTGCAGCGCCTGTTTTAGGATATCCGCAGAAATATCCCCAGCTAAGGGGGATGTTTCTTATGGGAGCTTTTTTATGCCTGTTAAATTCCTTTTCGGAATTTTATAAGGCAATTTATATCGGAATGCAGAAATTCGATTATGTGTTCTATACGGGTTTGTTGGAATTTGGCGGATTCTTTGTGTTTGGAATCGGACTGTTGGCATTTTTTAAAAGCGTCTATGCGCTTGAAGTGGGGTATATTGCAGCGCTTGGGCTCGTATCCGTTTTGGGAATCTGCTTTTTATGGAAAAAACAGGCTCCGAAAGACAGATTGCGGAATGAAAGCATGAAAATGCGCAATGAAATATTGAGCGATGCGCTGCCTTTTCTGATTACATCATGCGGGACGCTTGTATTTGCTGAGATTGACACGTTTATGATAGGGGCTTTGAGTACGGCTGAGGATGTCGGGGCATATTCCATAGCAAAGAATCTTGTAAGTAAGTCAACCCATGTGAATTATGCCATTTGTATGGCAACGATGGCAGCACTGGCATATATCGGTGTAAGCGATTTGGAACGCAAAAAAAAGCTTTTTCATAGGCTTTTAAAACTTAATATGGCAGTTGCGGTTACAATAACGGCAGGATTATTTTTTGTAGGACCTTATGTCATTGTAGTGTTGTATAAGAATGCGGCAGCCGGAACCATGATAAAATATTTATCCATATATTTTTTCATCTATGTGGTAAATTCATTTTTTTCAATTTTTTTGGATTATCAGGGGAAGGTCAAGATCAGATCAATCATTTTTTTGGTTTCCATGCTGTTTAACGTGCTGCTAAACGGTCTGTTAATACCAAAATGGGGCGCTGTCGGGGCAGCCGTTGCCACATGCGTATCCATGATGCCATATGATTTGTTTTTAATCCTGTATACATCAGCAATCTTTCGAAAGCTGACAAACAGGAAAGAAATGCCAGGCAATCATTGAAAAGAATTGTTTGGGGAGGATATATCAATGCTGCAAAAACGATTACTGAACGTGTGTTATTTTGTTGTCAATATTATTTTTGGGGTAATAATCGTATATTTATGGCTGCTTTGCGGGTTTAGCACATGCCATATATCATTATCTGAACATACGTATTTTGTGAAGGACAATTTTTTCGTCAATATAATGATTGCAGGTATGCTTTGCGTGATACTTTTGGTTCTTTCTAAAAGGGAGAATGTCAGGAATCGATTGCGTACGATGGAAGACGAGGCATTTTTGGCAAAAATAGAAAGAATCCTTCTGTTTTTGATTATAATGGAAGGATTCATAATCATTCTGTCGTTCCGGTCAATTCCCAGAGCAGATCAGTCAGATGTTATGTGCGCCGCATATGCTTTAAAAAATGGAGATTATACACCGTTTCAACCGGACGGTTATATTTCTGTCTGTTCAAACCAAATTGGATTGCTTTGGTTTTGGTATATTCTGTCTTTTGTTTTTGGAGATAAAAATTATCTGGTGTTCCAGCTTATCAATGTATTTGCGATTGCATTGATTTATAAGCAGCTTTGGGATATTTCGGAGCTTTTGAAACTGCCCAAAATGTGCAGGGTATTTATCCTGCTGTTTGGTATATTCTATTTGCCTTTATTATTCTATTCCACCTTTGCATATGGAAACATCATCGCACAAATGCTGGCAATGGTAAGTTTAAAATATGAAATGGTTTTTATGAAGCAGCCTCGGATGAAGTATGTTTTTCTATCGGCAGCTGCTCTTATGCTGTCAGTCGCCATGAAAGAAAATAATCTGATTTTCGCAGTGGCGATGGTAATTTATGCTGTGCTAAAATTGATAGAAACAAAAGAAGCAAAGATTTTGATATTAATGATATGCATGATTGCAGGAATCATAACGCAGGCATATTTTTTGGAATCCTTGCTTGAGGCTAAAACGGGAGAACATATAGGAGGGAAGTCCATGTGGTCCTTTGTCGCAATGGGGCTGCATGATAATGAGGAATTTTGTGATGGCTGGTGGGATGGCAGCAATGATGATACGTATCAGGAAAGCGGATATAATGCGGACGAACAGAAGAAAATAGCCATTGCGGATATACAAAACAGATTGCAGGAATTGAATGCGGATAAGCGGTATGCACTTCGCTTTTTTGCCAGAAAGATAGCGTCCCAGTGGAACAATCCTACGTTTCAGTGCTTTTGGATCAATCAGACTTGTGGAAGCGATGTTGAGCATTCCAAATGGACCAGCAATGTATTAAGCATTCAATATTCGGAATTCATAACAGGCATATTGAACATTGTCCAGTTTTTAATCCTGTCAGGTGTGGTATTATCAGTATTATTGTCAAAAGAAAATAGTGCGTATATTCTCCTGAAAGTGATATTTATCGGAGGATTTTTATTCCATATGGTGTGGGAAGCAAAATGCCAATATGCTTTACCTTATTTTGTGGTATTGTTTCCGGTATCCATGAATGGCTACTGGAATTTACTGGTGTACCGACACAAGTGTGTGAATCCGGATGGAAAAAGAGGACGGTGGAACATTTGCCTTTTCGGAGTGTTGATAATACTGGTCGTATTGATCAACAGCAGGCTTACCAATAGTCCTATTAAGCTGGATTTTGACGCGGAAGTATATGAACAGTATATCTATAATAACACATCTGATTTCATCAGGGAGGGATATTATAATATAAAAGTGTATAAGGAGCCTGAATTAATCTTATCCTATACGATACCGGATAAGGATGCAGATGAGGGAATTGTTTTTACGGATGAGGTTCAGGAAAGCTTACTGGGTAATGTCAAGGTGCAGAATACAGGCGGAACGATTCGTATACAATTTACGGATTCAGAGTACTTTTTGGAGTTGGATGGGAATGATGAGCAGAGAGGACGGATCCGTGCATATGAGAAAAATAAAGATGAATCACAGGATTGGTTCCTGAGAAATGAATCGCAGGATTGGTTTTTGAAAAAAGCGGAGGGTGAACGGCATACGTATTACATCATAAAGGGTAACGGTGCGTTGACATACGATGAAAAAAATGGCACTGTTTTGCTTGGAAGGCGAGATTATAGTGATTTACAAAAATGGATTATTGAGTGAGTTTCAGATATGTGCTCGATTGTGAACACAAAATACGAGTAAGATAAAGGAGAAGTAACATGCAGAATTATTTTGGGGTAGCAGTTTTGTGCATCATTCCCGGTTTGATATCCTATTGTTTAAGTAGAAAATCCTATAGGGGCGGAAAAGTTCTTGCATTTTATATAAGTATTTATGCAGGAATGCTGAGTGCGGTAAAAGTACTGATACATGATGGAAAAATTTCTATTTTTGAGAGCTTTGCGGATATGCTGCCTGCAACGTATATCCACTATGCCCCGGTTCTGATTGGTTTTAGTGTTATCATTCCTTTTGTTGTGATGAAAGGAATGAGGGAAAGGGCAGTCAAACTGATATACACTGCGGATTCCTATCTGTTTTTTCTTGCAGGTATTGCCTTTTTAAGTTTTGGAAAGATCACAAACAGATGTTATTGCTTCTTGCTGTTTTTTGCTATTTTGCTGGCATTTATGGTTTGCTTGCGAAACAAAGAAATCGTGTTTGTTGCAAAACGAAAAAGAAAGGATGCAATACTGTCAATTACTGCCATTAGTTCATGGGTAATGACAAATCTTATCTTTTCTACCGGAGAATTGTATTTGAATAATATTACGGACTTCTATGTATCTTTTGGAAGTCTGATGCTATCCGTGATTTTATCCGGATTCTTTTATATTGCATTCTATACAGTATGCTCACACATTTTCCTGACAAAAAAACAGTATCCGTATTTTTGGGTCATTGTTTGTATTCTTACAGTTATGCAATATGTGCAAGGGGTTCTTTTGAATGGACATCTCAATACCTTGGAGGGAGAAAAACAGACATGGGGTACCTCGATGATTTATATTAATTTGGCGATATGGGTATTGGCTATTTGCGCCGGAATCCTTCTGTTTGTCCGCAAAAAGAACATGATAAAGTTATATGGCATTCTTTGTGCCTATATCTGCCTGATACAGGCGGTATCGTTGATATATATGGGAATTACAACGGATTTTTCAAAGAAAGACGAATATGTATTAACAACGGAGGGGATGTTAGAGGTAGACGATGAAAATAATGTGATTGTGTTTGTTCTTGACTGGTTTGACGGACAGATTTTGGAGTGGATTGAAGAGGAAGATCCCGCCTTTTTCGAACCCCTTAAGGACTTTACAAATTATAAAAATACGACAAGCTGTTATGCATATACGACATTGTCAGTGCCTTATCTTCTTTCCGGTGTAAAGTATAACAATGAGGATACCGTGGAGGAGTGGTGCAAAAATGCATATACGCAGCAAAGCCTGCTCTACGAGATTGACAGACTGGGGTATGATATTGGGGTATACACGGAGTTTCAGCTTGCCAACCAGGCATTTAAGGATATTGTAATCAATTATTCCGAAGTTAAGAGAAGGTGCCGCATGGCATATAGCGTGGGAGTTATGTTAAGGTGTGCCGGATATAAGAATATGCCGTTTGTGCTTAAGGATCAATTTTCTTATTCAACAGATGACATAGCAGCTTTGGCGATAGCGGAAGATGAATATATAACAACGACAGATACTTGGATATATAAGGATCTGATGCAGAAGGGATTAAAGGCAAAAGATAATAAAGAGCGTAATGGAGCTTTTCGCTTTTTGCATTTGAAAGGAGCACATTTGCCGCTTGTCATGAATGAAAACTGTGAGGAGTTAAAGGGGGATGTTGCGCGTACACATGAGAACTGGCTGTCACAGGCGAAGGGAAGCCTGAGGGTGGTCTACGAATATATAGAACAGATGAAACAACTAGGGGTATATGAGAATGCTACGATTATGATTATGGCAGATCATGGACAGAATTTATATATGGATAATGATAGGGGATTGGAATTTGGATTTGAGGATCATACTTCGAATCCAATACTGTTTGTGAAACAAAGCAAAGAAACCGGAACGGAAACAATGACTGTTTCAGAGGCGCCGACATCCCATGAAGAATTCGGGGCAAGCGTAATCAAAGCCATAGGAGGAGATTACGCAACCTTTGGGAGTGCATTTGACGAAATACCGGCAGATGAAATCAGAATCCGGGAGTTTGCATATGGAAAACTGGGTGAAAATTCTTTTGTGAACTATCATATATCCGGAAATGTAAGGAATTTTGAACACTGGGTTATCGCACAATAATTTTTGGAACAGGTAAAAACTGCTTGTATCCCTGTTTGGATTGTGCTACACTTAGTCTGGATTTCTAGAATTTTCCAATAAAGATAAAATTGAGATTTCGATAAATTGAATCAGATTATGGAAAGGGATGGTATCAGCATGAAAAAAGTGTATACTTGTTTTTGCACAGATGTGATACATGAAGGACATCTGAATATTTTGCACGAGGCGAAAAAGTATGGCGAGGTAACTGTGGGAATCCTCAGTGATGCGGCGATGATAAAATTCAACAGGTATCCCACGATCACAATTGAGGAACGAAAAAAGATCGTGGAAGATACAGGACTTGCAGACCGTGTTGTGGTTCAGGATGAGGTGATGTATGATGACATCTTAGCACAGATTAAGCCGGATTACGTCATTCACGGTGATAACTGGTGCACAGGACCAGAGCGCGCAATCCGTCAGAATGTGCTTGATAACCTTGCAAAGTACGGCGGTGAATTGGTTGAGGTTGGCTATACGTACAATGAAAACGTAAAAAAGATTGATGCGAACATCAAGGAAAAGCTTGCGATGCCGGAGTACAGAAGAAAGCGTTTGCGCCAGCTTTTAAAGATTTGCCCTGTAGTAAAGACAATTGAGGTTCACAGCGGGCTTACGGGGCTGATTGCGGAAAAAACGGTTGTGGAGCATAACGGGGAGCTGAATCAGTTTGATGCGATGTGGCTTTCAAGTCTTTGCGATTCGACGGCTAAGGGGAAACCGGATATTGAACTGGTGGACATGTCATCAAGAATGCGCACGATCGATGATGTTATGGAAGTAACGACGAAGCCGATTATTTTGGACGGAGATACAGGCGGGCTGATTGAGCATTTTGTGTACAATGTGCGCACGTTGGAGCGCATGGGTGTTTCGGCGGTCATTATAGAGGATAAAACCGGATTAAAGAAAAATTCCCTGTTCGGGACGGAAGTAGAACAGACACAGGATTCCATTGAGAATTTCTGCAATAAAATCCTTGCAGGAAAGAATGCGCAGCGGACAGAGGAATTTATGATTATAGCGCGCATAGAGAGCCTGATTTTGGAAAAAGGTCAGGAAGATGCGCTAGAACGTGCGTTTGCATATATTGAGGCAGGAGCAGACGCCATTATGATTCATTCCAGAAAAAAAATGCCGGATGAAATTTTTGCGTTTTGTGATGCTTTCAGGAAACAGGATAATGTTACGCCGATTGTCGTTGTGCCGACTTCGTTTAACAGCGTTACGGAGGCGGAACTTGCCGCGCATGGCGTTAATATTGTCATTTATGCAAATCAGCTTACGAGAAGCGCATTTCCGGCGATGCAGAGTACGGCGGTGGAAATCCTTAAGAATCACAGGGCATTGGAGGTCGATTCCAAACTGATGCCGTTTAAGGAGATTATTACACTGATTGATGATATGTAAATGAAAAAGGGAAAAACGATGGGGAAAGAAATTGGAATTATTATGGCGGCAGGGCTTGGAACAAGAATGCATCCGCTGACCGAAAGGAAGCCAAAGCCGCTGGTGAAGGTGTTTGGGGAGCCGCTGATTGAAACGGTAATCGAGGGATTGCGTGAAAGAAACGTATCGGATATTTATGTCGTGACAGGCTACCTGAAGGAGCAGTTTGATTATCTTACGGATAAATATCATAGTTTGCACATCATAGAAAATCCGGACTATCTTGTCAAGAATAATATCTCTTCTGTCTATGCGGCAAAGGATGTCCTGGGAACTGCGGACTGCTTTATCTGTGAGGCGGATCTGTTGGTTTCCGATTTGTCAGTCTTTCAGAAAGAGCTGTCATGTTCGGGTTATTTTGGGAAGATGGTGAAAGGATATTCTGACGACTGGGTATTTGAATTGCAGGACGGTTATATTTCCCGGGTTGGAAAAGGCGGAACGGATACGTACAATATGGTTGGCATTTCGTTTTTTAAGAAAGAAGATGCTAACGTTTTGGCAGATGTAATTGTGCAGGCTTATGGAAAGGAAGAAAACGCAAATTTGTACTGGGATGAAGTAGTAGACCAGAATCTTGACAAGCTCCGGCTTAAAGTCTGGCAGGTGGAAACAGGGCAGATTGTGGAGATTGACACGGTAGAGGAGCTTACTGCCATTGACGCTGCAGCTATGGCGGAAAATGGCTGAAAGGGGAAGTAGAACAGAATGGAAATTTTATACAATGCCTTTGAGGCGGTGATGAATGGCTGCTATCTGTTATGTCGAAATTACGGAGTGGCAATTTTACTGTTTACGTTTATCAGTAAAATCGTACTGCTGCCGGTATCTGTCTGGGTACAGAAAAATTCCATTAAAATGGTTAAAATGCAGCCGGAAATTAATTTCATTACAGTGAAGCACTTTGGCGATAAGGATACGATTGCGGAAGAACAGGCGGCGGTTTATAAGCGGGAAAAGTACCATCCGATGGCATCCATCTTTCCGCTGATTATTCAGCTTGTCCTGTTGATGTGCGTAATAGAGGTCATCAAACGAGGAATGAACAATCCCGCTATCAGCATGGATTTCTGTGGCATTGATTTAAGCCTTGTGCCGAGTTTGGAAGGAATTAGCCTGATTTGGTCGCCCATTGTGGCTGGCTTTTCCGCCTGGCTGCTGTGCGTGGCGCAGAATGCGAGCAATGTGCTGCAGTCTGAACAGTCTAAGCTTAATAAATACGGACTGATGGCATTTTCCGTGGGGCTTTCGCTTTACCTTGGCTGGTTTGTGTCCGTTGGCGTCGCGCTTTACTGGACGGCGAGCAATGTGTTTGCGATTATCCAGCTTTACATTTTAAACTGGCTGATTAATCCGAAAAAATACGTGGATTATGAGGCGCTGGAGGCAAGCAAAAAGGAGCTTGAAAAGCTTGGCAGCATCGGCGGCGGAAAGCGTAGACGTTTCAATGATCCGGATGCCAAACGGGAACGGCAGGACTATAAAAGGTTTTTCTCCATTGTCAATAAACATCTTGTATTTTATTCGGAAAGCAGCGGGTTTTATAAGTATTATAAAGGATTTATCGAATATCTGTTAGACAACACGAACTTAGCGGTTCATTATATTACAAGCGATCCGAAGGATATCATTTTTGAGATTGCCAAAGAAAAGACGCAGATTAAACCGTATTATATCGGGGAAAAGCGCCTGATAACACTGATGATGAAGCTTGAGGCGGATATGATGGTAATGACCATGCCTGATCTTGAGAATTATCACATCAAGCGCAGTTATATTGATAAAGATATTGAATATGTGAATGTCCGCCACGAGATGGACAGCTTTAACCTGACTTACCGCACTGGCGCCTTAGACCATTATGATACGGTGTTTTGTACGGGAAAGCATCAGAAGGAAGAGGTTGAGAAGCTTGAGGCGGTGTACAGACTGCCCAAAAAGAAGCTTGTCGAGTGCGGTTATCCTCTGCTTGATGAGATGCGTGCAGATTATGAAAAGAGAGAGCGTTCCGCGCATGATAAAAAGCGCATTTTGATTGCGCCGTCCTGGCAGGAAGGCAATATTGTAGACAGCTGTTTGGAGCAGATTCTTGATTCTTTAAAGGGACAGGGGTATTCTATAACGGTACGTCCGCATCCGCAGCATGTGCGCCATAGGGCGGAATTTATGGAGCAGCTGAAAAAACAATACGAACAGGACAGCGATATTGCAATACAGACTGATTTTTCTTCAAACAGTACCGTATTTGAAGCGGATCTGCTCATTACGGACTGGTCAAGCATCTCTTATGAGTATGCGTACACGACAAGAAAACCAGTGCTTTTCATTAACACGCCGATGAAAGTCATGAACCCCGAGTACCAGAAAATTGATACGGTTCCGATTAATATACTGGTGCGTGAGGAGCTTGGATGTTCCGTGAATGTGGACGAGCTTGACAGACTTTCGGGCTGTGTGAAAATGCTTCTTGAACACAGCGGGGAGTATTATGAAAAAATAGGGCATTTTGTGGACGAGTATGTGTATAATCCCGGCACGAGTGCGGAGATTGGCGCAAAATATATGATTTCACAGATACAGAAAAAGATTCAGGAAAAGAAAAAAGAATGAAAGGATGGAGGAAGAAACATGAAAAAAGGAATTTTAAAGGTAATGGGTGTAGGATATTTGGGGCTGTGTGCAATGCTTTTGTTTGGCGCAAACTCCCAGGCATATATTGACCCGTCGGTGGCGACCTATGCAATCCAGGCAGTTGCGGGTATTGTCATTGCAGTCGGAGCCGCTGTGGGGATTTATTTTAGAAGGGCAAAGAAGAAGCTCAATGATAAGCTTGGCATTGACGAGAATAAAAACAAGGAAGTCGAATCGGACGATATTATTATAAAATAAGGAGCGCAGCGGGTTAACATGGAAATCAAAAGAAATATTTTATTAAATCCCGGACCGGCGACAACGACGGATACGGTAAAGATGGCGCAGGTAGTGCCCGATATTTGTCCGCGTGAAAAGGAATTTGCGTCCATGATGAAAAAGATGCGGGAGGATTTAGTGCGGATTGTGCATGGCGATTTGGACAAATATACGTCGGTGTTATTCTGTGGTTCCGGAACGCTGAATATTGATGTGTGCATTAATTCGCTTTTGCCGGAAGGGAAAAAGGTGTTGATTATTAATAACGGCGCTTACAGTACGAGGGCGACGGAGATTTGTGAGTATTATAACCTTCCGTTTATTGATTTAAAGTTTCCTGTGGACGAGCTGCCGGATTTGGATAAGGTGGAGCAGGTTCTGAAAGAAAATCCCGACATTGCGCTGGTCCATACAACACATAATGAAACGGGAACGGGAATTTTAAATCCGATACGGGAGATTGGCGCGCTTGTGCACAAATATGGAGCGGTGTTTACGGTAGATACGACATCTACGTATGCCATGCGCCCCATAGATATTGAGAAGGACAACATTGATTTCTGTATGGCATCCGCACAAAAGGGGCTTATGGCAATGACGGGTTTGTCTTTTGTAGTCGGAAATACCCAAATCATAAAGGAATCAGCAAAGTATCCGAAACGTTCTTATTACTGCAACCTGTACTTACAGTACCACTTTTTTGAAACGACAGGGGAGATGCACTTTACGCCGCCTGTTCAGACAATTTATGCAACGCGGCAGGCGCTTGATGAGTATTTTGCGGAGGGCGAACAGGCAAAATGGCAAAGACACTTGAGTGTGTTTGAGGCAATCCATGCAGGGCTTGAGAAACTTGGATTTCAGGACATTATTAAGAGGGAGCTGCAGGCTGGACTTGTGGTGTCCGTGCGGTATCCGGATGATGCAAACTGGGATTTTGAAAAGGTGCATGATTACTGTTATGAGCGCGGGTTTACAATCTATCCGGGTAAAGTATCGACACAGAATACGTTCCGCCTTTGCGCGCTTGGAGCAATTACTCCAAAGGACATTGAGGAATTCTTTGTTGTTTTGGAAGAAGCGCTTAGAACATATCACATACAGGTACCGGTTCGTTATGAATCGGTTTAGAGGAGACAGCGATGAAAGCGAGCAATTTTTTGCAGGAAATAAAAAATATCGGTATTTGTACCATTACAGGTGTTCCGGATTCCACTCTGAAACAGTTTTGCGATGCAGTGAGAACGGATGACGGGAAAGCATTTCGGCATTATGTGACAGCAAATGAGGGAGCGGCAGTTGGCCTTGCCACAGGAGAATATTTGGCATCCAAGCGTCCCTGCCTGGTATATCTGCAAAACTCCGGACTTGGGAATATCATTAACCCTTTGGCATCCATTGCCAACAGGGAAGTCTATGGAATTCCGATGCTGTTTGTTGTCGGATGGCGCGGGGAGCCGGGGAAGAAAGACGAACCGCAGCATGTTTATCAGGGAAAAGTGACATGCGAGCTGCTAGAGGTTATGGATGTGCCTTATGCTGTGATTGATGATACGACGACGCTGGAGCAGATCAAGGAGATTTTGGCGAAAGCAAAAGAAGTGATGGATGAGGACAGACAGTATGCGGTAATTGTCAAAAAAGGAACATTTGAGAAAGAGAACGCGTTTACATGGGAGAATGGGTACCGTCTTGTGCGTGAACAGGCTCTGAGAGTTATTCTGGAGCATGTTTATCAGGATTCGTTCCTTGTTTCCACGACCGGAAAAATATCGAGGGAACTCTATGAGCAGAGCGATGCATTATTTAAAAACCATGAACGGCTTTTTATGACGGTAGGCGGCATGGGGCATGCATCAATGATTGCATATGGTATGGCACAGGCGGATTTATCCAAACGGATTGTCTGCATTGACGGAGACGGAGCAGTGATGATGCATATGGGGGCGCTTGCGTTTCTTGCAAAGCAGGCTCCCGAAAATCTGCTGCATATTGTAATCAATAATGCGGCGCACGAATCGGTTGGCGCGATGCCTACAGGTTTTAGCGGACAGACTTATTCGCAGATCGCGGCAGCATGCGGATATCAGAACGCATGTACGGTAGCTGCGGAGGAGGATTTGAAGACCGCCATCGTGGAGGCGAAAAAGAAACACGAGCTTTCTTTGATTGAGGTGATGGTGTCCCTTGAGTCCAGGGCTGATTTGGGCAGACCAAAAGAAAGTGCAAAGGAAAACAGAATTCATTTTATGAATGCGGTTTTACAGTAGTTGTAACAGGGCGGTTTGGGATAAGCCGCCCTATAATATTATCACGGCTGACACAGCCGATTTCCGCATATCTGCTGTCTTTGCTTACAGCGTGATTGTCGCCCATGACAAAAAAACGGTCGTTCTCAAGCAAAAGACCGCAGGATGCAGTGCCGCCAAAGTCTACGTTTCCGGATATCTGTGTGCTTTTGATGCCGTTTACCAGTACGTTGCCGTCTGTAATCCAAACGGAATCACCGGGCAGTGCGATGATGCGCTTTACCATTGTGCAGCGAAGCGCAGGGCAATAAAAGACAATCACATCACCGCATTGGAAATTTGCGGCGCGGCGGTCGATTATGGTAAACTGCATATTTTGATAGGACGGATACATGGACTCCCCCTGAATAAGGTTGAACTGATAGAAGTTTTGCGAAATATACAGGGCGGTGAAAAGAACCAATAGTATCATAATTATTTTTTTACGCATATGAATAACCGTGCTGCCCGTTTGCGGGATGCAGCATATAAAGTACTGTTTTATCATGTGACTTTTTCATACAGGAAAAATATAACTTTATCATAGCATAATAAAGGGAAAAATGGTATAATGTTCTGATAAATAAAGGGAAAAATGAGGGAAAGGATTCATTATGTATATGTTCCGCAAAGGTGCCCTTTTGCACCAGCTTGTAATAATATGTTTTCTTGTGACAGTATTTATTTATCCGTTTGTGGAGACGCTGCTGGTAAACCGTCGTGAGTTTTCGTTTGCAATATCAGAGGTGGCGGTGTATGCGGCAGGGGCAGCGGCGTTCATTTACCTTGTACTTGTCTTAGCAGGGATGATACTGAGGCAAAAGGAGGCTTATGCATTTGTACTGTTTGCACTGACCATGGCAGCTTACCTGCAGCAGATGTTTATGAATGGTGAGCTGTTTTTGATGGATGGCATAAAAAACCGATGGGGTGTGGGCGTCAGGCTTTTCAACATATTGATTTATTTTTCGATTATTGCGGCAGTTTTACTGCTTTGGCGCCGGCTTGGGAAAAAAATGATTCCGGTCACAGAATGGATAGCAGCGGCGCTGATTATCATGCAGGCAGCGGGAGCCGTTTCGCTTGTCGTTTCCAATGCGGGAAATACGGAGATAAAAAGCGGGACTGCATCAGACTATTTTAGTACGGATGGCTTGTATGAAGCGGCATCGGATGAAAATATAATGATTTTTGTACTGGACACATATGATGTTGACTATATGAATGAAGTGCTTGGACAGGATCCTGATTTTTTAAAGCCGCTGAAGGGATTTACGTACTTTCCGGATACGGTGAGCCAGTTCTCAAGGACATTTCCGTCCATTCCGTACATGCTGACCAATCAACTGTATTTTTACGAAAAGCCATATGTCCAATATTGTGATGAAGCGTATAAAAAATGCGATTTTTGGGATAAAGTATTGGATAAGGGGTACGAACTTTATTTTTATGAGGAAAGCAGTGAGTATGTGGGAGACGGCCTGCGGCAGAAGGCAAAAAATTACGTTGCCGAGGGACATGTCATTGATGCACAAATATCGGCGGCAGGCGTGCTTAAGGCGATGGGGCAAATCGGGGCATACAGGGTTTTGCCGTATGCCGTGAAAGAATACTTTTCCTATACTGCGGGAAAAATAAACGCGCTTATAGTTGGACGTAAGATATGGGATAAGACAAGGTTTCATGTTGATGATGCGGCAATTTATGCAGGATTAAGGGAATCAGGACTGGCGGTAAACGGTGATGCGAAAGCAGTGCGGTTTTATCACTTTAACGGGGCGCATGCGCCGTATACCATGGATGAAAACGGCAAATCCGTGGACGAACAAAAGAGCAGCATGCTAAAACAGAATGTGGGATGCATGAAGATGGTTTATGATTATCTCCAGGAACTGATACGCTTAGGGCTGTATGAGAATGCGACGATTGTTATTACGGCTGACCATGGTGAAAACTATGTTACGGAAACGCTGGAACAAAATACGAATCCGATTTTGTTTGTCAAGCCTGCCGGACAGTATCAGGAGGAGCTGAAGATATCCGACCGGTATGCATCGCAAAACGATCTGCTTCCTACGCTTGCCCCGATACTGGGCGTAAATATGGAAGTGGATATGGGAATTGATTTGCTTGATCCCTCGATTGACGATAAGGACAGGGTGAGATATCATTATTATACGGTAGTTGAAAATACCGAGCAGACCAAGACAAGGACATATGAGATAA
>CAJTSD010000007.1 GCA_910578795.1 uncultured Lachnospiraceae bacterium
TATCAGAAAAATAGGCAAGGAGGTTTGCCTGAATATGAACGAGTCAGTACACTAGAATGCGAAGGACTCTTTGCACAGTTCCGTAAAATTTCATGGTATTGCGGGTGCAATTATGCTATAATGTCGATAGACATTATACACGCCCGAATGGGCATGAATTTAATAGAATAGGATTTCGAAAGGGGCAGTTTTTATGAAACGATGCAATAAAGGAATGGTCTGTATGAGTTTTCTGCTTGTCGGTGCATTAGCCGGTTGTTCGCAAAAGAAGCTTGGAGACACTTCCGCTGTAACATCTGCGGTAATTTCCAATGAGCCATCGCAATCAGACCAATCAACGAAACATGCAGGACAAGCAGAATCCATTATCCATGAAAGTGCAGACATTTTATATTACGACAATGGTTATCCCTATATTCATGACGTCCTTACCAACAATACAGACAATACGATTACGGAAACGGAGTATTGTATGCTTGCTTACGATCAGAACGGTGCGCCTTTGAAGCTGTATTGGAATTTTTTAGACAACAACGCGGAATGCAGCTATGATTATGTGGTCAGGACAGACAATGTAAATCTTTTGCCCTGCCAAACAGAACACTATAATGGAGGCTGGTCACTATATGACGGAGAAAAAATGACAGACGTTCCTCAGGTTGGAAACGGAGAAGCCAATCAGGTAGCGTATTCACTGTTTTGCCTAAAGGAAGTCGTTTTTGAAAATGGTTCTGTATGGAGTAACCCCGACTATGATACTTTTTTCCAAACTTATGCAGGAAAGCAGATTGATATTGATACGTTACAGAATTATTATCCATATACTTACGATTTAAAAATGTCAGCAGAGCAAAATAAGTTTTGATTTCATGCTATGCAAAAATGACACACGTGTCACTTTTTAGCACACCTATTGATTCACAGACATTTTTCACTGTGAGAAATGGAGGATTACGATGTATATTGCAAAAGAAACGCGCTATGACAAAATGAAGTATAACCGCTGCGGTGCAAGCGGGCTGCTGCTTCCGGCGGTATCGTTGGGGTTGTGGCATAATTTCGGCTCTAACGGCAACTTTGATAACATGGTTCAAATGTGCGAAACGGCGTTTGATAACGGGATTACGCATTTTGACTTGGCAAACAATTATGGTCCTGCACCGGGTTGCGCGGAGGAGAATTTTGGGCGCATTTTGGAAAAAAGCCTTGGCGTTTACAGGGACGAGCTGATTATTTCCACAAAAGCGGGCTATGATATGTGGGCGGGACCTTATGGGAACTGGGGCAGCAAAAAGTATTTGGTGGCAAGTCTTGACCAAAGTCTTCGGCGAATGGGGCTGGAATATGTCGATATTTTTTATCATCACAGACCAGATCCAAATACGCCGTTGGATGAAACGGCAAGGGCGTTAGACGGAATTGTCAGAAGCGGGAAGGCGTTGTATATCGGGATTTCAAATTATAATAAGGAACAGACAATCGCGATTGCAAATCTTTTTCAGGAAATGGGGACGCCGTTTATTATCAATCAGAGAAAGTATTCGATGTTTGTCCGTGACATTGAGAAAGACGGGCTGAAGGACTATGCGGCATGGAATGGGATTGGTATTATTACGTTCAGCCCTTTGGCGCAGGGGCTTTTATCAGACCGTTACCTGAACGGTATTCCCGAAAACAGCCGCGTTCGGACGGATGGGCGGTTCTTAAAGGAGACAGCGATAACGCAGGAAACGTTAAGCAAGGTACGCGCGCTGAACGCACTTGCAAAGGAGCGCGGGCAAAGCCTTGCGCAGATGGCGCTTGCATGGATTTTGCGGGACGGGGATATTACGAGTGTTTTAATCGGTGCATCAAGCGCGGTACAGATATTGGATAATGTCAGAATGCTCGAAAATACGCATTTTTGTCAGGAAGAGCGGGACGCGATTGAGGAGATTTTAGCATAATAACGATTGAAAAGGCCTGCGGTTTATAGAACGCTTGAAACCGCAGGCTTTTTCAATTGTCCTATAATCCCAATACTGCCCCTGCAATCATTAAGACTGTACACATCAATGAGAACAGCATTCCGGCAATGCTGAATGCATGTAAAATTTATCTGACAGCCATCACATATACCTGACACGGATTTGCCGCGTCCCACAAATCCTCCATACATTCCAGTTCCCGAAAACCAACCGCACGATAAAACGCATTTGTTTGATCGTAATCCGCATATATACCCTGCCGGACTGTTTTCACATGAATAAATTCGTAGCCATGATTTTTTGCATACGCATAAAATGCGTGAAAAAGCGCTTTTCCAATTCCTTGTCTATGATATTCTTTTTTGATACCCATTACATATATCTCAGCCGCATATTGACTGGTTTCTTTCATTGCAATAAACCCTCTCACAGTATCCGCTTCCGTATCTGCCCAAAAGGGCATTTCGCGGCACGCCTTCGAATAGGAAACCCTGCTTTCGGGAATTTCAAACCATTCGGGTAATGCCTCTAATATATCCAAACAAACGGTTTCCTTTATTTCCTTTTTCTCTATTTTTGTAATCACAAATCCTCCAATTCTGCCAACTTAAAATCAAGCAACTGCTAAACCCAACTTGTATTATTTCATATCTAAATTGCCATCAGCCAATATCATACTGCTCATAGCAGTTCATCAATGCCTCGCAGTCGCAGTAGCCGCCCATCTCCTTGATTTCCTCGATAATATCGTCTATATTTCCGCCTTTATAATGCTCTGCAAGCCACTTCTGCGTATAGCGCAAGGTATGGTCGCAAGGCTGCTGCTCCAGTACGTTTTCCAAAAAGGCGAAATATTTTTTCACCTGCGCCTTACTTAAAATGTACTTCTTTTCCTGTGCTGCCTTCCACTTCTTCATCATTGCTCTTTTTTCTTCTTTTGATAAGTCTGCCATAAAAATCCTCCATTATCTGACAAAAAAGTAATTCGCACAACTTCGTTAGAAATTATATCAGTCACACGATGCACTGACTGCCTTTTTCCAGTCTGTCCAAAATTCCGCAATAGTTCGAAAGCGCTGCTCCTTATCAGAACGAACGGCTTTTTCTGCGACACGATAGCTAATAATTTCTCAAATCCAAAATCGGATTAATGTTTAGCATAGAAAAATCTCCTTTTCGCCTTATTATATCCAAACAAGTCGTCTCTTTCAATATTTTACGGCAAATACCGCCGTATCCTCTCAAAATTCTCCGCAACAGGCAGACTCCCGTCCAGTGAAATCCTCGGACACGTCAGCAGCTTTTCCCACATGTCATGGCTTGCTTTGCTTCGCATCTCCAAACCGCCGTCATCATATGAAGCCGCCCAAGCAAGAAATTTCTGATGGGTTTCATACATATCACCGCCCGCGTCAATACGACTTCCGAACTGCTCCCGCTCTCTTTTTTTCAACCGTTCAATCCGAATTGCAGTATCCGTATTGACACGGATTGCCAACGTAAAATACGGAATCAGCACATCGCCCCAGTCAGAAAGCGATCCGGAAATGACAACCGTGTCATATTTTTCAATATCGCTTTTCATCTTTGCAATCCTGTCGGAAACCGCTCTTTTTGTCGTATACGGCGGATTGGTCGGCTCCCAAAAATAATCATCGGTATCCATGAAAAAATACCCTGACTGTGCGCAGAGAAACCGCCCGATCGTAGAGGTCCCCGAACCGGACGCGCCATAAATATGAATCACCTGTTTTGCCATAATATTCCTCCATTTTCTTTAAACGCATACCGATAAGACTACGTTTATAACATCACTATCGTACTTTCCGAATTTCATCTAATACCTGCATTGGCGTTTCAAGATGCAAGAATCCTGCTTTTCTCCCAACGGGCTGTCCTACACCATCTCTCAGGTACCAAACTGCCTGCGCTGCATGCATTCTGATTTTCTCTGCCGTTTCCAGTTCAAAACTGCCGCCGTCGCCTACATACAGGCATTCATCTGCCTGCAAGCTTTCATTTGCACAAACACTTAATTTTTCAAGACATCTTTCATAAATCTGTACATCAGGTTTTTTGACGCCTTGCTCATACGACATGCAAACAGCGTCAAAATATGAAAACAAAACGCTTCTTCTGATGACCGCCGCTTCCTCCGAAAAGCAGTTGCTTATCAAGCCGATTCGTGTTTCGTTCTCCTTCAAACCGCGCAAAAGCGGAATGATTTCCTCATGCAAATGGTTGAAACATTCTTCCTTTGTCTGAATGCGCTTTTGGACCATGCGGTCAAACAACTCCTCCGAATAACGCCCACTTTCCCTTAAAACCGTTTCCAGCGCCGCCTCAAATGTCAGTTTCCCAGTTGTCCTGTCATGTTCCGTCGGTTCCCACAACGCCCGAAACATGTGTTCCTCTATCCCTGCATCAAGTGCCATTTGTGCACAAAAGTACAACGGACTTTCAAAATGCGTGATAAGCGTTTCATACATATCAAAAATAACTGCTTTTATCATTAATTTGTTTCCTCTTATTCCTTTTTCCTACATATGTTCCTTCGCAAAATACCCATGCAATGATTATATTGTTAAACTCAATTTACCTATAAACATTACAGGCAGGTAAGACTAACCCAAATAGCTATTCCAAATAACCGTGCAGCGTTATTTTTTGCACCCCAAATGCTATGCGATTATTATAGCACGAATTTTATCTGTTTTTGCCAATAAAATAAAAAATCTATTGCATTATAAGAAATCTTTTTATATAATGATATAGATAAAATTAGGATATTATATTGATAAAATTAAGATAGGAGAATGCAAAATGATACAAATAAGACCGGTTTCCGATTTGCGAAACAAATTTCCTGATATCGAAAAAATCGTAAATCAAGGAGAGCCTGTATACCTTACCAAAAACGGTTATGGTGCGATGGTTGTGCTCAGTCTTGATTTATATTCGCAATTGACAGACCGCGTGGAAACGGCATTGAACGAGGCAGACCTTGCCGCTTCCAAAAATGATGAGCGGTTGACACATGCGGAAGTTTTTGAGAATATCAGGGGAAAAATCAATGGTTTATAAAAACTACAGCCTGCGTTATCTGCCTCTTTTTTATGAAGAACTCAATGAAAAAATAACATATATTGCAAATGACCTCCAAAATCCCAAAGCCGCAAATGATTTACTTGATAAAGTAGAAAATGTTATTTTAAAAAGGCTTCCGATTGCCGAAGCTTTTGAACCATATCCGTCTGCCAAAGAACGAAAATACCCCTATTATCGTATCTATGTAGACAACTACACTATTTATTATGTTGTTATCAATGATAATCCTGAAAACCCAATTATGGAAGTAAGAAGATTTCTCTATAACGGACAGAGCCGCCAAGACTTCGTGTAGTTAATACATCTTATACCCTTCCCGCTGCACCAAATCCAAACAGGCTTTCGTGATATATTCCTTATGCGTATACTCATACGGCTCCCCGTAATTTTCGGGCTTCATGCTAATCAGCATATCCGTAAATTCCGTGTAAGGCGCTAACTTTTTTACATACCTTGCAAGCGCGTTATACACTTTTGTCAAACACTGCGGTCTTGGTATGTATTCCCCGTTTTCGTCATAGTACCCCGAGATACAATAAATCCGCGCATGGCGTATCTCCTTTTTTTGCCGCATTCCGTCATCACCCGCCGGACTTTCAGGCACAAAAGAATACCCCGCCTCAATCACCGCATTCCCCGTAGCCGTATAGCCGCGGTCCAAATGCTCTTTGCCGTTTATCATTTGAATCCCAACCGCCCCCGCCTCGGGCAGATGAAAATAATAATCTTTGGCTCCAAAACGCTCCGTATAAGGCGCAATGATATGAATATCATCGCTTTCGATAACCTTCCCCAAATCAAGGTCCTGCTTTATAACTGTGCATCCCAAATCAACTGCCTTTTGCGCCAAAAGCAGAAAGCTGTCGTAATCCATAAAATAATTTATCTGTTTTCCCATCGCAATCAAAGCCTTTCCCTCAACCACGCCCTAAAAAATTCCAACTGCGCAGTTGTGTGAAACCAATGCTCCCCCTCTTTTTGCTGCGTCAGTTCACACTGAAACGTGTCCGCGAACTGTCTGACAGCTTCGTATTCGCACAGCGTATCTTGCTCTCCGCGTAGAATATAGGTTTCATGTCCCCATTTGGTAATCGGGTGACTTTTTACATATGTATAATACGGATAATACAACGTTTCTATATCGTTTTCCACCGTAACCCGTTCTCGAAATTCCTCTTCCGAAACATGGCAGTATGCCATAAGATTACGGATAATGCGCTCCATATCCGTCACAGGAGAAAGAAACCATGCGCGATCAATCGCAAAATCCGCATATGCAAGCAGTTGAAAATAGGCTCCCATGCTGCACCCGAAAACCGACACGCTTTTTGCGCAGTTCTTCGCATAGGAATACATCGCCTCCAATTCGCGCACACATTCATTTGGCATAAGACGCTCCGTTTCGTACACGCGTTCACCATGCTGCGGAAAATCAAAGGTCAGCACCTGATACCCCTTTTTTACCGCCTCTTCCGCAAGCACCCACATGCAGTCATCAATCTTTGAAGAATGACTTCCATGTGCCGCAATGATGATTTTGTCCCCTGCATCTCCCCACAGAATAGCAGGAATGGTGTCAATCCTAACCTTCGTTAAATTCATTTTAATAACCATGCTCCTTTCTCAGTCTGCAAATTGCTTTCGTTTTAGATTGATTCCTGTTCCACCTCCAAGTACGATTTCGTATGTATTGACAGAAAAGAGGAAATATCCGCTTTATTTTGAAGAGTTACGGAAATTTTTGCGGATTACGAAGGCTGAGGTCAATCTTACCGTTTGGATTCAGCGTTTCCGTACTGCATGACACATGAGAAAAAGCAAAGGCATTCTCCTGCTCCTGCCGCATACAAAACCGATACCAGTCTTCCCAAACCGTATCCATACATACCGGCGCGCAGACTGCAAACAGGCTAATCATTTGACGCATGTGTTTTCCTCCCTATTTCCTACCCCTCGCTGATATATTCTGCATAGGTATTTCTCCAATCCTTTTCTACCCAATACGCTGAACCGTCCCGAAGTCTTCCAAGCAATTTATATTGAAACATTTCCCTGCGAATCAACTCAATATCACTAAATGCAATATGCAGCTTAATGATTTCGTTTATTTCTTTCTCTGTATAGTTCTTCTTTGCGTCCATTTGCTCTACAATCTTTATAAGAACAATAATTCGCATTGGTTTTTTAGATGGATATTGTATTAATCTTCCATTCGAATCATAATAGTTATCCAATTTTTTATAATATCCCTGAATTGATTTTTCCATAGTTCCTCCATAACAATCGAATTGTTGAACAGTACAGTCAAAAACCCCGCCGCAAGCAGCGGGGCATTTGACCCTCGCGGCAGTCGCCAAATGTTTGCAAGCAATCACTTGGCTCGTTGTTCGCGGGAATAAAATTATTCTACCATAATTACTTCGCAATTATGGTAAGTTCATGCCCATTCGGGCGAGTATAATATCTGTCGATATTCTACCACAAATGCATACGCAATTTTATATTTTGCGTTAAATGAATCCATCTATCCTGTCACGCCTTCCGCCCCCGCAATCTCCCATAAAAATAATACGGCACCTCAAACAGCAGCATCACCGACCACCCAATCGCACACGAAAACGCAATCCCGACAATGCCCATTACAGGCGCCAGCAGATACGTGCACACCGTCCGCACCGAAATCTGAATAACCGTCCCGCAAATCGTTGTACCCATCTTTCCCATCCCCCGGAAAAATCCCTGAAACCCGTTCGTAAACGCGGGAAACAGATAAAACGCCGCCATAAACAGCAAATACCGACTGCCAAGGCGCACCACCTCGTCCGCCTCTGCTCCCGCGACAAACAACGACACAATCGGCTCCCGCAGGAAAAACGTCACCGTCCCAATCAAAATCCAGTAACACACCTCCAGCCGCAGTCCCGCAAAAAATCCCTTATGAATGCGCTCCGGTTTCCCCGCGCCGCGGTTCTGCGCGACATACGTCGAAATTGCCGCCGCAATCCCCTGCTCGGGAATACACGCAAAATCGTCCACCTTTGTGACTGTCTGAAACGCCGCAATCGTCGTGACTCCCAAACCGTTCACCTGCCCCTGAATGAGCACCTTGCCAATTGGCTGCGCCGCCTGCTGCAATGCTGTCGGTCCTCCGTAGGAAAGAATTTTCCCAAGCATTTTTCGTTCAATCCGCCACTGCTGCCGCGTCGGGCAAAGCGCCTTTGTCTTGCATACAAGATACCCCGCCGCCAAAACAGCAGAGCACGCCTCCGCAGCCACGGTCGTCACCGCGCTGCACACAATGCCAAATCCAAAACCTCCTAAAAATATCAAATCCAACACTGCATTTAAAACCGCCGAAAACGCCAAAAACTTTAGCGGCGTCTTCGAATCGCCCACACTCTTTAGCCCTGCCGACAGCGCATTGTAAAAAAAGGTAAACGGAAGTCCCAAAAACGTAATTTTCAGATAAACAACAGTCATCTCAAAAATTTCCGGCGGCACGTCCATCGCGCGCAGCAAAAACGGCGAAAGCGTGACACAGACCGCCGCAGTCCCGACACTCACCATTGCCCCAAAGAGCAGCATTGTCGCCAACGACTGCCGCAGCTTTTCCCATTTCCCCGCACCAAAATACTCGCTCATCAAAACGCCCGCACCGATACAAAGCCCGCTGACCGCCAAAATCATCAAATTCATCACGGGCGCGGCAATCCCCTCCGCCGCAAGCGCCTCCTTGCCGATAAAACGCCCCGCAATCATCGAATCCACTGCATTGTAGGCAAGCTGCATCCAATTGCCAAGCAAAATCGGAAGCGCATACCGCCACAAATGCCCCTGCGCCGGACCGACCGTCATGTCCCGCATAAAAAACCTCCGTTCCTGCAAATAAACTATTCCATCGCCTTAATCCGCTCCACAAGCGACCGGCTTTGCAAAAAACGCACCGCAAACAGCGAAAACGCGCCGTGCACTGCAAATAAAGCAGCGGCAAAAACAAGCAGCGCAGCCGCCGGAAAATGATACGTCATACTGCCGAACAGCCCTACCTGATGGAACGCACGCACCGTCGCCGCACCGCACGCCGTACCAAGCGTCAGCGTAATCAAAAGTGTCACGCCCACATACCAAAGGCACTCACAGGAAATCATACGGGAAAGCTGCCGGTTCGTCATGCCGACCGACTGGAAAATCCCAAACTCCTGTTGGCGCGTCAATAAGTTGGTCATCATCGTGTTGATAAAATTCACCAATGCAAACAATGCGATAAACACGTCCATTCCGTACAACATCAGCATCATCTGCCGCAGATTCATCTCGGTGCTCAAAACCAAATCCTCCAAAGACGCAACAGACACGCGCGGATCGTCCAAAACCGCATACAATTGCTGCCGCTGTGCATCAGAGGTCTGCACCGTATGGATATTAATACACTCCGTAAAATCCGCAACCTTTGGATAAAGCACATGCAATTCCTCCTCAGGAAGCACAAACGCATTGTACGAAGCGCCCTTGACAAAATCCACAATTCCCATCACGGTATACGTTTTAGCAATCCCCACATTGCTTTTCACTGTCACGCTGTCCCCCACGGACAAATCCAAATGATACAGTTTTTTCAGCAGATTCTCACTGTCACGCGTCACCAAAATGCCGTTTTGCGCCGCAAGCGTATCATAATCCGCAGTCCCCTCCAACAAAAGGTTATTTTCCGAAAGCGCCGCCATCTGTTCCTTCGTAAACCCGCCAATGTCATAAAGGGCATCCGCCCGCGGCGACTCCTCCACCATACAAAGCGTCCCGCTCCATATCGTCAGAAATTCCACATCGGGCAGCGCAAGCAGCCGCGCCTGTGTTTGCTCATTCAAAAGCCCTGCAAGCTGCGCCTCGTACATCGTTTGGTTGCTCTCCAGTTCCACAATATAACTCCCACCGTCGCCAAACGCGTTGCGTGCAAGCTCCCGTGCGTCCACAGAATCCGCATAGGACGCAATACACGCCGTCAAAATCCCCGTCAGTCCAAGCGAAACAAGCGTTATCGCGGTTTTCCTGCGGTTGCGCGTAAAGTTCATGCCCGCAAGGCGGAAAATCGACAGCGGACGGCGCAGCCTGCGCGAAACACCCGACAATGCCTGATACGCATTGCTGCGCACTGCCTCAATCGCCGAAACCTGTCCTGCAAGCAGCAGCGGCTTTCTCGTTGCGACAGCCACCATTGCGATTGTCAGCAGCACGATAAACACCATATACGGCAGATTTTTCTCCCATCTCCAGTAAGCGCGCGCCGTCACAAACGTAATCAGCATGGCAGCCGCAATCCCCGACGGAATGCTAATCCACATCAGAGCACGCCGCTCGCGCCGCACCACACGCCTTAGCTGGCGCGGTGTCGTCCCAATCACCTTCAGCCGCCCGTACTCGCGCAGTTTTCCCATCACGGAAATATAGAAAATATTGTAGATGACAATCGCGCAGACCACGGCAATCAACAGCGCAATCCCGTAAACATACAAGTCGCTGCCAAGATACATCTCGTTTAAATCAAAGTAGTTGGAACTGTAAAAAATCGTTTCCTCCGCAATGCCCATCTCCTCATAAAACGCCGCAATCTCCGCACGCAATTGTTCGGGCGCCTCCTCACTGCTGCCCGCAAAGCGAAAACGAATTGTAAACGGGTTTTCACCTCCCATTGCCACGGCAAGCGCCTCCGAGATATACGCCTCAAAGTAACGGCTGTCGTTCTCTGCCTCCAAAATGCCGGAAACAACAAACGTCCGCTCTCCGTCTCCCAAATCTAAAGAAACTGGTGTTCCCTCCTCCTGCGGCAGATTAAAATACTTTAAAAATGCACGTTCGATACATATTTCATTCTCCGCCTCGGGATAACGCCCCGTAATCGGCGGCGCCTGCATTAAATCCAACATCTCGCTGTCGTAAAACTGCACGGACACATTAGCATCCTTATAACGGATACTGTGCGTTTCGCTCTGATACCCCCAACGCTCCAGCTTCCCCGTCGCATCAAGTCTTGCAAGGTCATCATAGGAAAGCTCCCCGCAGCCCGACTGATAATGCCCTCGCAGGCTCTCCACCGTGCGCACATAAGATGCCGTATAATAAAACGCGACAAGCGACATCAGACAGACTGCCAAGCCAATTGTAAGCATGGAGACCGCGTTGCGGCGGCGGTCTGCGGCAAGACTGCGTTTTGCCAGCGTCTTTTCAATTTTTCCCGTATCGTTTACAAAAGGAAGCGTCATCGTTTTGCACCTCCCTTTGTCACGATTTTACCGTCCTCAATCCGCACAATGCGGTCGGCAAGCTGCGCAATCTCATCATTGTGCGTAATCATGACAATCGTCTGGTCAAACGCCGCGCTCGTGCGCTTGAGCAGTCCCAACACGTCCGCGCTCGTCTGACTGTCAAGGTTGCCCGTCGGCTCGTCGGCAAGCACAATCGCAGGCTTTGTCATCAAAGCGCGCGCAATCGCAACACGCTGCTGCTGCCCGCCCGACAGATTATTCGGCATATTTTTCAGCTTGTCCTCCAGCGAAAGCATCTGCACAATCTCGTCCATCAACGCCTTGTCCGCGCTGTTGCCGTCCAGCTCCACGGGCAGGACAATGTTTTCATATACATTTAAAATCGGCACCAAATTATAATTCTGAAACACAAACCCGATGTTGCGCCGCCGAAAAATCGTGAGCTCCTCCTCGTTCTTTTTGGCAAGCTCCTCGCCCCGCACAAGCACGCTGCCAGACGTCGGCGTATCCAGTCCGCCCATCATGTGCAGCAGCGTCGATTTGCCGCTCCCCGACGTTCCGACCACTGCCACAAACTCCCCCTTATCCACGCGAAGACTCACGCCGTCAAGGGCGCGCGTCACATTCGGCTCTGTACCATAATACTTCCTTAAATCAACCGTTTCCAAAACACTCATGTATTTTATGCTCCTTTCCATGTTGTAATATCGCCATAGATGAAATGGCTTTTATAAGGACACTATAAAATACAAATGTTACGGAAATGTCCGAAGTTATAAAAAATAAACTTCCCTGATTACCCAATCAGACACTCTTTCCCCCGAAACGCGAATCCATATTTGCGTATTTTTTCCAATGCGAATCCGCGCGACACAAGTTCTGCCTCATATTGCTTCTCTTTTATCTGACGGTGCGCCGCCGCCAAAGTATCCTCAAGTGTCATCTCGTCCTCGTCCGGATCCAGTACCTTAAATTCGAAAATAAACGCCTTACCGCTTTTGTCAATCGGTTCTAACATGACATCATAACGCCCGTATCTGCTTTCGCGGTTGGAACGCACAAGATACGTATCCTCCATATTCACAACCATTCCCAGTACAAATCCATGGTAAAACCGCTCCGGTTCGGTCTGCTCTGACGGCTTATTGCCGCCGTCAAAGGAACTGAAGGTGTTCAGCGCCACTTTATTCATAAAGGTGTTCATTTTGCGGACATTGTCATTGAGGAGTGCCTTGATAAACTCATTATAGTACGTTTCCGTGCTGCCGCCAAACCACCCTTTTACCATATTTTCAAAGATGCTTTCCGCCTCCATGTTTGTGAGTGCCAGTGTGTATACCTTCCGTTTGCGCTTATCTACATATTTCAAATCCAGTACCTTTAAGTATCCTGTCGCCAACAGCAGACTCCACACTGCATTGACACTGCCGTCAAGCTGGTCAAAGACAATCCGTTCGTCAAGTTCTGCCTGAAAACTCTTTCCCTGCAGCAGTTCCTCCATCGTCTGCTTGATGCCCGAAACGCCTGTCTGCATCAGGGAATTCACAAGCCCGTTCGAACTTGTGTCCGCCCAGTAGTTTTCGTATTTTCCGTTATTCTCAATAAAGGAAACAATGGACCACGGGTTATAAATATCCGTGCAGTCGCCAAATGTAAAACCGTCATACCATTTTTTGACTTCCTCCTTTTCACTGCCATAACCCATGTCATCAAGCGCGTCAAAAACCTCCTGCTCCGTAAAGCCAAATGCCGTTGCATACCTGTCGGAGGTTGTGGTTACTACTTTGAGGTTATTCATTCCTGTAAACAAGGCATCTCCTTTTGGAGATGCCTGCGAAAAACGCTGTAGGCGTTTTTCCGATGTTTCGGCATAAGCCGAAACATTACTTTCTTTGGCAATCCGTGTGATTCCTGTAATCATGCCGCGCTCAAGGTAAGGATTTGTCTTAAAAGTGGCATTGAAAAAGCTGCTGAAAAAACGCACAGCCTCATTCCAGTATCCTGAGAGCCACGCGTCCTGCATCGGCGTATCGTACTCGTCAAGGAGTATGATTACATTCTCCTGATAATACCGCTGCATAAAGCACGCCATTTGATGAACCGCCCCCACGGCTATGTCACTTGACATTCCGATTTTTATGCTTTCATAGTATGCTTTCTCATTTTCACTCAGACAGTCTTTTTCCAACAAATACCTGTTGCTTTCATATAAACTGGCTATCACTTCCGTTATCATCTTTTCCATTTCATTGTATTTCGCCGCCTTGATATTTGCAAACGTCAGAAATATCACTGGAAATTTCCCCTGCAGGCTCCTGTACTTTTCCCGATCCGAATCCTGCCCGAAAATCGAAAGCCCTTCAAACAAATCAGTCCTGCCCTCATATTTTTTGGAAAAAAAGCACTCAAGCATACTCATATTCAAGGTCTTGCCAAAACGGCGCGGACGTGTGATCAGCGTCACCGTAGAACCGTTCTCCCACCACTCCCTGATAAAATCCGTCTTATCAATATAAAACCGCTCTTCCTCAATCAGCTTATAAAACCGCTGCTCTCCTATATTTACAACAGGCTTCCTGTTCATGCTCCACACCTCCCGCAAGATATGCCGTACTTTGTTAATGTCCGTATTTGAATCGTACTTGCCATCTACGCCGCCTCCTGTACCAACTCCATTTCTGCTATAAGAATAGCAAACAAGCACTGCTAAGTCAATCCGTTTGCAATGACTTAGCAGTGCCCGCTTATCACACTTTCTAACGAAACGGCAAAAAAACAGAAAACGTCGAGCCTTCCCCAACGGCGGAAGTCAGCTTCATATACCCGCCCTGCCTTGTCACAATCTCCCGCGCAAGGTAAAGCCCGATGCCGACCCCCTGCACGTCATGCACCTCTTCCTCACGGTAAAACCGCCCAAAAACCGCCGCCTGACGGCTCTCCGCAATCCCCTTTCCCGTGTCGCTCACGTCCACCCTGACATACAGTTCCCAGTCCTTTACCGACACGCAAATCCTGCCGCCCGCAGGCGTATACTTCACCGCATTGTCCAACAGATTAAAAAGCGCCTCCGCCGTCCACCGCGCATCATGATATAGCCTTAATTCCTGCGGGCAGTCCACCGATACTTTAAGCCCCTTTTGCTCCGCCGCATAGACAATACCGCCCACCGCCTGCGCCAATGTATCAAACAGCCTCCCTTCCTGTTTTTTGAGCCGCACCATGCCCGTTTCCAGGCGCGACGTCTTCACCAACGCCTGTACAAGAAAATCCAGCTTCTGCGCCTGACCCTGTATCCCCTGCAAAAACGCCTGCCGTTCCCTCGGCGCAACCTCCTTTGACAGCAGCGTGTCCGACACCATTTTCAGATTGCTCACGGGCGTCTTCACCTGATGCGAAATATCCGACACCAATGCCTGAAGCTCCCGCCGTTCGCTGTCCACCTTATGTTCCGCCTCCAAAAGAATATCATACAACCGGAATAGCCGATGACTGATACGGTCAAAAAGGAGTTCTTTATCAAAGCTCTCCTGTAAATCCGCACGACCGTTTATCATGTTATCAAGCGTTTCACACAACCCGTCCGCAAAAACCGACAGCCGTTTCCCAAACGCCGCCGTCAGCAAAAACAGCCAAAAAAGAGCGCACGCCATAAGCGCCGCCCCTGCATAAAGCACCTGTTCACTCCCCGTCCGCGCAAAAAAAAGAACGGTCACTCCCAACATGGACAGCATCGCTCCCAGTGCCACAAACAGACACAAATTTTTCACGGATACCTGCCTTAGCCTCATTTTATCCTGCCTCCTATCCATTGATACCCCATTCCGTAAACCGTCTTAATATAAAGCGCTCCGCCTGCCTCAAGCTTGCCGCGCAGACGGCTGACAAACGTCGTGAGCGTATGCTCCTCCACATACTTTTCGTCCACGTCCCACAGCCGCTCCAAAAGCCGCTGCCGTGTGAGCACCACCCCCGCATTCTCGCAAAACAGGTGCAGCATTTTGTATTCCATTGCGGAAAACGCGAGCGGCTGCCCGCACAGTGCGGCATTCTGCTGCGAAAAGTCAAGAAACAGCCTCCCATCGTCATAAATCTCGCCCGCCGGTCTATGACGCGCAAGCATGGCAAACATCGCGTCAATTTTGCGCCGCAGCGCCTCAACGGAAAACGGCTTCGTAATGTAATCCACCGCCCCCGCCGCATAACCCTTGAGCTGGTCGCGCTCCTCATCGTTTGCCGTCACAAAAATCACCATCGTATCCGGATTTTCAGGTTTAATCTGCTGGCACAAATCATAGCCGTTTCCGTCAGGCAGGTTAATGTCTAACAGCACCAAATCATACGGCGCACCCGCAAGCAGCTTTGCAGCCGCCCTGGCATTGAGCGCCGAATCCACCTCATAGCCTTCAGCGCTTAAGTTAAACGCAAGCGTTTTGTTTAAAAGACAGTCGTCCTCCACAATCAAAATCCGTTTCACACGTACCCTCCCCGCCGCAAAATGCCGTTACGCGTCCAAAATCTTTGCAAGCTCCGCAAGCAGACGCTCTTTTACGGGCGGCTTTAGAAAATACCCCGCAGGCTTTAACTGCAATACCGCCTCGATATTTGCCCTGTCGTTAATCGCCGTCAGAAAAACAACGGGAATATTTGTCAAATCCTCGTCCGCGCGGATCATCTCAAGCGTCATTCTGCCGTCGCACACGGGCATTTCATAGTCAAGCAGAATCAAGTCCGGACGTTTTTTGCCAATCGACGTCATCGCCTGCGCCCCCGAAATCGCAATCGCAACCTCGTATGTATCCTCCAGCATTGCCTTAATCGTGCGCAGCGCCGTACCGTTGTCGTCCACCACCAAAATCCGCTTTTTCCCGCTTGTTTCCTCCTGTTGCGTCTTCGCCTCTTGCTCGACATTTGCCTTATCCACGCCAAGCCGCCTGCACACCGCTTCCATAATCACGGTATTTTCCACCGGACGGATTAAGTTTTCAAACTGCTCTCCCTCGTAATACTTAAAGAACCTGCTGCTCTCCTCCTTCGTGCCGATTGTCAGCACCGGAACGTGCGCGTACTGGTCGCTTAACAGGAAAAAAATCGACGTGTCAATATCGTATGCGCCAATCAGGCTGATTACCACCAAGTCAGGATTGACGATTTTTAACATGCCCTCCAAAACGCCCGCATTTTCCGAGCAAATCTGTACATGGAAATATTGGGACAAAAACTGGTTTGTATCATTCACCACCGTATTAAATTTTCCGATTAACAGTATCTTTTTCATTGTGTCCTCCGTTGATTTATAATTAAGAATTTTAAATTATCATTTATAAAACGAACTTTTTCCGGGAAATAGAATATATGTTTGCCATCATACCCGACACATTTCTCAATTTCTATATCTTTACTATCATGTCATAAATCTGCGATTTATGACCGACTTTCGCCGTTCGCAAAATGAACGAGTTCGCTTTGCTCTCTTGCGCTCATTATATCATAACTGCGCGGATATTTCTATTAAATTTCTATGTTCTTTCAACTCTCTTATTACATTTTCGTTTTGCATTTTGTCAGTCTGTTCTTTAACATTCCATGGTAATCCAAATCATTTCCTTCCTGTGCAAAATAGTATGATTTATAAATATATAAAACGGCAACACAAAGGCTGCCGTTCCATGACTATCTGAATAAACCCGATAAAATTAAAATTTAGAATGATTGTAATTGTACGGAATACTTGTTCCTGCAATAACGTCCTCAATTTTTTCCCAAATAAGCCAATCGTCCATATTTCCCTGATGCTCAAACGCAAGCGGGGACAGTTCCGTGACGTTTTCAAATTCCACTAAGCATAAACACTTCTTATGCCACCGTGCTTTTTGCTTATCCAATAAATTTAATTTGTCCTGATTATCCGCAAGCGTTTTTGCGATTTCCGCATCAGGCAGTTTCACAAAATTTTGCACGTTCTTTACAATCGCGGTCGCTGTCACCTGCGCGCTTCCTTTTTCCATAAAATAAAGACGCTCACACTCAAAAACCCTGCTGTGGGGAATTTTCCTTCCTGCTGCCCCACGCACCACCATTGTCTTAGTGCCCGCCAAAATCTTGTCTAATCATTCGATTCCCGCCATCTCCCCCGCAAGCTGCTCGGCAACGCGCTGCACTTCCTCCACGTCAAGGTTCGTCACCGCCTCCAAAAGCGCCTGAATATCCGCACCGATTTGTTCAGGATACGCATACCCGCGCAGCTTTGCCGCCGCCTCGTCCGCCGCGTCAAACTCCATTTCCTGCATACTCACGCGCACCATCTCCACAAGCGCACGAATTACTGAATAATCACTTACTTCCTCCTCTGTCTCGGCTCCAATCCCGAAAACACCTTGCAGCCTTTGCCGATAAGCGCGCCACTCCTCCAAAAAGACCGGCGTCATCGCCAAAATCGCCTCTGTTTTCCCGTCCCTTGCCGCATATTCCAAGACCCTTGCCATCCCAAAAAGCGTCACAATGCCAACCGTCCCCGCAAGACTCTTCATCGCGTGCACCTGAATACGGTACTGCTCCAGCTGACCCTCGTCCGAAAGATGCAGATACGCCTGCTCTAGGCGCTGCGCCGCCGTATCAAGCTGCGCATAAAATTCCTTCACCGTATCTTCCAAAAGCGCCTTGTCCGGCAAATGCAGCCACGCATAATCCCAGTCCAAGCCCTCCACCAACGGCAGCTCTGACAAAACCATATCCCGCGCATTATCCGTTTTTTGCTCTGGCAGCGCGTCCTCCGTCCTGACCGGAGCAGTCAAAAGCAGTTCCTTCGGCAAATATATTTGCAGCATCGCCTCCAGCTTTTCCGGCACAATCGGCTTAGATAAAAAGTCGTCAAACCCTGCCGACAAATATTTCTCCTTCGCTCCCGACACTGCGTTCGCTGTCAGCACAATAATCGGCGTGTCCTTACAAGGCGAATCCGGCATGGCTTTGATATGGTGCAGTGTTTCCACGCCGTCCATCTCCGGCATCATGTGATCCAAAAAAATCAAATCAAAATGCCGCTCCGAAACCAGTCTAAGACACTGTGCACCCCCGTCCGCGTCCGTCACCTGAATCTGCGTTTCCTTCAGCAGACTGCGCAGCACCTTGCGGTTGACGGCATTGTCGTCCACCACCAAAACCTCCGCGTTGGGCGCGTAAATGCTTGTGTCATAGCTGTATGTATCCGCCGCCTGCCGCACCTTCGTCTCAAAGTCCCCAATCGGCGTTTCATCAACAATTTTCTGCTCCAATTCAAACGAAAACTTAGAGCCCTTTCCATATTCACTTTCCACCTGCAGCCTGCTGCCCAAAAGCGCCAAAAGCTGAATGGTAATATTCATACCAAGCCCGCTACCCTCGATATTGCGGTTCCTGTCCTCCTCAATCCGCTCAAACTCCGCAGACAGCTTCGGCAAATCCTCCTTTTTGATACCAATTCCTGTATCCTCAACTTCAAACCAAAGATGCACCGTCTCTCCCGTGCGGCGGCTTTTCACCCGCAGCCACACCGTTCCTTCGTGCGTATATTTGACCGCATTGGTCAAAATATTGGTCAACACCTGACGGATGCGTACGTCATCTCCATACAGACGGGAAGGAATGGTATGGTCAATCTCCACCATAAAACAAAGATTTTTGTCCGCCGCACGCTGCGCCGTCATATTCACCAAATCGTGAATAAAACTGCTGAAATCATACAAAACCGGCACAATCTCCATTTTCCCCGACTCAATCTTAGAGAAATCCAAAATATCATTAATCAGCGACAGCAGCATCTGCCCTGCCGAATGAATATCCATCGCGTATTCCTTAATATTCGCTTCCTTCGTCTCGCGCAAAATCATCTCATCCATACCAAGCACCGCATTAATCGGTGTGCGGATTTCGTGGGACATATGCGCCAAAAATTTTCCCTTAGCGTCGTTTGCAACCAACGCCTCACGTCTTGCCATATCGGCATTCTTTTTCGCCTGTACAAGCAGAATGCTTTGTCGCTCCGCCGTCTTAATCCGTTCCTCCGCATCTTCCCGGTACTCCTTGGAAACGCGCAAAATATGCATTACCGCCATCGCCACGCCAAACACGGTCATTCCGTACATTCCTGCCATATTGCCGTACGAATACAGCAAAAATGCATATAAAATCAGCTTTGTAATCTCTCCTGCCAGCAGCGCGGCAAGTGACATGACCGACAGCAGCGTCTGATTTTTCCGGCACTTGCTCTCATACTGTATCAGGCTGAAAATCCCCACCGCACAGACTACGCACATCAAAACCGTCGATATCTCCGCCATACGCTCCAACCGCCACAGACCCGTACAATGCAAAAAAATCTGTATGCCCGCGTTCAGAATCACACCGACAAGCAGCACGGCAAAGCGACGCGGATAAAGCGTCCGCAGATTGCGCTCAAAATAAAACGCCAACAACAGCGGGAGCATCAGGATAATATAATCCTGCACCATATACGCCCCCCCTGTGCTATAGAAAAAAATGCGCAGCGTATTCGTGCCGATAAAACAATAAACACCTGCCACCAGTCCGAACAGTCCCAAAAACAGCTCACCCCGTTCCGGCTGTTCAGTATGCCACCGGATTAACGCGAGCACCAGCATCACAACCGCCGCAATCATAATCAGCAGACAACACGCAATATCGACAAGATTGCTCCCGCTTAATCCGAATATAACCACATCATGCGCTTCAAGGACAACCTGTCCAAGCGCCATCTCCTTTTCCTGATTCAAAACCGTCAGCTCAATCTGCAGCTCCCCGTTTGAAAACGTCTTTGGAATATCCACAGCATGCTCCGTATCCAAACTGCTATTCTCATCTTCCTTTTGGTAAATCTCCTCTCCGTCCAAGACAATACGCACAGCCGCATTCTCCGTATAAAAACGCATTGTCATGCCCGAAAAATCCTCCGACAATATGTTATGAAACACAATCGTTTCCGCAGCGTGATGTTTTTGGATATACGGCAGGACGATTTCCTCTCCTGTCTCCGCGTCCAAAGAACCGGTATGCCATTCCTCGTCAAAATCATATTGCAGCCGTTCCGGCAGCAGCGACACCTCATCGTCTGTTTGGTACCGTATCAGTGCAATCACCATAAAAACAGCAATTAAAAAAAAGGTAAGCCCCGCAAGCTTTTGTATATGTTTCATTTCTTACTCCTCACTCTCTTTGAAGAAATTGCCCCCGTCGGGCAGACCGCCTTGCACTTGCCGCAGCGGATACACTCAGGACTGTTAATATTTTTTGTCACTTCCACCGCCATCGGACAGGAATGCTCACATTTTTTGCAGGCAATGCACTTATCCGTATTCAAATGAAGCTGATAAAAGCTAAACTGCTGAAACAACGCATAAAACGCCCCCAACGGACAAAGATAACGGCAAAACGGGCGGTGGATACAGACAGACACAAGTACAATCACTGCCAGCACCAACAATTTCCAAGAAAACAACGCCCCCGCCGACGCGCGCAGGCTTTCATTCGTCAGCAAAAGCGGAATACCACCCTCAAGCGTACCCGCAGGACAAATATATTTACAAAAATACGGCGGGGCAATCCCCGTCTGATCCGCCGCAAAAAGCGGCAGCAAAATCACCGTCACAAGCAAAATTAAATATTTCAGATACCGCGCAGGCTTGTCGATTTTCAAGGGCACCTTAATTTTCGGCGCAGGAATTTTATGCAGCAAATCCTGCACCAGTCCAAACGGACACAAAAGACCGCACGCCGCACGCCCAATCAAAATTCCGACGAGCATCAGCATTCCCAACACATAAAACGGAACGCGGTGTCCCATTCCTCCAAGCACCGTCTGCAGAGAGCCAATCGGACACGCCCCCAGCGCCCCCGGACACGAATAGCAGTTCAGCACGGGAACACAAAATGCCTTACTCTTTCCGGTATAAATTTTCCCCTTTTGAAAACCGACCACATAGCCGTTAATCAAAACGGCAGACGCCAACTGGCAAATCCGCTGAAAAGACAGCCGCCCTACCCGATGCCGATGCATTCCAAACATACCATCACCGCCTTCTGCATCACTTCCAAATGCTCTTTCTTTGCAATACCGATTCCAATCATCAGAACGGAAAGAACTAAAATCCCCGCCGAAACAACCGACTGTTTCCTATTGTTCATCGCCAATCTCCGCCTTTCCCATCGACAGCAAAGCGTCATTGACTGCCGCCTTATATGTTTCCTCCAAATCCTGCTGCCCGCCGATAATCGCGTCGCCCAGCATCGCCCCATTTTGGTCCACGAGAATGGTCGTCGGAATATATAAAATTTCCCCGCACACGCTCTCAAAATCACCATCCCCGTCCAAAAGCGTCGTCCCCTCATAGCCGGCGTCGTCCAAAATCCGTTTCACCCCGTCCGTATTCCCCGCACCGTCAAGACAGACCGTAATCATCTGCACATTGTCCGGCAGGTCTTTCTCAAACGCGGCAATATCCGGCATTTCCGCAAGACAAGGACCACAAAAGGTCGCCCAAAAATTGATAATCGTAACATCTGCTCCTGAAAAATCCTCCTGCGTATACGTCCCGCCGTCCAGCGTGTTCGCCGTAAATGACTGCAAAATACCGTCCGCGCCGTCCGCCTCCTGCACATCTGCCGCTGTTTGCGGTATATCGCCTTGTGCCTGCGGGGCTTGCGGAACAGCTTGCCTGTCACCGCAGCTACTTAACATCAAACCACAAAGTAAAACGGTACTTAAAACGGTTGTGATTCTTTTTTTATTTTTCATAATATTCTCCTTCTCTCTACTACATCTTTCCACAATCAATAGACCATATTTCCAATCGCACTTTCACCGCGGTATTCAGGTTCTTCCATATTCCGCTGTCTGTTACTGGCACGACACTGTTCCATCCCAAACCATCACGCAGCAGTCCCTACCGCAAAATGAAATTCCGTAACTGCTGTAAATGTCATAACCGTCGTCCGCAAGCTCCAAGGCAAATTTTCTGTCATCAATCTGCTGCAATGCCTCCTGTGCTTTTGCTTCCAGCTCCTTGATTTTTTTGTCTTTTTAAATTCTACAATAAACGCCTCTTTTCGGCGTGATACGGGCTTTACAAACAAATCGCACCTGCCCGTTCCCGCCTCGCGGTTGGACTTTGTGCGGTAGCCCTTCATGCCTGAGAGCAGTCCTGCCACCAGTCCGTCTTGTCAATAAAATAATATCCCCTTGTCAATAAATGTTCAAAATTGTCTACTCCTACAGGCAATGGCTTGTGTTCCATACAAATCCTCCCGTTCCATTCAAATTCCTCTGAGTAATTTTAGTATATCCGATAATACATGCACTTGTAAAGAAAAAGGATATGCTTTCACATATCCCTCTCCAAATACGCCTTTATAAATTCTCCGGTATTTTTGCCTGCTTCCCCGCCAACCAAATTATACCCTTCCTGCGTATAATGAAATTCGTCCTTCATCAGCCCGCGTTCGGCAAATGTCTTTAAGCTGTCGCTGACTAGAATAATGCCCTCGTTTTCGTTCACCAAATCAATCTGCGCCTTCTGAATCGGCACATACAACTGCTTATCGTCCCGATGGTTTCCGATTTGAATGAGAAAGCAATTGTCAATCCCGCATTCCTCACAATAGGATTTGATAACATTCGCCGTACATTCCTTATAAATATCCGCAGGCGTATGTAAATCACCGTCCGTACACCCCTGACACCAGACCATTCCCCCATACCGAATCGTATACCCGTGATGAACCAGCCACTGTTCGCAGCGCATTGTGCGCTCAACCGCGTCCTTGTAATAAGGCGTACCCGGCAGCCACTCGGCAATCGAAGAGCCGCCCTTTGCACAGGATACACCGGCAATCGGAATATTCGTTTCAGCATAGCAGGCATTCACAAACGCCGTCACCATGGAACCCGTTTTCATTCCCGGCTCCGTCACGCCATGCGCATTGTCCTCCTTTTCCCCAAACGGCTCACAAAGCGGCGATAAACAGTCCGGTGCAGTGATTGCGCGGTATTCATAGCCTGTCCCCGTCACAAGCGCAGGCGCCTTTGCAGCATTACCGCGCCCCGCCATATTGCTCTGTCCCATAAATGTCATCAAAAGAACTTCTTTTCGCTCCATATTCCTATGTCCTCTCATTTCTGTCGGTTTAAAAAAGTATACATTCACTATATCACAGCTTTATCCCACTATGATACATATTTCTGCAATGTCCTGCGGACCGCACCCGTACCGGCAATCAGTTCCTTAAAATAACCGCACACTTTATCTGCCAAATCCAATGATATCAGTCTAAAATCAAGTTATTGGCAATACCTCTGCAACAAAATACTCGGAGCCGGACAGGTTTCACACTGCACCGTTATCCGAGCCATATTGATAAACATTATAAATCCACCCTATACTTCCCATCTTCCCAAGTAATAGACAATGGTTTTAAATCAGGTTCTGTGATTTGGTATCCTTCGGTAGTAAGCGACACCGCAAATTCCGCCATTCCGCCCTTAACACACGACTGTTTGGGCTGCGCGCTGATATAATTGCCAATCGAATAATAAATCAGCATCTCATGACCGCCCGCATCCGTCAAAACCTCATACGGTTGTAAGCAGTGAGGATGCGTTCCAATCACCACATCCACGCCGCACTCCAAAAACAACTGCGCCCATTTTTTCTGAAACTCATCCGGTTCCTGCGAATATTCCGTACCCCAATGCGCAAACACAATCACAAAATCTGCCTTTTCCTTTGCCTGAACAATATCCTCACGGATTTGCGCCTCATTTTCCAGCAAATGCACCATATACGGACAATCCCCCGGCACCGCAATCCCGTTCGTCCCATACGTATAATTTAACAATGCAAACTGCACGCCATTTCGCACAAGCAATTGATACGGCTCATATTCTGCTTCCAAACGCGACTGTATTCCAAGACAGACAACCCCGCTGTCGTCAAAAAACTGTTTGGTAAAATCCACCCCGTCCGCGCCTCTGTCAAGCGCATGGTTCGTTGCACACGTCACCACGTCAAAGCCCGCATCCGCAATCGCCTCACCCACCTGAACAGGCGTTCCAAACCGTGGGTAATCACTCACCATTGACAGTTCACCCACAAGCGGCGTTTCCTGATTAATTATGCAAACATCACTGTCGGCAATCACATCTGTCATATTTTCAAACAGAAAATCAAAATCCCCGCCATTTTGCAGCCCATACCGGTAAATCGGCTCATGTGCCAAAAGATCTCCGAACGCGACGAACGAAATGCTGCCCTTTTCCTTTGTGAAGCCCCATGAGTCCCAAACCCAGCTACTGACTGCGCCCTCCAAATCCGTCAGCCAAAGACGGTTGTACGGCGCACCTTTCCCGTTGGACACAATATCCGAAACCTCCATCCCAAGATAAGAAGACATCCACTTCGGCTTCACCAAATCAGGCGCGCATTCATAGACAAACAAATGCTGCGACCACCCCCGCTCGTCCTGCTCCACCCAGACGGGCTTGCTCTTCCCATACCGCCCCCGTTTCCAGCAAAGCAGCGCCAGTTCGTCCTGCCCGTCATTGTCGGCATCACAAAACAACGCCTTCTGAACCTTCACATCTAAAGGCGACCGCCAAATCACACTGTCCGCATGCGTAACCGTTACGGATTTTTTTAACAGGGAAAACTGGTACTCCCCCGAAGTGTCGTATCCTGCCGTTTCCTCCCACAAAATCCAACGCGGCAAAAAGGCGCCGCCATTCCGCAAAAAAAGCAGAAGTGCAGCGACGCCTGACACCATAATTATACCTGATATTATTTTAACAATAAGCTTCTTCGACCATTTTTTCAACGCTTTATTCCCATTGATACTGATAACGATAACTTGCCGTCCAACCGGGCTTCTCTATCGAAGCATCTTTCTCATAATTTCCTTCCGCATTCTCATGAATCCCCAACATCTGTCGCCACTTTGAATCCGTCAAACGGTCATCCAGCGGCCACGCAAACTGATAGAACGAATAAACGCTCCCCTTTGCAAGCTTAACCTTACCGTCCACCTCAATGACCACAAAAATGTTGGACGGATCGCCTGTTCCTACCTCAAGAACCGCTCCCTCGGGATCTGTCGCTATATCCGCAATAATCGCCGCAGGACACTCTTTCGTGGCAATATATTCCTCGTCGCTGTTCTCTTTCACTGCCTCATACCAAAAATGCTCGATATTACCGCCATAGCTTCTGATAAACTCATACTCCTCGTCCGTCAGCAGTTCGTTTTGCAGTTCCTTGTTGGAAATCGTAACCATCTGCTGCGCCATCTGCGACAGCCGGAACAGATCTTCCTCCTGTTTTGACGAAAGCATTCCGTATTTTTTCAAGCCCTGCGCCGTCATATCTGCAAGACTGCCAAACCGCGCATAAACAAGCGGCTCCGGCTCCACATAACCCCTGTCGTCCGGCTCGTCGTCGTATCCGCCGCCCATCTCGGCAATCACCTGCTTCGAGTAGAGAATCGTGTCATGCTTCAGCTCTGCATAACTGCCCGCAAAACACTCCAAAGCCTTCTTTGTCCACTCGTCATTTTGCATAAACACCGGATAGCCTTCCCCCTTTGGCACAAGCAAGGGACGCAGCGTATGCAGCCAGCCCGCGTACAGACTTGCCGACCATAGCGCGTCGTTGTCCGCAGACAAGCCCGCTCGAAGCTTTTCCATATTTTCCGAATAACCCTCATAATCCTCCACGCCACTCTCCTTTAAAATCGAAAACGCCATATCGCTGCCAAGCGCCGCAGGCACATCAAGCACATCGGGAAGCATCCGCTTTTCGTCCGCACTGTTTCTGCCCACATTCCTGTATATCAGATTTTGCATAATCTCTGCGTCAATCGTAAACCTCTGCCCCATAAACCGAAACCCGGGAATGACATTACTTTCCTCCCATTCATAAATCGGAATCGAATTAATCCTGGGCGGTTCCAACTTTGCCGTCTTTTCGTGAAACTTTGCAAAAGCGTCCTGCGTTCCAATCAAGTCCGCCGTGCCAATATTGTCCCCATACACTTCACTGACAAGCGGCGCATATTCACATACACCCGAATCATCGCTTGCCCCCGCAAAAAACGACGTTACACTGTAAATCGCCCCCCAAAGGCTGACCGCTTCCCCGTCGTCCGCAAGCGCCTTCGTTATCAGCAATGCACTTCTGTCAAGCTCCTCCTCTTTCTGCTGAAAATGGATTCTGCCGTACCACATCATCGCCTTGAAATAACGCTCAAGCTTCTCGTCGCCCTCATAATAGCCGCGCGGCACATACTGCGAATAATCCTCCTCGTCCTCCCGAATGTCCGATATGGCGACACCCTCCGCGCGCTCAATTTTGTCCAGTTCGCTCTGCACCATCTGCGCTACGTCGGGATCGACCTGCGCGTTCTCATCCAACAGCTTCTTACCGATTGTGAAAAAAGCGACATTGCGCCTTGCCGCGCTCTCCCACTCACTTCCCTTTAATGTTTCGTACTGCGCAAGACTGTTTTCCAGCATTTTATCGCTCAGCTTTACAAGACTGTCAAACAGGTAATCCCGCTCAATATTTTTCAGCAGATGGCTGAAATACAGATGGTATGTATGCATCAGCGAATCCACCGTTACAAAATTCGGTATCAGTTCATAGCGATTTATCTCGTAAACTTCAAAAAACTCATTTCCCGCGTTCCCCGCCACAACAAAGCCGTTCTTCGCCAGCTTTTCCACAAGCTGCGGATCATCCTCGCTAAAATAAAACTGCTTTAAGTTTACGACATTGCCCAAATCCGCCTCTACGCTATACTGCGGCACCTGCGGCGTGACATTCTCCGACACGTTCTGCGGCAGACTGCCAACCAGCATCGGACGCCGACCCATATACAAATCAAGCGTCACCTCAGTATCCACAGACGACATGTCCGTCGCAGACGACATGTCCGTCGCAGACGACATGTCCTGCCCCTCCTGCGTCTGCGTTGCTGAAGGCTGCTCTGTTTTCTGCTGCGTTTCCGCCGTTGAACCCTCGTTTCCGTTTGGCTGCGCCGGCGCGCCGCAGCCGCCAAGCAGACTGACTGCCAACACTGCTGCAGTTAATTTTTTGTATTTCCATTTTTTAATAACCATGCCCTGTACTCCCCCTTTATGTGACCTTCCTGCTTTTATCAACTTTAGTATAGCAGTGTGACCGTGCATTTGCAATGCATTTGCATTGCATACTTTCTTAATTTCGCTTTTACAATGTAACAATTCCCTTTACAGAAATCTTCCTGACATATACCGTGAATCAATCAGCAAATTCAAAAGGCTCCGAATAGAGGAGCCTCCTGAATTGTATATATTCGTTTTTATCCTGCGTGTTTAGTTGATACTTAAACCTGCGCTTGCATATCCGACAATTGCATTGACTAATGACAGACCGGTTGCCGTTGCTGAAAATACCAGCATTAGCCGTGTTTGAGCCGTTACTGCAATGTTCAGTCCCGTGAGTGCACCGTTTAGCATGGTTCCAATGGATACGATGCCGGAAAGTGACGGCGTCATATTAATCAAAGTTCCCGCAATCGGTGTAAATATATTGTTGGGCGTTGTGGACTGATAAAGCTGCGCTCGCAGTGTAACAGAGGAGCCTACTAAAGAAAGTCCTGCTGTCGTACTGAAGAACGCACTGAACGAAGTAAGGATGCCGTCACGCGGAACTTGGAACGCAAAATTAGACAAGGTTCCGCTGGAATTTGTGATGTCAATCGTAGAGCCCAATACTGTAAGCCCCTGTGCACTGTTTCCAAATCCAACGAAGGCCGGAATCCCCACAAGCCCCCCTGCAATTGTCGTCACAGAGATTGGAATCCCTGAAGCAAATGGAATAATCGCTCCTGAGCCTGCAACACCTGTTGCCCCTGTTGCTCCCGTCGCTCCTGTTGCTCCCGTCGCTCCTGTTGCTCCCGTCGCTCCGTCTGCTCCTGTTGCTCCTGTCGCTCCGTCTGCTCCCGTTGCTCCTGTTGCCCCTGTTGCTCCCGTCGCTCCTGTCGGGCCCATTGGTCCCTCGTCGCCCGGACAGCCTTTCGGACCCTGCGCGCCATCCGGACCGGTTACACCCTGGATACCCTGCGGTCCTGTCACACCTTGGGGACCCATTGATCCTGTTGGTCCCGTCGGTCCTGTCGGACCCGGAATTCCTCTAGGTCCCTGCGGACCCATATCGCCCTTCGGACCTATCGGACCTGCCGGACCTATCGGACCCGCGGGTCCTGCCGGGCCCATATCGCCCTTTGGACCCTCGCAGCCCGGATCACCTTTCGGACCAATGTCACCGCGGACACCCTGAATGCCTTGAATCCCCTGCGGACCCGCATAACCTCTTGGTCCTGCACAGCCTCTTGGTCCAGTATTTCCGGTAGGACCTACCGGACCCGTATTTCCCCTGGGACCTCTTGCACCCGGAGCGCCGGGAATGCCCTGCGGTCCCATAGGACCCTGATCGCCCCTGTCGCCCTTCGGACCGGGACATCCGGTATCCCCTTTTACTCCCTGCGGTCCCATAGGACCTTGGTCACCCTTTGGACCCGCAGGACCACGTTCACAGCAATCGGGCTGACATTGATTTTGACAGCAGTTATAAAAGTTACTTTGGTTCATAAGAACACATCCTTAAAGATACAGTAGTTACATCTATATTATGTAAATTCTCACCTTTTGTTACATTTTGTCGAATCAGACACCCAAGCTGTCAAAATACCGTTTATTATAAAGATACGCCTGACAATACGGCTTACATTTTCCCGCTCTTTCATTATATTCTTTTGCTTTTATACGGTCCCCTAATCTGTCATAACACACACACAGTTGCAAAAACGGGACATAATCATAGCAGTCAGGCAGTACAAATCCGCCGGAATATTCATTCTTTGGAAGCCTCAGCGCAGTCTTGTACCAATAAACCGCATTATGGTAATTGCCATGTTCCAAAAAATATTTCCCAATTTCACAGCACAACTCGGCTCTCGGAAGATCAAAACTCATACTGCGCAAGAGCGTAATGAGCGCAGCCTGTTCCTGCCCCATCTGAATATAACAGTTGGCACAGAGGGAGCACGCCTCAATTTTATTTTCCACCCATCCCTCTTCTGACAGCAAAAACTGTTCAAACACAGAAACAGCCTTTTCATACTGTTTATGGTAATATAATTCCCTCCCATAATAATACTGCTGCCGCGGTTCCAAACAGGCGCCATCCGCAATCATTTTTTGGTATATTTTCAGGTTTCGGTCAGGATCTCCCGCACCTATTTTTCTATGACTGATTGCAATATCAGAATAAACGACCGTCCCGTTTGGCGCAATCACCTCATGGACTGCACCTACCCACCGATACCGCGTGCAATTTCTTATCCACCTTTCCCTGAAATAGGAAAAGGACGGCTTACCAATTTCATCAAATGAAGTTTGATATTTCATCATCACAATGTCCGTTTCTGTTGACAAAGACTGCTTCAACTGCAAAAACTGTTCCCTTTGATCCTCCTCCAAAACATCATCGGCATCCATCCACATACAATATTCCATGGACGCCTTGGAAAAAGAATAATTTCTAGCATCCGCAAAATCATCCTTCCAAGTATACGAATATACGTTCGATGTATAGGCGGACACAATTTCTACCGTTCTGTCAGTTGAACCGGTATCCACAATAATAATTTCATCCACAAGCATTGCCACACTGTCAAGACAGCGTGCAATATGCCGCTCCTCATTTTTAACAATCATGCAAAGGCTTATTGTCGGCATACGACTCTCCCCTCTCTCCTCTTTGATTTATTGCCTGCATAACTTTTCTATACTCATATTGATGTTAAGGTCCGAAATCTCCTCCGATGCATCCCATGCCAAACGCAGTGTAGCATTGGTCGGCAGTTCAATGATAAAATACCGTGACAGTTCCAGCAATTTGTTTCGCTTTTCTGCCTTAGCACATGCCGCATATGCGGTTTGCCCGCTGTCATTGATGATTGGCATAATTTTTAATGATCCACGCTTTTTCATAACCGCGGATCCAAAAAAGCTAATGGCATAATATCCAACCGTCAATGAAATAAAGTCATCATCACAAAGAGTGATATTTTGCGTTATATCTGCTATCTCTATCTTAAGCGGCAGACTGCCATTGTCCGGCAGACTCAAAGCGCGACCCGAAAACACTGCAAATATGCTATTTTGCGGATATCCTGCCGGTCCTGCCGGTCCCCGCGGTCCTTGGTCACCTTTGGGTCCCATTGGTCCGACCGCTCCCTGCGGACCCTGCGGTCCCGTAACGCCCTGCGGACCGGTTTCCCCGCGTTCTCCGGGACAGCCGGGCGGTCCGGGCTCCCCTCTCGGTCCCATTGGTCCCTGCTCTCCATAAACAAGCACATTACCTGACGGTTCTATTCGTTCTTCCGAACACATTTCCCCGTGTTCATCTTCCTTTCGTTCCACAGTACCGGACTGCTGAAGCTGATTCAGTGTATCTGCATTTGCTCCATGTCGAAAATCAGGGTTGTAATTTCTGTTTGGAGCCCTCATACCAAACGGATTCGGCGGACGAAACATCCCATTCCCATTGTAATTGTTCAAATAAAATCACCTCATTCAACTTTTCTATTCTGTAAGAATATACCATAATAAATTATATGCTTGGAAAATAAATTTGGTTTGCATATTCCATTTGACACAATTCCAATTCCTATCCGATAGACGCAAAACAGCGGCAGTGCATTTTGAGCAGTCCCTTTTCAAACTCCCTATCCGTTTGCTTCCCCACTCAAATATCCTAAACCCAACCTACACCAGACTCATAAACCACTCCACTGTCTTCGGATCATAATGCGAGAAAAACAGACTCTCGCCGCCGTCCAACTGCTCAAGCTTTCTCAAATCCTCCCCGGAAAGCTTAAAATCAAACACATTAAAATTCTCCTCCATGCGCTCCTTATGCGTGGATTTCGGAATCAGAACGACATCCTTTTGCAGCAGAAACCGCAACGCCACCTGCGCCGTTTTCTGCTGCCAAAACACGTGCGTTTCCACCTGATTGACCGCAGGCTTGATTTCCGAAAAATGATATAGGTCAAGATAACGGTCCTGATAAAAATTGGAAATGCCGAGCGCACGCACCTTCCCTGCTTTATAAGCCTCCTCCATCGCCCGGTAACTGCCGTAATAATCACCGAACGGCTGATGAATCAGCAGTAAATCAATATACTCTGTCTGCAGCTTTTTCAGGGACTCTTCAATGGAAGCCTTCGCCTTCTCGTATCCCGCATTGCTAATCCATATTTTTGTTGTGTATTATGGAAGCAATCAAAGAATTAAAGGAAATCATCCTGACCGACCGCCTGCGCTACGAATACGAACTGCGCCTGAAAGCCAAACGCGACCGTGAAGCGGAGATGGACGATGCATATGAGCAGGGACAGGAGGCAGGGCGTGAAACGGAGCGCGAAAGAAATATAAAAATCTTAATAAGCACCCTGCGCGAGTATGGGCACGCAGAGGAACAGATTGTGCAGAGCCTCATGGAAAAATACGGCATCAGCCAAGAGGCGGCGGAAGAAAAGCTGAAATAGCAAAATCAGAAAGGAACCCCCACCATGCTAAACCTCTCACAATTAGAACAGCTCATTGCCTTTGCAGAACTCGGAACGCTCTCAAAAACCGCCGAAGAATTACACATATCGCAGCCCACCATCACCCGTACCATGAAAAGCATTGAAGCAGCATTCGGCGTTCCGCTTTTTATCTGCGGCCAAAACAAAATCGAACTCAACGAAACAGGACTGCAGGCAGTAAATTATGCTCAAACCTTACTGACCTCCGCCCAAAACGCCGTGCAACAGGTGCAGGCATACCACGCAAGGCTGCACACCATTTCCGTAAAATCCTGCGCCCCCGCACCGCTTTGGTCGTTGCTGCCGCTGCTATCCGCACGTTTTCCCGAACAGACCGTTTCCTCAAAACTCGCCAAGCAGACCGCGATTGTGGACGAAATCCTTTCAGGCGCCACCGAAATTGGAATCCTGTCTTACCCCATATCTGTCAACACACTTGCCTGCATCCCGATTGTGCGGGAAAACCTCTCCGTCTGCATTTCCCGCAGTCATGCACTGGCAGACCGAATCATCATCCCCATCACGGATGCCGAGGCAAACGTCGTTTATCATTTTATCTGCAAAAAAGACAAAGCGCCCTACATCGCAGTTGCTAAACAACTCAATACCTCCCTGGTATCAGCGTTGCCCCAATTTTCTGCGCCCCAAAAACATCATAAAACCCGTTACCCCTGCCGCAAACAAGTCCGCCACAGGTTGCGCGAAAAGCACCCCATCCAATCCAAACAGCCGCAAAAAAGCAGAATCATCGGCGCAAAGCAAATCCCCTCTTTCGCTTTTCCCACTGCAAGAAAAAGAAAACAACCCTGATATTCCCGAAACCGCAAAAGCCGTTATGCACCAGCAATTTCTTTTACTGCAGGCACTTGAGAAGTGGATTGCATCGGTGAAAGGTTGATTTTATTAACGAATGACAAATTTCCTTTGTTATGATATAATCTTAACATACCACTTGATACAGCAAGAAAGGAACCCCGCGATAATATGAACCTCAACGAACGTCTCCAAGACCTGCGCAAAAAGGCAGGCTACTCACAGGAGCAGCTTGCCGAGCTTTTGGGGATTTCCCGCCAAGCCATTTCCAAATGGGAAAGCGGACAGGGAAATCCCGATATTGACAATATCATTAAATTGACAAAAATCTATCAAGTCAGCACCGACTACATTCTGTTAGGACACAAAGACGAACCGGGCAAACAGACCGAACCAATACAGACACCCTTGCCGCCCAAAAACGAACTCAGCCCCGAAATGCGCAAAGCACTTGCAATCATCACTGTCACCGCAGGCTTTGCAGTCATCACCGTGCTGTTTATCACAATGCTGTCCATTATGGAACGGTATATCCTTTAGCTTTGCGGCATACTTCCTCTGCATGGGACTGCGCTTAAAAATAAATTGGTGAGGTACTTATATAGGAAAAATAATTATTCAGATGTTTTATATGTCAGAACGGATCATTCAATACAGAAATCCCCTGATAGGTTCCAATATCAAAAGACTGCGGAAAGAGCCTTGATTTTCCATTACTACGGGTACATTTTCGAAGGTTGAAAATGGATACAATAATCCGTCGGTGGATTTACTGATTTGTCTCACTAAGATATTTAAGATATTGGTCTAATTCCTCAAACATGTTAAATAATCCCTTTCCTTCGGGCATAGCTGTTGATTTCTTCCGCCAAATTCTCTTTATAAACGGAAAACGAAAATGGAATCTGTACGCCGTTTTCCCTCTCTTCATACTCAGGAAAAATAATGAAATTCTTCCGTTCTCATTTTTCCTTGCCCTGCACAGCCCTCTTTGTCCGGGCTCCAAACTGCAATGATGCATACATGTATGACAGACTGTTTTCATGTGCTCCGCCTCCGTTCCCTTTCTGCGCCGCATATGGCATTAGTAGTGCCTGATGACCTCAAACCGTTCCAGTGCAATCTCTTCGTTGTCACCAATACCAGCCTTACGCTTTGCGATTGCAATCTGATCTTCTACGGTATCAACACCGTCCAAATTCGGCAGAAGCAGCCCGCGCTTATGCCCCTTTGTCACGATAACGCCATACCGGCTGACGTCCAGTTTATCAGGCGAATCAATTTCCTCCGTGTCCCCAAGCACGTCCACACTAATCACAAGCTCGTCCAGTTCCTCCTGCCTAATTGGCTGGAATCTGGGATCCCTGCACGCCGCACTAATCGCATTCTCTATGATTTCCTCCGCAACACAGGTTCGTACCGCGCAAATCGTTCCGATACATCCGCGCAGACTGCCGTTTTCCTTAATGGAAACAAAAACGCCTGCCTTTTGACTGTACATTTCCTTAGGCAAATTGTCCGGTACCGCTATGATTTTTCCTGTGCGCACATAGGTTTCAATTGTTGTTCTTGCAAGCTGCACGTAGGTGTCCTCCTGCGCTCTTAGCTTTGCAATTTTCGCCCGCTCCTGCGCTTCAAACTGTTCCTTGAAATTGCGCCCTTCATCATTGCCGCATACGATATAGCTGCAAATCCCATATCCCACACCGAAAACACCCTCATAGGATAAAGGTTCCGCTTCCACCTTCCGCTTGTCAAGCGCACCTGCCATGATTGTAAAAGAACGGTGTCCGCACTCCCCCGCCTTTTCACAAAGGTTTTCCGGAAACTGAAACAGCTTGCCAAAATCGGCTGTTCCCATCACTTCCATAATGCGGCTGTCGTACTCGGGACCTTCTTTTTGGTATCCGTACGGTCCGTCTTCCTTTAACCGATGCGATAAATCCCCGCTCGCAATCAGTACAGTTGTTCGATTTAAAAGTTCGTCGACTTTTTGAATATACTGTCCCAACTGGTAATGCATTTTCAAAGGCAGTCCGGATAAGCCGATGCGGACAAGCCGATACTCCTTTAAATACTGATTCACGAAATATAGCGGCACCATTGTTCCGTGGTCCAGCCGCCAGTTGCGCTCTCCCTGCGTTCCTGCCGGAAAGTCCGCCGCATCCGCCAGTTTGCAAAGCTGCTTCACAAATTCCGTATCATAGCGAACCTGCATCTGCACTTGGGGCGCACGAAACTGCGCAAAATCCCCCGATGCGCTTTGCCCCGGCGATATATGGAAGTAATCCGAATACAGGATTTGGTGCGGGGACATCAGTATAATCGTCTCCGGTTTCAGGTCGGCAATCTGACGCGCCGCCGCGTGGTACGCCTCAACTGTTTTTTGTACTTTTTTCTCCTCGCCCCTGCCGATTTCCGGTACGATAATCGGCGGGTGGGGGAGCATAAATGCCGCTTTTATCAATGCTATAATCCCTCCTTATTGTTCTCCTATTTCCTTTGGTTCTAAGCATTCTCCTACAATACAATCCAGCATAAGTTCTAACCATGCTCTACTATGTTTCCCGCTAAATCTTATCATTGGTTTATCTCCCCTTTTTTCCTTCCATAATAATATCCCCAAACTGCGTAATTTCATCTTACATCCATTTGGAGATAAACACAAACCTCTGCATAAAATTTGAAAGCAAAATCCCCTTCAAAAAATATACAACACATCATCATAATGCGTCCATTCCCAATAGTCCTTCCCTCCTCAAAATCCAACCGCTTCCAACGGAACACCTAAAATAAAATATCCGTCTAAAGAAATAGCATAAGGAAAGGAAACATATATATTTTTTTCGTCCAATCCGATATTCTGACTGCTAAAACGGTCAAACCCCGATTCCGTTGGTTCCTCAGAGAGTTTTTCTTTTAAAGCTTCAATAAAACCTTCAATCACTTCCCGCTCATGGGCATCTTCGTCCCGAAACTCACTGTATGTCCCTGTATAGACCTCAAAATTTCCCGCACGCAGCGTTTCCGTCAACTGTTCCACGCTGGTCAAATCGCGCAGTTCAATATACTCCCCCTTACCAATATCAATTGTCGTCATATAATGATGTGTGTGGGGAGACGCTCCGCCTGTGTAAGAATAAATCTCATAAACGACGCTAATGCAGTTCTCATCCAGCCGCAAAATTTCATAATCCACATCAATCGCATCAAAACAGTCAGGATTTTGAATCTCCTCCTCCAGCAACGCGATCGCAGCATCCGCGGTTTTTCCCTGTATGGAAAAAGCAGCATCCTTTAAAAGTTCATTTGCTTTCTCCGTATTTCCGTTTATCGTATTTTTCAACTGCGGGAAATCAATCTTTACCTGAAAAAAAAGTCCCTCACTTCGTTCAAGGGAATACGTTTCACCAAATACGGCGCCTTCCGCTTCATCAGCCTCCCCCACTGGCGCCTGACTGCCCAAGTCCTCTGCTGATGCGGATTCCTTCCTGTCATCTGCATAAGGAGCATCATATTTGGTTTCCGCCCTGTCGGCATATCCGTCGTCCTCCAAGATCCCGTCCGCAGTCATTGCATGGTATATTTGCTCATTCATTTTTCGCAAAGCTTCGTCGTTGATATGAAAATGAAGATACGCAATGTCCACGGAGTCTTCCTCTGTAACATTCTCCGTTTTCGCATAATTTGTTTCAATTACATGCCCGTCATTGTCAATAGATTCACAATCCTTTTCTTCACACTTTCCATTCGAATACCCCAAATACGCTATCATAATTATCACTGCACCCAACAATAATTTATAAATTAGTCTTCTATCCGTTTTCATACCTCCACTCCCTTAAGTACTGCAACAAGCCCAAACCGTTCCTTTTCGTAATCTTAAAAGCTACTCCCCTTCCCCAAACAACTCCTCATAAGTATACGTAACCTCTTTTTTCTTTTCTTCCGCCCTATCATATGCCTCCCAATAAGGCTTGGATAATTCATCATACTGCTCTTTGGTTATCCTAAAATACCACTCCCCGCCCGAACGTGTATAAATTCCCTGCGACTTCATCGCCTCCGTCAGCTTTAAATTTTTCTCTTTCTCTGAATATTCAGGCATCATCGCAGCAGCCAAATAACTCTCTGCACTCTTCTGCATTCCAAAAAAGAACGTATAACATGCTTCTTCTCCGCTTTCGTCCAACAGATAAAATGCCAGCCAATGTCCATTTCCATGCCACTGTACTTTTCTTGTTCCGATTAGCGAATACGCGTAGCTTCCCATAGGATACCATACAGAAAATGCATCTTTTTCGGTATCGTAATCCAAAGCATAAATGCCTTGCCCATATATATGCACACTCAGTTCGGGCAGATCATCTCCGTCAATATCAAAAAAATAATAAACAGTCTCATTTCGTTCCATATAACGACCTATATCGTCTATCTGCGAAAAAGGTATGCTTGTCCCTGCTTTTTCATCAAATACCAAACCGTCATTCTCCAATAATTCCTTATATTTTTCCTTATATTCGTCATAAAACGCCTCATTCCCCAATTCAAATTCGCCAAAAAAGTCCACCTGTTCATAAGCCTTTTTGATGACCTGAAATGTTTCATCATCCACATAAGGGATACCCCACTCCTCCGAGAAATCCGCCCCCGCAAAATCCAGCCAATGGTCAAAAACAAACGCGGTGCCTTCCGCTGACGCCTGTTCGTCCATGACCACGTCCGATTCTTGTGGAACGCATAAAATAAAATGCCCGTCTAAGGAGAGCGTATCGGGAACATAAATATATATACTTTTTTCATCCAGTCCAATATTTTTGCTGCTAAAGCGATTAAAACCCGATACAATCTTTTCAAATGCAAGATTCTCTATAAAAGCCTGAATAAACTGTTCCATTTCCTCCGTCTTATGGATATCTTCATCCCGAAGCGCACTGTATGTCCCTGTATAAACCTCAAAATCTCCCGCCTGCAGCGTTTGTATCAACTGTTTCACGTTGGGCAAGTCGCGCCATTCAATATACTCCCCCTTACCGATATCGACCGTTGTCATATAATGGTGCGTGTAGGCAGATGCCCCGCTCGTATAGAACGTAAGCATATAAATTACACTAATACAACTCTCATCCAACCACAAAATTTCATAATCTGCTTCAAATGATTCGGAACAGCTAAGATCTTCCATTTCTGCTTCAAGGAATGCCGTTGTTTCATCCGCAGTTTTTCCCCATATAGAAAACGCGGCATCCTTTAAAAGTTCATTTGCTTTCTCCGTATCAACGTTTTTGGTGTTCTTCAGCTGTGGATAATGAATATTTACATAGAAAGTAAGTCCTTTGCTTCGTTTAAGGGAATATGTCTCACCAAATACGACGCCTTCCGCCTCATCAGACTTCTCCACTGACGCCTGACTGCCCAAGTCCTCTGCTGATGCGGATTCATTTCCTTCTGCGGTATTTCCTGCTGCCCTTGTTTCATCATTCTCCCATAACCTTTGTATAGCGGGCAATTCGTCCACCTCCAATGCAAGGCAGACCTTCTGCTTCATTGATGGATAAGGCTCCGCAAGAAAACAAATTCTATTTTCCTGCAAATAAAAATTCTCTGTTTCGTTGATATAGCCGTCCGAAGCAAATTCTTCTAAAAAACTGTCTATGTAAGCAGCCTTTTCGCTGTCATTGAGCGGAAGCCCCATGACGGATAATTTCCCTTCCTCAGCCGCGTTTTCCAACAAATCCCGCAGTTCTTTTAAACCGAAAAAGTCGGCTAAGCAAAGCAGTTCTCCACTGCTCAGGTCAAAATTCATGCCCATATCCAAATTTTCACTGCCGAACCCTTTTCCCTTATATCCCGTAAAATGAATACTGATTATCCTGTCATCTGCATAAGAAACCTCATATTTGATTTCTGCCCTGTCGGCATATCCATCGTCCTCCAAGATACCGTCCGCAGTCATCGCATGGTATATTTGTTCATTCATTTTATGCGAAGCTTCGTCGTCGGCATTGAACTGAGGATACGCAATGTCTACGGAGTCTTCCTCTGTAAATCTCTCCAGTTTCGCACAATTCATTTCAATTGCATGTCCGTCTTTGTTAATTAATTCACAATCGTTTCCCTCATGTTTTCCCTTTGAATAGCCAAAACGCACAGCCATAATTATCACTGCACCCAACAATAATATATAGATTAACCTTCTATCCGTTTTCATGCTTCCCTCTCTTATGCACTGTACCAATCCCTAACAGTTCCTTTTCGTAATCTTCAAAGCGATACCATGCCTATAAATATGTCCCTCCCATTTACCACACAAAGGCGTTTTACTATGATAACTGTCTGCATTGATAAATGGAATTGCGCCAAAATCTTCTCTGCTTAATTCCTCCTTCAATGATGTTAAAGTTTCCATTAACTGATTTCGCAAATCAAATAACGTGTCAATCCCCGCTTCATAGGTATCTTTCTTTTTGATTTGTGATTGCATTGTTTTATTCAGTGCTGACCATGCCTTATTCATAATCAAATATCCTCCAATCCCTCCTGACAGCATTGACATATACGCCTATTCAGGTTCCTTTTTACAAACAGACGGCAATAAAGCGAAAGACAGCTTGCAAATGCGGGTGCATGCAGAACATACGCTATCCCTCCATATACTGCTTTAATTCACTCCAAGTTTTTACTGTCAAAATACTTTTATCCACGGAATGCTTCTCTTTCATTGTGTAAGGCAAATCAATCGCCCCTATGTACCATATCGGCAGCAGACCGGCATTTAGGGAGCCTTTTACATCGCATTCATACTGGTCTCCGATATACCAAACCTCATCTGCCTTGGCTTGCACCTGCTCTGCCGACAAATGATACTTATTTCTTGTAGCATACTGTAAGACAGCCTCTGTTCCCTTTAGCCCGTCAAATTTCTCTGCAATCAGTGTCTGACCATAATCAAACAATACCATTTTAGGCATTTTCATACAATTTACCCCCACATTCAAAATATCTTCTTTTTAACTCATACAGATTACCCATTCCATACTGGCAGGATACAAATCCTTAGGTTGCATAATCCGTCTGCCATTCTCCGAAATATAAAACCCAAGCGTGTTCAGGACTTCTACCCGTTAGAGCGTACCCATGCCCTAACAAAAAGACAGCGCCTTTACAAAAAGCGCCGTCCCTCCTGAAAACTAATTCTCCGCTCCCGCAAGCAATAACTGCTCTACAATCTCGGTATATCCCGCCTCCGACGCATAATACATCGCGCTATGCTGGTCGTTATCCACCGCATTGACATCCGCGCCCGCCTCAATCAGCATCGCCGTAAAATCATTCCTGCTGCTTCGGGCAGCCAAAATCAAAGGCGTCTGCCCGTCGGAAGTCTTTTGATTGATGCCTGCGCCGGCGTTTAAAAGCGCCTTTCCCATAAATAAATCACCATTTCCGGCGGCAACATGAAGCGGCGAAATCCCATTAAGATTGGTAATATCCGGTTTCGCGCCTGCGGCAATCAGCATCTCGGCAATCGTCAGATTGGATTTGCGTGCCGCCAACAGCAGCGGAGATTCCCCGTCGTCGTTCAAATCGTTTACCCTGTCCGCCGCTTTTTCCAACAGCACCTTCACAACCTCGCTCTGACCGTTCCAACAAGCATGATGAAGACTGGTATTGCCATAAGCGTCGGCATGATTTCCTTCTGTCTGAGAGAGCGCCGCCACCAGTTCCCGCAGTCCCGCGGACGTGGCATAGTCAATCGCCATGCGTCCGTCATTATCCTTGATGCTGATATCAATTTCCGGATACTGAATAAACTTTAGCGCAGCGTCCGTCTTTCCGTTTTGCGCCAAAAGCATCAACGGCGTGACACCGTTATTATCCGTACAATTCACATCTGCCCCCGCCTCAACCAACATGGAAATGATTTGGATATTGCCGCTCTCCCCCGCAAAATGCAGAGGCATCCGTCCCCTTTGGTTTGCTAAATTGGCGTCTGCGCCATTCTCCAACAACAGCTTTACCAAATCCCGCGCACTTTTCAGGCAGGTATAAATCAACGGGGTATTGCCGGACTCGTCCCGCTTGTTCATGTCAATTCCGCCCCGTTTCATAAACGTCTGCACGACGCTCTTCTGATTATTTTTGCACGCCTGTAAAAACATATTGTCCAGTTGCATGGCGGTATTCCTCCTTCTTATCATTCCATCATTATCCCTGCTCCATCATCAGTTCAACGGCATCAGAAAATCCGCGCTCGACCGCAATGTCCATAGCAGTTTCGCCTTTATTGTTCTTGAGGGTGATATCCGCACCGGACTTAATCAGATAGCGCACCACTTTTTCATTCCCGTACCGACAGGCAATCAGCAGAGGCGTGTTTCCCTCACGGTCCTGAACATTCAACTCTGCTCCCGCTTTTATCAGTTTTTTCTCCACATCTCCAAAAGCCAGCACCGCCCAATGCAGAGCACGTCTGCCATCATTGCCGGTTGCCTCGATATTGACACCGCGCGCAAGTAGCGCAAGCGCAATCGGCAAATTGTCGTAAGCGCTTGCCTTGTCAAAATGATCGGAACTGTCACACACGGAACGCATCAGCGCCGTATAGCCCTGCGCGTCCGTAAGCTCCGCATCTTTCAGCAAGGAAAGAATTTCGCTCTTGCGCTTGTAAATCGGATCATTATAACGGGAATATTGAAAGAAATTATGCGGGTAGCGCAGTAACGAGAATATCGGAGGGTTATCCCTTGAATCACGCAGCGTTTCATCCGCTCCCGCCTCCAACAGCATGTTTGCAATTTCCACGTTGCCGTAGCGGCACGTCAATGCCAAAGGCGTTACGCCATCCATGTTTATCCAGTAAGAATTCTTTCCTACAGGCGGGGTTCCGGCAGCATTCACATCAGAACCGTGCTTTATCAGCGCCTGCGCTAACTTGATATGATTGTTCATAGCCGCATACATCAGCGGTGTAATGCCAAACTTGTCTGTTTTATCAAATTGCGCAAGGTCAAAGTTTTCCACTAAATAAATCGGCAGCGCGCCCCGCTCGTCTTCCTCGTCGGCACGATACTCCTTTCTCGCGGAAAGCAGCAGCGCATTGTATCCGTCGCTGGATTCCGCATAAACGTCCGCCCCCAAGTCTACCAGCTTCTGAATGACAGCTACATCCAGCCAATTGTCTGCGCCTTGCAAAAGCAGACAGCTTTTGCCGACCACTTTACTGTTAATATCAAAGCCCTTTGATATCAAATATTCCACAAATTCCGTGTTCGGCTCATTGCTCATACGCATGGACCGCATGGCAAGCTCCATCAGCGCCTCCACATCATCATCATCGTTCAAATCAATTTCGTCCCAATAGCCTTCCTGCTCCATCAATGCCGGAGCACCATAAGCGTCAGCCGGGTCATTATTCCAACTAAAGCAATTGTCTATGCGCCTCCTGATTTCCGAATCCATTGCATATCCTCCTTAGTATCGCCGTATTTAGCCTAATGATAGCACCCTGAAAATATAAAGTCAAGGAACGTGGCGTGCCGTGGGTGGCAAATTTGTAAACTAAAGTTTATATTTTCACTGTCAAAATTCCGACACATCATTCCCCTTCTGTCATAAATCCGCCTGACATTTTCCAAAATGCCCACTCCATTAATATGGAAACAAAGGACTTACATAAAACTCCATACCAAGCTGCCGCCTTTTTTATGTAAAGACTGTACTCCGTCTCATCTGTATACATAGGCTCTATGTACGTCGTCACCACGCCCCATTGCCCGCAGGCAGAGCATCGCATTCCCTGTTCCCCACCTTGTATACAATAAACCAATTCTTTCCCGCACGCCTCACAAATCACCTTTCAATCTGCCCCGCTCTTTCTTCCAATTTCCGAATATACCTACTCGGCACCGCGTCCGCCAGCCAAACCTTTTCATTTCCCAAATAAAATTTCACCCCATCATTCCATGCCGCCTTTGCGTCAATCACCAGCACGCAGGGCTTACCGTCATGACGGCTGCCCACTTCCTTCGCTGTCTCAACGTCCTGTGACAAATGGACATACTGTCTGCCCTGCGGTCGCAAACCGTTTTCAAAAATCGACACAAGAAACCGCCTCGCCGTTCCATGATATAAAATCTCAGGCGGCATTTTTTCCTCCTTCAAAATTTTCATCGGCACTGAATGCCCGTAAAATGCCCTGATTTTCCCATCCTTCAACTCGTGGCGTTTCTTTTGGGATTGCTCAATCATCTCGCGCAAATCCGCCTCGCTAATATCCTTCCATTTTTCCGCCCCATGCAGCCCCTCCAAAAGCTGCGCAACCAAAACCCAGCCCTCGCCGTCCATCTCCAACTCATATTTCCAAGGAGCATGACGCAGCACATAGGAAACCTCCTTGCTCAATTCTTCTAGCCGATTCATACTTTCATACCTCCGTACCCTTTACGCCTTCACCGCAGAATTAGCCATCACAATATCCCAACCATTCCCCCGTTCCCTTACAACTTCCCGAAACAGAAAAAGCGGTTGGCAAATATCCTTCTGCCTCAATTTACTGTCCAACAAATCTTCCATCTCATCATCCTCTTCGCTGAAATAGCTTTTCACCACTTCCCCGTTTAACATCTCCGCATATCCCCACGCCCCTGCCGCATCAGACCAAACGACCGCCAATACTTCTGTATGAAGCTTCCGTGAAAGTTCCAGCAGCAATACATAATCATTCACTTCCTTCGACTCAACCACGGCAATCCAACCCTTCCTTGGGGAAGATACCGCAATTTTGCGTTTCGCATCATTTGCCAAAATCGTATCATAAGAATCAGGAACCTCCATTTGGCAATGCAGACATGCATCTTTTAATCTTCCATTTAAACGCTCCTGAACAATTTCGACAACTCGTTCGTTTTCAATACTTTTGACAAAAGCCTGTTCAACGTTCATTTTATCCTCCATGATTTTCAATCAACTAATCCAAATCTTTAGAACTCAAACCCAACAATCGTCTGATAAGTAAGCGCCAAATTCAGCATTTCTTTCAAGCGTATCAGTTCTTTATTCTCATAAATTTTGCATAATCCCGTAACAACCTCCAACGCCAACGGTATTTTATCCAATTCCAATACCTCCTCCTCCCATTCATCAATTATAATATCGCAGGCATCATTAATCCGATCAAAGACACCGAACCCATTCAGCACTCTATGCTGCTCCTCCGACAATATCATTTCTTCCATCTGTTCTTCTTTTTGAACACCATAATCATAATCCTCCATCGCTTTTTTATCCTTTGGAACTCGAATATATCTTTCCCGCTCCATACAATTCTCCTTTCCAACAAATATTTTTACAAATCACCATACCCCCCTCCATGAAATTCCAAACCTCACTCAGCACAAATAATCCGCAAATACGCAGAACGGTTTTCCGCTTCCTCCCCATAGACATACAGCGTGTCGGTGTCCGTATCCAAGCAGGTATGGCAAAACCGCCCGCCGGGGAACGGATAAGGCTCCTGCAAACGCTGGAAATCCACACCGTTCTTCTCCAGTATCCTTTGAATTTCTTTCGGGTCTTCAACCGTTTCGCCGTACATACAGCGAAAACAATAATCCTCCAAAAGCGTCGTCAGAATAAACGACTGGACAGAATCCCCAAAGGGCGCCCAATGATACATATCGTCCTCGTCATTGTAATATACCGGCGGATTCGGCTTGTCCAAGTCCTCCGCACGGATACCCGCAAACCAACAGCCCTGATTTTCAACCCAAATCAGCAGATAATTCCCCACAATTTCGTTCCATTTTTCCACAGGCAGAACGCGAAGCTGCTCTTGATCCTCATACCCCGTCTCACCATGATCCTTCAGCCATTGCAGCTCCTCTTTGATGTAATCATAGGAAAACACCACATTATCCTCACCCTTCTTGGCGTCTTTGGCAGGAATCAGCATCGGATCGTCGCCATAGTTCAGACTCGCCTTGCCGCAGACAAGATAATACTCACGCAAAGCAGCCGGGAACCGAATCCCCGCCGCCGCTTCAAAAGAAGCAATCTGCTTCTCCGAAAAACCTCGTCCCGCCGTTTTATCCTTTTTGAATAAAACCGCCGCCACCCCATCATCTCCAAATAAAGGTTCCGCCCACTCAACCAACTCAATAGGGGAAATCTGATACCGCTTTTCACTCATTTTAATAGTTTCCTTTTCATTTTTATTTGTTTTGTTCCCTACATCTCATCTTCATACGGCAACCGAACCATTTCCAAAAAACGCCTCTCTACCGCCCCAAACAACTTATAATTTTCCCGAGCAGTATTGAGCGACACCTTATTGGGTCCTATGATATGGTCAGGCATATTTTGTGCAATCACATCATACTGCCAAAAGCACACCTCGCAAATATCCGTAATGACTTCACTTGTCGTATCAATGGTCAAAGAACCGCAGCATGGACATCTTTTCATAAAACCTCCGATTCGTTCTTCTTTTCTTTCATTTAATGATTAAAAACAAACGCTTCACACTTTTGCCTTATTCATCAAACACACTCAAATCCACCTTTTCCTGCACCTTATTCCCATATTTATCAATTTCCGCCTGCCACATCTGTCTTAACCCATCTGTAGTAACATGACCTCTTCCATTTGCGATTTATATCTCTTCTCTCTCCTTAATGGAAATACACAACATCAATACTGCTGACATTGCCTCTGCAATCATAATCAGAACTCACCGTTCCCCAACAAAATTCCGTATACTTTTCCAACCCTAATTCCTTTAAAATCTGATCATGCACGCTTTCCCTTTTCTTCTCATCAATTTCCGAAAACCGCCAATCACAGCACACCAAAGACAACATATACAAGCTTCCTTCCCGAAAAAACAAACTGACATAATAATTCCTGCCATCAATCATTTGCGCACCATCTAGCAAAATCACCCCGACTCCATCTTGGTTTTTATAAAATCTCGTCCTCCGAAACTGCTCAAACGTAAAACCTGGGAAAACCGTCAACTCCTTGGATATTACAACCGTACCATTATGCATATTTATCATGTACCAATATCCCCCTTATGTTCTACCTTCCCCCTTAACATTCTACCACCTTTCCCCCCTCCCGCAAAGAACCCCACCCCAAAATCAACCCCAAAAGCAAAAATTATTTGTAACCTTCTCCCGTTTCCTGTAGTCTAATCTATGTAAAACAAAACGCGTGCGCACCGTATTTAAAAATACTCACGAAAGGAACATCACGCCGATGGAAAAAGACACAATACAGCTTGTTAAAAAAGCCATAAAAGGCAGCAAAACCGCCTACGGCGAACTGATTGCCGCCCATCAAGTCTACCTGTACAAGACCGCCTTTTTGTACCTCAAAAACGAGGCGGATTCGCTCGATGCCGTACAGGAGTGCGTCACAAGGGGACTGCTTGGCATCGGAAAACTCAAAGAGCCAAGCTATTTCAAGACATGGATCACGCGCATTCTGCTCAACTGCATATGGCAGGACAGAAGAAAGACACAGACCATTTCCTTTGACGAATACACCGAACAGGGTGTCGAAAATTATCTGATTGAAGAAAAAATCGACCTCTACGACGCGATTGATTCGCTCAAAGAACAGTACAAGACAGCCGTCATTCTCTTCTATTTTCAGGAACTCAAAATCAAGGAAATTGCCCGAATCATGGACATTTCCGACGGAAGCGTCAAGGTCTGTCTGTACCGTGCCAAAAAGCAGCTAAAAAACCTGTTAAGCAGCCAAACAACAGAACACGAGGAGGGACTGCGCTATGCAAAATAACCGATTTGATGCAATCATCATACCAAAAGAACTCGACAATGCCGTACGGCTTGGCATTGAAGCAGGCATTCGCCGGCAAAAAAAGCAGCTAAAAACCAAACGCGCTATCCGATACACCGCTTTGGCAGCAACTGCCATGCTTGCAGTCTGTCTCAGTATCCTGTTTATTTCCAACCCGTCTTTGGCGGCTAAGCTGCCGATTATCGGACGGATTTTCTCACAGGTTCAGGATAAGGTCAGCTACAAAGGCGAATTTGACAGCGATAAGGACACCGTTGTTGCAATTCCCGCAGCCGAGGAAATGACCAGTTCAGTTAATGCCATGACAGAAAATCCTTACACACAGACCTCAAACGGACTGACCGTTACCGTTTCAGAAATCAACTGCTCTGCACAGGCACTATACCTCGCCCTCTGCATTGAAAACGAGGAGGATTTTCCGACTGATTTCATTAAGACCAAACAGAAAGATTACGTGCCGGATTACGACATTCTATCCCTTGTCAGCATTGACTATTATGACATCGCGGGAATGGAAAAATCGAAGCGCGGACCGGAAAACGGCGTTTGCAGTCCCTATTATATTGAAGGAGAATTTGTGGACGCACGCACCTTTGCCGGAATCATTCGCGTTCCCTTGGACGATGCCGCATATCCCGAACAGTTTACCTATTACCTTGAAATTTCCGATATTTACGGGGAGCTTTTTACATACGAGGAGGAAACCCTCACAGATCCGGACGGAAACGTCGTAACGCTGAAAAACCCGCAGACAAAGCACTACACGGGCACATGGAATTTTGCATTGAATATTACAAGAACAGAAGACGGGCAGCAAACCGTTACAGTGAATCAGACAAACGCCGACGGTCTAGGCATTGCCTCCGTGAAAAAAACGTCATTCGAAATTACCGCACAGCCCCTTTTTCCCGAAGGTGCAAACGAAGCTGATTACGCTACCGTCATATGCGACGCGGACGGTCAGATTTTGGACACGCAGGGGGATAATGCCGAAGTCTTTTCCACCTACGGGCGCAATACGGATACTGTGCAAGTCTATCTATGTGACTATCTGCAATATATGAACGAATTAAAGGGTTCGCCCGAAAAAATCGCGAAGGGAGCGCTGTTTCATACGGAAATTACGTTCTAAAACATTCCTTTAACCGCGCATATCCAACCATGCAAGATATTTTTGAGGAATACCGTTTTGCTCTGCTTTTACTTCAAAAGCTTTTGTCTCGGCGTCAATTTGATCTTTCTCGGCGTTTGACAGCATTCTTTGCGCATAAGTGTAGCATACGTTGTCTTCCTTTTGAATATGCCGCTGCAATAAATCCGCATAGGCGGCGGCGTGGGTGATGACATAGAGTTTGTTCTTCGTGCAGGGGTATTCCGCATACAGCTTGAGGGCGTTTTCCAGCTCCGTGATGTGAAAACGCCCAAAATCATGTTCAACAAGCATTCCGTTTCGTATCAGTTTTTCGGTGGCAGAACTTGGATTTTCGAGCATATGGCGAAACAGGATTTGTTCCTCTTTTCCGTGGTGATGCTTGTCTGCATAGACGCGTGCAAAGTCAATGCATTCCGCAAATTGTGCCGCGTCAACGTCCGCGCCCTCCAAAATGGCACAGCAGCAGTTTTTCATGTATTCGGTGAAGGCAATAATATTCAAATGCTCTTTCATCAATAAATCCATTCCATACATGGCGTTCCCTCCGTGGATTTTCCGCATAAATTTTTACATATCCTTATGCTTCCCAAATAAACGGTTTTCATTCCGCGAAGGGTAATTGCATGATATTGACTTTTTGAAATGTAATATTGGTTAGAGCTTGCTGATAATTCCTGTTCCGCAGGCGCATTCAAGCACCGTATCATGCGGTGCGGTCAGCGCAGTTACGGTGCGGCACATTTTTCTGATGACTTTGCCGTTGTAGACGTATTCAATCAAATCGTACAACGGCGCGGCGTTATCCCAAAACATTTTGTGTATCCTCCCTTTCCCTTCGTCAGGAAACTGCAAAAAAACTGATAATCTCATCTGCACTTACCGGCTCCATATCATTCGCATCCACGCCCACATCATACCGGTAGATTCCCCCTTTTCGGTTTTCCGCGTTGTAGCTTTTATGGTTATGCTGGTGCCCATGAAGCGCAATCGCGCCCTTTCCGTAACCGTTCCATTCCACGATAGGATAGTGGAACAAAATAAACTGCGTGTTCCGATAAGACAGTTCCATATACGTTTCCACCGACACAAACAGCGTGCGCTCAAACGCGGGGCTGTCCACAAAATGATCGTGATTCCCCCTGATCAAATGCTTTCTGCCGCGCAGCGAGGATAGACAGGCAGACGCAATGTCCGCACCTTTCATGGTAAAATCGCCAAGGATATAGACATCATCATCATACGATATTTTGTTGTTCCATTTTTTGATTAACGCCGTATTCATTTCCTCCACACTGCGAAACGGTCTTTGCGTATGTCTGATTATTTTTTCATGGTAAAAATGTAAATCAGCCGTAAAATATATCATAAGTTTTCTCCTGTTTTCTGAAACACCGGACAATCCAACAATCAAGCCGCAAGCAGTTCCATATCTCTGATCATACCATTCGCACCGCAGCAAACGTCAATTACGCAGACATATAGGATATAAAAATACCGTTAACAAACCGACTCCCTATGATAATCCGTCACATCACTGCCCAATTTTTCATATAACCCGTTCACGTCCAGTTCGCCGTTTCGAATCGCAAGCAGTTCCGCATTCGTAACGCCAATAAATTCCACAAAGTCTACTGTCCCGTTCGGCGTGCAGATTGACTGAAACTCCTTATCGGGTATCGTGATAAAGCCCGTTATATTGGATTGCATTTCCGTATCAATTCCCTGCGTCTGTCCCGTGTATACATACTCATATGCGTTAAACACTTCGCCCTGCGTAAACGTAATCCGTGCAATGGACTGTAAAATCCCACAGACACATTGCAGTTCCGCCTCTTCATCTGCATAGTTCTCTTTCTTCAATTTAAATGTAAACTCCATTCCATACCCGCTTATTTCCTCGTCCTCGCTTTCTTTCTCATACAGTTCAGACAGACCAAACGTCACAAAATGCCAATACGCGCCGCCGTCATAAATGCTGATGCCGTCAAGCGGACTGTCACCGCCAAGCCGCCACTTTATCAGTGACGCATAATGCTTCGGATTGGTCTGCTTAGGATACACCCGCTCACATTCCTCCGTAATCGCGTCCCAACCGCTTGTATTGATTTCTTCCTCTTCCTTTTCATTCTCAAATTGTCCCATCAATTCATTCTCCTTTCTGATTCTCCAAAGCTGATGCCCCATCTCCAAATCCTCCGTATCAAACCGCAGATACAAGCCCTTTTCGGCAGAAATAATTTCAAATGACGGCTGCCATAATATGCCTTATCCGCGAAAACAGCCGTGGTAAGCAAAGAACATCTCTGCGTTATGTTCTTATCTTTGCTTTTTCATCGTATCACAACCATATGTGTTTTTCTACAACATATGGTATTTTTCTTTTTTATGGTCATAAAATATTTGATGGTTTTCATGGAAAGCTTATCATGTTATACTACTAACAGATCAAATCAGAATGGAGGATTTTTATGACAACAGAAGCAGCATGGGATTATGCCATTGGCATGATTAAAGTAGATGGGCTTGAACCCACCGAAAACTTTAAAAAATATAAATAAACTCTTTAATCTTGCAGATAAAACTGCATCACCTGATAACAGTGAAGGCATTGTGCATTAATAGTATCAAATTCCGCGGTAAATGTATTGAGACTGCCTGTTGCATTAATTGCCAAACCTGTAAACGTCAAATATCCGTCATAGTATTCGGACAGTGATTCATATGCAGCTTTATATTCATCAGGCGGATTTTTCAGTTGTGCGATAATCGCATTGACCGTCTCGCGGTTTTCCACTATAGTCTCTATTTTCGCGTTAAAATCAGAATCCGCATATAAATTACACAACGCATCATTAAAATCATCTTCAAAAATTCCGTAATCATAAATTTTGCAGACGGACTGCGGTGCTTTTGATAGTCCTCTGTATTGGGCAACTGTGGCTTTGTTATCAAATCAGTAATCACATCTGTATTAATAGGGCAGCCGCAGTGCGTACATATCGGTTCTCCACCATGCAACGAAGCGCCGCACTCGGAACATATATTCTGTCCCGTTGGTTTTAATGCAACACCGCAATGAACACATTTAATTGCTTTATCAGAAACCCATCCTCTGCAATGAGGGCATTCTATAAGACCCATACTTTATCCTTTCACAGTAAAATTACAAAGTTCTTCCTACCCCAATTCAAATTCAGAATCTTTTGCGCGAATTTTTTCATACTAATCATTCAAATTTTGAAATATTGAAAATACTTTTTTCCAAATGCACGCTGTTATTCCTAATAAGTATATCCAGTAAATTTGACATATATGGAAACAGAAATGTATTTGTTTTTTTGAAGGAATCCTCTATGTCAAATTCCTCCGCAAAAAAATTTAAGATCTGTTCACCTGCTTTTGAAACTTGAATGACCATATCTTCATTATAATAAAGATCACATTTCTTTGCACAGCCGGCAGTAATATAAGATATTTGATATAACGTAGGAATTTCCCGGGCGCGGAGCTGTTTTAACATTGCAAAATCATTATGTTCAATCGCTAAAGAAATCATCTGCATTCTCAGATTGTCATTTTCCGCAAGCTTATACTGTAACACATCCGTATCATAAATTTGTCTGCGTTCAATGCTCGTCCCTGCCCCAAAATTTGAATAATAGTTCTGTTTATCAGCATCTACAAACCAAATGTAATGATGCTTCGTTAAATATACAAGAAATTCATAATTTTTAAATGCGAGCGCATAATCAATCACTGTTTTTCCGTATTCGTCATGATTTAGAATTGCTTTATCTTCCTGATGAATATACTGTTCCCAAATATTTTTATCATTGGAAAATGCAACAATATAGTTTGTCATATGCTTATAATCGGGAACAAGACAGTTCCCCGCACTTAAAATCGCATCACACGTTACACCCAAAAGCTTGGTGAATATAGGCAAATCATGGATCTGAATCGCTTTTGTTCCCTTTATGATTTGCGCATACACTACAGAATAAAAATCAGCTTTCCGCTTTTTTTGTGTCTTTCGAAGTCAGGCGGTCATATTGTATCATAACTTCGCCAGTAAGCAGATTCCGCTTTTCTTTATGTATCCTCTTTTCTGAATATAAAAATCCCCACCGTTTGGCAGGGACTTTTTGGGCATTTTCTTTCAGCGGACTGACCAAAGGGACAGTCTGCCTAAGCCGGTTTGAGGTTTCGCTGCACAACCCCTTCTACAACTGCCCCAAAATCGACGGATCCTTAATCTTCCCGTCCTCCGCCAAGAGTATAATCTTCGACATAATCTCCGCCGTCTTCGGGTCCTCGTCCACAAACGGCAAAAACAGCCTTCCCCGCTTCTGACTATGTACCGGAAGAATATTCAACATCGCGCCGCCCTGCAAATGAACAACACCGCTCCCCAAGTGAACGGAATACTTCCCCCGCTTGCCCGCAATCAGTGCATGGTTGTCCGTAAGCGTCACATTCTCCAGCCCAAACAGCGGCAGGTTAAACGCCACAATCGCGCGCCGCATTTCAATTGTCGAATGACTCGTTTCAGGGTCAACGCCGCCCGCGTGCGCCACGCTCACCGCCAAATCCACGTCCCGCATGACCTCACTGTAAATCAAATCCGGTACGTTGCCAATTGTAATCGGCTCAAACGTCTTGCGGTCGGTAAATACCACCCATTCCAGCGTCGGCGCCTCAATATCGCTCGGAGAAAACCAGTCCGCCAGCGCATAAATCTGCGCAATGATATTTTCCTTATAAAAGACCTTCTGCAAGCCCTCTTCCAAATCCGCAACCCAACGCCGTCCCTTCAGACACCCGACCGTTTTCATCGGCTGAATTTGATTGCCCGCAAACATCTTTGAATACGTCAGCCCAAGCTCCTCGTCCATCTTTACATACAATTCGCGGAACACCTGTTTAAACGGCTGACGGATTTGACGGTCAAACAACGCCTTCTGATATTCGTGCCAAACGCCCGCCCGGTAAAAATCCAACGGGTGCGCAATGCGCAGCAAATTCTCGTCCTGCAACAGTTGTTTTTGACCATTACAGTCAGCCAAGCAACACTTCCTGCCGCCGTCCAAATCCGTCCGCACAAAGCCAAGCTTCTCCCCGCACGCAAACACCAACGGCGCAAGAATTGCCTTCACGACAGGATTTCCATACAGTCCGCGCGTCTCAGCCGCCGTAAACAAATCCCCGTGCTCCATCGCCTCTTCCATCAGCTTCTTCGCGCGCACATACTGGTCCTTCAGCTTTTTATGCGCCTCCTTCACTTCCAGTACATACGCCTGTTTCCGCAGCTTTGACGGCAGCGATTTCAGCATTTTTCCGCCCTTGCGACACAAAATTTCACTCTTCCCTTCTTCATCAACCGAAAGACAAATCTCCACGTCCTCCACAGCCGTCCAATCCATATATGCAGCAAACTCCTGCATCAGCTCCGTTTCCATGCTCAGCGTCAGTCTTGTCACGTCTGCAAAGCCCGCATGGACACTCATATTGACCAAAGCAGTCTGTGCCGCCGCCGTTTCGCTCGCCCGCCGCTGCGCCCCGAACTGCTTTGCCTCCTTCGCAAACTGCTGGATAAACTGATACCGCGCGAGCAAATCCTTCTGACGGTCTTTCGCAAACGGCACCAAACCATAGCTCATCAGTAAATCCTTATTCCGCTTAGCACAAATCTCCCCGCGCAGTTGCTCCAAGGTCACCTTGCCCGTGGCAGCGTCCGCATATTTCCTTGCGCGCGAATGCTTTTGACCGTCGGAAATATATTTCGCGCCTTGGTACAAAAGCCCGAAATTCTTCTCCCCTAAAAGCGCATAGCACTCCCGAAACCAGTCAATGTCAAACGCGCCCCCCTGCAGTTCTTCCGTCGACAGCGGCGTGTACTTCGCAATCATCGCCGTCTTTTTATCATCAAACCGCTCGTTCATGTGCGCCATAAAATAATAGCAGCCGCTCGTTAAGCCGTTCCACCCAAGAACCTTCTCAAGCAGGTCAATCCACTGCGGCGCATACATCGCCACCTCGACAAGCCGCTGCTGCGTAATGCCCGTTCCCTTCAAAGCCGCCTTTAACTGCGCTGCGGTATCGTCCGCTTTCGGGTAACAAGCCTTTAGCAAAAAGCAAAGACTGTCCCGTTTCGTGCCCATTGACTGGTTATAGTACCAGTCATACCACATATAATATGTGTCCCGGCTCAGCGTGTCCTTCCCCAATGCCTTTAAAATACGGATAAGATAATCCGCGCCCTGTACATAGGTAATCCCGCGCATATCCCGCGTCACTTCCGTTTCCGCCTCACCGCGTCGCAGCTCAATATCCATAAACACAGGCACTATTTCATCGTACAACTCCCGTATCAGCTTCCCGCACCACGTGTCAGGACCGACAAACGCCGCGCTGTTTTCCAATACCTGATCCATTCGCTCATACCCGAAAAACTCCCGCCAAAGACCGTAATTCTGCCGATTGGTAAAATCTCCCTTAACAAGCTGTGTCATGGCTTTTATGCAAGTCGTCCGCACATAATAATGCAGCAGCGCCTTCCATAAAATGTCCTTTGAAATCAGCCCCATGTGGTACGCCTTCAAAAACCAATACGGTCTTAGCGGCGTTTGGAAGCTGCCGTTGCGTTCCGTCTTTCCATCAAGGAACTGGCTGCGTTTGCGCTCCTGCATACACCGCAGTTCAAACGCCCATGTGACAAAAAACGCCTGCTCAAATTCCTCGTCCGTCTCCCAATTGGCAAGTCCTTTCAAAAATGCCTCAAAATACGGAATTTTTGAAACGGAAATGGTATCCGTGCGCAGCTCTCCCTGCCAGTTGCGCGTCTTGTATGCTATCTGACTGTTCTCCTTTGTCAGAATGGAAAGCAGTGCAGACAGCGCCTCCAATCCCATGCGAAACAGCCACTTTTCGTCCGTAAATTCCGAAACATAAAGCCTTCGCACTGCGCGTATTTGCGGCGCATATTTCAAAGAAAACGGCTTTAGCATAAACGACTGTTTCCCGAAAACCGCGTCATAAAACGGGCGGCTGTTTTCCAGCAAATCGCAGTCATCCCAAGCCATGACCGCCTCGAGTTGCAAAAGCACGCCATAGTCGCCGATTTGTGTTTTGTAAAAATCGCGCAACTCCTCTGCAAGCGGATAATTTTCCAATCGTTCCGCGCCTTGTTTCATTTTCCGAAACTCGTTCCCGATTAGCTCTGTCTCGCCCCCGATGGTGCGGTACTCGTCATTTTTATGCATATCAATCAGCGCGTCAAGTTTTTTCAGCTTTTCAATGATACTTTCCACAGGCAGTATCACATACTGCTGCAAAGTCTTTGTTTCGGGCGCTGGCAGCTTAACTTCTTCTTTTGCATTCGGGTTGTAAAATCCAAAACCGTTCTCTGCCGCCTTGGTCTGCTGTTCCCCCAAGATTTCCGCAAGCAGCACCTTTTCCTTGTCAGTAGGATTTTCCACCAAATCCGCAAGCGGTTTCACACGCGCAAAAAACGCCGCCTTTTCCTCCCGCTTCGAGAGCCGCAGCAACAAGTCCAAGCCGCCGCTGCGCTTTTCCTCCTTCTTATCGGTCAAAAGCCGTTTCAGACAATCCTCCATGTCATTTTCCGTCTGCCTGTCAAGCAAGTCCAAAAGCTCCCTGCGCAGTCCGCCGCGTTTAAAGCGCAGCATGTCCTCCATCAATCGGTAGTCCTCACGCGTCAGTGCCATATTTTTTACAATGGAAATTGCCGTTCTGGACGAATATTCCTCCGCAATGCCCATCGACTTGATTAAGGTTTCGCGCTGCGCTTTATTTTTTGGCGGGCATAAAAGAAGGTTAATCAGACTATGCCGCCCGTAAGTACCTGTCATATCCTCAAGAAAACCTGACACTTGTGTCATTTTTTCCTCGTCCTCCAACACATACGCTAAAAATGCCAACTGGCGGATAAGCTCCGAACGCGAAAGCTCCACCTGATGCCACGGAAAAATGCACGGGGAATAGGTCAGTCCTTTTTTGGGCATACGCTGATAAACATCATAAAGCGTGTCGTAGAGGTTTTCCGCTTCCGCGCTGCTCTCATAATAATCTGTCAGTACCGCCTTTTTCGGCGGCTCCCCTGTAAACTGTCCCGCGCCGTCGCGCTTCAAAAGCCCGTTAATCCGTGAAGACACATTTGATGACAATGCCGGAAAAAACGCCGCCACAAGCTCCAAATCGTCCGCATTTTCCAAAATCACCTTCCGCGCTACCCGATACTGCAATTTTTCAAAATATAACGATTGATTATAATAGGAAGCCGTCAGTTTTTGCTGTTTTGTGCCATGCGCCGCAAGCTCTGTCATTGCCTTGATTGCGTCGTTGACCTCCGTAAATCCGAGCGCCCAAAGCGCGACACTGATTGCAACCGCATCATTGCCCTGTAGCTGCTCTTCACAAAACGTCTTATCACGCAGGCACTTTCCCATCAGCGAAAGCAGCTTGTTTGAAATGCGATCCGTGCTGTTTTCGTCAAAAATCCCAATCCATGTGGCAACCGCCCGCTCCACGGCAGAATAGCGGATTAAGTTGTTTTTCTCAATCACGTCAAACAGGACAAAAAACGCCTGCGTAGTCCCCTCGTCCATCGCCTCACAGATACTTTGGCGCACGCCCTCCTGCAGCCGCGCCGCCAAGAGAAAGTCGCCAAGCAGCGTATGCAGCTCGGCATTGTCGGAGCGGATAATGCCCAAAATCATCTCGCGGTCCAAATAAGCGGTGTTGTTTTCACTCAAAATCAAGTCTTTGAGCGCGTCGATAACCTTCTGATTTCCCCTGTCGATTTCCGCCGCGTAGAGGTAGTTAAAATCGGAGTGGTAGCTCCATGTGTGCTGGATATAATCTGCCGTTTCCTCACTCAACCGATTATAGAGGAAATCCTCGACGGACGCGTTGCTCCACGCAAAATTATCAAACGCTTTCAGAACCGAAAACGCCTGACGAATGCATAATTTATAATCTGCCGAGCGCACTGCCCTTCGCTGCCACCCCGACGTAAACGGAAATCGGTTGAGCTTATCAATGATATAGAAGAACAATGCGCGGTACTCCTCGGGAAGGAGCGCCGAAACAAACGCCTTTTCCTGAAACCACTGCGAAGGCGTCCCACCCTCCTGTTTCAAAAATGCATTGACCGACTCGTTCACCGCATTGCCAAAAGCGCCCCGCGTCGTCAGCTCCTTCACCAGTGCCTGCTCCTGTTCGGGCAAATGCCGTATCTTAACATTACGCTCCTCCACCCGGTTTTGCGCAAGCTTTGCACGGGTGACATTATTATATTCCGCCATATAAATCCTCCATTCTTTTCAATGCCTGCGAATCGAATGCCTACCAAAGCCTTCCCGCAAGCATGGTCAATCGGACGAACGTAAACGTATCGCTTTTCGTAACGGTAAGCCGTTCCTCCAAATCCTCCAATGCCCTGTCGTTCAAAAAAATGCGGTAAATGCCGTCCTCAAAGCACTGTATTGCGTTCCCGACAGCGTGCGCGGTATCTGCCCGTTTTTCACTGTAAGCCGCGCCGAACGAAATTTTGCCGCTTTGCGCCTTGTCGTCGATTTCTTCCCTTGTAAGGCACTTTAACAATTCCGGCTGTTCTGATTTTTCATGATATTGCGCAACGCCCGATTTCACCAATTCCGTAATCAATTCCCGAACCGTGAAAAATCCGTCCGCCCCCAAAGGCAGGTCATACGAAACAGGCACAACCGACGCCTTACGCTTTCCTAATTGTTTGACATTTACTTTAATTTTCATGTAACGCCGTCCCCTCTTACTCTGTCCAAACCAAATTGTACCAGTTCTTATACCCTTGAAAAACCGTAATCACCTTGCCCGTTTCCATTTCATATACTTTGTAATAACAGTATTCGTCGTCCGTCATATCCGAATTGAAATGATTATAATCAATTTCGCAGTATAGAATATAATCCTGATTTGGCGAATAAACGGATTGAATGAGCGTATGTTCGATTTCGACCAAATCCTGTAATCTATCTTCCGATTCGTCGGAAACATGAGGCATGTCCGCAGGAACCGTATCATCCGTTTTTTTCAGCCCCCAAAAGCATCTTTTATAGCAACCTCTTTTGTTCAAAAATACGATATTCTCTATCCCTTGAACCGTTCGATAGTTCTGAGAAAAATCCAATGGCAATCCTCCAAGCTTTGCAAAATAAAAAAATATACAACCGTAACACAGCATCGTCAAAATAGTCGGTACTGCAAGAAGTAACATAAGCTTTTTTTGTTTGATATGTGCTTTCATAATCTGCCTCTTTTCCGTAAAAATCCGCCTTGTTTCCGCGATTGCAATGCTTCTGCCGGACAACGGGCTTCCCGCTTCCTTGCCCGCAGGCTGCAATGCTGTTCTAATATACATCATCCTTCATGCTTTCTCACAATCCAGCCCTCCGTCACCGCAGCCCTCTCCGCACAATATCCGCAAGGCATTTTATACAGTGCCCCGACAGTGTTATCCATGTCAAAAATTTTATAAAGGGACACTATTTTCGCGTCCTCCGGTTCGTGCACTTCCCCGCAAAGAAACTGCCGCATTCCGTCGTCAGCGTCATGGGAAACATACAAAATCGGCTTTTCCCCATTTAAAATATGACAACAGGTAATCACCATCGTATTTGGCGCATCCTCAAATGGAAACTTCATCACCCTTACCCCCTATTCAACCGACATTCCCAACTCAAATGCCTCTCTTAACGCTGCATTTTCGACAATATCGCCTTTTTCTTTCACACCGCGCACAAGCACCATGCCGATATTCTCCAACCCGAACCATCTCTCCAACAGCTTAACAGTTCTATACACGGGAATCTGCCTACTGATTCGTAACGACCGTAAAGCTGACACTTCCTTTCGCTTTCTCTCCGGTCACTGAAACGGTATACGTTCCGCTTTCTTCAATATAAATATCAAATTCATCAGAAAAGGAAACGTCTTCCCCTTCATAGACAGGTACTTCATCATCTTTCTGAATCTGAACCGACAGACTACCGCCCTCAACAATAAGTTCCGCATGGATCGTATCTCCTTTTTCAACGGTTAGGTCTTGAGAGTCCGTTTTATTCAATACCTTATAGTCCATCACAAACGCACTGTCATTTCCTGTTCGGCTGCCGTCAAAATCTGAGCCACACGCTGTTAATGATAAAACCAATATCAGAGAACACAAAATACATAACTGTTTTTTCATCATCTTACCTCTCTCAAAGTTCGACTTATGTCTTTGATTATAAAGTCTATATCTGGCATTTACAGTGTATCTTTATAAGTTATTTTCCAATAAGTGCACCATTCCACAAAGGGAATAAATAGATACTTCCCTTTGTACAGGGAACGGAACTACCAATATTGTATCATAATAAGCGCGTGTCCATAAAGATGAATTATAAATAAATATCCGTTTATAAAAATGTCAAAAAATTCTCATTTTTTGATTGAAATGGCATTCAGAATATGCTAAGATAAGAACAGGTATTCGTTTTTTGCCTGCTTTTTTCATGATGCAGATTTATCTTCCCTACTCGCCGCGGTGTCCCTGCACCGCCTTAGCGGCATCGTTCCTCTACATGGGGCTGTGGTACGTATCAAATGAACATATGGAGGTAACAGTATGCAAACAATTATTGTAGTGATCAATCCAGGGAAGCTGGAAAACCGCGAGATGGATTTATGCTACCGCGTTCCGGACCGTATCGAGGAAGTCTCCAACGCCCTAATCCAAAGCAGCGGTTATGATTTTATAGACACGGAAGACGGACAGCCCGGACCATTAATGGCAATGATGCTTGAAACGGAAAATGCCAACGAAAACTGGACCATAATAAGCAAATTATTTGAAAATGAAACATTCAACGGAAACGATTTGTCGAAATCAGCGCAAATTTATATTTCCGAAACGGATACGGACGATTTGGAACATTGCACCTTGGTTTATCCAAAATAGCATTTTTATTGGCGGAATAAAAAAACGGAAGCAATGACAGTCTTTGTTTAACAGATCCGTACAATTCGTATTTCATAGGAGAACGCTATGTGGGGCATATGTCTTGATAACAATTCGATGCAAGAGGGACTGTTTCAAAAAGTAATTCAATACATAACAGATGACAATGGTAACGTGATGATTCTTTCGCCGCAAACAACTTTTATACCGAATAGGGAATAGATCCGCGCGTTGCCCACACCGCCCAAATATCTTTACGGAGAACAGGTTTCTCCCAATAATCACCCTGATGTCATGGGCATTATTTGCGATATTAGCTGGCATTTTAAATTGGACTGTTGTTTTTATAATATCAAAGTGAACGGAAAAGTGAAAAGCAAACGATACTACGATGATGATTTATGCTTTTAATATGCCAATCATGGAGCGCAACGTTAAAAACAGCTTCAATGAAAAGGCCAAAAAATAAAAAAGGAGATGGATAAAACAATGGGATTATTTGGTTTATTTGGAGGTTCTAAGAGCGACCCTGCGGACTCCATGCCGCAAAACGATGCTGAAAAATGGATTGTCGGTATTTATGCGTTGTGGTCAGAATATTGCGGGGGCAGTTATAAGTATTTTGGCGGATATGAGAAAAACCGCTCCAATGCCAGCATGGCGCGCGGCGTACTAAGCCGTGACTGGGCAGTCACCAACAAGCAGGGTGTGTTGGAAATGGTGGACTATCTGATGAAAGAAGAAAACAATGCGGGCGAGGAGGCGAAAAAAGCCGCATTTAACTATGGCTGTGCGGCAAATATCGCCGCAAGAGGGTATTTGGGCGGTCACCTTACCAAGGAGGAAATGATGTCCGCTTCTGAAAAGATTGCCAAGGTAATCCGCACACACTATCACTCATGGGAGGAATTTGCGCAGGCATATATTGAAGGCGTCGGTCTTGAGAGCGGCGTTGCGGAGAAACAGCCTGAATTTGCCGAGATTTATAAGAAGCTTTGCGCAATGCCTGACGGTCCGTATTCCGTAGCGTGGGATACGCCGATTTCATAATTCAATAAATAAGGATTCAAAGCTGCGTGAAACAAACACAAAACTCTGAATCCTTTTTTATTTCATAATATCATTCCAATATTACTTACGCAAAGAAATCGTATGCTCCGCCTTGCATATAAGCTGCGTCATTGTTCCCATAGGGCAGTACACACACCACGAACGCGGCTTAAACAAAATCATTGTGATAAAACCAAGTACCGTAGAAGTAAGCATAACACTATAAAAGCCAAAGGCAAACTGCGCAACACCGTCCGAAAACAGGGTACCGTGATATGCCCAATGCCATGGAAGCTTAAAAGTCCAAAGCAAGGTTACCACCATGCGCAAGTCCTTTGCACCTGCAAATACCAAATAGGTGTTCCACAGCATAAGAAAAAACATTGCAAAGAAAAAAATTAAAAATCCATACCGAAAATAAGTAGATCTCATCCATTTAGGCACATCTTTTTTGCGGGAAAGCCCAAATCTGCCGCCGACAAGTGAAAACAACTGTCCCCTGCCACAATATTTGTTGCAGTATGCTTTATTGCCCTTTATCACGGCAATCAGCAATGGGATAAAAAAGCACAGCAGCCCAAGCCACGCAAACAAAATATTTAAAAATCCTAAAATCAGATAGGTCAGAGACGCAATCCAAAGAAAATCGTACCATCTCTTTTTCTGTTTCATTCCGCTACCTCCTCCAATGTAATGACGCTTGCCGGACATTCCTTTACACAGAGTCCGCAACCGACACACTGCTCCTTATGAACCTCGGCACAGATGCCGTTCGGAACGGTAATTGCGTTTCGCGGACATACTTTCATACAACACCCACAGGCAACGCACTGCCGGACATTGATATTTGCTTTTCGTTTTGCCATTGTAACCTGCCTCCTGTTTTTTCATTCGTATTCAAAAAAAAGCGAATTTATTCCATGTTATAGTGACTATAATTCCTGATACCACTCATAGGTCGGATTTTCGTCGTCTTCCTGTGAACTCATGGTGATACTCCTTTCATGGTTTATTAAATTATTAATTGATGTTTACAATCACTTGTTTATGAACATAGTATAGCGGATAATCGGGATTTTTTCTATCATTTTTTGGATATTCATTGCAGCAATCTGCGGCTTTTATCAGGCATGCTTTCAACCTTACACTTTTGTAACATTCATAATTTCCGTTTTCAGAAAGCACAAAAAACGTTATAATAAATTCATGCACAAATTTACTCAAACGGAGGCTGCAACGGTTATGGATACCAAATTAAAACTAATGATTATTGAAGACGACGCAGCACTTGCGGACGCGCTTTGTGAGGCACTAGCAAAATGGCACTATGAAACGGTTCGGGCAAAACGATTTGACGATCTCCTGCAGGAGTTTATCGCCGAAAAACCGCAGCTTGTGCTGTTGGACATTAATCTGCCTTATCACGACGGATTTTACTGGTGCGGCAAAATCCGTCAGGTTTCCAAGGTGCCGATTATTTATATCAGCAGCCGGGACGATGACCGGGACAAAATTACGGCGGTTGCACAGGGCGGCGACGATTATGTGCAGAAGCCGTTTTGCATGGAGCTGCTGCGGGCTAAGATTGAGGCACTGCTGCGCAGGACATATGAATACAAGGTAACGGAGTATCTTTTTCTAAATGCGGGGCTATTGTTTGACAGTGCGCTGCATAGTCTGTATTTTGCGGAGAAGGAAATTGAATTGACAAAATCGGAGCGACGGCTTTTTACGCGGCTTGTGCAAAATAAACCGGACGTTGTGACGCGCGACGAGCTGATGATGGAGCTTTGGAACACGGACGAATATGTCACGGACGCAGCGCTGACGACCATTATCAGCAGGCTTAGGAGCAAGCTGCACGCCGTCTGCGGGGAAGATGTGATTTTCACGAAGAAAGGGCAGGGGTATTTTGTACAATGAAATGGTTGCAAAAAAGAGCGCGCGATTATGTTGTCCTTCTGTTTTTTGCGTTGGGCTTTAATCTGTATTTTTTATTTTTAATGCGGACGACACAGGTTGCGTATCTGTTGTATCTTGATTTGCTTTTACTCGTTCTTTGGGTAATTGTGGAAGGTACGGCTTTTTTTGTTTATTGGAAGGAAGAACACAGAAAACGGCAGTTTTTAAAAGAGGATGAGCTGATTTTTGACGTGCTTTCCATGCCGGAAGACACCGAGGTTTTTACACACGATTTGGCGGTTTTGAAACAGCGCATTCAGGACGGCTTTGACGCGCAATGTGATTTGCAGGATTACGTCGCAAAATGGTGCCATGAATTGAAAATCCCGCTTGCAGCGGCGCTTTTGGTGTCAGACAAAATAAATGACACAAGTGTCAGAAATTCCATGCGTGAGCAATTAGAACGCATAAATTTACAGGTCAATCAAATGCTGCAAGGGTGCCGCCTGCAAAGCCCGCTGTTTGACTTGCAAATCCGGCAGACACCGCTTTCCGAATGCGTGCGAGCATCCATTCGGAACAATCAGTTTTTTTTGATTCAGAACAAATTTCAAATGGATGTGACAGTTGATGATGACATAACGGTGTATACGGATAAGACTTGGCTTACGTATATTTTGGACCAGATTCTGAGCAATGCAGTGAAGTACGCAAGTGCTCCAAATGAAACGCAGGGTGGACGCTGCATTCGGATTTGGTGTGAGTGCGAGGGTGATTTGGTTACACTTTGGATTGAAGATAACGGCGAAGGGATTGCGCAGTGTGATATCCGACGCGTGTTTGAGAAAGGATTTACGGGAAGAAATTATCATAACGGTAAATATAAATCTACTGGAATGGGGTTATATTTGGCAGCGCAGATTGCAAAAAGGCTGGAGCATGAATTGTCCATCGAGAGCGTCTACGGGGAGTATACGCGGTTTTGTGTGATGCTGCGGAGCAATAAAAGCGAAAATACGGATCCCCTATAATTGTAAGCTTGTTGTAAGGATTTTATCAAAAAAATACACTACAATGCAATTATCGCAGAAAAAACAAAAATACAAACGGAGGAGCATTATGAACGAGAAAAAAGTAGTGGAAATTAAAAACCTCGTCAAACGCTACGGCGCGCGCGATTTTCAGACAACGGCACTAAAGGGCATTGACCTGACGATTTACAAAGGGGATTTTATTGCAATTATGGGACCGTCGGGCTCAGGGAAAACGACGCTGTTGAACATTCTTTCAACAATTGACAAACCGACGCAGGGCATGGTATTGCTTGACGGTCAGGACGTGACGCGGATTTCCAACAAGGCGCTTGCAAAGCTGCGCAAGGACAAAATCGGCTTTATCTTTCAGGATTACAATCTGTTGGACACGATGACTTTACAGGACAACATTGCGCTCCCGCTTGCGCTGGACGGCGCAGCGCCGAAGGACATTCTTGCGCGTATCAAAGAACTCGCCGCTGCGTTCGGATTAGAAGCACAGCTTCGCCAGTACCCGTATCAGCTTTCGGGCGGTCAAAAGCAACGGGGCGCGGTGTGTCGGGCACTGATTACAAATCCCGAGATTATCTTCGCAGACGAGCCGACGGGTGCGCTTGATTCCAAAGCGGGGAAAGACTTGCTGCAATGCCTGTGCAAGGTCAACGAAAGCGGGCAGGCGACAATTCTAATGGTGACGCACGATCCGCACTGCGCGTCGTACGCAAAGGACGTGTATCTTTTGAGCGACGGCACGATAAAATGCCGTATTAACCGCGGAAACGACCGCAAGGAATTTTACAACAGGATTATCGATTTACAGACTTCCATTGGAGGTGACTTCGCATGAATATCCTACGGCTTGCCTTTTTGAATTTTAAAAACAGTTTTAAAAATTACCTGTCCCTCATGCTGTCCCTCGCGTTTACAATACTGGTGTTTTTCAACTTCCAAAACCTTATTTATTCCGACGTGTTCACGCTGTTGGGAGAACGAAACAAAGATTACATTGATACGCTGCTCAAGATCTGTATTGCCGTACTGATGTGCTTTCTCTTCTTTTTCCTTTGGTACGCGACCAATGTCTTTCTGACAAGACGCAAGCGCGAAATCGGGATTTACATCTTTATGGGAATGTCCAATCAAAAAATCGGAAGCCTTTACCTTGTTGAAATCAGCTTTGTCGGCATGACTGCGCTCGTAATGGGTATCGGGTTCGGCGCACTGTTTTCGGGGCTTTTTCAGATGATTATGGGTGCAGTTTCCGACCTTGCAGTTGACGTGCATTTTGGGATTTCCATCAAGGCAATAAAAATGACATCTGTGTCATTTTTGTGCATGTATCTGTTCTTTGCCCTCAAAGGCTTTTGGAACATTACCCGCAGCAGTGTGCTGAACATGATTTTGGCCGCAAAGCACAACGAATATCTTCATGTCAAGCCGATTGTCTTACTGCTGAAAGCCGTTTTAGGCGCGGGTGTGCTCATTTTGGGGTATTATTATGCGAACAAGGGCGGCAGATATGATACACTGACAAACGCGCTTTGGGCAGTTATACTGGTTATTATCGGCGTGTATCTGCTGTTTGGCGGTCTGATTCCGCTTGTTTTTCAGCTTCTTGTGTCGTGTAAAGGCTTTTTATATCGCGGACAGCGGTGTCTGTGGGTAAATCAGACGATTTTCCGTATGCGCAAAAATTACCGTACATATGCGATGGTGTGCATTATGGGCATTTGCTCCGTCACCGCGCTCGCAACGGGCTTTGCAATGCGCAGCCGTTATGAGAATATGGTTGCGTTCAACAATCAGTACACCTTCCAGTTTCTCAGCAATCAGAGCGATATCGCAGACACTACCGAAGCGTTGCTTGACGGGAAAGGCAATGTGACCTATCAGAGTGCGCTTTGCGCGCTTTCGCCGGACAGTGAACGGCTTTTGGCAACCTATATGGACGTATCGCAAATGCACCTTCTGCTCTCCTATTCTGATCTTGTGCGGGCGGCGCAAGCGGCGGGCGTAACGTTTACGTTTGAGGAACCTGCGGACGACGAGGTGTATTATCTTTCGCATTTGGTTCTGATGAGCTTTATCACAAATGGGGAGGCGGAGCCTGTCACAATCGCGGACAAAACGTATCGGCAGACGCAGCGGATTATGATACCTTACTTAGGGTATCTGCAAAAGGAACTGGGATGTCTTTATGTAGTTTCTGATAAAGAATATGAGCGACTGCAGGCACAAAGCGAAGTGTATTATATCTGTAATTACAAGCTTGCGGATGATACTGTTTTTTGGGAAGTGCGCGCGGCATTTGACACGATTGTCAGCAATACGGACGAGAACTATACTGCGCGCGTTGCGATTGATCCTTACAGTAACGAGGGGGAGTGGATTAAGTCGCTCCACTCGCTTTGCATTTTTATGTTTTTGGTGTTTATCATGGCAAGCGGGTGCATTATGTTTATGAAGCTGTATAACGATTCGTTTGAGGAGATACAGCGGTATACAGTTTTGAGAAAGCTTGGATTTTCGACAGGGACGCTCTCGGCGTCGATTGCGCATGAGCTGGTGACGGCGTATCTGCTGCCCTTCGCCGTGATGACGGTGTCGGCGTATTTTTCCGTGCTTGCGCTCGGGAAAATGATGCGGGCGGATTTGTTTGAGATTTATGTGGTCAGCACAGTGGTGGTGTCGGCGGTGTTTGCGGCGTTTTGCGGGCTTTCGATTGTGGCGTACCAAAAAACGCTGCTGTCTGCACGGGATAGACGGTAAAGCTCAGGATTGCGGAATTGTGCGCGATTATGTTATACTGGTGAAAATGCTATCGGTATTGGAAAAAGGAGGGGTACTTTGGAGAGCAAAACAGTTTATCTTGCCGACGGTGCCGTTGTCGTCGGAGATGTGACACTTGGCGAAAATGTAGGAATTTGGTATAACGCGGTCGTGCGCGGCGATACGAACAGCATCGTAATCGGGAGCAATACGAATGTGCAGGACAATGCGACGCTGCATACGGACAAGGATTATAAACTCCATATCGGCGAGGGCGTGACGATTGGACACAACGCGGTGGTGCATGGCTGCACGGTGGGCGATAATACCGTGATTGGCATGGGGAGCATTGTTTTGAGCGGCGCGGTGGTCGGCAAAAACTGTATCATCGGCGCAGGGACGCTTGTAACGGGCAAAATGAATATCCCCGACGGCTCGCTCGTTATGGGCAGTCCCGCGAAGGTCGTGCGCCCGCTCATGAAGCATGAAATCGAGCAAAACCGTGAGAATGCAGTACATTATGTGGAATTGATGCAAGAGGCAAAAGCGGTCAATCTCTGCTGATAAATTTCACCTGACTGCCCGTATGTATAAAAAGGTTCAGGGTTGCCTGTTCTAAGCACCCTGAACCTTTTTAATCCTCTAAATACTGTTGAATATGCTCCAATACTCTGTCTATTTTGTTATTTTTCTTTTCGACATCCTCGCTGTCCCTTGCTTCTTTTAAATCATCCTTTACAAAATTCATTAGTAACTTCATTTCTTTTTCACTAATTGCCATTTCTTCCATTACCTCCGTCATATTTTCAGCTCCTTTCTGCCAAACCGAATAACCTGTCTCTCTCTTTATTTTAATTTGATACCTCAAAAAAGTCAAGGCTGCCCAACCCTTGAGCAGCCTTGCATATTCCCAACAAACTCTTAAACCGTCTTCCTCTTCTCCACAAACACTGGGAACGACTCTGTACCCTTAAGTTCTTTATAAGAAGAAACCGTAACATTCTTATCCGTAATCGTATATTCCACCGTTGCACCCGTCTCAATTACGGTATCCTGCATGAGCACACAGTTTCTTACCTTCGCGCCCTTACCAATCTTAACACCTCTAAAGAGAACACTGTTCTCAACTTCACCCTCAATCACGCAACCATCAGCAACCATCGCGTTTTTCGCGTGAGAGCCAGTTGCATACCTTGTCGGGTTATCGTCACGGATTTTCGTGTAAACCGTGCTCGGCGAGAACAACGCATTAACATTCTCCTCCTTAAGCAGCTTCATATTTTCCGCAAAATAGCTCTTTACATCAAGAATGCGTGCATAATAGCCTGTGTGCTGATATGCCCTGACATCAAGCTTATCAAGCTGCGGAGAAACAATATCACGTTCAAAATATGTCAGACCGTTTACATATGCCTCTCTGATTTGATCAATGAGGAGCTTTCTTTCCATGATATAAATATTCATGGACATGTTCTGCTCACCCTTGTCCTTATTGTTGACAATAATCTTCTGAACCCTGTCATCCTCGTCAATGTCAAGTGTATAATACAAATCCTTCTTCGTCATGTCAATATCAATGAACGCCTTCGGAACTTCTTCCTTTGTATAAGCAATCGTAATATCCGCACCGCTGTCAATATGCTTCTGCAAAAATGCAGTGAAGTCAAAGTTTACGGCAACATTCGTGTCCGCCATAATGACATATTTTTCTTTCTGACGGTTTAAGTAATCAAGAATGCTCGCAATCGCCTCAACCCTGCCGTTATAAATATTAACCGTTTTCTGCGCAAACGGCGGGATAATGTTCAGACCACCGTTTTTACGCGTCAAATCCCACTCACGCCCTGCACCGAGATGATCCATCAGGGAATGATAATTTCTCTTAACAATTACCGAAATATTGTCAATGCCGCAGTTTACCATGCTCGAAAGCATAAAGTCGATCAGTCTGTAACGACTTGCAAACGGTATGGATGCCATCAGACGTTCAGAAACAAGTTCCGGTACTAATGAATCGTAGCTGTTTGGGAATAAAATACCCATTGCTGAATCTGCATTTGAATTTACCATACCTTGTCACCTCCCTTAACATCCTCTGATACCATAGCCTTAGGTCCTACCGTCGCGCCCTCGCCGACTACCACGCCGGAGCCGACCGTTGCAACACCCTTCTCGTCGCCTTCAGGCATTACGCCGACTACCGCATCTTTTTCTATCACTACGTTCTCTGCTATAATACAATGTTTTACCTTCGCGCCTTCCTTGATGACACTGCCGCCCATGATGACTGCGTCCTCAACCTCCGCGCCCTTCTCAACCTTAACGCCTGCAAACAGAATGGAATGCTTTACTTTTCCTTCAATACTGCATCCGTCAGTAATCATACAGTTGTCAAGCTCAGCATTTTCGCCTACTCTATGACCTGTCATACCGCTGTTTCGGCTGTAAATGTGCCAGTTGTCGTCAAAAATGTTAATTCCGCTGCTTTCGGGATCAAGCACTTCCATGTTTGCTTCCCACAAAGACGAAATCGTTCCAACATCCTTCCAGTATCCGTCAAACCGATATGCATACATCTGTCTCTTATCACGCAGCAAGTTTGGAATAATGTTGTTACCAAAGTCATTCTCAGATTCGGGATCTTTCTCGTCCTCAATCAAATATTTCTTTAAAATATCCCAGTTAAAGATGTAAATACCCATTGACGCAAGATTTGATTTCGGCTCCTTTGGCTTCTCCTGGAACTCTGTAATCTTGTCATTCTCGTCCGAAACCATCAGACCGAAACGGCTTGCCTCTTCCCAGGGAACCTCCATAACCGCCACGCTGAACTCCGCGCCCTTTTCCTTATGGAATTTCAAAAAGTCGCTATAATCCTGCTTGCAAATCTGATCACCGGAAAGAATAATGACATATTTGGGATCATACCTTTCAATAAAGTTAATGTTCTGATAGATAGCATTTGCCGTGCCCTTATACCAGTCAGAGCCGCTTGCCTGCTGATACGGCGGAAGCACATGTACGCCACCTTGAAGTCTGTCCAAATCCCACGGTTGTCCGTTTCCAATATACTCGTTGAGCACCAACGGCTGATACTGTGTCAGAATACCGACTGTGTCAATTCCTGAGTTTACACAGTTCGACAGCGGGAAATCAATAATTCTGTATTTCCCACCAAAGGGAACCGCAGGTTTAGCAAGCTTCTGTGTCAATGTATACAGACGCGAGCCCTGCCCTCCGGCGAGCAGCATTGCAATCATTTCTTTTGCCATATGTTCTGCATCCTCCTTACGCATTAATTTTAGTGAAAAACCATTTATCAAAATTATACTATAAAACTGTAAAAAATGGTAGTCTTTTGTGCAAATTTGTTAAAATTTTATTGTATCTGTTGCTATCACATCCTATGAAACTTGTCCGCGTTTTATGACACTTATTTCTTTGCATTCCGCCCCATGACTCAAAACCATTTTCTCCAATACATATAAATCCTCACAATTTTCCAATCCGCCTCTTATACTCCTGCTTCTTCTCATACATCATCGTATCCGCCCGTTTCATGGTGCTATAAAGACCGCCGCCGTCCACGCCCTCCTCATAAATTGCATCCCCCGCGGAAATGCTGACATTTACGACAAATCCCTTGTCATTGTTCTTCTGTATATCCTGCTCCAAAATCCGCAGCTTTTCCTCAATCACATCAAGCGAAGTATACGGCGCCCACGCGCAAAATTCGTCCCCTCCAATCCGGTAACACTTCCCCTCCTCGGCAAAAAGCTTCTTCAAAGCCACCGCCGCCATTTGGATATACTGATCCCCATAATCGTGACCGAAGGTATCGTTGCACTTATTCAAATCATTCAAATCAAACATAAACACAACCGTCGGCAATATCTTTTCCGCTCCGCTTACTTTATCCTGTGCCATGCGCTTGTCCAAATCCTCCCGAAACGCGGTGCGGTTTGCTAGTCCTGTCAACTCATCCGTATAAGCAAGCTTGCGGTAAAGTGCATTTTCTCTTGCCTGTTCCATTAAAATCCGCGCGCGGCGCACATTGAGAATGCCCATAACAATAATATAGAATAAAAACCCGATACTTCCCAAAGGCGTGCTCTTATTACCAAATCGGTAAATGCCCAGCTCCAACAAAGTGCTGACAAGAATTACCATAATGCAGATACTGTTAATCCGAACCTGTCCGGTAAATGAACATTCCCTGATTTCACGAACTGTCATAACGACAATCACCATCACAAACAGCAACAAATAAATATGCGTCAGTAACAAGGTTTCACGCAAATCGCTGATCCCTGTAACCTGCAATGCAATCCGTACTGCCATCACCGCACAGTTAACATAACAGCACAACGCACACAGCCTTTTTTCCTCGCTATGATACATATGGCTCAGGAAAATCATAAACGGAATAGGCATTGCCATTAACATTAAATGCGACACAACCACAATTGCAATATTACACGGAAAAATCCAGTCCAGCACCTGTGTTTCGCATATGGACCAAGTGCCCAGCATAAGGGCAAATATGGCAAACTGCATAATCGTTTCCGAATCCTGCCCTTTTTTTACCACGAAAAAGCCGTAAATCAGCATGACAAGCCCTGCCAATGCAATTGCCACTGCCGAAACAAGACGGAAAAACCTCTCCGCCAGGATTTCGTGCTCAACCGCATGGTACATGCCATAGAAAAAAGTTCCTTTCGGCTTGACGTCATCATAAGCTGGCGTCACCTGAAACACAATCTCTTTTCCGGCATCCTCTTTTACCAAAGAAATCACATTCCAGCAAAAGCCTGTGGTCTTTGTCGGCGCCGCCTCATCCCTCATCAGTTCATATACCTTGTTCCCGTCTATGAATACCTCCAAATACATATGTACTGTATTATAAATGATAACTTTGTCATTCAAATCCTCCTGCGGCAAAATTCGCCGATACGAGTACACATTGCCGTCCTGCGACAATGTCATTTGGGCATCCCACACAGCAACCGCCTCGTCTCCTGCCCTTGTATTCATATGATTGCGAAATAAGAATGCAGCAAAAACGGCATAGAGCATCCCAGCCAGCAGCAATGCAAAACAAATTCCGGTAACACGCTTCTCCAATTGTATCTCTCCCTCTCAATTTTATTTCTCTATTATACCGAAAAATGCGGCGCTTATCAATGAAAAACCATGTGGCGATTTCATTTTATCGTTCTATCAGAACGTGCAAAACACTTGCATTTGGAGTGCTTATTCTATTATAATAATGAATAGGGTCAAATACCTCGCGGCAGTCGCCAAATATCTTCAAGCAGCTACTTGGCTCGTTGCTCGCGGGAATAACGAGGAAGGACGCGGTATTATGAAGACAATACGGAAAGGTTCGAATGTCAGTTTGGCAAAACTGCTAGTTGCTGTGCTTGTAGTGACATTTTTGGTGTCCGCGGGAAGCGCAGGCATCGTACAAGGCGCGGGAAAACGCACGGTCCGGATAGGATTTTTCCCTATGGAGGGCTACCATGAAACAAGAGCGGACGGCAGCCGCACCGGAATGGATGTAGAGTACCTTGAGGCACTTAGCGATTATGTCAACTGGAATATCGAGTACGTGGAGTGCGCAAGCTGGGACGACGCTCTGACAAAGCTTCTAAATCGGGAGATCGATTTAGTCGGATCTGCACAGTATTCCGCGAAACGGGCAAAATTGTATGATTATGCCAACCTGGCAAGCGGATATACCTTTGGCGTCATCGCGGTAAATGGTAACAGCGGATTTGCCTATGAGGATTTTGACGCAATGAAAACTGCTGTTTTTGGCGTTGTAGGCAGCTACATAAGAAAGGAAGAATTTTTTGAATATATGGCAGACCACGGCGTTCCCAATCCCAAAGTCAAAACGTATGTAGATACGGCGGCGTTGCAAGCAGCGTTAGACGCGGGAGAGATTGACGCCCTTGTGCATTCCCTGACAGAAGTTCGGGAAGGGCAGCGTGTAATCGGCAGGTTTGCACCGATGCCGTTTTATTACATCACCTATCAGGGAAACAATGATCTGATGCGGGAGTTGAATCAGGGAATTGCAGATGTCAAAATGAACCGTCCGGGGCTGGAAAATGAATTGATGGTCAGATATTATGACAATCGACTGGATCAGACAGTCCTGCTGACGAACAGTGAAAAGCAGTATATCTCGGAAAAAGGAACTTTGACCGTGGGCTATTTAGATGGCTACTATCCATTCTCGTACGAAAACGATGGCGAATATGCAGGACTTTCCAGACAGGTGTTGGAGGAGGTATCCGTAAGCACAGGCATTCTTTTCAATTATGTGAAACTGGATAGTATGGAGGATGCAAAAAAAGCATTAAGCAATGGCAATATTGATTTGATAAGCTACTGTGGTGAAACTGCGCAAAGTATGCTGTTAGAAGGATTTGCGGTCACAAAAGTATATGCACAGATACCGCAGGTCATTATTATGAACAGGAGCGACAAATCAGATTCCATTTCAATTCTTTCGGTAGAGGAAAGCAATGCCTTTGGAATAGCAGTACAAAATTTTATTGATGAAAAAACAAGCCTTTTGCCTTATTCCACACAACTCGAAAGCCTGAATGCCGTCATGAATGGTGAGGCGGACGCTGCTATTTGCGATGGATATTTGGCTGAATATCTGCTCGGCTCACAGCTTCGTTTTAACCGAATGGAAATCCATAGTGTGCTTAGCGATGTCCACAACATCTATATGGTTGTGACTGACAATGAGGAGTCGCCGCTTCTTGGCATTTTAAATAAGGAGCTGCTTGCAGTCAGCGACAAGATGGTTAATGACTACATGCTCCGGGACAATTTTTATTCCAAGATGAGCATGGCGAATTTTATCAGTGATCACAGTATTTCAATTATCCTTGTGCTATCATGTTGTGCCGCGGCGGCTATTTTGGTTTTATTCTTTCTGTTGCGAAACAGTATGCGGGTCCAAAAGCTGATGTACAAAGATACGGAATTTAATATTTGGAATCTGCATTATCTGCGGTACCGGGCGGCAAAGAAACTGGCGGCAGATAAAAACAGCAACTACGCTATCGCTTACACGGATATTGGGCAGTTTAAAAGCTACAATGCATTATACGGATGGAATGCGGGGCAGCGCATACTGGCACATGTGATTAAGACACTTTCCGAGGAAGTGGATAATAAGAGGGAACTATATGCCCGAAGCTACAGCAGCCATTTTGTACTTTTTATGAAGTATGAAAGTATAGACGCATTACGAACACGCCTAATGGACATTGCGGACAAAATATCCACGCACATTTATGAACAGATGGAAACACATATGTCGCTGACTATGGGTGTGGGTTGTTTGGAAAACGGCGACGATGATTTACAACGGGCTTTGTCCGAGGCAATACAGCTCGTAGACTCCTTAAAGAGCAGCTACAATAACGCAGTACAGATTTATGATGACAAGCTGCGGGCGCAGCTGCGCGAAACGCATGAGCGTGAGAAGCTTTTGGAGGCGGCGAATATTGACAAAGACTTTGTGGCTTACTATCAGGCCAAGGTGGATATCCGCAATGAGAAAATTGTAGGAGCAGAGGCATTGGTTCGTTTCAAGGATCCTTCTGCAGACGGCGCTATCCGCACGCCGTGGTTTTTTGTTCCTTATTATGAGCGCACCGGCAGAATTAAGGAAATTGATTTCTTTGTGATGGAATGTGTATGTATCATGCTGCGCAGGCGGATTGATGCGGGTAAAAATGTCGTGCCCGTATCCTGCAATTTTTCCAGAATGCATTTCACGGACGATGATTTTCCGGAACGGTTTGAATCCGTTATTGACAGATACCAAATTCCTAAGGAACTCATTGAGGTGGAAATTACCGAAACGCTTGTGGTGGAAGATGTTCAGCAACAAAAGGTTAAGGAAATTGTGGATATTTTGAGGGAGAAGGGCGTACATCTCTCCATAGACGATTTCGGATCAGGGTACTCCTCTTTGGGTGTGTTTGAACAGATACCGGCGTCTGTCATTAAGTTGGACCGTTCGTTTTTGTTAAACAATGAAAACCGTACCAGACAGGTGCAGATTATGAAAAATATCGTCAACCTTGCAAAGGATTTGAATGCGCAGGTTGTCTGCGAAGGCGTGGAATCGGAGAAAGATACAGAACTTATGATGGAAATTGGGGCTTATGTGGCACAGGGATATCTCTACTGCAAGCCAGTGCCGGAAGATGTGTTCGAAAAGATGCTGGAGAAAGAAGCCATGAATTAATGTTCTTAAAAAAGTAAGTCTGTCCTAACTGCGTGTTAAGACAGACTTGCTTTTTAAGATCTCTTGCGAAAATTCAAATAATTCTTTCTGTTATTCATTTTCTATAAATCTTATTTTCCAAGAAATTATCCAACTCTGTTATAATTAATCAGGCATCCTTTCAAAATAATCTGCCGCTCCTCGTCCGTCAACTCACCTAATGTCATCTCAAACTCCGTCTTCTTATCCTTCCCCACAACATATGCCTTAATCACGTCCGCCTTCTCCTCAACCGCCTTGCGGATACCCGGAATATAAATATAATCAAGGTTATGGAACGGCAACTCGCCCTCTTTAATCAAAAATGGCAGCATACCCCAGTTAATCAGATTCGAACGGTACCGCTTTGTCGCATATTCATTCGCAATATTCGCCCAACCGCCAAGTACCTTCTGACAGCTTGCCGCCTGCTCTCTCGCAGAACCGTCGCCCGGCTTTACTGCAAAAATCGTGCTGCCGATACCCGTATTGTAACGGTCCGCATCAGGCGTAATCGTCTTCATCATCGCCCAAGCCTCTTCCAACTCGGGAAGCGTCTGTACCGGACAGGACTGCTCTTCTCTCGCTTTCTCCGCCGCCTGAATCTCTTTCGCGCGTCCCACATAAGCAGGGTCTTTTCTGGAAAGCGTAAACTCCGCAAGTCCCAACGGATTGGAACGGTATGACGATGTTTCACCTGACGGAATCAACTCGTCCGTTGTTGTGACAGGGTCATGGATTTCCGAAACAACCTTCAGCATCAAATTGTCCGTCAGCGCCACCATTGCAGGCCAGTCCTTGATGTTTGGTCCAAACTTAATTTCAACCGATTCGTCTGCCACGCCCTTTGAATCAAACACACGGTTTTCGTAAATCTTTTTGTCAAAGAAATATTTGTACTTTGTGAAATCTCCGTCAAACTCCGTAGCAGGCGTCAGATACCCTTTATTTGCCGCAGTTGCCGCAATCGAACGTGCGTCCATCAGTGCAACCGACGCAATCTGTCCGCTCTGCAGCTTAGAGCCCTCGCGGTTCGGGAAATTCCTCGTTGAATGACGAATGGAAAATGCGTTGTTTGCAGGGGTATCGCCCGCACCAAAGCACGGTCCGCAGAATGCCGTCTTTAAAACTGCACCCGTCTGCATCAATTTCGCCGCGCAACCGTTTTTCACCAGTTCCATATAAACAGGCATTGACGCAGGATAAACGCTTAATGTGAACTCATCGGGACCAATGCTTGCATTCTCCAAAATATCCGCCGCCGCGCAGATATTTTCAAATCCGCCGCCCGCACAGCCTGCAATAATTCCCTGCTCAACATAGAGCTTTCCGTTTCTCACCTTATCCTTCAATCTGAAATCCACCGCCCCGTCAAGACTGACAAGCGCCTTCTTCTCGCACTCATCGAGAATATCCAAAAGATTGGCATTCAACTCCTCAATCGTGTATGTATTGCTCGGGTGGAACGGCATTGCAATCATTGGCTTAATCTTGCTCAAATCAACCTTAATCACGCCGTCATAGTAAGCCGTTTCGCCCGGATTAAGTTCGGCAAAGTCCTCTGACCTGCCATGAATTTCATAAAATTCCTGGATTTCATCGTCCGTTCTCCAAATCGAAGAAAGACAGGTCGTTTCCGTCGTCATGACGTCAACGCCGATACGGAAATCCGCCGACAGCGACGAAACGCCGGGACCGACAAATTCCATTACCTTATTTTTCACATAACCGTTCTTGAACACCGCACCGATAATCGCAAGCGCAACGTCCTGCGGACCGACGCCCTTTGCCGGCGCGCCTTCCATATAAACGGCAACCACGCCGGGCATATTAATGTCGTAGGTCTGATTTAAAAGCTGTTTTACAAGTTCGGGACCACCCTCTCCCATCGCCATTGTTCCAAGCGCGCCGTAACGCGTGTGGGAGTCGGAGCCGAGTATCATTCTGCCGCCGCCTGCAAGCATTTCCCGCGCATACTGGTGAATGACTGCCTGGTGAGGAGGCACGTAAACACCGCCGTATTTCTTGGCGCAGGTTAATCCAAACATGTGATCGTCTTCATTGATTGTACCACCGACTGCGCAGAGCGAATTGTGGCAGTTTGTAAGCACGTACGGAACAGGAAATTTTGTCAGCCCTGACGCGCGTGCCGTCTGGATAATTCCTACAAACGTAATATCATGTGACGTCAGCTTGTCAAACTTGATTTTCAGCTTGTCCATGTTGTCTGACGTATTGTGCTTTTCGAGAATCCCGTAAGCAATCGTATTTTTCTTTGCTGCTGCCTGATCCGCGTCTTTTCCCGTCTTTGCTTTCACTGCTGCCGCCGCGTCCGCGTTATCGGCAATCAGCTCCGTTCCGTTTATGAGATAAGCGCCTGTTTCAAATAATTGTATCATTTATTATTACACCTGACCTTTCTATGTTTTTTGTAAATTCGTGTGTATTTTTAGGGAAACGCTGATTAAAGCGTTTCCCGCGCCGGATTTGCGCTGCGAAGCAGCAATTTCCCTTGCAAATCCGTGCGCATCCTGCGGAACATCTAAGGAAACGATGATTTAATCAGCGTTTCCTTAGAAAAGGCGCAAGCCTTTTGTAGCGTGCGCCCTTGTACTATACTTATGTTAATTCTTTATTGGGAATCTGTCAATAATTTTTTGCGTTATTGCAACCGTTATGACAGACTTTCATAGTACTGTTTCCTTCATTCCGGTAACAAGTAAAAATCTATTGACAAAAACAAGAATCGGAATATATACTATAGCTACAAAGGGAGTAGCTTGCATGGAAAATTCCATGTTTACCTTGCCGTCAATACGATCCTTTATGATCCGGCTTTGTAATGAAATTGCAAGACTTTGCTGTTGTTAGAAATGGCAAAGTCTTTTTATTTTGCCGCAGATTATCATAGATTTTTTGTAAAAACGGAAAGGAAGGGTTGTTGTTATGGAAATTTTTATGTGGGTACTCGTTTTGTCAGTCGGACTTATTTTACTTGTGAAAGGCGCAGATTTATTTGTCGGCGGCGCCAGTGCGCTTGCGGCACGGCTTGGTGTTGCGCAGCTTGTGATTGGTCTTACCGTGGTTGCAATGGGCACAAGTCTTCCCGAGGCGGCGGTCAGCATATCCGCCGTGTTAAAAGGAAATGCTGACATTACCATCGGAAATGTCGTAGGGAGCAACATTCTCAATATTCTGATTATTCTCGGTCTTTCGGCGCTTATCACGCCGCTCGCGGTTGAAAAAAGTACGGTAACAATCGAACTGCCCTTTCTGACAGGCGTGAGTGTTCTGCTGCTCTTGCAAGGGCTAGATGGTACAATCGGACTTGCGGACGGAATTGTGCAAATTCTTCTTTTTATCCTGTACCTCATCTATCTGTTTTGGTCGGCACGAAAAAGCAGCACGCAAAAAAATGAATTAACTACTGAACCACATGAAAGCTCCCCCGCGAAACGCAATCAGCAAGCCGTTTGGAAAATCCTCCTGCTATGCGTTTTGGGCTTGGCTATGACAGTCGCGGGAAGCAACCTCGCAGTGGACGCCGCGTGCGGTATTGCAAAAAAGCTCGGCATGAGCGAACGTTTTATCGGACTGACGATTGTTGCACTCGGCACGTCCCTGCCTGAGCTTGTGACATCTGTTACGGCAGCAAGAAAGGGCAACGCGGACATCGCCATTGGAAACATTGTAGGCAGTAACATTTTTAATATCCAGTTTGTCACAGGTCTTTCTGCGCTTATCCGCCCCGTGACGTTTGCGCAGGGCTTTCGTTTTGACAGCGTGGTTTCCGCGGCGGCGGCGTTGTGTCTGATTGTCTTTTGTTACAGGGATAAAACGCTCAAGCGTCCGCACGGCGCGCTGTTGTTGGCAGGATATGCCGCATATTTTGCAGCAATCCTAGGCTGATTCTGCACAAACGCGTCCCCCGTCAAAACTCCCGATAAAAATCGTTTCACTAAATCTATGCGGCATTTGTCAAGCGGCTGTCCGGATATTGCCGTATCCTCTGCCCTTTGATGCAGCGGATTGCTTTTTGTATCCGTTTACCGAAGAAAATTCCAAAAACTGAAAAAGCGCTGCCGTAAAACCAGCAGCGCTTCGCACTTAATGCAAATACTTATGCAGCACACTCATCAGCAGCGATATGTCAAGCGGCTTTGCGATATGCGCATTCATACCGCTCTTGAGCGCCGCCTCCTTGTCGTCCTCCATCGCATTTGCCGTCATCGCAATAATCGGCAGCTTTTTTACATCATTACGATGCATCGCACGGATTGCCTTTGTCGCCTCGTATCCGTTCATAATCGGCATCTGTACGTCCATCAGCACGGCATTATAGTAACCCTCTTCGGAACGTTCCACCATGGAAACAGCGTCCGTTCCATCAGGTGCGGTTTCGATAACAAAACCTGCCTCCTCCAAAATAACCTGCGCAATTTCACGGTTCAGTTCATTATCCTCCACCAAAAGGAGCCGCTTTCCGCCGTAATCCTCCTGCGTCCAAACAGCGCCTGCTTCCTCCAAATGATGATCGCCGATATTGTTCGCCGTCAGCAGCGCTGCTCTCAAATCCGACATAAACAGCGGTTTCGCGCAGAACGTGGTAACGCCTGCCTCCTTTGCCTCCTCTTCAATATCCGTCCAGTCATACGCCGTAAGAATAATAATCGGCGCATCGTCTTTCGCTGTACTGCGGATTTTACGCGCAGTTTCAATTCCGCTCATTTCCGGCATCTGCCAGTCAATAATATATGTATGGTACGGATCACCTTCCTCATATGCGGATTTCGCCCGATATGCCGCCTCTTTCCCCGACGTCGTCCACTCCGAGCGCATTCCGATGCTTTTTAACATCCTGCTCACGCTGTCGCAGACATTTAAATCATCATCCACCACCAAGGAGCGCAGCCCCTTAAGTTCTTTAAGATCTTCCGCAGTTTTTTCGATATTCTGAAGTTGGAGCGAAAGTTTTACCGTGAACGTACTCCCGTTTCCGGGCTGGCTTTCGACAGTGATTTCTCCTCCCATCAAATCAATAATGCTCTTCGTAATCGCCATACCAAGTCCCGCGCCCTGTATGCCGCTCCTTGTCGCAGTTGTTTCCCGTTCAAACGGTTCGAATATATGTTCTACAAACTCACGCGACATGCCAATCCCATTGTCCTTGACCGTAAAAGTGTAGTCGCCCCATCCTTTCTTAAGCGTTGTGTGCTGCGCAATCCGGAAACTTATCGTCCCGCCTGCGGGCGTATATTTGACGGCATTGCCCATCAAGTTGATAAAAATCTGATTTAATTTCAGCGGGTCCGCAATCACATCCTCATTTTCAACATCAAAGGTGTCAATAAACATCTCCAACTGCTTAGACTTTACCTGCGGCTGAATGATGTTTACCAGGTTGTGTATCAACTCGGAAATATTGCACTCCTGATTATGAATCTGCAGCTTTCCGCTCTCAATGCGGCTCATATCCAAAATATCATTAATCAGTCCCAGCAAATGATTGCTTGAGGAAAGAATTTTCTGCAAACATTCCCGCACCTGATCCGACCGTTCCATATGGCTTGCCGCAATCGTGGCAAAACCGATAATCGCATTCATGGGCGTTCGAATATCGTGACTCATATTGGATAAAAACGTCGTCTTCGCCTGATTGGCATGCTGCGCCTGCATTAAAGCATCCTGCAGCGCCTGTGTCTGCTCCCGCTGCTTTCTGACCTGATCCGTGACGTCACGCGACACCACCATCGCAATCAGATCCCCGGTCTCATCATCGCGCGTCATCACAAAGGACTGACGGACACACATTGCCGACCCGTTATTGGCGCCTGCCCAATAATCCACATCGACTTCCATATTCCCCTGTTCATACTGCGCCTTCAATATCTCCACATCGACGGTTGCGTCGTAATCGTCCCATGATTCCGGCAAGACAAACTGCGCCCACCGTTCAAAACATTCGGAAACCTTACATGGTGCAGACAGTCCTGCATGTTCCAGCATAGAAACTTCTTTGCCGTTATAAACGCGGATAACGTCCTGCTCAATCAGGTCTTTTGTCAGATTACACTCAAACGCACTGAACGAATTGGACATAATGGCAATGCGGTACTGGCGTTCCTTGCGGTTTAATACAGCGCGCTCGCGTTGCTCCCGTTGTTCTTTCTGTTTTAACTCCGTTACATTCTGACGGACATATAAAACCCTGACAGGCTCCCCGTCCCTCCGGTCAAGACAGATTGCCACCAAATGTTCCCACTCTTCTTTTCCGTGACGGGAAACATGGCATTCATGAACGATGGAATCCTTCGTGCCAAGCTCTTTCTTTATTATATCAATTTGCCCGAAATGGAGAAATGCCTCTCTTTCCTCGTCTCCAATAATATCTTCGGCATGATATGCAATCGCTTCGCTGTATATTCCCTCCATCGGGATACTGATGTTCAAGGGTCCGATTCCCGCTAAATAGGCATAACGGTCTTTATCCAAATCCGCTATAAAATAACGCGACGCAAAAAGGATATTCATACCGCGCAGCACATCATTTATCGTTTTATTCTCCGTTTCCAATTCCACGCGTCGTTTCCTTGCATGAATAACCAAAGCGGCAACATAAAACAAAAACAGGATAAGCAGGCAGATTTCCAGTCCAACACCCGCAATATTCGCCCTGTCTACCATTGACTGTGTGACATTTTTAGGGAATGCCTGCACGAGAACATAATCATATCCAGGCAGATGCATCACACAAAGATTGTCTGTTTTACAGCCCTTACTGCACAAAAGCGCTGCATTACTGCCATCCGTAAACGCTGTTTGCGCCTTTTGCGCAGTTTTGCCGTCTATGACACCTGCCTGCGTCAAAGACTCAAACAAATTATCCCCGTATGCTCCGTTTCCGGAATTTGCGATTATCATTCCCTCACGCGTGCAGAGGAACACATCGGCAGGCACGCCGAAATAACTGGCGGAAATCATATCCTGCAGATAATTTTCAGCAAAATACAACCCCAAAAACATTCCGGCAATTTCCTCTCCCTCGTATACAGGCGCGTAAAAGACCATCATCGGTTTCCCTGTATGCCTGGATTCTTCCACAACCTCCAAACCGCTCTCGCCCCGCATTCCGCGTATAAAATAATCCCGGTCCGAGCTGTCGTTCGTCTCCCCGTCAGAAGCAAGATTGACCCCGTTTTTATCCGTAAAACGAAACGCATCAAAGGTCGTATTGTCCTCAAGCTGCTTTAATACCCGCGAATTGATTTTCGAACCGTTTCCACCTGTACTCACCAAAAAAGCATTATTTTGAATGCGCTGAAGCGCGTTGTCAAATTCACTCTCAATACGCCCGACGGTCTGCCTTGCGGAATCCTCCGCATAAACTCTGTTCTGTTCCTGAATACGCACTCTATTTATCATAGTATAGATGTGGAATAAAACAAGTACAACAATCAGGAAAAAAGTTGCATAAACAACCGGCTGCCATGTTTTCTTATGCTGTTTCATCAAATTCGGCGCAATTGGCTTAGAACGCGCCATGCCCCCTCTCTTTTCGAAAATAAGTACCTTACTATTATATTCATCGGCATCCCGTTACGGATTTGAATCACACACAATTTCAGGAAAATTATAGCATAAAATATATGTGGTTATCAATCATTACTCATTCTTCATTTACGCGCCCCAATTGTGTTTTTTCAATCGGTTATATATTCCAACACCATTGGAATACGCGTTCCTCAATGTTCCAATCAGCCTTACCCATTCCGCTCATCCTTCTTCTTCAACAACTGCGAAGTATCCAGCACCTGCTCCGACTCCTTCGCCTTTTTTGCCCGTTTCTGCTTTTTAAGCTTTTGAAGGTCAGGTTCAGACTCCTTCTTTGTTTCAGTTTCCGCAGTCTGCCCTGTCTGTTCTGACTGCACCGCCGGTTGCGCCTGCAGCATTTCCTTGGACGCACCCGCAGCAACACCAGCCGCCGCATTCTTCTTCCATTTCCCCGTCACGCCGCCAAGCTTTGGCACATACTGGAACCGCCGCATCGCAACATCCGCCAAAAACATGCCAATCGCAAGCGCCGTCAGCAAATTCGTCAGCGGATAGCGCTCCTTTGCCTGCGCCGTAATGCGCGTCCAAATAGAGTCCTGCTCCGTAATCACCTTTCCGTACTGCTCGGCAAACCGCAGATACGGCTCCGCACTTACATCGAACTTATATTCATCCGAAAACTGCACCGCCGCCGCGGTCGTCATATAGCTCTGAATTCCGCCGCCCTCCGTACGCCGGATATTAAAATGATACAATCCCGTCTGAGACGTAGGAAGCTGCGCCGTATATTTCCCCGGCGCCGTCGCATGCAGCTTCGCCTCGCTGCTCTCCCCGTCGGGGGCAATCATCGTCACAAGAATCTCTGTCCCGCTGCCATAATCGCCCGTCTGATAAACCACCTCGGTCTGCTCGCCAGCCGTCACCACGTTTACGCTGTCCTCACCCATATTGGCATTTCCCGTTGAATAATCCACAATGCGTTTCCAAAGCTGCACATAATCGTCCTTCCCCGAAAACGCACCGCTCCACTCGCCCGTGACATCGCTGTTCCATGCGGCAGTCCTGCCAAGCCCGTACTGCCATACCGTCAAAATCGGGTCTTCCTTATCCGCAGAGACAATCACCGGATTCGACGCCGTCTTCGGCGTTGCGGCAACATACCCGTAAAGCGAAGGCCACCCGTCAGCAAACAGACCGCGCGTCAGCTCATGACCGCCCCGAACCGCAAGCGGGAAATCGCCGTTTTGGATATAGCTGTCACCGCCCAAAAAAACCTCCTGCGCGAAAATCTTTGGAATATCGCTCGAAATATCCGAATAATAATATCTGCCGCCGCAGTTGTCCGCCAGCCTTTTCAAAAGCTTTGTGTCGGAACCCGTCCCGACCGCCACCGTCGAAAGCGTAATGCCGTTTGCCGTATAATCGCTGATCACATCTGTATAATTGTCCGTTTCCCCCATGCCGTCCGTCAAAAGCACCACATGCTTCACGGACGCGTCACAGTCCTCAAGCGCCTTGCATGCCTCCAAAAGCGCAGGCTTAATCGTCGTTCCGCCGCCCTCTTTAATCTGCTTAATCGCGTCCTTCACCGCCGCTTTATCGTTCGCGGTCGTCAATTCCACCTGCCATGAATACTTGTCATCGAACGTCAGTACTCCGACATAATCCGTATCGCGCAGATTGTCCGCCGCCACCGTTGCCGCCCGAATGGCAATATCCAAATTCGTGATACCCGAACCGTCCAGCGCACCGCTCATACTGCCCGAATGGTCAATCACCATCACCATCGCCATTGACGGCACTTCATTCACGCTGCGCAGCTGCATGTCCACGGGCAGCACCGTTTCCAGCGCCGTATCCCGATAACCGCCAAGCGCAAAGCTGTCCTCACCGCCGCAGCAGATAAAACCGCATCCGTAATCCTTCACATACGTTTCCAAATTTTCCAAAAAACCAACCGGTAAATCATCAATATAAGTGTCCACCAAAATAATCGACTTGTAATCGAGCATGGCATTGATACTGTCCGGCGCATTCAACGCTGAAACAACGCTGTAATCGCAGCCTGCCGCGCCCAATACGGACGCAAACCCCGAAACGCTTGTATCACGTCCCGAAATCACAAGGATTTTCGGCACTGCCTCCACGACGGAATATGCGCTGAACGTGTCATTTTCAGGGCAGGTATCTCCTTGTGCCTGAACCTGCACGCGCAGGTTTTCCATCGCACCGCTTTGTGTGCCCATGTCAACCTGCGCGCTGAATGCAAAGCGGTTGCTCCCTTTGTTTAAGTGCACGCTGTTCGCCGCCGTCTGATTGCTTCCGTTATAAAGCGCAATCACCGCGTCCGTATCGTAATTGCTCTCCACAAGCACCGTAATCGAATACTTGTCATTCGGGTGCAGATACGACGGAAGCATAACATTATCAATATAAGCATCCGGTGTTTCCTCGTTCTCGTAAAGCAGTGTCAGAAACTCCGCCTGACTCGCCGTCAATGCCTGTGCCATATTTTGAATGTCGCCCCGCGTTTCTTTACCGTCCGTCAGCACCACAAGGCGTTTTCTGTAAGCGCCCGATAGCAGTGTAAGCGCCTTGGAAACAGCGTCCTCGAAGTTCGTCGCCGCCTTCTCGGGCAGCGTCATCAGCCCCCCGTAATGCGTCCCGTCCGTCAAAAACTGCTCCACCAGTGTATCTTTTCCAAAGGTCACAATCCCGTAAACATTCCCCGAAGGCATTTTGCCGACCGTTTCCTGCAAATACTGCTCCATGCGCTCCAAATGCTCCGCATTGCTGTTCGACAAATCCACGACAAACACCGTCGCTGTCTGAGAACTGCCCTTTTTCAGCGTAATGCCAAGCAGCGCAAGCAGCACGCACAAAAGCACCGCACCGCGCACCACAAGGTAGAACTTCCCGCGGTAACGCATTTGGCGCACATAGACAATCCACTCCACGACCAAAAGCAGCAGGGCAAGCAGTAAAAACACATTGCGCAGCGTCTGCTTCACCTTTTGCAGGCGCGCCTCCCCCGAACCGCCGACCGACTCCGCCGTCACTCTGCCGTCGGACTCCGTCGCCGTCTGAAAACGCACGACATAAGACTCCTGATATTCTTCATTTCCGAGCGTATACAACCCCGCCTTAGCCGGACGGCTTTCAAACTGCGTCCTGTCCAATTCCGCCCAAGGCTGCAATGCAATTTCCTCGCCCGCATAATAAACATTTGTTGCCAACCAAGACGTGTCGGAGAGATAAATCATGGCATTTGCAAGAAAAATCGGAAACTCCGCCCGCAGCGGAAAATCAGACTCCCGAATGTCAAAGCCGACAACCACCTCCTTGTGTCCGTCCCGCTCGCCATAATAGCCGACACACTTTCCGTCGTATGTCAAAAAGCTCTGCGCCCCCTCGGGCAGCGCAAAGCAGTATGCCTTGTTTACGCCAACCGTAAAGCCTGAAAGCCCCGCTGTCAAATCGCAGTCCGTCATGTCAAGCACCACGTTTTCAAGCGTTTCGACAGGTTTGGCACCGCCGTCGCCAAAAATCAGACGATTGCCCTCACTGTTCTGCGGCGTCTGTCCTGCGTCGTAAATCACCACATTGTAACCCATTTCCTTGAGCGGCGTGCGTTTGGAAATGCCCGTATCCTGCACGCCGTCCGCCGCCGCGTCGGTTTGGGATTTCGTAATCGTATCACCCGTCACTGCAACGTATGCCTTTTCCAAAAATGTGTTGCCGTTTCCGACAAGCAGTCCGCGTATTTTATTCTGACGGCTCTTAACTGCCCGTGAAACATTGTCCGCCGCAAGGCTGTCGCCCGCCGCACCGTCAAACGAAATATTGTCAAGACGGGACGTAAGCGTCTTCCCCCGCCAGTCCGCCGCCTCAAACAGACACGACGCGTTCTCCGACGGCGCAAGACGCATCTGTTTCAGCGCAATCAGCGCGTCTTCACCGTCATACAAACCAACGTCAAACGATGCTTCCGCATCGCTGTAATTCGCCACGCTCACAATCACGTCATACGTTCCGTCCTCCCGCTCTGTATACACGGTGTACTCGTTTGCCACATTGGAAGCAGCGTCACCCACGACATAAAGCTCCTTTTCGGCGCCGCGCAGCTCCTCAAACGCCGCCGCACCGCTGCCGTCCGTAAAAACAAGCAAATCCGCCGCGTTTTCCGCCGTATCCCCCACAAGCGTATCCAAAATCCCCTGCGCCTGCGCAAGATTGCCTCCGCCGTCGCTGCACTCCAAGCTTTTCAGCGTCTGTATCAGGCTCTCCGTATCTGTCATGTCCACCGCCAAAAGCTTTACGCCAACTGCATCCGCCGTCACAACGCAAAATTGTGTGTCCTGCGCCGCCTGCACCGTATCGCACATCAGTTCTATTGCTTCTGTAAGGCGGCTCTTTCCCCGGCTATCGCCGTAATGTCCGACATGCTGCATACTTGCGCTTGTATCGACCAACAGGATTTTCCTGCCCCCACCGCGGTTGTCCACGCGGATAAACGGCGACATCAGGGCAATCACAAGCAGTATAATTATTAAAATCTGTAAGTACATTAAAATGTTGTGGACAAATTTCTCGAAAAACGTCCGCGACTGCTCGTTTTTGAGCAGCTTTTTCCAAAGTAAATTCGAAGAAATCCGGTAATCCACGCCCTTTGGCTTTAACAAATACAGCAAAATAATAATTGGGACCGCTGCCAAAAACGCCAACGGCATTAAACTCTCAAAAATCATATAACATCCTTAAATCCTGAAAAATCAGTTGATAAATGTCCTTCTGCGTACTACACAGCGCGTAAAACGCCCCGTTTTTGGCACATGCACGCTCAAGCTGCAGCAAAAACTGCCCAAGCGCCTTCTCGTACACCCGAATGCTTGCGGCGTCAATCGTCAGGCGCAGCGTGCTTTCCTCCTCCATGTCAATCAGGTTTTTCGTGCCCGTCAAGTCCACCGAAAGCTCCTCCCCCGCAAGCACATGCAGCAGCACGCTTTTCTGCCGCCTGTATGACAAAAAACGCAGCAGCTTTGCCACCGCCTCATCATCATCCTGCAAAAAGCTTTCCTGCAAAAAATCACTGAGTATCACGGTCACGCCCGTGCCCCTTGCGGGAAGCTGTCTGACCGCCTCACCAATGTCCGCCGTCCCGTCAAATGAACGCCGCTCCAGCCACTCCACAAGACGCGGCAGCGTTTTTTTCCCGCCGCCCGCCGTAAAGGGCTGCTGCATGTTCTTCATGTCATAAAGCATCACACGGTCCATGTTGTTCAATCCCAAATACGCAAGCGCCGCCGCAAGCACGCAGGCAAGCTCTCCCTTTTTCTTCGCACCGTAATCCATCGAAGCGCTTGTGTCAAGCAAAATCGAGATAACCGCCTCTTTCTCTTCCATATATTCTTTCACATAGAGCCTGTCCAGCCGCCCGTAAGCATTCCAGTCAATGCGCCGGATGTCGTCGCCTGTCATGTATTCCCTGAAATCCGAAAATTCCATTGAGGTGCCTTTCTGCATGGATTTGCGGTTTCCCGTCAGGTTCATGGAGGTTCTTTGCCCCATCGATAAGCGCAGGCGGGACAGCTTGTCGAAAAATGCGGTGTCGAGTTTCATATAGCACTAGCCTCCGTTTAAGTATTCTTATTTGTATCTAAAATCTGCTTAATAATATCGTCTTCCGACACCCCCGCACTCACTGCGTCGAAGCTCGGAATAATACGGTGGCGCAGCACAGGATACGCCGCCTCCTGCACATCCTGAAACGAAACGTTAAACCGACCCTCCAAAAATGCCTTCGCCCGCGCCGCGCGGATTAACGCCTGCGCCGCTCTCGGGCTTGCGCCCTCCCGGATATAAGGGTTTTCGGCATGTGTCGCCATGACAAGCTCTAACAGGTAGTCCATCACCGCCTCTGCAATCGGGATTTGGTTCACCAGCGCCTGCGCCACAAGCAGTCCCTCGCCGTCCATCTGCTTTTCAATCGCGGGTGGCTGCGCCCCCTCCGTCAGTCCGACGATGCCCTTGAGTTCTTCCTTCGACGGAAAACGCACCAAAATCTTGAACATAAAACGGTCAAGCTGTGCCTCCGGCAAAGGGTATGTGCCTTCGTTCTCAATCGGGTTTTGTGTCGCAAGCACGAAGAACGGCGCGTCAAGCGTGTGGCTTTCGCTGCCTACCGTAACTGTATGCTCCTGCATCGCCTCAAGCAGCGCCGACTGTGTTTTGGGCGTGGCACGATTGATTTCGTCCGCCAAAATTAAATTGGCAAAAATCGGCCCGCGCACAAAGGAAAAGCTGCTGCCCTGCTCGCCCTTCATAATGATATTCGTGCCTGTAACGTCGCTCGGCATTAAATCGGGCGTAAACTGAATGCGCTTAAACGGCAAATCGAACACCTTTCCAATCGTGCTGACCAGCCTTGTCTTTCCAAGTCCTGGCATTCCCTCCAACAGCACGTTTCCACCTGTCAGCATTGCGAGCATCACCTCACGGATTACCTCATGCTGTCCGATAATGCCTTTTTGTATTTCCGCCTCGCACGCCGCAATCCGCTGTGCCATATATGCCGCGTCCCGCAGCCTGTTTTTGTCTAATTCGCTCATTTTAAAACCCCCGCTTTCAAAATTCTCTTCCCGTTATCACAAATTGGAAAACGGTATCTTACCATGCACTTCAAACAGATACCGCCCCGTCAGTTCGCCGTCCGTTCCCATCTCGCAAAGCTGACCGTGAGTGCACTTCTCGAAAATCTCGTCCGAAAAGACATCATCAACCTCCGCACCGCTATGGTCGTCCAACTGGTACAGCAGTAACTCGTAGCACTCTAGCGCTAGATTATAAGCATACCGTTCAATAACCTCCGCCGGAACGCCCGCCTCAAGCATTTGCTCCGCTTCCGAATCGCGCTTTTCAAGCGTTCCCGCTGCGTGCTGCTTTTCTAACCATTTTCGATACCCACCTTCGTAAAATGTCAAACTGTCGTTCAAGGGTTTTAATAAGCGAAACGTCGGAACCACCGCCCAAATGTCGTTATCGTATTGCAGATACCACTCTGCCTGTTCCTCGGTTAGTCCTAATTTCATTAAAACCTCTTTTTTCTCTTCTTCTGTCATGGTTGTTCTCCCTTCGTTTGTTATTTCATTCACAATTTTTTCTTTTCTGTACGTTTGCGTAAAAATATCTTGTTCATAGTGAACATGTTCATTTTGAACAGGATAATGAACAAGATATTTTTTACGATAATAAACTTCCATCGCTTTTATCATAACCGACCACATCATAGTCAAATATCATCTTTTACTTCCAATTGGGTGGTAATCCCTTAATATTCTCTTTTTTACCTTTACACTTTGGGCATTTAACCAATAGTTGTTCCAACGAATGAACCTTTTTGCATGTCAGACACCTGTCAACTTGCTTTTCAAATCTACTATAATAATTCGCTCTAAAGTCCTGCAATTTTTTCAATTCTAATTTCCCTACTATTAAAATTTCATTTTCTCCTCCCTTTATTTTCAAAATATCCTTAAAATCTGTTTTATACGGTCCGGTAATTCTTGAATCTCCATATTTTGAAGTATTAGCCTGTACCACCAAGGTATGAAGATCTCTTGCTGTCGCCTCAACAATACTAGAGAAATAATTCGTATCGCGGTTTAATTGAGGAACACACAAAAAGTCCAATTCCCCTTTCATAATACACCTAGACGCAATATCTGTAAATTCAAAGCACAATATTGTACCGAACTTTTCAAATCCATTATCAAACCGATAATATACAGCCTTATCGGGATTTTTACAAGTATATTTTAACGCCGCTAATTCCATCCTTTCTTCAGGCGCATAATAATTTTTTTCTCTAAAAAAGGGAATTATGTTTTTAAAGAAGGTTTTTCCACATGTACTTTTAAGGACACATACAAAGTTATATGCCGTTTTTCCACATACTATATACTGTAGACCTGTAATAACCGTAATTCCATATTGTTTTATAAATTTTCCTACATCATTTAACCATAATGCCGGCATATAAAATTCCGGAAAAATGATGTAATTTACTCCTTCTTCTTTTGCAGCATTTAATACCTTATATAAGTTTTGCTTTCTTTCTACTGTCATCCCCCCGTTTGGGTGCAACAATATATTAATTACTTCTTTTTCATCTATATTTGCATTGACTAATCCAATCTTTGTCATATTATTCTTATGGAATTCCATTATTGATACATCTTTTTTTATGATATTATAATCATTGTATACCTTTTCTTCCTCATTCATTATAGGATTAGGAATATTTTGACTTAATCCGTTCATCTTTAGATATCTTTTAAAAATTTCCTCGTTATCTTTGTTTATTATCTGCCTTTCTGTTCCAATGGAAAAATAAAATACGCAAAAATACAGTTCATTTAAATGTATAAACCTCGGCGACCATTTTATTTTATTATCGTCCAAACGAAATATTCTTTTTCGTATTGATACATCAGATAATATTTTCTCCAAATCCATGTTAATCAGTGGAATATCTTCAATATTTTCATCATGAGCATAGTTCACCAATGGAAATGATACCATATTATGATTAATCATATTAGCGCTTCTCATTTTAAGTGCCATTGGTTTATGCCGCTTTAAGTTTCCGCGTTCAAAATCCAACCCAATTGCCAAAGATATTGCTATATCCAATTTTAAAAGCAATGATTTTTTCAATTTTTTTAGAATAACATTTCTCTTTTTCAAATAAAGCTGATTACTCTCTAAATTGTCAAATGAAATATTTTCTATTTCTTTCTTGATATTAAGATAAAACTTATTAGCACAATTTCTATTTCTACACAATACCATTAATTCAAAAACACTTTTCCATGAATCAGAGAACTCAATTGCCTGACTTCCTGAATAAAACTTCATAATGTCACCTAAAAATCTTTGATAATAGTCAGCAGTATATGAAGTATTTTTCAATATACTTTTTAAACCGTTTATAAACATCGTCGCATTATAATTATCGCTGCCCATAAATTCTAAATTTCTAAGTTTACCAGTATTATCAGTTTTTCTCAGTGAATAAGCAACATTATTAAACGACTCATTTAAAACATCCATATCAGGTAAAAGATTTGCCTCACTAGAATTCTTTTTTATATTTTTATAATATACATCAATTAATATATTATCTTTTCCCTTTTCAAAATAAAAACAATTAACCTTCTCTTCCTGTAGCTTAATTGAGGAATCTTTTATAAATTCATACTCCCCCATTTTATTTTTAGTCTTTATAATTTCATTTCTTACCAAAAGTTGAAAAATAAATTCTTCCACCGATAAATTTCCCAAATCACCCACACTCACCACGATTAGCATATCATCAACATATCTTCCATAATACTGCGGGGAAATCCTATCAAAAATATCATGGTCTATAGGCGATAAGTAAATATCCCTGATCACCAAAGGACTTATCAGCCCAATAGGTAAAATATTTTTTTCAGCGGATTTATTAATACCACATTTATATTTCGAAATCAAAGAAGTATATTTTTCATAAATCAGACGGACAAAATTGGTCAGAAAAGATATTGCACTATATCGTTCATCTTCTATAAACATTTCATCTAAAGACTTAAAGTCAAAATTAACACTATAGTAAAAACTTTTCAAATCAAGACTCATCATTAATATATTATCGCTTTTACAGCTTTCCTTAGCAACATCCAAAGCTTTATTTCTCCATTTTGTGTAGCACTTAAAATATGGTTCAAAGCAGCGATTAGATGTAAAGTCTATCCCATTTACAATATCTACATCATTTTTCATAACACCTTTTTTCAATTTAGCTGCATACGAATGTTCAAACTCTCCATATTTTTGTAAATATAATTTTTTGACAATTAACATCCACAACATATCTAAAATAAATAATTCAACAGGAGCATCAATATAAAAGTTTATTTTAGTAATTTTTTTATTATTTTCTAAATTTCCCTTTATTACCTTTGTATCTGCATCCATTTTATTCAGAGATTTCGGCATAATAACCATATCAATATTCTTAATTAGTTCTTCAAAATATTCCTGATTCTCTTCGTACAGGTTTTTAGATAGTATTTTCATACTATCCATAAAAGAATCTCCCGTTTCAAAATTCACTATTCTATTTTTTATGTGTAATAATGTTTTATCATAATAATAATATGACTTTAATTTTTTATATGTACCTTCTATGACTTGTTCCACAACTTGTATGTTATCAAACATTTATTACTTTTCCCCTATCACACTACTTGATTTATCTTTCAGTATCTCTGCTTATATTTCCAAAATAAACAACAAAACTTCTCTCACATTTGCCCTTAATAATCAACACTTCTGTTAAATTCCATGCTACATTCGCCAAATGCTGACACAGGCATTTGGCGAATTACCCACATAAATAAATCATTTCGCATACTTCTTAAAATTCTCCGCCTGCTCTAAAACTTCTTTATAAACATCATCAATCGTAACCGGTGGATACCCATATTTATCAAGCAAAATAATCAAATCCACCTGCAGATTCGCCTTAATATCTTCTCTGGTAGACCAATCCGTATATTTTGCCTTATCGTCCACAACAATCCGAATCTCTTTTGACAACGCAATCATTTTATCATTCGGGTATTCAAATTCATGCTTTTTCGATACTGCAAGCAAAATATCATAAAACGCTTTTTCCTCATAATTAATACCCACACTATGAAACGAATCTCTTTCCGCTTTCAATTCGTGTATTAAATCCACAAGCTGATTTGCCACATCGTCAAGAACCTCATTCGCAAAGGTTTCATCTTTTCTTCGGTTATTATAGGTCTCAACAACCGCCTTCATTCTCTCGGCAAATTCAATGCTTTTGATTTTATTTACTCTTTTAAACTCTTCAATAGCATAGGACAGTAATCTTTGCAATGCTTTAATTTTTGTATTGGGCATATGGATTTTTTCAATTCGTGCCATATATTCATCACTAAAAATATCAATATCTATATGTTTTCCTGCCTCAAACAGTTCCTCAATGCCGTCAGACTGTATTGCCTCGTCCAGCAGTTTACGAACTTTTGCATTCATTTGAGACGTATCCGGCGCCTCTCCTTTTGTCAGTTTAAACAATACTGAGCGTACCGCTTGATAAAAATGCACTTTTTCAATATCAGTATTGGTAAACTGCTCACTGGAGCTGCACAAGTTAAATGCTTGTTTCATTTTCCTTACTGCTGCCATAAACCGAAGTTCCAAATCCTGTGTCAGCTGAACATACTCCACCGCCCTGCTCAGGCATTTCAACTGCTCTACCGGAATCCCTTCATAGTAATCTTTTGCATTATAGTTATGAAACATCTGATCCAACACTTCAAGCTGATCCAAGACAATTGTCACTGCCTGACTAACATCGTCCAGTTCCTCTTTTTCAAAATTTGTATATTTACGGAGCGCAGCATTCATATTTTTCTTGAAACCAATATAATCGACAATCAAGCCTCTATCCTTGCCCTCATAGACACGGTTCACTCTGGAAATTGTCTGTATCAATGTATGCTGTTGAATCGGCTTATCAATATAAATTGTATCAAGACATGGCACATCAAATCCCGTCAGCCACATATCTACCACAATCGCTATTTTAAAATTGGACTTCACATTTTTAAACTGCCTGTCCAACTCCTTCCTGTCTTCTTTTGTAC
>CAJTSD010000008.1 GCA_910578795.1 uncultured Lachnospiraceae bacterium
ATCTCCTCCGTTCTTATTTTTATTTTTCTCCTACCAAATATTTGCGCTGTGCCTTCATAAGCAGCATTCCATACGCGATGATAGCCACAACTTCAATCAAATTGATAATCATATCCACGAACGGATACGCTGCCAAAAGTTCAAGCGCACCGATGACACCTGCCGCCAAAAGAAGCACTCCCGTCACAAAGGTAAGCGGAAACGTTGCTTTGATAAACCCTTCCGGATCGTGTGCCCTTTCTATGGGGAAATTCTTGCCGACAAGCATTTCCGGTATTTTTTTATTCTGTTTCATCTGCGTTGCCCAATATAGCATATATACTCCGCACGCCATAATGAGAATGTTTAAGATCATGTCAAAACTCATTTTAATCCCCTGTTCTTTCCCAAACGACGCAATTATTCCATACCAAGGAATTTCATCACGACTGTTTTCATTTCTTCCTTATCGCATACCGTATCATGCAGCACAGGCGCCGTCCGGATTTCCTCAATTGCATTCGGAACATCCACATTTGCAAGCTTTGAAAGCTCGTCAACAAGTTCAAAATCGCCCATTGCATCATATTTTGTATCAATGGCATTCATAACGCTTCTCGTAAATTTAAACGGACTTGCCGTTGAAGCCAACACCGTTTTGGTGTTGTCACCTGTCTGTTGCTGATACTTCTTCAATACCGCGGACGCTACTGCCGTGTGTGTATCAATAATATAACCAGTCTTTTCATATAACGCCTTAATGGTATCCGCCGTTTCCTGCTCCGTTGCATAACCGCCGTAAAAATCTGCCATTTTTTCCTTCATATCTGCAGTAATTTCATATCTGCCTTCTGCGGAAAGGGATTTCATCAGCGCATCATTTTTTCCTGCATCCGCGCCTGCCGTAATATAAATCAGACGCTCAAGATTGCTTGAAATCAGGATATCCATGGAAGGGGAGCTCGTTAACACAAATTCCCTGTTTTTATCGTAAACACCGGTTTCAAAAAAGTCATAAAGCACCTTATTTTCATTGGACGCGCAAATCAGCTTTGCAATGGGTACACCCATTTGCTTTGCAAAATACGCTGCCAGGATATTTCCAAAGTTTCCGGTCGGCACTGTCACATTAATCTTCTCGCCGTCCGATATCTTTCCTTCTCCCAAAAGCTGCGCATATGCATACACATAATAAACCACCTGCGGAACAAGCCTTCCGATATTAATCGAATTGGCAGATGAGAACTGGAAACCAGCCTTGTCCATCACATTCGCAAGTTCCTTATCTCCAAAAATCTGCTTTACGCCTGTCTGCGCATCGTCAAAGTTCCCTGTAATGCCCACAACAAATGTATTATCCCCTTTTTGCGTCACCATCTGCTTTTCCTGAATTGGACTCACGCCGTTTTTCGGGTAAAATACAATAATCCTTGTACCCTTAACGTCCGCAAAGCCTGCAAGTGCAGCCTTCCCTGTGTCACCACTGGTCGCCGTGAGAATGACAATCTCATTTTTCACATGATTCTTCTTCGCCGATGTAATCATAAGATGCGGCAAAATGGAAAGCGCCATATCCTTAAACGCAATCGTTGCGCCATGGAACAATTCCAAATAATAGGTTTTGTCTGCCGTGACTAAGGGCGCAATTGCCTCCGTGTCAAACTTTGTATCATAAGCCTTATCAATGCAGTCTTTTAACTCCGCCTCCGTAAAATCCGTAAAAAACAGCTTCATCACCTCATAAGCCGTTTCCTGATATGTCATTTTTGAAAGCGCGGCAAGGCTCTTGTCCAATACGGGAATGGACTGCGGTACAAACAATCCTCCGTCATCCGCAAGCCCCTTTAATATTGCCTGCGATGCCGTAACCGGTTCTGCGCTGCTTCTTGTGCTTTTGTAAAGTAAATTCATTTTTATAACCATGCTCCTTTCAAAGATTCGGTTAAAATTTTAACAAAATATTCTTTTATGATTCCGTGCAAAAAACACTGTGTTAAGTATAGCATAGTATTTTTTTAACTTCAATCGTTAACGCTTAAAAAAATCATGTCCCCCATAGGAGAACAAATAGACCAGGTTGCTGTCAAACCACTGCGCATTTTCAGGCTTAGCATATTTTCTTGCCATGAAAAACAATGCTCCCTGTGAAACATCTTCGCCATAAAGCGCGCTATACACTGCCTCTCTTGTGTCCTCCGATATCTGAACCTGATAAATCGTTCCGTTGGAAACCGGAGAAAACTGTGTTACGTTCTGCTTTCTTTGAAATACTACATCTGTAATATTATCTGGAAATTTTGTACTTTTTACACGATTGATTACAACATTTGCTACAAGCAGTTTTCCTGTTCTGTCCTCGCCGCCTGCCTCCGCCTGCACAATCCGCATCAGATTTTCAACGTCTTCCCCCGTTGCCTTGATACAATATTTTGGTTCAACCGTATCATAACGAATCACACGCTCCAGCGATTCAAAACGTTCCAGTTCTACACTGGTTGTCAGGGTGCTGCTGTCCGCTTTTACCTCCATTCCCTTTGAAAACACAATAAGCCCTGCGCATACAATATTTACAAAGAATAAAAGAATATAGCTTTTTGCATACATAATTTCCGTTCTGTGCCCTTTCCTTTCTTTTCATTATGGTAAACCTATTCTGCATCTTTTATTAATTTATTCGCTTGTCCTTAAAAAAATTCATATATTTTTACATTTTGCAAAAAATATGTTATATTTAATTTATATTTTTGTAATGAAACGCAAGCGCAGAATTGGAGATTGAAAGTGCAAAAGGGAGTTTTTACGGCAAAAAAAAAGGACGGCACTGTATATTACCGTGCATCCATAACCTATAAAAAAAAGCATATCAGCCTTGGGGGCTTTGATACGAAGGAACATGCGGCGCTTGCCTACAATGAGGCATGCAGACTGATTAATACGCCGACACTTACCATAAACAGTCATGATGAAAACTCTCCCCTGCCGTTTGAAAAATGGGTAATCCTACTGAATTACAGGGACAACGGCATTTATTTTTGTACACCCATTTATGCAAGAAGCAAATTTTTTTATTATTACGTGTCACCTTCCTTTGTCCTAAAATTTGATATTGACGACCTGTTTTATTATTCATCACACAAAATCATGAAACGAAACGGTCATCTTTTTGTAGCGGATTATGGCATGCAGGTAAACATATTAAACCGATACGGCATCCGAAGCCATGCGGTTGCAGGCAAGGATTTTCTCTTTTTAAACGGTGACGATACGGACTTTCGCCATGAAAACCTTCATATCGTAAACCACTACCAAGGTGTATCGGAGGTCACAATCCACGGGAAAAAAAAATACAGGGCACGTATCAACGTGCCCGGATATTATGTCATCGGTCATTATTCTTCGGAAATCGATGCAGCAATCGCCTACAACAAAGCAATTGATGTATTAAGGAAAAACGGTTTAAAGAAAAATTATATGCCAAATTACATAGACGGATTATCTCCTGCTGTTTATGCCGAGATTTATTCCCATCTCAAAATTTCCGAAAAAATCTTAAACTATCGTCCGTAATCCTGAAAGCTCATGCTCATTGCCACCTTACCTGACACGCCGTTGACGCTTGCATTCGAGTCGTACTGCCACATGCCAAATTCATACGGATAGTCCGGCTCCTTACTGTCCTGCGCATACCATACGTCATAATCACTTAAACGCTCCATATCAACCATCGTAAGCAGCCATTCCTTATCACCGTAAACCATCGCATTGTAGCCCTCATCATAAACCCTGTCCAAAAATGCTTTTGCAATAGAGGTTCTTTCCTCAACGTCAAGCGCCTCAATCCGCGCCATATCATTCTCAACCGTTTCCATCACAAATGCAACCGGATATCTGATATCGTAGTCGGCAATTGCATCCAGCAATTCATCCGCTTCCTCGCGTGCCTCCGACTTATTGACTGCCTGGGAACAAAAATATACGCCAATGTCAAGGCCTGCCTTTTTTGCGGCTTTTAAGTTATCCTTATATTTATCGTCAAACACAATATTTCCGCTGCTATATCCCCTTGCTGCGATTCTAATCATGACAAAGTCACAGCCTGCCTTCTTGAGCTTTGAAAAATCAACGTCTCCCTGATTTGCGGAAATATCCGCGCCGCATTTCGACACAATTTTTCCTTCCTCATAATAGTTCATAACGGGCTTTTGATATTTCAGATTCGCATAATTATAGTCATTTCTCTCAATTTCAGAGCTGAGATCCACCCACTCTTTTGTCCCATCCGTATGCTTTACCTGGATACGCCCGTCCTCATATTTGTCTTTATCGTCGTCTTCCTTTTCATCTTCGGCATCGTTATCATCCTTGATGTTTTCCTTATCCGGCTTATCATACACGGAGGTCTTTCCATTGGCAAGCTCGTCAGCGGTTGCCGCCTTGTCCCCCGACGATTCTTCAGAAGAACCTTCTATCACTGTCTCGCCAGTTGTTTGGTTTTTCACCGTGCCATTGTTTTTATTGGACTTCGAACCGCCCTTCTCGCGCCCCGTATCAGGAAGCGTCCAAATATCAAGGTCGTCTGAAGTCAGTTTATTCTCTGAAATAACAGTCGCCGTTCCTCCGGTATTCGGGTTGCTCGACTGCGCCGTCTGCGCATCCCTCTGCGCCACTGCCGCCGCATATCCGCTGCCGTCATTTTTGCTTTTGCTGCCATTTGCCCAAAAGACAAGCGCTGTTACGGCAAGAATTACCACAGACATAATCAGCGCCATATAAACATATATCATTTTTGAGCCTGAACCATGCTCCTCCTCATAATAACCGTCGTTTTGCAGTTTCATAATCATCCCCCGTTAAATTAACATAATATATTTACAGATACATTATAATATATTCAGAGAACAATTTCAATTATTTTCTTTATTTTTTATTCAAATCATTTAATTTCTTAAAACTGTATTGGCAATACATCCTCCGTAAGCGGAAGCATCTGATACTCGGGAAACTGTTCCACCAAATCATTGATACAGAGTGTCGTATTATACACAACGTCATGTGCCAGCATCACAATCTTTTTTCTGCCAAGTGTGCTGTCCTTCGCATTCGCAAGCAAACGCTCAGGGGTTGACGTATGTACGGCATCCTCTAAGCTCGCATTCCAATCAAAATAGATATACCCTTTCTCTGTCATGGTCTTTGCAATATCCCCATAACCCTTTTTATTATAGGAATTAATACTTCCTCCCGGAAACCGAAACAGCTTTACCTCTACCCCCGTAGCCTCATAGACAGCTGCTTTTGCCTTCTCAAAATCCGCTACATAAGCGTCAACGCTCTCGTACAAAGCCTCATAATCATGGTTGTAACAATGAATACCAATCGTATGTCCTTCCGCCACAATACGCCTTGCTATTTCCGGATGTTTTTCTACATTCTCTCCAACAAGAAAAAAGGTCGCTTTAATATTTTGCTCTTTCAAGGCGTCTAAAACAGAACTTGTGTTTTCAGCAGAAGGACCATCGTCAAATGTCAGATACATTGTCTTGGGGTGAAAGTAGAGTTCTATGCCTGACACAATTGATGCGGCAAGCTGCTTTTGATATTCTTCCGAAACCAAAAGCGCACACTCCTTTTTGTTGGAAAGAAATCCTGTTTCTATTAAGCAGGCAGGCATCGTTGTTTCCCTGATGACATAAAGATTTTCATTTGCCAGAATACTGCGGTCACGCGCATCCGTGCTGTCGGTCAGCTGTTGCTGCATCAGCTTTGCAAGACGTTTACTGTCAGCTTCGCTCCCCGCGCTGTAATAGGTTTCTATTCCATGCACGCTTTCGACTTCCTCATCGCACGAATTCTGATGAATGCTAATATAGATGGTCGCACCGTTTTCATTTGCCAGCCTGACACGGTCTTCAAGCGATATGGTTTCATCCCCCTCACGCGTCATCAATACCTCATAGCCGTGCTCACCCAGCAGTTCTTTGATATGCATTGCAATCTTTAAATTGATGTCTTTCTCTAACACGTTTCCGCTCATACATCCGCCGTCTGCCCCGCCATGTCCTGCGTCGACCACAATCAGCGGATTGGAAGCGTCCCTTACCGGAACCAAAGCTGCCTTTGGTTTCATGGTATTGACTGCCAGCAGCACATCCGCTACTCCCAGCACTGGCATCGGATACAATTTTTCCTCAGCCACAGTACGATTGTTCCTGTACAGGTTACCCCATCGGTAAGCTGCTGCATGTGCAATGCAGCATAACAGGCACGTTGCTGCAATCCATGCCCAAAGCCGTCTTAACGCCCTTTTGTCAACTCTTCTCCTGACTGTTCTTTGATATTGCGCATACCCTGTGTACATCAATAAAGCCCCCTTCTTCTTCGGTAATGGAACCCTTATATTACGATTTACAAGAATCCTTACCAAAATAATACAGGAGCGCTTCATCAAATTGACATAATTTTTACATCATATTTGCATCATCGCGAAATTTTTAAAAACAGCTCGTTAATCCCCTCATAAAATCCGACCGTGACAACCGTATTTCCATTGTCTACCCCCGCAAATTTATATTTTTTATAATCCGAGGTTGTTTCCAAAAGCGGATTGGTATCTTCATACACTCCCTGCCCTGTCAGTCCAAGATATTCACTCCACTGTGCCACCATTTTGTCAGAATCAATATCCGCCCACGTACTGCCTGCAGTTCTTACATAAAACTCATAAACAAGCCCCGTATCCGCATCAATGTAGACATCAAGAAGACAGCCTTCCTTTTTTGCGTTCTGCTGCCCCGTTTTTAAGCTGATCTTCCACACTGACAGATTATTTCTCGGCTCAAGCACATCAATCGCAGAATAAAGCACCGCGCTGTGCGTCGCCGCCGTAACGTTCCTGACTTCCTCGGGCAGAATAGCAAGCGTATACATTTTTGCAAGCTCTTCATTACACCGCTCATAGATCTGCTCCTCCGTAATCTCCTTATCCGAAGGCTCCTGGTGATTGACCACAAACGCATAATTTCCCGTCAGATTATTATAATCCATATCCGTCTGCACCTTTGTGAGCGCGCTCGCCTCACTCTCGGGCAGCACTTGATTCGTAAGACATTTTGACAAAATATAAAGCTTTTCGTTGTTGTTGAGCGAGTAGCGATACCCTTCCCCGTTTCCCTCTACTGCCTCCGCCTTAATCTTATTCAGGGTATAACGGTCCCTATATTGGGAAAGCTGCTCTGGTCCCCATATTGCTCCGAACACAACAAATGCCGTTCCTATGACCAAAAACACAAAAACGTATTTTTGATTTCTGTATTTACGCCGGTATTGACTGCCGGTTCGATTTTTCTTTTTACGAATCTGTACACTCATTCAACATTTTCTCCATCTGCATTTCCAATCAAAAAGCGAAAGCAGCTTCCTTCTCCAAGCGTGCTCTCAATGACAAGCTCGCTGCCATGAAGCGAAAGCACCTGCGTACACAACGACAATCCAAGTCCCGCGCCGTTCCTGCTTCTTGAGCGCGACTTGTCCACCATATAAAATGCCTCCGTAATGCGGCTGCACTCCTCCTCGGGAATACCCACGCCGTAATCCCTGACGCTGAAGAGATATCCGTCCTCCTGTTTCTCTCCCCGCACTTCAATGATTCCGTCCTCATAAGATGCCTTATACGCATTGTCAATCAGATTTAAGAGAACGGACTTTAAGAGATTGACCTCCACGCACACTGTTCCCGTGTCATATTGAATATCAAGCGTCACGCCCTCAATTGTCCCATACATCTCTTTCAGGTATTCAAACAGCTCTGCCGTGTCCGCTTCCTGCAGCTCCAGTTCCCCGCGCTTCATAACCACAATGTCCAAAAGCCGAAACGACATCGTTTCCAGGCGTTTCCCCTCCGTATAAATATAATTTGCCGAAAGAAAATGCTTCTCCTCGTCCAGCTTTCTCGAACGCAGCAAATCCGCATATCCGATAATCGAAGTCAGCGGAGTTTTGAGTTCATGCGAAAATGCCCCGATAAAATCTTCCCTTGCGCGCACTTCATTTTCAAGCTGCTCCATATTTTTTTTGAGCGCATTCGCCATTTTATTAAAGTCCACCGTGAGCTGTCCCAGCTCATCATTGCTGACACGCTTTGCCCGGTAAGCGTAATCGCCTGCCGCCATTTTTTTGGTCGCCTTTGTCAGAAGACGGATTGGCTTTGTAATCCACCCTGAAATAATCCACATAATGACAATGCTGATAAAAAGCATCAGAACGGTTACCTGTCTGTAAATATGAAACCCCTGCCCCCGTTCCTCAAAAATGCCCGTCACGTCATGAAGCGTTTCCAAATACAAAACCCTGTCAAGCGCATCCAACATCATACCCGTTTGAATATAGTAGTAATCGCCGTCCCGTACCACCTGATAAATACGTGTTTCCTTGTCAATCTGCATCAAAAAGTCAATCTCCTGCGCAAAGCCCTCGCTTGCGTACAAAAAACGCCCCTCCTCATCGGATATCCGAAGCAGTCTGCCACCCTGTCCGCTCGCCTCGAGCTTAATGCCGATTTCTTCGATTGTCGAGTTTTGCAGCATCGCATATTTGGAAGGGATATTAAGCGCCGCCGTTTCAAACGCAAACTGGAGGATACTGCTCTCATCAAGCGCCTGTCCGACTTCTCTTTGCATGGAAGCATTAAACACATAATTCACGAAAAAATATCCGCTGACACCCAACGCAACCGCCATAATCAGCACTGTGCTCAGCAATATTTTGTATGAAAACTTCATTCATCCAGTCCTCCCTGCCTTCGGTTTATCAATTAATCTCCAAGCGGTATCCAACCTTATAAACTGCAACAAGATTGTTCTCCCAGCCAAGCTTTTTACGAAGGCGCTGCACATGCAGTTCCAGCGTTCTGCTGTCAGACAGGTACTCGTCCCCCCACACTTTTTCATATAACCGCTCCTTAAAAAGCGCTACATTTTTATTCTGTATAAAAAGCACCAAAAGACCGTATTCTTTATTGGTAAGCGCCACAGGCTTACCGCTGCGCGTCACCTTATGCGCTTCCATATCCACAACGATTTCTCCCGCCGTAAGCACTTTTTCCGCAATATTATACCTGCGCAGCACCACCTCAACGCGTGCCACAAGCTCCACGACCTCAAACGGCTTTACCAGGTAGTCCTCCGCGCCAAGCTTTAAGCCCTTCACCCGGTCCTTCACATCATGCTTTGCAGTAATGAAAATCACAGGAATCTTTAATGGACGTATGTATTCCATAATGTCATATCCGTCCGCCCCCGGAAGCATAATATCAAGCAGAATCAGATCAAAATGCTCCCGTTCAATCAGGTCAATCGCCATAAGTCCGTCCTGGACGGCTTTGCACTGATACCCCGCCGCGGAAAGATTAATATCAATTAAATCACATATTGTTTTTTCATCATCTACGATTAATATTTTTATCATTTGTTCCCCTTCTCCTATTCCGACCAGCCCCAATAAGCGCGTATCTCATTTAAAAGCATCTCCATATTTTCCGCGCCTGTGAATTGGTAACGCTGCACAAAGTCCGTGTCCGTATCAAAACCGCCCGTGCGCTGGTAATATACAGAACATTTATTCTCAATCAACAGTTCACCATGCGTACCCTCTTTACTATACTGTGCCCATACGACCAAATCCTTCATCCCGTCGCCATCCATATCCTTTCCGCTCATTCCTTTCAGCGAATAAAGGTTGTCCATGTCGCCCATCGGCTGAAAGCACCACACAATGTTCCCTTCGGTGTTAATCATATAAATCATAAAAATATCATAGTCCGCCATTGAAAATACACCAGGCAGTACCTTAAGCTTCCCTAGCTTTTCGTATGTTCTCCAATAACTCTGCTCCTCTATCACACGAAAGCCGCTGCTTAAAAGCTCCTGCTGTGTCGTTGCCGTATATAGAAATTCCGTGGAATTGCCATCCCGTACAAACGATATAATGCATTTTGCGCTTTTATTCATGTCAAAGCGGTTGAGTTTGTCATTAATCCGCCAGTCCCGGTAAAAAGAAACACTGTCCTTTTGCTGAAAAAGAACCTCGCCGATTTTATACATTTTCCCTGCGTAGCTTCCCGAATCGTTGACGCAGCCCGCAATCAGGATGATATCCATCAGCCCGTCATGGTTCATATCCGCAAATGCCACGGACACCATATCCACAATCGGCTGTGCAAGGCTTCCTTTGACGGTGTAGTTGCACTCAAGCATATTGGTCTTGTATACAATCGTTCCATCCTTGTCCGCAAGAAAAACTGCCGCCCTGTGATATTTTTTATCAATTGCAGTGATAAAACGCACCGTTGGAACACTTTGCAGCACAACTGCGTCCTCACTGCTGATTTGATTGATGTCTGACGGTCTTGTCACCTCCGTGTCTAAAAGCACTCCGTCTTCATCGGTTTCCGTACTCTTTGTCACCAGCGGAACATCAAACACATGTTTTTCCACGATTTCATAATCCTGTGCCTTGATATCATCCAGTGTTTCTATCGCCTCGAAAGACCATATATAGTCCTGATATTCTTTTATCGTGTTTTCCTGGGTGTTCTCCTGTGCCCTCACCTGCATGTAAATCACCGTACTTATGAAAAACACGGCAATACATAGCTTTTGTATTCGTTTTCGGATGTTGTTTTTCCTGCTTTTTTTCACGGTATCATCACCCTTTCATTTTTCAGTATAGCATTAACGTTTTTTTTCCTCAATTCTTTTTGGCAATTCTTTTTGCATCCTTTTTGCATCATTGTGTTTCTTTTGACTGCAATTTTTGCTATAGTTTTCATATACTGTGTGTCATTATCGTTATACTGCCGTCATACGGTTATCATTTGGCACGAAAAAGGAGAGGCGCAAATGCATTATTTAAAAAAAATACATTTTATTATCAATATGATTCTAGTTACTGCGAGCAGTATTTTATTCCTTGGTTCCTGCGCGAAAAACATCAATTATACGCCCGTTTCCAAGACAGGCTTTGCATTTGATACCGTTGTTACGATTACCGTCTACGACAAAGAAAAGAGCAATGTTTTAGATGCGTGCTTTGAATTGTGTGAAACATATGAATCATTGTTCAGCGCGACACGGACAGACTCGGAAGTCTGGAAAATCAACCACAGCGGCGGCACGCCTGTTGCGGTTTCTTTTGATACGGCAGCGCTCATTCAGGCGGCGCTTTTTTGGTGCGATACATCAGACGGCGCTTTGGATTTGACGCTGCTGCCAATTGCCGAGGAATGGCATATCAAGGAGCAAATGACACAAGTGTCAGAAAACCCGGATTATGAATATGATATCCCGGATGCATCTACACTGGACCGGCTGCTTACACATGTCAATTATAAAAATGTGGTAATTTATGATGAAAATGGAACAGCCGTCGCTTACGATGAACCGCTTTCCAGGGAAGCTTCGTACCGCGTACAGCTTTTAGACCGCAACGCCGCCATTGATTTAGGATTTCTTGCAAAAGGATATGTTGCGGACAGACTGAAGGAATTTATGATTTCTAAAGGCGTTGAGAGCGGCGTAATCAGCCTTGGCGGAAATATTCTTTTAATCGGAAAAAAACCGGACGGTTCAGCATATCAGATTGGCATACAAAAACCCTTTGGAAATGCCGGGGAACTCATTGACACGGTACAGGAAACTGACACGAGTGTCGTTTCTTCGGGGTGTTATGAACGCTATTTTTCACTTCCTGAAAACGGACGGATTTACCATCATATTTTTGATACGGCGACCGGAGCCCCTGTACAAAATAATCTCCTTGGAGTGACAATCATTTGCGATTCGTCGCTGCAAGGAGATGCGTTAAGCACATACTGTTATATTTTAGGGCTTGAGGAAGGAATGAAGCTTGTGCAGTCGCTTGACGGGGTTGATGCTATATTTGTGACGCAGGATTATGAGATGATTAAAAGCCCCTCTTCCCATTCCGGTTCACAAGCTCCATCCGCCCCATATCAAGCCGCCTGTAAAAACAGTTATTCGCCACCCCGTTAAAGGACGTATGGCAGATATTCCCCTTAAGCGGACGCACTTTATAAACCAGCGAATTCTGTTCACAGTTAACCCAAACCTCCAACAGTTCAAACTCATTTCCAGAAGTCTTGCCCTTATGCCAAAGTTCGTTTCTTGATGTGCTCCAAAGCACAAGGCGGCGCAACCGCACCGACTCCAAAAATGCTGCCTCGTTCGTGTAGGCGACAAGGATGACTTCGTTTGTATCCGCGTTCTGAATTGCCACCGGAATCACCTCCTGCCCCTCCATCCGCGCAATCTTTTGAAAATCAAGCCTTAATTCATTCGTTTCTTCAATATATCCCATATTTATAACGTTGCTCCTTTCATAGCCTGCAAATCTGTGCTGTCAGGCTTTTTCCATATCCTGCCTGTTTCTCATAAAATCATATTTTAGCTTCAGCATATTGCGTAACTGCTTCAAAATATAAAACAGCACCGCCCGCGCTTCAAATTCCTCTCTCGTCTGCGGCAGTGGGCGCGTCGCCATACGGCTTAAAAATGCGTCTGTTTTTGCAAGCAGCCCCTCCACCGTATTCTCACGGTAATACCCCTCCTCAATCTTTCGAATCAGTGCGGCAACCTGGATTGCCTGCTGGGGAAGATACGCAAGTCCCTTGATATTTTCATACACTTCCCTTAAAATAGTGCTCTGTTCCTCGCGCATTTCAACATAGTCAATCTCATACGTGTCATCCGACAGCACGGAATTATCATAATTTTCAATCGCGCAAAACCTTGCCTTCGATAATGCCTCTTCCAAAGCGGTAAAACAGCCGCTCCCGTACGCCCCGCGGTCTTCCTGCACAAGCCATTCTGACATCCGGTGCAGGATGCCCTTTATCTGATTGTCCACTTCATCCGAGAGGATGTCAAACTGATGTTTCTTTTTGTGCAGATGCAGATTCACAAGCACACCAAACGATGTTCCCACGAAAAACAACAGGACTTCATTCAGTACAAGCCGTCCTGTCATGTCCCGTTCCGTCAGAAAATGCGTCACAAGCACCGACACCATCGCAAGCGCCTCCACCCATTTCATCCGAAAGCACAGCAGCGCAAAGAAAAACAAAAATACCGCAAACGCCGCAATATTGTACCCGAATACCCCAAAGCAGGCTGCCGCCAAAAGAAATGCACAGCAGAGCGCTGCCGCCCGTTTCAGTGCCGTCCAAATCGTTTCACGCTTTGTATTTTGGATACTTAATACCGTAATAATTCCCGCTGTCGCCGAATAGTTCAGACCAAGCCAGTCCGCAACCACAATCGCAAGTACGGCAGCAGCCGATATTTTAAAGCTTTTCTTGAATGTTTCCATGCAGTCCCCTTATATCAAAATCCATTATCATCATTACAATGTAAGCATTGCGCGGAACCGTCCGTCAATTTCAGGGAATTTTTTCTTTAAGGACATCGGGCGGTATTCCCGATTTAAAAAGCAGTGTGCGCTCGTTCCCGTTGTCGTCAGCTCGCCCGTCTTTGTGTTGGTAAACGCATATTCCAGCTCCATCTTTATCCCCGAATAACGCACCACCTTTACCCTGATTTCCACGCAGTCATCAAAATGTACCATGCTTCGGTACTGGCACGATACGGAAAGCACCGGAATGATAATTCCCATATCCTCCAATGCTTTATATGGCACTCCGCATTGACTCATAAAGTCAAGGCGTGCCTCCTCCATCCAGCGGATGTAATTGGAATGGTGAATGATGCCCATTTGGTCCGTTTCATAATAGTGTGCGTGATGTATATAGGGTTTTATACTGATTTCTTCCATTTTTAGTCTCCCTTATTTTTTCTTCCGAACAAGAAGCGCAAACAGCGCAACCGACAATCCGATAATCAAACCGCCTGCCATCACCAATGCCCACCAAACGCCGTCGCCAATCTTCCCTGCAAGGAAAATCGAGGTCGGACCGTCCACCTTTCCAATCACCGAATACGTCACCGCCTTTTTCGTCATAGACGTGACACCCACGCCAAAAAGCCCCGCGCCAATCGCCGCCAATACAATTGTTAATCCTTTTTTCATCTTGAACTTTACCCCTTTCATAGTCTTTCCTCTTAGCTCTGCAAAACCTTCATCCTGTAAAATGCCCCCTTCTTAGCCATTAGCTCATCGTACGTCCCATACTCCACACAGTTCCCGTCCGCAATCACGGCAATCTTGTCTGCCTCACGGATGGTCGAAAGCCTGTGCGCCACGATAAAGGTTGTCCTTCCTTTGACTAAGTTGTTGATTGCCTCCTGTATCATTTTCTCCGATATGCTGTCAAGCGCCGAAGTTGCCTCATCAAGCACGATAATCTTCGGGTTACGGATTAACGCCCTTGCAATCGCAATTCTCTGCCGCTGTCCACCGGAAAGCTTGCCGCCGTGTTCCCCCACCTGGGTATCCAGTCCGTTCGGCAGACTGTCTATCAAATCCGACAGATTTGCCGCCTTCACCACATCAAGCAGGTTCTCCTCACGCACATCCTCACATCCATATGTAATATTTTCCCTGATTGTGCCAGAAAAAAGGATGGAGGTCTGCGGCACCACCGCAAGATGCCTTCGGTATGTCCGCAAATCAATCGTGCTCAAATCATTCCCGTCTAACAGCAATGCTCCACTTTCCGCCATATGAAACCCGATTACCATATTTAAAATTGTAGATTTTCCCGCACCCGACTCACCGACAAAAGCAATCGTTTCTCCCTTCGCCACATGCAGGTTAAAATCGTGAAGTACCTTATTCTCATTATTTTTATAATGAAAGCCTACATTTTGGAAATCAAACACACCTTCCACATCTGCAAGCTGTTTTTTACCCTCATTGCGCTCAATGTCCTCCGACAAAAGAATCTCCCCAATCGAATTGACGGATTCAATTCCCTTCGTAATTGTCGGCAAAAGTGTGACAATCGCCGAAACCTGATTAACCACCGTCGCAAAATAGCTTTGATAAAGGGTAATATCCCCAACCTGAATGCTTCCCTTGATTGCAAGGTATCCCGTAAAAGCAAGGCACACCACCTGAAAAAGCTGGAAAATTGCCCAGCCCACCGAACCAAAAAGCGCCTGCACCACATCGAGCCGATAGCCCTTTTCCGCCACAGTAAGAAGCTGCGCACTCATTTTATCCGCTTCCTTATCCTCCAGCGCATGCGCCCTTGTCACAGGGACAAGCTGCACCATCTCCATAATGCGCGCCGATGTTTCCTCCATCTCCTTACGAAACTCCGTGTTCCGCCTGCGCATGACATTGCGAAACGATACCATTGTCACCGCCGCTACAGGTGCCGCAAAGACAAAAAACACCAATACCGTTTTGCTCTTTGTCCCCGTCACCACAAGCGCGACCACAATATTGAGCGTAATGTTTAAAATGCTCAAAAACATCTGCGTTGAGAGCGTTTCCACTGCCTCCACGTCACGCATAATCTTTGAATGCAGACGTCCCGACTGCGTTTCCACATGGTACGAAATCGACAGCTGCTGCAGCTTGCGCACCAATGCCTTTCGAAGTCCCGTTTCCACATAGCGCGTCGCAAGACTTTTATATGCGGTATACATATAATTCATCGGTACGTTGATTGCAATTAAAAGCCCCTCAAAAATCGTATAAATAATGATATTCCTTACCGTATTCGGATTCTGGCTTGTCACATCGTTAATAATATTTGCCGTCACAATCGGAAGCACCCACACGCAGGCATGCTTGATAAAAAAACAAATCACTGCCATGACAAACTTATGGTAGTTTCCCCGATATAAAGAAAGCAAAATTTTCATCGGGTGCCCCTTATGCCTGCGGTAGCTTTCAATAAACCAGTTCTCTGTGTCAAAGCTCTTTCGCGGAGCCATTTTTCTGTTAAAATCCTTCATAAACGCCTCCATAATTCTCATGTTAACTCCCATATGCCCGCTTTAGTGGGCATACAAATCAGGATGTGTAAAATTTTAATTTCATACTAACATCATAAACGCCCCTAAATTTCCACGCCTGCCCTTGCTCGCCCGATGGCTGAACAACAAATCCGGATTGCAGCAGGTGCATACGTCCGTCACCTCTATGTTTTCATCCGGTACGCCCGCATCACGAAATACCCTGAAATTTGCATACCACAGATTCAGCTGGTATTTTCCGTTTTCCTTTTTATAAAAAAGACAATTCCTGATATCCTGCTGCGTAATCTCCTCCCGGTACCGCACAAGAAATTCATGCGCCATAGCATCATTTGCAGGAAACGCCGTTTCAAAAGCAAGCGCAACATCCTCGCTCACCTCATAACATCCCTGGCAAATCGAAGGCGCTATCGCCACCTGCACATCCTCTGCGTTCGTGCCGTATTCGCGTGCCATACAGTCTAAAATAACCTTCCCCATATGCTCCACCGTACCGCGCCATCCGGAATGCGACAAGCCTATTGAATGACTGACAGGGTCAACAATAAATAACGGTACGCAATCCGCAAAAAACGTGGCAAGTATAATACCACTCTCATTCGTAATTAAACCGTCTACATCTGTATAATCCTGCTCACGCGCAACACCTTTTCCCTTATCGGAAGAAGTAACCTTACGCACATTTGTCGTATGCGTCTGCTGCGAACATACAATGTCCTCAGGCAGCTTCCCGAAATGTGCGGCAATTCTTCTGAAATTCTCATCAACACATTCCCGCGCGTCGCCCTGCGAAAAGCTAAAATTCAGCGTCGCCGTATGCCCTGTACTCACGCCGCCCGTCCGCGTCGTAAAACAGTGCTCCACAATTCCCGTCTGCGCAAGATTCGCAAACGTAAAATACATCATTTCCGGATTGTCCTTATCTGATGCAAGCCGGCATGCATTCCTGCTTCCCTGCCGGACGATCTGCTCTGCTTTCATAACAATGACCTGCTCCTTTCACAGCCTGCAAATTCTCCCATTTCTGCCAAATTCCGCCATACCCCCTCCTGCTGCCAGGCGGAAACACACAAGACCGATTATGACACCTGTGTCAGGTATAGATATGTGAAAACGCATTTTTATACCACGTAATCTCTTCCCCCTCAATCGCCACCACATCATAACGCACCGCCGAAAATTCCCCCATGCCGTGTGTCATACGGTAATAGTCCGCCACACGGCATATTGTCTTTTGTTTTGTATAATGAACAGCCTGTGCAGGCGTTCCCTTCTGAGCCGTTCTGCGGTACTTCACCTCAAAAAATACCGTATACGCACCGTCCCTGCCAATTAGGTCAATCTCACCCCTGCGGTTCCTGTAATTACACTCCAATATTTTCACACCGCGGCGCTGCAAATAACCTGCCGCCATCTGCTCATATTCCGCACCCTTTTTCCTGGTATTCATAAATGCCCCTAACTATTTTTATTCTTTTGGTGTGCCGCAATTTTCGCCTTGATTTTATCCATGCCATCCACAAATACCAAAATCTCCGCCACAACCTCATACAACTCAGGCGGTATCATATCCCCAATCTGCAATTTGGAAAGCGTATCCGCAAGCTTATCATCCTTATGCACTGGAACCTCTGCCTGCTTAGCCTGCTCGATAATTTTCTCGGCAAGTGCACCGCGCCCCATCGCAATCACCCTCGGCGCACTGTCCGACGGGTCATATTCCAGCGCAACTGCCTGCTTTACTTTCTTATTTTTCTCCTCCGCCATTGTCTGTCACACTCCTCCATCATATAGGATCTATAGGAATCGCAAATTTATGCCCTTGTGTCAAATGTCTGATAGCTGAGCACAGCGCTGCCCGCCGCCACCTGCTCCTCCATATGCTGCAGCACCGTTTTATCCTCGTCCTTTTCCAGCAGCATATTTTTACACCGGTATCCTTTCTTTTCAAGCCGCGCACTCAAATCGCCGATATGCTCTTCAACCAGCGCAATCGAATCCTCATCCAAATAAAACTTTGTTGTAACCTGACTTTTTTCTGTCTGTAATGCAATACTCACATCAAGGGATCCGAGATAATCCATATCCAAATGTAAAAATGCCGTAAGCATTCCGTCCCTGCGTGCCATGTTCTTTTTATTTGTATACACATACAAATCGCCATGTGCCTGCGAATTGCCAAGTTTTAGCGGCAGCTGTACGTAGTTAAACATCTGATTCATCTGATTGATAAATTCCACATTCTCGGCAAGATTCCCCATCGCCTTTGCCTGTGGCGCATTCGCCGACTGCGCGCCTGTCTGCGCCGCCTCGTTCATCAGCTTTGACAGCTGGCTTGATTCCCGTAAAAGCTTCTGATAATATTCCTCAATTTTTCCGTCCTTGGTAAGCTCTTCCGGCGTGAGCGTCCACTGCTTTTGCAGTCCGTCCTTCAACATACTTTTAAACGACTCCGAATGAAAAATTTTTGCCTTCTGCTCCGCCGTCAGATTTTTCCCAAGATCCGTATCCAGCAAAAGCTGCTTCATTTCCTTTATCCCGATTTTTCCGGTATTGATAAAATGAATTACTTTATCCGGTACCTTATCAGACGGTTCTCCTTTGAGCAGGGCGACAAATTCCTTAACTGCCTCCCCTTGTGTGCCTTTTGCCGCGCCGCCGACATTCGCTGACTGCGTCTGTCCTCCCTTCGTTTCACTTTCAGCAGCATTATTGACCTCATTGGTCAATCGCTTGCCTGCATCTTTATCCAAGGGCAGTTCTTCTCCTTTGGGCACCTGCTCCACGCTCTTATCCGGTGTCGTGTTTTCTATTCCTTTTGACAACCCATTCAGAATTACCTTAGTGCCTTCCTGAATTGCTTCGTTTCCTGTATTTGTAATGTTTGCTGCATTTGCAGTATTTGTCGTGTCCGTGGTATTCTGTCCATTTTGACCATTTTGACCGTTTTCTCCATCAATAATCTCCGCCACAGCCCCGTTTTCAAGCACTCCTGTATTGGCGGCAGCACCTGTTTCCTGCGCATCTTCTCCACCCAAAAGCGCAAGGACCTGTTCCATAAACTTTGCCCCGTTTTCAAGCGCTCCCGACGGAACACTTCCAAGCGGCGTACCTTCTCCTAGAATACTGTCAAACGTTTTTACAAGCTCGTCAGCTGCCGTCTTTACGCCGTCTAAAATCTTATGCTCCAAATTCTGATAGTTCTGCAGCTGTCTTGCATTCTCCTGCGTCACCGGAAGCTGCAGTTTATTGAGCTTTATGATATTTGACAAGTCAATCTGCGTATTCTGCAATGCCAGCCGGTTATAAGTCATCAGCGTATTTTTATCAATCGACATTCCATTTTCAAGCAGCTTTGACACAAGCTGTAAATTTTTTTCATTCACAGCCATATTTGCTGCACGAAGCGCCGCCTCCCCCACGCGAAGCATCTGCGCCCTGCCGTCATACACAGGCTTTAACACCACATGATTATCCTTATTTGACTGCACCTGCAAATTCATCACCTGACCCAGCGCAAGCTGCACGTCCCGTGCAAGCTTTGCCGTCATATACTGACCGTTTGCAAGCTGAATCTGCACGTCTTCTCCGTTTACCGAAGTAATCTCCCCCTGGAACGTGTCGCCCGGCTTTAACTGCGTCACGTCAACATTCTGCCCGCCTGCCACAGACGGCGCGCCTGATACACTGCCTGCATAGCCCGTTCCCACACTTCCCGTAAACCCACGCGAAAATCCTGACAAAAAGCTGTCCATAAAAATCCCTCCATGTATCCTATCTTATGATTTAGAGGTCCACAAAGTTTCCAATAAAAGTCTTTCTATGAATCGGCGACGGTCCGTATTTCTTCAACGCCTCAATATGCACCGCTGCACCGTATCCCTTATTTTCGGCAAAACGGTATTCGGGATAAAGCTTATCATACTCCACCATCATCCTGTCCCTTGTAACCTTTGCCACAATGCTTGCCGCCGCTATGGAAACGCTTTTTGCATCCCCTTTTACAATCGGCACCTGCCTGATATCGACATTCGGAATTGTCACCGCATCATTTAATAATATATCGGGTTTTACCCCGAGCCTGTTTATAGCTTCCCGCATCGCCTCATAGGTTGCCTGTAAAATATTAATCTCATCAATACGCGTATGCGGCACACAGCCTACTCCCACGGCAACAGCCTCGTGCAGAATCACCGCATAAAGCTCCTCGCGCTTTTTTGCACTCAGCTGCTTCGAGTCATTGAGATAAAGAATCTGACAGTCCGCAGGCAGAATCACCGCACCGGCAACCACTGGTCCCGCAAGCGGTCCCCTGCCAGCCTCGTCAATGCCGCAGATATACCCGCACGCCGCATATTCCTGCTCATACTGCCTCATAATCTCAATGCGCTGCTTTTCTTTTTCCAGTGCCTCAATGCGCTTCCTTGCCCTTGTGACAAGAGCCTTTACGCCGCTTCGCGCGTCCTGTACATAGCATTCCACAAAAACAGGCAGCTCGCTTTCGTTTGCTGCCATCAATTCGTTTTTAATGTCTCCTATTTTTTTCTCCATTGTACTGCCTTTCCCCTTTACAGGTAACCTACTGATGTTTCAATATACCAAATTTTGACAAAGGCCATATACGGATAAAAGCCCTTCCGATGATATCGTTCCTGTGAATATTTCCCACCGAGGGATCCCTGCTGTCAGAGCTGTTATTCCTGTTGTCCCCCATTACAAAATACTCGTCATCACCAAGTTCGATCGGTTCAACCGCCCTGCCCGGGTTTTCAATGACCTCCCTGCCATAACTCTCCTCCAAAAGCTCCTCATTAATATAAATGTTTCCTTCCTCATCAATCCTGACAGTTTCCCCCGGCATCCCTATAATACGCTTTATATAATACGTTTCCTTATCATATTGAAAAGGAAAGACAATAATATCAAACCGCTCCGGATCTTTAAACCGATAGGAAATCTTATCCACCAGCAGATGATCCTCATTGCTTAAGGTGCTCTCCATGCTGCCTCCGCTCACCTGTGTGCGCTGTCCGACATAAGTGACAATCAAATACGCGGCACAAAGTACCAGCAGAAGATAAATACTGGTACTTAAAAATTCTTTCATAATACTTTTAAATTTACTTTCCCCTTTTTCCATTTTACGGCATCTCCAATGTAATTTTTCCTATTTTTCCAGCTCGAAAATCATCAACAATCATTGCTGACGCTTTCATTATATCAAGTTCTTCTCCTTTTAGAAAGCATTTTTTACTGATACACACGGATTTTATTGTATCATATGCATCCTGCCCTTCTGATACCTCTATTCCGTACCTTTTTTCAAGCAGCCCGGGATACTCCGCACGCAAAAAACGAATCAGCTCATATGCCAGCTCATCCAAATGAATAATCTCATCATTCATGGATCCAATCATCGCAAGACGTAGCCCGACTGTCTGATCCTCAAACTTCGGCCATAAAATTCCCGGCGTATCCAAAAGTTCAAGTCCCTTGTTCAGCCGAATCCACTGCTTCCCCTTTGTAACACCGGGCTTATTTCCGGTCTTTGCGCACGCTTTTCCCGCAAAAGAATTAATAAACGTCGATTTCCCGACATTCGGTATTCCTACTACCATTGCGCGTACCGGACGATTCAGGATACCGCGCTTTTTGTCACGCTCAATCTTTTCTTTACACGCCTGCTGCACCACACCCTGAATGGATTTTATGCCTGCGCCTGTCTTTGAATTCATCTCAAGGACATGAAAACCTTTATCCGAAAAATATTCCATCCACTTTTTATTTTTTCTCGTATCCGCAAGATCCGACTTATTCAGCAGAATGATTCTTGACTTATTTTTTCCAAGCTCATCAATGTCCGGATTTCGGCTGCTTAACGGTATTCGTGCGTCCACCAGTTCGATTACAAGGTCAATCAGCTTAATGTTTTCCTGCATCATCCGTTTTGCCTTCGTCATATGCCCCGGATACCATTGATAATTTGCCATAGCTGCTCCCTTCTATGCTTCCTATTCTATAAATCCAATATCACTGTCTCCCGATGCCATCTTAAACCATGCTTTCCCAATGATATATTCTTTCTTAACCGTTCCGATATTCGCCGAACGGCTGTCCTCACTGTTATTACAGTTATCACCAATCACAAAATATTCATCCTCGCCAAGTGTCACTTCATCTGCCAAAATACCAGGCTCCGCAATCCGATCGTTAAAATATTCCTCCACGCTCTCGCCGTTCACATACAAAATTCCGTTTTTTATGTAAAGCGTATCTCCAGGAACGCCTACTACGCGTTTCACGTAATAATGCGATTTTTCATTGCCGTTTGGCAAAAACACCACTACATCGCCTTCCCGCGGAGACGACACACCATATACCACTCTGTTCAAGAATATCTTCTGACCGTTATAAAGGCTGGGCTCCATTGAAGATCCAATCACACTCGTTCTCATGCCCACACAGAACATCGTCACAACAGCCACAAGCATTGACGCGAATATCCAAAAGATCCAACTCATAATTTCCCTGATAATTACAACATTAATCCTTTTCTTCTTTTGGTAAAAACTCAGTCCCTTTCTCCTCGCCACGATAAAAATCCTCTTTTTCTGCGCTCGTTTCCATTTGTAAAAACGGAGCCTGTTGCCAAGCTCCGTCATATGAACTGATCAATTATTATTTCACTAATTCCTTAACCTTTGCCCTCTTACCGACACGCTGTCTTAAGTAGTTCAATTTTGCACGTCTTACCTTACCGCGTCTTACCACTTCCACCTTCTCAACGTTCGGAGAATGCATCGGCCATGTCTTTTCAACACCGACACCGTTTGAAATCTTTCTTACCGTAAAGGTTTCTCTGTTGCTGCCGCCCTGAATCTTTAACACGGTACCTTCAAATACCTGTATTCTCTCACGGTTACCTTCTTTAATCTTACCGTGTACCTTTACCGTATCGCCGACTCTGAAACTGTCAACATGTTCCTTTAACTGTTCTTTTTCGATTTCCCTAATAATTTCGTTCATTTGAATGCCTCCTTATTATTTCGACGTTCTTAATACTTTATAATCATCTCTTTTAAATGACTCGTACTAGAGGACCATCTCTTTCTTCGCAACATTAGTAATTTACCACAAAATAATACAGATTGCAAGTGTTCCGTACTATTTTTCTGATTTTTTGTCGTCTGCCGATTTCTTTCATCGTGGCATACTGTTCAGGTCATAATAGAAAAGGTACTGTTGAAGAATGCCGCCGCAATCATGATATTGTTCAAACGGAAATCCATTCGGATACTGCGCTGCAAGTACCTTATTAATATGCGTATCCTTTGGAAACGCTTCCATTTTATGAAGCGCAAACAAACAGATGCAGTCCGCAACCTTTGTACCAACTCCGCATAGCTTCAAAAGCTCCCTGCTGGCATCGGGATAACGAAACGCAGAAAGCTTCTTCAAATCAATTTCCTTGTGCAGCACAGCGCTGGACGTTTTCTGTATGTATCTGCTTCTATAGCCTAAATTACATGCCTGCAAATCCTCTATCGAAGCCTGCGAAAGCGCCTTTGGGGTCGGAAAATCATAATACGCCGTTCCATTTTCGGCAACCCTTTTTTCCCCGTATTTCTCACATAAAAGACGGATACATCTGCGTATTCTTTTGATATTGTTCTGTTGTGAAACGATAAAGGATATAATCATTTCCCATAAATCCTGTCTAAGAATCCGGATCCCTGAGCCAAAGGCTGCCGCAGACGTAAGGTAACTGTCCGCAGCATCAATGCGCCCTATCATTGCCGCATAGTCTGTTTCCATGTCAAAATAGGACTTCCATATGGTATCATAGTCCTCCTGTGTACAGTCAAAACAAATCTCATTTCCATTCTGAAACACTTCAAGATACTTGCCAAACGCCACAAGCCCTACTGCCTCTGCTTTTTCATTTTCAAGCAGATTCATCCGAAAACACTGACCCGACATACAGATTTGTGTTATGGAAAAATAATCCTTTGTTACCCGAACCATAAATTTTATTCATCCCAATTATGATATACAGCCTGAACATCATCGTCCTCATCAAGAAGATCAAGTGTTCTGTTTAATGACTTGATTGCATTTTCATCCGTAAGTTCCACATAATTTTGCGGAATCATTGTCACCTCTGCACTCGCCATTGTAATTTTGTTTTCTTCCAAAACCTTGTATACCGCATCAAAATCGTCAGGAGCTGTTATAACCTCAAAGCTGTCCTCTTCCTCCGAGAAATCCTCCGCACCTGCATCAAGCGCCGTCATCATCAGGTCATCCGCGCTCATGTCACACTCTTCCTTATCAATTATAATCTGCCCTTTTTTGTCAAACATAAAGGAAACGCATCCCTGCGTGCCAATGCTTCCGTTTCCTTTTGTGAAGGCGCTTCTTACGTTCGCCGCAGTCCTGTTCTTATTGTCCGTAAGTGCCTCTACAATAATCGCAATGCCGTTTGGACCATATCCCTCATATGTAACATGCTCATAATTAACCGCATTCGCGTCGCCTGCCGCTTTTTTTATTCCGCGGTCAATGGTATCATTTGGCATATTGTTTGCCTTTGCTTTTGCAATGACCTGCGCAAGCTTAAAATTGTTTGCCGGATCCGGTCCGCCTTCTTTTACTGCAACTGCAATCTCACGCCCTATAATCGTAAAAATTTTTCCCTTTGCTGCATCGTTTTTTTCTTTTTTGTGTTTAATGTTTGCAAATTTTGAATGTCCTGACATCTTATATTTCTCCTTTTTATCTTAATATTTATTCTTTATCTTCCAAATCCGTCTGCACATCGTCAGCTGCCACTTTTGTCACAAGCACTGACTGTATGACATTTTTTTCAACCTTTAAAATCTTAAAATGGTACCCGCCAATCTCAAGCTCTGTATCTTCGTCCTCTTCCGGTATTCTGTCAAGCTTTGAAATCAGAAATCCGTTTAAGGTTTCAAATTCCGTTTCGCCAAAATCAATCTCGAAACGCTCCTGCAAATCCTCAAGCTTTGTCATTCCTTCTATGATATATTCGTTCTCGCCTTTTTCTTCGATATGGTTTTCTTCCGGATCATATTCATCCATGATGTTTCCAACAATCTCCTCAAGAATATCCTCCATCGTGACAAGACCTGATGTCTGCCCATATTCATCCATTACGATAACCATCTGATTTTTTTCGGACTGCATACTCCGGAACAGGTCATCTATATTCTTGGTTTCCGGTACAAACACTGCCTCCCTGATGAGTCCCTCAACACTTCCCACAGGACGGTTCAGTCCTTCATCTGAAGTATGTATGCGCATGGCATCCTTCAAATACAGTACCCCAACAATATGGTCAAGATTTTCCTCAAAAACGGGATATCTGCTATTGCTTTCCTTCAGCATAAAATTAAGCGCTTCCTTAAATGGCATTTGGCTGTCGATTGCCGTAATGTTATTTCTGTGCGTCATAATATCACTTGCTTCTTTATCGCCAAATTCAAATATATTTGTGATCATTTCAACTTCGCCTGCCTCAAGCACACCAAGCTCATGACCTTCATTCACCATGGAAATAATTTCCTCCTCTGTCACTTCATTTTGTTCATCAGAGGTCCGAAAACCCAAAAGCCGCAAAAACGCATTCGCAGAAACAGCGATAATTCCTGTAAGCGGGTAAAGCGCCGTTCTTAGAAACTGAACGTATCTGATAAAGCGGTATGCCCAAACATCAGGATATCTCTGTGCCAGCTTCTTTGGAAACAGGATTCCAAATGTCAGTATAATATACATAAGGATAACGGTTGCCATAATAAGCGCAAGCCACTGAATCACATTCTCACGAAAACCGCTTAAAAGGGTAAGCCCCGAAAGCCATCCGGCAAATGATGCGGTCCATCGCGGAAGGAAAAAACAGCCCATGATGATATCAATCAGCGTAATAATCATTTGAATCGAATTGACATAGACCGTGGCACGCACAATGATATTTTTCAAAAGAATGGATTTTTTGTCGTTTTCTTCCTCTGCCCTTCTCTCAATTTCTTTTTCATTCATTAAATGAATTGCCTTATTAAAGCCTGTTAGAACCGCCTCAATAAAAAGTAATGCTAAAAATAAAATAATACGAAAGGCGGAAGTATCTCCATCGTCCATTAAAACCAATCTCCTTTTTCAATCTGTTCCTGTATTTTATCAACAACAAAGGTGTAATCTGCATAAAATATGCAGACTACACCTAAATAATATAACATTACTGCCTCAAAACGTCAATATCTATCTCTGTTATTCAGCAATATTTACAAACATAAGTTTGTTTTCTCACGGGTTTTGCAGTAAATACCGAACATTACATGCATCTACAGCCGTTGTGAATAAGTCATCAAGGATACCCGTATCTTTGATATTCTTTGTTGTAATGCTAAATCCTACTTTCTGACCGCCAATATAAGTCACGCCGTCACCATTTATTATAATAACTGCTTTTCCTTTGTTCCTGTTATTACCATACTGTATGGTCAACTGCCCCTGGTCAATCAGCTGTTTTACCTCTTCTGGTTCCAGTACCGTTTTTCTTTTACCCTGTTTGAACTCAATTAATACACCCGGTTCAATATCATCGCCGGTATACTCCAGTTTATTTGTCTTAAATGCCGAATCGCTCCAATTCTGATAAACGACTAATTTTGCCTTTGACAAATCATAAACATCCTCCGACGTCTTTTTGCAAACCTTGTACGAAGCGGTCAGCTCTGTTCCACGGTAATTCCCTTTATCCTTTCCTGTAATCTTCATATAGACTGTCTGATATGTATCCTCATCGAAAAGATAAATCTTATTTCTGTTGCTGATTTCCTCCTCGAACGCCTCGTCCATATAATACTTCACCATAAATTCCGATGTTCTAATCTGAATGCCGTTTAAGGACACATACGGGACAGATTTGTAAACTCCCGGTTTATGATAAACCTTATCGGCGGCTGCAACCGTTAATCCCGAGGTACTGTCATCAAGCGCACTTGGTCCAATTGTGAAAATTTCCGATATCGGGCTGCTGCCTTTATAATTTCCCATAAAAGAAACCTTAAGCTTAGCCGTTCCCAATCTCTTGTTTCCGTTGTACATCAGCCTGTAATCTTTTCCTTCCTCAAGCAGTATCTCATTGTAGAAAATCTTTGCATCTGCAATCGTAACGCCTGTATTCACATAAGGATACGGTTCATTGCTGATACCAGTGATCCTCATGCCATAAGTAACTGCCCTTGGTTTAATCGTATACGACTTTTTCACAGCGCCTGTATAATACCCAAGACCTACAACCGTGAAATTTACTTTTCCGGCATTTGTCGTATCTTTCTGATATACGATCGTATAATCAATACCCTTTTTCAGGCTTTCACCATTTGTCTGTGTCTTGCTGATATCCTTTACGTCGTCCTGCCCAAGCTCAAAAATCTGAGGCTGTCCGTTATAAACATAACTCGGATCCTGAACGGAAACCTTAAACTTCTTCAAATCTTTTTTACCAATGATTTTTACAGTGTATTTCAGCTCTCCTTCAAAGTTTCCCTTGCCATAGATCACGATTTCGCTGTCATCGTCCTCTGGCTTACATTTATTCGTTTTAGAAATGCTAAAATCCTTTCCTGACAGCTTCACGCCCCCATAATACAACGCAGGGGATGCCTTTGTGTTTTCAACGACGAGCAGTTCTCCATCTTCTGTTACGCCGCTAATCTCCACAGCGCCCGCTCCCGTGCTGCCGTCACAAATATCTTTTTTCTCGATTTCAAAGGTTGCTGAAATACTCCCTGCCATGTTTCTTTTCGCTCTTACGATAATCTGCGGCTTCTTATTGCTTTTTGCATCTGTTGAAGCATTCACATTATTTTTGTACTGTACCGTATAATCCGTCCCCTCAACAAGCCGGCCACTGTTATTGTATACAAGGATTTCCGGTCTGATTGCACTGCCCGTATAAGTATAGGTTTCCTTGTTTTTCAGCACAACCCGCAATCCGCTGCCTTCCGGGATTTCCGGATTCTCTTCATTCAAAACGGTATATTCCAATGTTACAATCTCACTGTCAGTATATCCTTCTTTTACCGCAATTGCTTTGATTGTCGTATCCGTCTGAAGCACAATTGCATTTTCATAAGGAATACTCTGCCCAGTCGGATCCGTCTTGTCAAGCGTATAATAAAGCTTCGCGCCTTCCGTATCACATGTCAGCTCAATCTTTGTTCCTTTTTCCAGCTTTGAGCCAGTAGGATAATTTGCCTTCGGCTCACTGACCTTATTTCCTGCCGGCGGAACGTCCTCCTGCTTTACTTGATACACAAACGTTGCAGGTTCACTGACTTTTCCGTCTAACTGTGCAATTGCCTTAATGACAAGGTCTTTTTCCAGCATGATTTCCGTTGTATACAATGTGCTCTCTGTCGTCGGGTCCGAACCGTCCGTCGTGTAGTAAATTTTTGCGCCAAGCTCCGCACCGAGGGAAATCTCCGTTCCCTTAGCATATTCTCCGGAAGGAGGACTCGCCACCGGCTGGCTGACATTGGTCTCTTCTCCTGAAGAATCCCCTGCACCCGGCACATCCGTATCCTCCACGATGACGTAAAGAATATAATAATCTTTTTCCGCATAAATCGCATGCGATCCTTTTTCAACGCTGAATGTATATTCTTTCGGTTCCTTTGTCAAATCCTGTGACTGTGAATCAAGCTGCAGTTTTCTATTTTCGTCTGACCCATAAGCCCCTACATATACTGTCGCCTTACCATTCGTTGTAAACCGTATTGCCTTCGGATCCGTCGGTGTTTTTGCAGATCCGCCAAACTGATAACGAATCGCATATTCCGTGATGCCCGACTTATTTCCTTCCGGCATATTCAGCGTATTCTCTGTAATCCTAGCCTTGCCTTCTTTATTTCCAATTGTGAAATAATTATCAGTACCATATCCGGTGTCTTCCGTCGGGAGCTTATGCAGCTTCTTCTCTTTCCCCTCTTTGTCTGTTTCCGTTTCATCCAACGTAAATCCAATCTTCTGCGGATTAAACTCAAACGTTTTTGCTCCCGGTGCCGTACTGCCGCCACCGGATGAAACCGTATACTGGAAGGTGCTGATTTCGCTCCTGAGCTCTCCCTTTATGGCAATTGCTTTTATCGTAATCGTCCTGCTGATAATAATTGGTCCGGTATATAAAGTGCCGTTCTGTTGATCCGGATCATCCGGCTGTGTTCCGTCTGTCTTATAGGTATAATAAATCTCTGCGTCCTGCGTGAGCGTCGAAATGGTAATCGGCGTTCCTTTTTCAATCGTCCCGTCATCTATCGAAGCCACGGGCGCGGCAACATATTTGTTCGGATCCACAAACGTATACGTCCGGGTCACAACAACGCTTTCCTTTTCCCCCTTTATGGCAATCGCCTTAACCGTTACACGTTCCCCCTCCGATCCCTCAAGAACGATCGGTGTTCCTGTATATCTCGTACTTCCCGCCGTCGGATTTGAATGATCTGTCGTATAATAAATCTCCGCGTCCTGCGTTGCACAGGTCAGTGTAATAGGCGTTCCAATCGGTAAATTGCCAGAAGGAATGTCAAAGACCGGTTCCCGCACATCATCCGAATCATAAGTATCTTCTATATAAGCAATATAATAAATGTCCGCCTTATCTCCCTTTTCAATCGTATGTGCGCCTGCAGTATCAAAATAAACCTCAATAATTCCGTCTGCCGGATCCTGATTTACACCGTCTATTTTTGTTTTTCCGGTCTTGCCACTTTCAGGAACCAATACAATAATCAGTGTTCCCGAAACTCCCGCACGGAAAGATACTTTTGTAGAACTTTCCATTTTTAACGCCTGTGTTAGTGTTAGCGAATTTCCGTTCGGATCTATATACTGAACCGTTGTCGGCTTACTTTGCTTATTGCCGCTAATGGTGAAAAATTTGTCGCTTGTAAAACCGTCCGTCGTAAAATTATGTACATAGATGCCGCCTCCAGATATACCTGGTTTATCATCGCCGCCGCCCGGAGTGTCATCTCCGCCACCGCCGCCGGATCCTGATCCACCGCCGCTTCCGGAATCGCCTGATACACCTTTGATACCGCCAATATAAACAACACTTGACTGATAATTGACAACATCCGCCTTCAATGCAGTATCGACCGCATAGCTTTGGTCATCACTGCTGATACTGTATCCCGGCTTCTTCTTAAAATCACCGCCGTTTAAGCGCCCTGCCTTCTTTGTAACAATATCTTTCACCTTGTCCGCGCTGTCAACAGATCCTGCTTTTACGCCCAAATCATAACCGGTATCAAAATTGTTATAGCTTGTACCGCCATTAAGCGTTACATAGCTGCTTGGAACCTTTTCCTCCCTGCTCTCTGCAAGATACGCGTCAAACTCCCTCGCATTTGCTGGTGTTGAACCGTTTGCCTTATTTGCATATACAAGACGCTGCGCGCCTTCAATTTTATTCGCATATGCCTTGATAATACCGCCCGGTTCCCCGGAGAATGTACCTTTCCCGTCACCGGACAAATCACTTCCCTGCTGTGAAATCAGCATCGGATATTTACAGTTTCTGAAATAGTTTGCTTCTACAAACGCAGAGCTGCCTTTTGTCACACCAACACCATATTTTGAATTGCCGTCAAAATAGTTGTTATATACATGAATCGAGCCAACTCGGATACGCGGGTGGCGCGAATCCGAGTGATCAAACCAGTTGTGGTGATAGGTCACCATAAACTCTTCGCTGTCACTCATTCCACAAAGAGAACACTTGCCCGAATCCCAAAAATGGTTATAGGATATGGTAACATAGGTTGACTTTCCTTTCACGTCAACGGAGCCGTCGCCCTTCGCCTGGTCGCTGTCCCCGCCGGTTGCGCCGTAGAAAATATCCAAATCATGCACCCAAATATTGCAGTTTGCCGTGTCAAGGGAAACGCCGTCATCCATAAACGCCATAATTGCAAAATTTCTAAGCTCTACATTCCCACAGTTCCGGATTAAGAACCCAAATCCATGAACCGTTGCATCCTCACCGATTCCCTCGATAGTAATATTCATTTCGTTATAGTTTGCTTTACCTTTAACCTGCAAACCTTCTGAGGTGGAAGAAATGCGATCCAAATCTGCCAACGCTACACGTCCGATAATTCGAATATCCAAAATATCTTTTTCTGTTCCGCTCTTTTGTTTGGCGTCCAAGATTGCCTGAATACCGGTAACCTCCACTGCGGGCTTATTTGCGCCAGCCGTATGAAGCATCGCTTTACAGGTTTTTGCGGTTTCTTTTGTCACATAAATTACCTGTGCGCCATCCTTTAATTCTCCGTTGTCCTTATAAGCGCCGGAACCGGATTTGAACGGCGATTCGCTGGAAAACGCAAAACCGGAGCGGTCATAATTTGTCACCGTCATTGGTCCTACCACTTTCTCCGCAAGCACCTGCACATTCTCGTCGTCGCCTTCTGTCTTTAGCTTGACTGCCTCAACCTTCAGATAGTAGCTGCTGCCAGCCTTAAGCCCGACGGCATCAACGCGCCAATAGTCCTTATATTCACGAATCAATGCATTGTCAACTCTTACATAGTCTCCGTCCTCTTTTGCTGCGATATATGCCTTATATCCGTCAGCGCCTTTATATGCTTCCCACTTCGCATATACGCCTTCTTCATAGCCTTGTGATTCCGTAATCTTCACGGTTCCCAGCTCCCTTGGCTGTGCCGGATTGACAACAACCGTATAGGGACTGAAGCTGCCCGCCTCAAACCAAAAGCCTGCATCCTCGGTATTCTGTGTGGTTACGGTTTCCTGCGTTATTTTTTCTGCTGCAATCTGCTCTGCATTATGGAGCACAAAAATCTCATTTTCTTCCGTTACATCAGTCAAAACATCAGTTCGAAAGCTTGAATACAACATCTTTATTTTAAGTCCTGCATTTTCCTGAAAGGTAACGGCATCTGCTGATGCATCGGTTTCCTCGTTTAAAATCAGGGAAATATTGTAATATTTGATATTGCTTTTGTCCACATCCGTAACAAGCGCTTCCGCCGCAGTCTTAATGCTGCTGTCAACTGCCGCAGCATCCATCTCCTGCGCCTTTACTGCGAGATCCGTAACTTGCAGGGTCTGTCCGCCTCTTGTCACTTCACTTATGTTTCCTACTGCTTCCATTGCTTTGATAATTGCTTTGGAATCCTCGTCAATTGTAATGGCAACGGCTGTCGGGTCGTAATCATACGTAAAAGTTGCAACCTCGCTTTTGCCTGATTTTGTTACCGCAATTGCCTTGATTGTTATTTTATTGTCATTAGACGCAAGATCTGCAGCCGCAAGCGGGGCTGTGTATTTTTTATTGACAGAATCTTCTTTTTTGACCGGGTCGTCGCCGTTGGTTGTATAGTAGATTTCTGCTCTGTCCACTTCTGTCTTTAATGTAATCTCACTTTTTCTGTTGAGCATTGTTCCGGAAACAGGATCTGCCGTGGGCATGTCGATTACCGGAACTTCGGGGGTTTCGGTTACTTCCATGTAGGTGATGATTCCGCCGTCACCGTCTAATCCGATGTAATAAGTTCCCGCTTCTGCCAGGCTGAATTTCGCTGTTCCAATCGCTTTGCATGTCACACCACTACTGGGATATGTTCCGACAACGCCTCCAATTTTACCTGTACCATCATCTTTTACTACTCTGATTTTTCTTGAAGTTGTACTTTTGGGGCTATAATATACAACAACACTGGCATTTTGAGTTGTTGTTGTAATTTTCACACAATTTAGCGGTGCATCTCCTATTTTTGAAGCCAGCGCTCCACCTGTTATACGAAGGCATTGTGTCCGTCCGCCACCGATTGCCTCCATGACTTCATCCGACCAGGTCAGATTATCATAACAATTTACCACACTGGCGCCTGACCCTGTCGTTACAGAGCCGATTTCAACGATTGCCGCTTTTTTATCAGACGTACATACGACCGTAAAATAGTCCTTTGTACCATATTTTGTGTCGGTTGTTAAATCACCTGTTATTGCAAGTTCTTCCGGATCCAATATATAGGTCTTAGGCGCCGTTTCGTCCTCATCTTCAACAGGTACCGGATTGATAATGACTGTAAACGGATCTGCAACGCTGTCTATGTTAAAGAAAATTCCGTCTACGTCTTTTCTGATTTTTGCAATCTCTTCTGTTCCCTGCAAAACCGTAATTTCATTTTTTCTGCCTGCCTTTGAAGATGCAATCGCATAAAGCATCTTGATATCCAGTGTGCCTTCAAAAAGAGAAACCTGGTCGCCTGTGCTTTCCTGATTAACCAAAGACAACTGATATGAAAGAATTTCGCCTCCATCTTTCCTGATGCTTTCTGCTTTTTCCGTAATTGCCGCAGAAACAGAAGCGTTCTGCGCGCTTAATTTGATGTCAAACACTTCGGTATTGCTCTCATTTTTGAAGATAACATCGCCTTTGAGTTCTACGCTGCTGATGATATTTTTCGAATCATCCGCAACGGCAATTTTCGGTGTTTTGACGGTGTATTCGAAAATTGCAGGCAAGCTGTCTGTTTTACCGTCTGCTACGGCAATTGCATAAATCATTGTATCCTCATTGATGACAATCGGCTTGTTTTTATCAAAGAGAGTTCCGTTATCTTTTGTCAATTGCAGTGTTTCATCAAACGTATAATAAATAGAGGCATTTGCATCATTACTTTTTAAAATAACTTCTGTTCCTCTGACTACTGCCTTACTGTCATCCGGCTCTGCTGTGGGGGAATCTAACTGATTATCGCCCTTTTGCGCTGTGTATGTAAAACTTGCAACATCGCTGGCTGCGTAATTATCGCCTACTGCATATGCTTTAATTACGATTTCGTTATTTTCGTTCACCATACTGGGAGCCGCTTCAATCCCATTATTATATTCTTTTTTTGTGTCACTTGTTTTCGGATCACTTTCGTCTGTTGTGTAATAAATTGTGACATCTGATGTACCACAAGACAATGTGATTGTATCGCCTACCTTTACAGTTGCTCCATCGGCTGGAGTGGCTGTTGGTGTGGCTGCTTTGTCACCAGACTCTACTGCATATATTATATAAAATAAATTTGCGGTATTTGCCTTTGTAATTGTGTGTTCTCCTGCTATGAGCTCATTAGTAATAATTCCATCTCCTGATGCAGTATATTTTGTACCATCTATTTTTATAGTAGCCGCAGGTTCAACAAAAACCAATGTCAAAGTTCCTTTACCTTCTGCGGTAAATTTAACATTAGTTGCACTCTCTAATTTCAAACATTGTGTCAAAGTTAAACCGTTATAACTAACAGTGCCTTTATTAGAAGCCAAATTTCCTGTAATTTGATAATAACTGCTGTCTGTACCATTTGCAGTAAAATTATGTACATGTTCCTCTGTCGCTTTATTATCTATCTCCGAAGATTCCTTCTCCTCCTCAGCTTCCTCCGTCTTCCCCGTCACCTGCACAGTACTTTCAGGCGCAGAAGTTTCCTCTTCCTCCTCTGCATCCGTTTCCTCTTCCACAGACGAAGCGTCCGTCTTCTCGTCCTGCGCATCTACCGTGCTCTCCAGAGTTGCCGTTTCCGTCTTCCCTTCCTGCTCGTCCACCATGCTCTTTTCAGGCACGGTATCCTGTTGTTCATCCTCTGCCGCATGCTCCGCAGCTGCCGCAATATCCTCTTCCTGTTCTGGCGCTTCCGCTGTGTATTCTTCCGGCATTTCATCCGCAACTACCACATCCGCGCTTCCCCACAAGTCAAACGGCAACAGCGTAAACGCCACTATAACCGCCAAAATACGGGCTATGACTTTTTTGTTTTTTCTTCCCATAGTTCGTACTCCTTTCCAATTGTGCATTTCGCCTTGTCACTTCACCGCACGCCTTTGCTCTTCGGCAAAATTCATGGCTGTTTTCAAGTTCTTTCACGCAGCAGGTCTGTGCCTACGTATTACCTGGCACAAACATTGTTATTACGCATATGATGCTAAAATAGGTGAAATTATACCCATTATAAATGATTTATTTTACATTTGCAACTTATTTTTTGTATATTTTACCAAAAACATGATTGTTAAAAGAAAAACAAATTGTGCAACCTCACCACGGAATCTTATTTTCCAACGGCAATTTGCACAATTCTCATTTACCTTATTCCATCTTTTTCTCTTAAAATCTTTTCCTCGTATCAAAACCAAATTATGCTTCCCAAACCTTATGTATCGAGCTCAAGGCTGATTTGTAAGGCTCTGTTGACCCTCTGCATAACCGGTCTGTCAAGATGGCACACCTTATCCTTTAAGCGTTTTTTGTCTATCGTACGAAGCTGTTCCAACAAAATAACGGAGTCCTTCACCATATCTCCCGCATTAATCTCTATATGTGTCGGCAGATTCGCCTTATTCATCTTTGAAGTAATTGCCGCGCAGATGACGGTCGGGCTGTGCCTGTTTCCCACGTCATTCTGAATAATCAATACAGGTCTGACGCCGCCCTGCTCGGAGCCTACAACCGGTCTTAAATCTGCGTAATAAATATCTCCTCTTTTCATACCATACACCTCTATGCAAAATCCATTCTTGTGTCTTTTGACCACAATCCTATTTTTGCCTGTCTGAAATGGATTTATACAATTGATGTAAAGTTTGCTGTAAAATAAAAATTATTTCTTATTTTTTCAGGTAAACACGCGGAATACGCTTTCCCAAATCACATGCCAGCTCATAATTAAAGCGCCCTGACAGCGCACCTAACGCTTCCATTGTAATCTCCTCTCCCATATCCTTTCCAATTAAGGTGACCTCGTCCTCCGTCTGCACGGTTCCTTCTATATCAGTTATGTCAACCATAAACTGATCCATGCACACCCGTCCGAGTATCGGCGCCTTCTGACCGTTTATCAGCACATGCCCCTTATTGGACAAACTCCTTGGATAGCCGTCCCCGTAACCGATACAGATGGTTGCAACACGGGTTTTTCGTTTCGTTGTAAACGTGCCGCCATAGCTGATCTCTCTTCCTGCGGGGACTGTCTTTATGTACACCACCCGCGATTTTAAGCGAAGTGACGGCTTCAACGCTATTTTCCCATGCTCCCTTACCTCGTCTGAAGGCCACAATCCGTACAAAATAATTCCAGCACGCACCGCATCCATATTTGCCTCCGGCATCTCCACAATTCCAGCACTATTTGAGCAGTGCTTCATTGGAATCAAAATCCCTGTTGTTTCCTCAAGCCGTGCAATAAAATCCTGAAACTGCCGAAGCTGCTCGTATGCTTTTGTCCGGTCGTCCTCGTCAGCTCTTGCAAAATGTGTAAAAATGCCCTCTAGTTCAATATTTTCAAGTGCCGCAATCCGTTTGATAACTGCTATGCTGTCACTGTCCGGCTGCATCCCGATTCTTGTCATACCCGTATCCATCTTAATATGGATTTTACAATGTTTCCCCTGTTTTACGGCTTCTTTTGACAAAGCCTGTGCCATGTCAAGTGTAAATGCCGTCAGACGGATCTCATTTTGAATCAGCTCCTCATATGAGGAAGGAAACGCATAAGCCAAAATAAGAACCGGCTTCTTAATCCCATTTTGCCGAAGCGTCATCGCCTCCTGTGCCGTTGCCACCGCATAGCCCCATACACGGCTGTCGTTTTCCAAAAGCTTTGCAACCGGAACAGCGCCGTGCCCATACCCGTCCGCCTTGATGACTGCAACAATCTGCGTATTTTCCTGTATTTGTTTCTTGATATTGTCTATATTAAAGGCGATAGCATCAAGATCAACCTCCGCCCATACCCTGTCATAATATTCCATATGGATCCCCCTATGTCAGCATCATTCCCTAAAATCCCAATTACAAATATTTCAGGGAATTTATAATATCCTGTGCCATGATATAATACGATGATGCATGTTCCCGTGCATAATCTCCTGCAAGCCCGTGCGCATACGCACCAATCACCGCAGCTTCAAAGTCCGTCATTCCCTGCGCCAAAAGCCCCGAAATGATTCCAGTAAGCACATCGCCCGATCCTGCCGTCGCCATACCGTTATTCCCGCTGGAATTTAAGTATGTAAGCTTTCCTCTTTTTGTGATGACGGTCCTTGCATCCTTACACACCAACGATACGTCATACTTTTTCGTAAATGCCTTACACGTCCCAAGAAAGTCCTTCTTGATTTCCGAAACGGGCGCCTTTACCAGCCTTGCAAACTCCCCAAGATGCGGGGTCAATACAATGCCCGCATCCGTTTTCCGGTGTCCAAACTCCAGTTCTCTTAAAAGTGTGTCATTTTTTGCCAGTAAATTGAGTCCATCGGCATCCATGACCAACGGTTTGTCACAATGCCCTAACACTGTTTTTAAAATGTCAAACGCTCTGTCTGACAAAGAAAGCCCCGGTCCGACTGCAATGACGTCCGCCCATTCCAAACCATTAAGCAATGCCTGCCGTTCCCTCTCACTTAAAATGTCCCCGTCATCCGGATCCTGATAGGTGTCCACAATTGCCTCTGGCAGCTTTCTTAAAAGGCTTTCCCTGTTTTCCTCCGCCGTAAACACACGTACCATGCCTGTACCGATTCGATACGCTGCAAGCGCCGAGAGCTGACACGCGCCTCCCATACTTCTAGAACCCGCAGCAAAAAGCACTTTTCCGAACGTTCCTTTATTTCCCGACTGGCTTCTCTGCGGCAGCTTCAAATCAGCTTCTTTATCCGTAAAAGTCACCACACCTGTACGTTTTTTGTCTGTCAATACACGTGGTATACCAATCGGCACACAGCACACTTCCCCTGCGCAAGAGGCACCGGGATAAAGCATTAACCCGATTTTCCGATAGGCAAACGTGACAGTCATATCAGCTTTTACGGCACACCCCATAATCCTTCCGTCATCCGTATTGACACCCGATGGAATATCCACCGCCACCACCTGCGCCTTGGACGCGTTGATTTCCTCAATCGCTTTCCTGTATTTTCCTTCCACAGATCTTGTAAGCCCGATACCAAATATCGCGTCTATTATGACATCATAAAGCGTATGCTCGATGCCGTAATAAATCGGAATGTTCAGCTTTTTGGCAGTTTCAAGCTGCGTTTTCGTTTCATCCGTAAGCTTTTTACTTTCGCCTACCATATTGATTTCCACGCGGATTCCCTGCTCCTGTAAAATACGTGCAACTGCAATTCCGTCGCCGCCGTTATTTCCACAGCCCGCAACAACACCCACATAAATCTCTTTCCCATATTTTGCAATCACCGCATTGGCAGTTTCAAACGCCGCCCGCTCCATAAGCACAAGCGATTCAATGCCATATTCCTTTATGGTTGTCTCATCACACTTTTTCATTTCAGTAGCTGTCAGCACATATTCCATAAAACATATCTTCCTTTCTACAAAAAACGCCCTCCTTTTCAGGTTTGGGCGTTTGTTCCTTTGTCCTCGTCCGTGCTGACCTTGCCAATCAGATCGGTTTCTTTATTTAGCACATTTTTCGGATTATATTTCATGTCAAACACATCAATCACATCAGGTCCAAATATCGAATGCATATAAGAATACATCTCATCATTCCATATTTCTTTCTTCTGCTTTAAAAGGATCTGTTTCTTTAATTTTACGCGGAATGCCGCTACCCACTGGTTTATTTCATCAATATCGGACACATTTTGTTGTATCCTGGCATAACACACGCGCATGGTTGCAAGCATCAGATTGAAATTTGCCTCGTCAATCTGCTTCGGCAGTTCCATCAGCTCATCATTGTATTCCTCAATCTTCTGGTTTGTTTCCTCTATAATGCGCTTTTTTTCAGACATTTTTTTTTCTTTTGAATTACTGTCAGGCAGCTCCATAATGCTTACAATTTCCGTCAATACCTTCTTCTTGTATGCACTCAGACTTTTAATCTCCGTATTGAGCTTTCCCTGACGCTTTAATACTTCATTCAGCTTATCCTCAAGAGCCTGAATTTCGTCGTTCTCACCTGTCTGTGTAAATAATTTATGCCATTGATTATCCAATGTCAAAATCGGTATTTTTTTCCCAATCAGCGCCTCTTTGAAAAATTCGTCCTCCTGCGGCATGACATCACCTTCTTTTATCTTTCATAAAGATTATCTATTGTAAAAGCCTGTTTACAACATTATTTCTTATTTACAATACCATAGGAAAGCTTCATCAGGCTGTCCGAAAGATGCACGTTTTCCACAACAATGCTGTCAGGAACGTTTAAATCCACATGGGCAAAATTCCAAATCGCCTTTATGTCACATTTCGCAAGCACCTCGGCAGTCTTTACCGCACCTTCCTTCGGTATGGTAAGCACTGCAATATCAACATCGTTCTTCTTGATAAATTCTTCAAGCTTATCCACATGCTGTACGCTGATGCCTCTGACATCTTTTCCACAAAGTGCAGGATTGTTATCAAAAATACCTTTTATGAGAAACCCTCTGCGCTCAAAATTCATATAATTTGCCAAAGCCTGCCCTAAATTTCCGGCGCCTATAATGACAAGATTATGTTTTTCATTCAAACCAAGTATCTTTGCGATTTCATTGTAAAGATACTCTACATTGTAACCGTAACCCTGCTGCCCGAAACCGCCAAAGTTATTGAAATCCTGCCGTATCTGCGACGCGGTAACCTTCATTAGTTTACTCAGATCCTGCGAGGATATCCTCTCTATTCCATTGTCCTTTAAATCACCAAGATACCTGTAATATCTCGGGAGTCTTGCGATTACCGCCTGTGATATGTTCTTATCATCCACAAGCCTACACCTCCATATATTAATCATGTTTGCATTTAAAAATAGTACTCTCTTTAGTATACAATTTTGTTAAATGATTGTCAATTCTTTTTATCGTTTATTACTCTGACGCCAAATTTTGCGCTGCTGCGCTTCCCGTATTAACATCTCCCTGAAATCAGGATGTGCTATGGAAATCAGCGCCTCGGCACGCTCCCACGTAGAACGTCCTTCCAAATTGATTGCACCGTATTCCGTTGCCAAAAAATATACCTGACTTCTTGGCGAGGTGATAATGTCCCCGTCAAACTGCGGACGGATACGCGAATGGTAAACGCCCTTTTTATCCTTATACACGGAACTCATACAGATAAATGCCTTGCCTCCTCTTGAGGCTGACGCGCCGATCAGAAAGTCCAGCTGTCCGCCTGTTCCGCTAATCTGCCTGGAACCGGAACTTTCCGCCGCCACTTGACCATACAGGTCAACCGATACACAGCTGTTGATGGACACCATATTGTCAATCTGTGCGATGATGCTCGGGCGATTCACATACTCCAATGGGTATGCCGCCACGCCATGATTGTCGTCAATCCATTCATAGAGCTCTGCCGATCCGACCGCGCAGCCGAAAACACCTTTTCCTTTGTCTATGCTCTTTCTCCTGTTCGTAAGCTTTCCTGCCTTATACAGGCTTAAGTACGCGTCCGAACAAAGCTCCGTGTGCATCCCCAAATCCTTTAAATCCGACTCCGCAAGCAGCTCCCCAAGCGCGTTTGGCATACTGCCGACACCAAGCTGCAAGGTCGCCCCATCCACGATATGCGGCAGAATATTTGCGGCGATTTTCCTGTCAATCTCCGTAATCGCAGGCAATGCTCCCACCGCAAACGGCTCATGCTCCCCCTCCACGATATAATCCACATCCGAGATATGGATACACTCGTCATAGCCGCCATGCACCTTGGGAAGGTTTTCATTGACCTCCACAATCACAATGTCCGCCATGCGCGTAATTGGCGCTGCCACACCGGTATTTGCCGAAAAATTAAAATACCCATGCTTATCCATCGGCGACACACTCACCATCACGACGTTCACCTTCAGAAAAAATTCATAATATGCGGCATTATTGTGAAATACCATCGGAATATAATAGCACAAACCCCGGTCGCACAGCTTCCGTTCATATGCGGAGCAATGCCAGCTGTGGTACGTAAAATGCTCCTGGCTCTCGTCACACTCTGCCACTTCGATAGGACCGGAAATCAAATTCCCCCTGATTTTTACATCATAAAGCTCGTCCCTTCTTTTTGCGAGCGCCCGATCCAGCAATACCGGCATTCCGACACAGCTGGTATAGTCAACCCAGTCACCGCTTTTTACCGTCTTGACTGCCTCCTCAGGACTGATAAGCTTTTCTTTATATTCCGATACGAAATCCTTTAACATATCCCCCTCCGCCCTAAATATATATAAACATTTATTTATTTTTGTTCTTGCAGAATACAATCCCATATGCTATACTGGGAAATTGAATAAAATATTACTTTACACAAGCTTGCAAATTGTGTTCAAATGGAGGTACCCAATGAAAAATCATTTATTAAAACACTTGTCTTTACTCGTATGTATGGCTGCGGCTTCCATTGCCGTTACGGCATGCGGCAGCAGTGCGCCTGTAAACGGCGGAATTCCTACCAAGGAACAGCTTTCGGCAGCAGCCGACGCTTTGGGCGATGGCATAAGCAGCTTAAGCTTTAGCGTCGACGGCGTGATTTACCAGTTTCCCATGTACGTCAGTGATCTGACGGATAACGGCTGGGCATTTGACAGCTCCACAAAATCCGAGCTAAAAAATCTTCCCGGAAATACGCTTGTAGCGCCTGCTGTTGTAATGCGCAAAAAAGCTGCGGACGGATACGGTGCGACCACTTGCTCTGTACAGCCCGTCAACAAAAGTTCTTCGGAAATCTCGCTTGAAAGTGCAAGGCTTTACAGCCTCAAATTTTCCAAGTCAGATGCCCCAACCTTAATCCTCCCGTCAGGCATTACATGGGACAGCACTTTCGAAGAAGTGAAAGAAGCATGCAAGCACAAAACGACTGTTGACCAGGACGGTATCAAATACATCCAGGTAAAAGGCGACGATTCATCCTATACCGTCACCATACACTTTGATGCAGCCGAAAATACAATTACAACCATTGAATACCAGGGACGCTTATAACAACAATTTGATTCAGAAACTGCCGGCTGCTTTACCCCTTTTCGCTGGCAGTTTATCTTTTTGCCAAAATATTCGCATGAATCCACTTGCCGCTCATAAAACGCCGCACAAAAATGATGGAGCGCACTCCCCAGTCAGCAAACATTCCAATCCACACCGCCATCGGACCCATATGAAACGTTTTTACGAGGAAAATACAAAGCGCCACGCGGCAGCCCCACATCGTAATCACGGAAACCATCATCGAAAATTTCACGTCCCCTGCGGCGCGCAGTCCGTATGCAATCGCAAACGAACCTGCCCAAAACATAGGCTTTACAATTGTAATCGCAGTCACCATCTCAAAACACATCGCAGCGGACTGCGGTTCCATGCCCGCAAGCCATGTCACAGGCTTCGTGATAGCCCAGACAAGCAGGCAGGAGCACAAAATCCCAACCCACGCAATCTTCACCAGCTTTACAATATAATACTTCGTTTCCTCTATTCTGCCTGCACCAATGCACTGACCTGCTACGGTCATCAGTCCGATTCCGACCCCCATCCCAACGACGCCGTTAACGCTCTCCAAAATATTGGTCATTGCCTGCGCCGCGATTGCCACGGTTCCCATCGTGGAAACAGTGGACTGAATTGCAAGCTTTCCAAACTGAAACATGCCATTTTCGATTCCAGACGGAATACCGATTGCCATAAGTTTCACAATCAACGGCATATCCGGACGGATTTTCAAATAATCTTTTATCACAATAATCTGCCGCGGTTTTCTTAAGCAGTAAAAAATTACAATCGTACAGAATACCCTTGACAGTAATGTCGAAAGTGCGGCGCCTGCAGCCCCCCATCGAAATACATAGATAAATACCGCGTTTCCCGTGATATTTAAAATATTAGAGGTAACGGATACCTTCATCGGAAACCTTGCATTTCCGGATGCCCTGTAAAAAGCCGCTCCTGCACTGAACAGGGCAAGGAACGGGTAAGAGAGAACCGTAATGACAAAGTAGACGATTGCATTGTCCATAACAGGCTCCTCAACCGCCCCGAAGATCAGACGCAAAAGCTGCTCGCCGCCCAACAGGCAAAAGCACATAATAGCAAGCGAAATTACAAATACCGAGAGTACCACCTGCCTTGCAGCACTATTGCTGTCTTTCTCATGACCGCTCCCGATATATTGCGAACATATGATTGCCGCTCCCGATGCCATCGCCGAGAAAATCTGAATAACCAGGTTATTGATGGAATCCACAAGGGATACTGCCGAAATCGCCTCGCTTCCCACGGTTGATACCATCATCGTGTCAACCATTCCCATCAAGGAATTTAAAAGCTGTTCCACAACAATTGGCAGCAAAAGTAAGAAAAGCGCCTTATTGTCAAATAATAGATTGTTCCAGTCAATCTGTTTCTTATCATATAGTTTCATGTTCTATTAACTCCAAAAGTTCCAACGGTTCTTTTATCAGAATTTCCGCGCCGCCCTTTAGCAGCTGTTCTTTATCCCGAAATCCCCAAAGCACACTGATACATTTTATGCCTGCATTTTTTGCCGTTTCAATATCAACCTCCGAATCACCCACATACATGGTTTCCCCTCTCTTCGCATGATATGCCTCCATCGCCATAAACACGCTGTCCGGAGCCGGCTTTCTTTTCAGCCCTTCCCTGTCACCGACTGCAACCCCGACCTTGGGAAAATAACGCCTGTTTAATGTCTGTACCGCCGAATCAACCTTATTTGACACAATTGCCGTCTGAATATGTTTTTCCTCAAGCGCATCAATCAGCTCCAGTATACCTTCATACGGCTTTGTTTTGTCATTGCAGTGAATATCGTAGTATTTTCGAAATTCTGCAAATACCGCCTCAAAATCGGGATTGTTCTCCCCATTTGGCACAGCCTTCATCATCAGATTGCGTATTCCGTTTCCAACAAAACGCCGTATCTCGCTAATATCTCTTGTCGGCATATGAAATGTCAGAAGCGCGTGATTAACCGAATCGGTCAAATCCTCCAAGGTATCCAAAAGCGTTCCATCAAGATCAAAAATGACTGTTTTTGTTTTCATGGTTTTCCTTTCTTTATTGTATCTGCTTCTCTTACGAAAACGTTCTATTCCATCTTTCCAAATCTTACCTTCCCATTATAATACGAAAAGCGATACTTTTCAACCGTATCGCTTTTACCCTTTTTCAGCCTTTTTCACACAACCTTGCGCGCAAGCAGCTGACCGACCTGCAGCATTCCCGCCCCCTGCTTACTCCAGCTCTCTCCAAGATCCTGTGCGGAATTCAATAACATTCTTCTTAAATCCTGATTGCTAAAAGACGGATATTTTTGCAGGCACAGGGCACATGCTCCGCTCACAATCGGCGCGGACATGGAGGTGCCGCTTTTGGCTATGTAAGGTGAGAGTGTAAATTTGTTGTTACAGGAAACAATATCCGTCCCCGGTGCCACGATATCCGGTTTTTTTAACGGGTTGGAAATCATGTTGTTCAAATCCCGCCCCGGACCGCGGCTGGAATATTCGTTACAAAGCCTGTTACCCTTCCCCTTATAATCACCGTCATGACAGCCGACGCAAATGCAGTTTGCACACTCTCCAATTGGCGAAAGCGTCATAAGATTCGGACCTTTATTTCCTGCTGCCGCCACAATCACAACATCAGCCAGCCATATTGCTTCCATATACTTTTTAAATTGTGCCCACTCATTTTTGTCAATGCTCTCATCATTTTCCATCTCAATCGAAATATTTAATACTCTGACCGGATATCTTTTTTTCAATTCAATTACCCATTCCAGCCCACGAATCAGATTTTTCAGGTTGCCGCCGCCCTTTCTGTCAAGCACCTTCGCGCACAAAAGCTGACATTCCGGCGCAATTCCCCTGTAGCGCCCTCTTGACGCTGCCCCGTTTCCCGCGAGGATTCCGCAAACATGTGTTCCATGCCCATTATCATCGTACATTCCCCGCTGTTGTATTCTCGCCCGCCGTTCACCTGTAAAATCATGAAACTCTACAATTCGTCCCCGAAGGTCAGGATGGGGAGCGACACCGCTGTCAAGCACAGCGACATACACTCCCCTCCCTGTAAATTTTGAAGCATCATATGAATCGCAGCCGAGCATTCTCCGTATTCTGTCCATTGTTTATTCCCCACACTTTTTCCATGACAAACATCGTCATGACGATGTTTGTCATCATCATTGATGTATTACTATATGCGGAATAAAACAGAAAGGTTCAGTTCGCCGTTATACTGCTATTCATTTCGAATCGCTGCAAGCGGGCTTAGCCGCATGGCACGAAGCGATGGTATAAAACCTGCCACCATACCAATGACAATCGCAAACAAAATCGCAAGCGGGCTTAGCCACAACGGTATCCGGCATATCGCACCCGCAACACCCATATTCGCCCCCACCTCGCTGGAAGCGACAAGGGAATTAATTCCAATGCTTAAAAGAAAACTAAATCCAACACCGACAACACCGCCGATAAAACCGATAAATCCTGCCTCCATCAAAAATAATGCCTGAATATTGTGAATATCACACCCGAGCACCTTCATAACGCCAATTTCTTTCGTCCGTTCATAAATCGACATCATCATGGTGTTCGTAATACTGATTGCCGCCACAAGCATTGCTACCGCACCGATTGCGCCAAGCACTGCCTGTATCGTGTTCATACTGTCCATCTCCTGCTGAATCCACTCTGCCGAGCTATATGCATTGTAGCCCGAATCCTGCAGCATCTGTGTAAGCGGCTGCACATTTTCCATATCGTCAACCTGTATGATAACCTCCGAGTAAAACAACTCATTGTACGGCTTTCCATTTTTGCGCGTCGGCTGTCCCGGAATCGCCTTTTTCTTAAAGATATGTTTTAACTGCGCCTTCAACGCATCAATGTCACAAATCACATCCTGGCTGTAATTCGTCCAGTCGCCAAGCTCGCCTTTCGTTATCCCCGCTGCCTCTACAATATATTTCTTCGGTGCCTTCACGGGCGTACCATCCTCAGGCGTACCGCCGCCACGCGAGCTCCAGTAAGCATCCGTGTCAAAAATATAAAAGATTGCATCGTTCATCAGGTCGATATTAGGTGCCTCATTCTTTTCCCAATAAGGGCTGCTTCCTGTCTTTTCATCATAAAAATTAATCACCACATTATGTCCGTAAAGAAATTTCAACTCCGTCTGCGAATCAGGAAATCCACCCTGCGCAATCTCCAAATTCAGCCCCTGCATCTCCTCCTGCGTCATTCCGGTCAGGTTCATCCAACTCTGATACCTTCCAATCTTGGCAATCACATCAAACGTCAGGTGCGGATAAACCTGGTCCACATGCTCCGTCGCAAGCATCTCGTTCACAAACGAATCATCAAGCCTCTTTTCTTCACTTTGTCCGTCGCTGCTGCCATAGTAACTACCCGAGTTGACACGGATCTGCGTCATCGAACTGTAGTTCTGATAATTTTCCAGCATGGATTCCTTCAGACCGTTTCCAAGCGCCACCATAACGACAATGGAGGTAATACCAATGACCACGCCAAGTACCGTGAGCACCGTCCGCAGCTTGCGTTTCCACAGATTGGACATGCTCATCAGCAATAAATCAAAAATCCTCATTATTCCTCATCCCCGTCCAGTAAATCCATGTCTTCCTTATGCTGCTTTGCTTTTTTCTTCTTCTTAATCACCGCGACAATCACAACAATCACGGCAATTACAACAACCACAATGATTACGATTGCGACAACGGGAAGCCCTTTCTTTGGCTCCTCCTCACCGCCTACAAAGTCCTCGCCGCCCATCTCCATACCGGGATCGTCAAACATCATTTCATATACACTTAAATTTAGCTCCTTCTCAACCTGCGTTTCATTTCCAGCCTCATCCTCATAGGAAATGACCGCCTTTACAATCCCCTCTCCTGTATCCGGAGCGACACCCGTCACCATCGAATCCACGCTGCCCGTCTGTCCCGGGGAAATGTTTCCAAGATACGTCAGCGCCTCGTCAACCGAGTCGGACTTATAGCTGACCTTGACATTATAAAGCGTCGTCTTTCCTGTATTGTAAACGCTGAACATAACGTTGGACTGCTCACCCACCGCAATGGATTCTGGCATAATCTCCGCGCTGCTCGTATCAAGCTTGGACTCCTGCTTAATTGGAACCGACACATGCGCGGTATCCGAAATATTAATCTGCTCGTCCGTATCGTACTTCATATTGACGGTGAGCACATAGGGCTTCTGCGCCAAATCCGATTTTGCCTCCATCTCTATACTCATATCGTACGTCGCACCCGGCGCGATACTGTCCGTGTACACGGAGCTTGATCCCGACGTCGGCAGAAATGCCGCGTACGTCGCCGTTGTATCATTTCCCTCCACGGTCGCCTCAAGATTAAACAATACATTCTTAACTGTCGTTTCCGCAGACGTATTCTTTACGCTCACCGTCAGCATAAAGGTCGAACCTGCATAAATCGTGTCGGGGTTGGTCGTAAAACCGGTGACAATAATACGCGGGTTGGAGTTCTGTTTGTCCTCGTCCTTAATCAGCGTATCACTCGGATTGGAACCTTTAATGTTAATATATGTAACAATATCCGTTTCGACAAGCGCGCCGCTCTGGTAATACGTCGCATGGAATGTCAGCGGATAGCATCCGGTCAGAACATCTTTTCGCACCTTAAAATTCCAACCAATGTCCATACGTTTGTTGTACGCATCAGCCGTATTGCTTGATGCCTGTATGAGTTGTACCATCTGCGCGTCATACGGCTGATTGATCTCAAACGGCCACTTTGCCCTGTCATTGGAAACCGTCGGCGTAATCACGACATCCGTAATATCCGTTTTACCAAGGTTAATTAACGACAATACGACAAACGTCTGCTCTCCAAACTTTGCATCGCTAATCGGCACTTCGTTTGAAAGCATTAAAAACTTTTCCGTACCGCTCGTGTTCTCTTTTGCAATCTCTAACAAATAGCCTTCAATGCTGGTTTCATAAGTGTTCAGCTCGCTTTCGCTAAGCCCCTCATTCCTCATATATGCCATTGCACTGTTGTAAATCCGATCCATTTCTTTGATTTTTTCATCAGAAAGATTATAGCGTATTTTCAAATCCGTATAATATCGGTTCAGCTTTCCCCTGATATGCTCTCTTTGCTCCTCAGACGCAGAATTGTTGGTATCGTTTGAAGAATCGTCATCGGAAGGCGAGCTCGACGTCGTTTCCCTTGCAACCTCCAAAAGATAACCCTCCGCATCCTTTTCATAATCAGAAAGTTCTGACACGCTAAGCTTTGCATCCTTTATGTAAGACACAGCGTTATCATAAATCGCGTCCATTTTTTTCAGCTTGCTTTTTGAAAGCTTATAACGCACCTTCAAATCCGAATAAAATTGGTTTAACTTTTCGATTGCATGATCCTTCTCCTCTGCGGTCGCAGGATCCGTGTTCTCCGTTTCCAAACTTCTGTTCGATTCGCTGTTTTCCTCAGCCGCACAGACCGCGGGCGTGTTTGTGCATAGCAATACTGCCGCAGACATCACAAGTAACCATTGCTTTAATCGTTTCATTTAATCATACCCCTTTCTTAACGTCCTCTTTTTTTCCTATTGTATTATCAATCATTTCCACAATTTTACCATCCACAATGCGGATAATCCGATCCGCAAAGCCTGCCAGCGTATTGTCATGCGTTACCATAATCAAAGTCTGATTCTGCTCCCGCACCACATTCTGCATCAAATTCATAATTTCCCTTGAGGTATTGGAATCCAGGTTTCCGGTCGGTTCATCCGCAAAAATAATTTCCGGCTTTACTACCAACGCCCTTGCCACGCCGACACGCTGCTGCTGACCGCCGGACATTTGGTTCGGTCTGTGGTCCCAGTATTTATCCAGTCCAACCATATGTACCATTTTTTTGGCACGCTTGGTACGTTCCTTCTTCGACACTCCCTGAAACGTAAGCGGAAGCGCCACATTTTCAACGGCATTCATTGTTCCCATCAAATTAAAAGATTGGAATATAAATCCAATATGTTCCCTCCGAAACTTTACAAGCTGGTTCTCATTTTTTGTTTCCATATGCTCACCCGTTATAACAATCTCTCCCTTTGTAGGCTTTTCCAGTCCGGCGAGCATATTTAAAAGCGTCGATTTTCCGGAACCCGAAGTTCCCACAATCGCACAAAACTCTCCCCGTTTAATGCTAAAGCTCACGCCATTTAACGCTCTTACCCGATTCTCTCCAATACGGTAGACCTTGTACAAATCTTTCACCTTAATGACTGTTTCCGGATCTTTGTTGGAATTGGTCTTCATCGTTTTCTCTGACATTTTTCTCCCCTGCTTATATGTTAAAAAAATATGACAGATATGTCATATTTATTACAACTGTATTATTTAAAATGATACAGTTTTGCTGCCACTGAAATAATACCACATCTTATACCAATCGGCAAGATATAATGCATAAATTAGTAAAACTTTGCAAATATGATGCATTTTTCCAAAGATTTATTGTTTTTCTGCCGTTTCATGTCAAAAGGGAAGCCGCAGCCTCCCTTCACAACACACTAATAATTATAATCTACATATTCCGTATCTTTTCTTAACCGGCTATGAATACTGCTTCTGTAGTCCTTACTGTCGTAGCTTTGATATTTAATGCCCCTTTGCAGATCTGTCATGCGCGCCCTTTGCTTGTCAGTAAGACTGTTTGGAATTTCTTCATCAATAATTTTCATGTTCGCAATCTGCGTCACAGGCGCATACGCAAACTCACTGAATTCTGTATAATAGGTATTCATTTCCACATAATCATACGTATCCAAATCCGTTGTATTAATTGTAATTGCCTTATCATAACCTTCCTTAAACTGGAAAATCGCAATCTGCCCTAAAAGCTCCTTGTCCTCATCGAATGCAATCTCCACAATCCTGTCTCCAAGCGCGCCAATTGTAGCAGTCTTGGTAAACTTCAGGTTAATATCCGACTTTATCTTATCCTCATACAACATCTTAAAGGAAACACCAATCTCATCATCAAGCTTTGCATAAAGCATTACCTTCTGTCCTACATAGCTGTTGTAAATATCTTTTTTAATTGTCTTTTCATCATTCATTGTAAGGTAGACAAATTCATAACCAATTTCCGTTGCAATTCTTTGCGCATCCGCAATCTGCGTACTCGCTTTTTGGGGAAGACCGATTGCCCCCGCTGTCGTAACCGAATCCCACTTCACATAGCCGATAACGCCAATATTGATTCGATACCATCCGTTTGAATATTCACCGATTACACGCACCGGAAGATTCGCATCCAATGTTGTGAGTACAATTGACGTATAGGTCGGTTCGGCATATACAATACAGTTTGCTTTTGTATAATATACATCTTCTTTTGCCGAATAAGTCGGTCCTTTTGCAAGCGCATCAATATCAGCGCCCAAAGAGGCTGTCAGCACAGTCACTCCAAGCAGCAGCGCCGCCGCATATTTTTTCAGCAGTCCTTTTTTCATCAACAGCCACCTCCTGTAAGCTTAATAATAATTATCCTCTGTCAGTTCAAACGGGAACGAAGATGTATCAAAAGAACATCTCTTATTAATCTTTATTTCCGTAAATGTACAACCAGCAAACGCCGACGAACCAATACTTAATGTATTCTTAGGAATTTCAACGCTTGCAAGTGCCGTACATCCCGAAAATGCGGTATCTCCAATACTGATTATGGATTTCGGCAACGTAAGCTCCGTAATCCCTGTACATGCCGCAAATGCCTCCTCCGATATCGCCTCAAGACCTGATCGAATCGTAAGCTCCGTTATTCCCGTACAACTGTAAAAGGCACGTTTATCAAGCCTTTTCATAGAAGAAGGCAGCTTGACAGCCGTAATCGCAAAGCAACCTTCAAAAGCGCTCTCCCCGATAATCTCCAAATCAGAAGGCCATTTGTTAAGCGCAAGCTTAGAACAGTCAAAAAATGCTTCCTTATCAATATTGATTAAATCAGAAGGCAGCTTTGTAAGCTCCATCTTCCCACAGTTATAAAATGCCTGCTCCCCGATCGTCTGTATTGAGCTTGGCAACGTTACCCGAATCAAATCCGAACATTCATTAAACGCCTTTTTCCCGATTGCCGTCACGCCGTCCGGAATGAAAATCCTTGCCAGTTTTTCACAACTGTCAAAAACGCCCTCTCCCATCTCTGTCAGGTCTTCGGAAAGAGCAATGTCCACCAAAAGCGCACAGCCCTTAAACGCATTCTTTCCGATTTTTTCCACCGTATCCGGCATGGTTACTTTCACAAGCGATTTCGAGTTTGAAAACGCCGAATCGCCAATCTGCGTTACCGGCTTTCCCTCTATCGTATCCGGAATGTCAAGCGACGCTGCCGAACCAGTATATTTTTTGATTACGACATGATCCCTGTAAAGGTCGTACTGGAAATCCGAGTCGTTTTTTGACGACGGCGTATCCGCAGTACTGCTCTCCTCCACGTAACTCTCCTCTTCCTGTGACTGCGAAGGCTGTTCCAAAAAGTAGTCATGGTTGTCGTTTCTGCCACTGTCCACATTGTCATATTTGCCTGCACCGCCATTGTTTGTTGTCGTTGAGGTCGTTGAGGACACACTCGTCTGTTCGTAAGGTTTCCTTGCCGCCTCTGCCGAAGCGGATTCCAACCTTGCCTGCTCCTCCTCAAAAACAAGCATTGCAGTGGCATAATTTCCCTGTGAATTTTCTATCAAAGACCGGATATCGGCGGGGTATTCCCCCTCCGGAACCGTTTCTTCCGTTCCGGTCTCCGTTTCCTGCGTTTGTGCTTCGGCAAGAACTGCCGTTGTCGTTTCCTCCTCGGCGGAATCAAATGCTCCGGATTGATTTAAATACATTGCCAGCAGAATGCCGAACGCAATTGTACAGCCTCCTACCATTCCCCAAAATAATTTCTCCATTATGCCATCTCCAATAGTGATCCATTATGATTTCATACACTTGTTCTTTAGTAAAATTATTCTTTTGTAAAATTCGTTTCAGAAAGCTGTGTGCCGTAAAAAGCGCCTCTTATAACCGTATCCAAACCCTCACAGCCTGTAAGTCCCGTAAGCGAACTGCAGTTCCGAAAAGCCTCCGCATTAATCCTTGTCACAGAAACAGGAACATCCACATCCAAAATCTCACTGTGTCCTTTAAATACCTCCGAACCGATCTGCTTTACGCCCTCTGGAATCTGCACGTGCTCACTGTTTCCTCTGTATGCAAGCAGAATACTGTCCCCGACAATCAGAAAATCGTTCTCATCGCCCGTGGCATTTCCATTCTTCCACTCACTCAGCCATTTTGTTCCTTCAAACGCCTTCGTTCCAACAGTTGCTACCGTATCAGCAATCGTCACCGTATCAAGATTGGCACACGACATAAACGCGCCGTACTCAATTCTCGTAACACCGTCAGGAATATCAATCGCTTTTAATCCGCTTTCCGCAAATGCAAGCCTTCCTATACTTTTTATTGTCGCACTAATCTCATAATTCGTCAAACTTTTTTGCTTGTAAAATTTTCGCTGCGGAATATATTCTTCACTGTTTGGACTGCTTTCATCATAGCTTATGCTAACATCTGTTTCCTCTTTTTTTGCCGCTTCAGATTCCGTCACAACATCCGCCTTCACCCCGTCCGGCAGACCATACACCTGACCGTCATGATTATTCATCAGCATGACCGCCTTGCCTGTCGAAATAATCGTCTTTCCTATTACATTATCGCTTTCAGGTACGTCAAGCGGGTGAATATAATTCTTAGCGCTCTCAAAGCCGCTCTCATTTTCATTCTTATCTGATTCCGTTTCCTCCGATGTCTCTGTTTCAATCTCGGTAACCGTTGTAATCGTTGTCACACTTGTGTCAGTAGTGCTGTTTTCTCCGCCTCCCGATACGTCCGGCAGTTCCTCTAAATCCTCATTGCTGTCCATAAAATCCGTCGGATATTCCTTTTCATAAATAACCGTTATCTTCCGTTCACTGCCAAAGGTATCCGCTGTCGTTGCTTTTGTCGTAAAAATCTTCACGTTCGGGCTTCCTGAAAAAGCAGTCCTGTCAATTTCACTCACTGACGCGGGGATTGATACCTGTGCCAGCTTTTCATTGTTCGCAAAAGCCCTCTCCTGAATAGAGCCCACGGAATCCATGAGTGATACATTCTCCACAGAACCCATGTTTGTCATCGCATATTTGGGAATACTCTTAATCCGGTCAGAAAGCTTTACATTTTTGACATTCTGCAAATTCCAAAATGCATAGGTGTCCATCTCCTCTACCGTTTCAGGCATTACATAATTTTCGCCTTTACGCGCAGGAAGCACCTGATAAAGCATTGTCATTGTCCCATTATAAATTGCACCATTATAATAAGTAAGGTAACTGTTCTCTTCATCCAGCATCACTTTCGCAAGGCTGTCACAGTTCGTAAACACGCCCGTGCCCCATGAGCTGACATTTTTTCCGATTTGTGCCGTCGTCAACGCCGTACAACCCTCAAACGCACCGGGACCGACCTTTGTAATCCTGTCGGAAAGAATAATATTGGCAAGCGCCGTACAATCCTTAAACGCGTTATAGGATATCGCTGTCACACTGTCGGGAATCGTAACACCTTTTAGCGTTTCGTTTCCCGCAAATGCCTCCTCCCCGATTACCGTAACCGTATCAGGGATACTGACATAAGCGTCAGTCCCCAGATACGAAGTAAGTGTTGTTCCGTTGATGCGAAACGCATCGTCTCCCGCGGCGTCCACTCCGCCGCCGATTCCAAAAGCCACACCGACAAAAGCAAGAACGCCGAGCATTATCACGCCCGCAAGGGCTATCAGCCTATTTTTCATATGCTTCTCCTTTATGCTGTTTTAAAGTTCCTCTTTCTGCGGCTGTCACTTGTTGCAAATAAGATAATGGAAAGACAAGCCATACCGGTTGCAAGGAACCATTTCGGATGAATCGGATCACCTGTTGACGGTGTCTGGTCCAGTGTCTGTCCCGCAATCAGATTATTGGTATCCACATAAATGACATACGGTGAAAAATGTGGAGGTACAAAGGAAATACATGCAATTCCGTCAATTGTCGTAAACCGCGGTGTCAGCTGCTGCAGATTTCCATTATCACATGCCGCAACTCTTGCGTTTCCTCCGTACTGTATCAGCACATCGGGAATCGGCATGGTAACGGTGATGTTAAGTCCATAGGTATCTGTAATCTTGTTTTGACCGGTTGAGTCATAAAGCGATATATCCATCGGGAAATACGCAAGTCCGTCAAGCGAACCATATCTGTTAATCAAAGACTCTTCCACCGCTGCCGTAGCTTCTGCTGACTCTGTAATCCGTACAATAAAATTGTCTGTCGAACCGTCAACCGTAATGGATGCCACATCCTTATTGGATACTCCATTCTTTGTAATATATATTTTGTTTCCGTTATTATTATCCGTTGTACCCGGCTGGTTTGTCACGGTGCCTGTCGTTCCTGTTGTCGTAGTTGTACCCGAGCTGCTTGGTCTGCTGGTTACTGTCGTCGTGTTTGTGCTTGTACCCGGTCTTCTTGTAGGTCTATCGTCATCATCATCGTCGTCATCGTCATCATCACTGCCAACCCTTGTTTTATAGTTTGCAGTTACCGTCACATCTGCCTCCGGCATCACAAGTGTAGTTGTTGCCGACGTAGCGTTGGCAAATCCTAAACTGGTACTGTTACTTGTCCACTTACTGAACACCTTACTTGACGTGTCCGGTGCATACGCTGAAATCGTTACTGTTTCGCCTTTTTTATACTCGCCAGTACCACTTCCGTAGTTTACCGTAAGCTTATACTTCTTCTCCTTATCCGGATTATTCGGGTCATCCGGATCATCACCGCCGCCATTTTTATTTTGGTTCGCAGTTACCTTTACATCCGCATTCGGCATTCTAAAGGTTATCATGGACTGCGTTACGGCGCTTTGGAAGTTTCCTGTATAATTTGCATTATCTCCCTCTGCTGTTCCGACTGCCGACCAATATGAGAATTTTTTCTCGTCGCTTGCCCTTAAAATAATATTTTCTCCGCCTGCTACGTTATCACCGCTTTTAAGCTGTTTTGTGCCTACCATTGCTTCCGCGTTTTCAAATTCAAACTTAAATTCGCCCTCTGAAACGATATTATCCGGATTCGACACATAGTACGGATAGTAAAGCCTGTCCTCTTTAATGCCTACAAACGCTTCATCTCCTGCATTTGTACCCTGATATACACTGTTTCCTACCTTGCACATCCAGTACTGGAACGAAAGTCCGTTCTCCGCGGGCGCTTCCGGAATATCCCTTGCTTCCAAATCATAAGGAACATTATCCTTAACCTCTACCGAGAAGGAAGAAATGGTCTTCATGTCCTTATCCACAAATTCTATATGGTAGGTACTTCCGTAATCCTTAAAATGAATTTTATCGCCATAGCTCTTTCTAAGTGTGTCATAAGAATGCCACAGATTGGTATGGGAACCATCCTCATTGAACTCAACGCCTACAATAAATACATTCTTTGTTCCGTCTACCGCATCCGCAGTAATCACGCAGTCGCCTGTCGGAATCGTCAGCTCAATACCATCAAACACGCCAACCAACGCTCCAGTATCAATCTGCCTTATGGTCTGCGGGAATATAATCCGACTAAGGTTTTCATCATTCCGGAAGCAGTCTGTCGGTACTTCTATAATTTTGGTATTGCTTAAATCAATATTTTTGATATTTGTATTATTTGCAAATGCACTTGGTGCAATTGTTGTTACATTCGGTAAAATCTCATCCGCCAAAATGGAATCCGCCAAATAGTTTCCGCCCATTCCACGACCTTCAAGCAGCTCCATAATCTCGTAATCCGTATTGGTGTCATCACCCTTATTTTTATATAATATCAAATTGCTGAATGCATATTTTGCGTTCTGTCCCAAATCAATATTATACATACTCTTGCAGTTTCTAAACGGAAGTGTTCCTATGTTCTGGAGTTCCGCGCTAAAACCTGCTGTCATCAGATTTTCGCAGCTGTCAAATGCATAGTCAGGAAGACTGTCTACTGTAGGCATTTTTACGTTTGTGAGATAATCATTTCCTGCATCGTAATCCTCAGCATAGTCATGTCCGTCATAGGTGTTTCCAATCAGTCCCCCTCCGGCATTTGTAATCGCGTAAGTCTCGGAAATTTCCCTTGATACATTAATATCAGACTCATCAAAGTATCCGCTGAACAGTCCGCCCCTTGCCACGTTATCATCGCCATAAGCTGATGCGTAAGAAGAATCCGCAACATATTTATCCTCGGAATACAATTTCGTAATATCACGATTCGACGAATTTCTGATATCACTGGAAAGCGGTGTCGCCACATAGAGCTTCGCAGTTCCACTCAGATTGCCCTCCGTAAAAATATACTGGTTCTTTACATAAAAGCTGTCCTGACTGTTTCTGTCGTTTTTATAAAAACCCTTCTTCTCCTTTGTATCCTCATATTCTTCATCACTTGCCGTATCAATGCTGTCAATTCCCCTAGGGAGATCAATATTCAAAGCGCCTCTGACAATATCCGTTTCCGTGAAGCCATTCTCCTCACCGTTTAAATAAAAGTCCTCAAACGCCTCCTGAATACTGTAATTTGTACCATACATTTCCTTAATGTACTCGCTGTTAATCAAGTCAATTTCATCATAGTGAGGATAATCCACAAGTGTGGCTTTTCCTGTCAGCTCATTCCTGATAACCGTCAGGTTCTTCGGCTCGTCCGATTTATAGCAGATATGTGCACCTGTTGAGGTCATCTTACTGCTCTGCTCACTCATCGCAAGCTCAAACGGTGCATAGCCGCTGTGGATTGCCCCGTGGAACGTCAAATGCTCTGACTGGGTATTGAACGCGTCATCTCCTATTTTTAAGTTTGCTTCCCAGTATTCATCCTCATCACCTAAGAACTCAATCCCCTTGCCAATCTGGCTGAATTCTACATTTTCAAGCCGCTCGCAACCCGCAAAGGCACTGTCTTCAATTGATGTTACCGGACTTCCGATATAAACCCATTCCAGATTCGGACAAGCCTCAAAAGCCCTTGCTCCGATGGTTTCAATATATCCATCCTCTATGACAATCTTATAAATCTTTTCTTTAACTTCACCCTCAAAACAATTCTCACCGATTGCAACAATCTTATAGCCGCCTACTTCGTTCGGAATGGTTACCGGGATTCTTTCATTCACTTTCTGAACGGTGCCGTTTACGGTATATTTTGAAAGGATTGCAGTATCTGTACCTTCTATAATATCTATTTTTGCCACATACTGACCGCCGCGATAGCCAAGCTCAATATGATCGCCCTCTTCATCCGTATATTTATAGGGAACCGGCGCCCATTCACCATCCAGCATATAACCTAAGATACCTGTCCAGGATGACTGTCTTGGAACGGCAGGATCACCGCCTCCGCTGAATGCAGGTCCTTCCACGATAAACTTGTCATTTCTCACATCAGAGAACAACTGTACGTCAAGCACTTTACCGTTTACATAACTGTCATATCCCAACGATGCCGTCTCAAATACTGCCTTTTCAAGATTATAGCAGCCCCTTAATGTATTCGCAGGAATTGTACCAATCATACCAGCCGGAAATGTTACTGATTTCAGATTCTGTCTTCCTGCAAGAATATAATCATATCCGCATTTATTGGAATTATAATCAATTGACTTGTTCCCCTTAGGAAACCGGAACTCAAGCGCTGCATCCCTGCCTTCCGGCATTTTCTCAATGGAAAATGCACCCTGGGCAATCTCGTACTGCTTTCCTTCATCTTCAAAAGCAAGCTCACTCAATGCCTCACAGTTATAAAATGCATATTGTTCGATTTTTACATCACTGTTTCCGCCTGCCACAAATTTCACAGACGCCAGCGAATGATTCTGTGCAAAGCATCCAGCTTCCACATTCGTCGCTGATGCAGGAATTTCCACTGCTTTCATTTTGGTATTTAAAAATGCATTTACACCCAGCTTTAATGGAGCTGCCGCGGATGACGTATTGGAAAAGGTCACCGTATTCAGCGTTGAATTTGCAAACGCACTGTCGCCAATTAAATCGCAGCCGTCCGGATCCGTGTTAATGGTTGCGCTTGCAAGATTCTGACATCCCTCAAATGCCTCCGCACCGATAAATGTCACAGAAACAGGTGTTTCGATGCTTGCAACGGAAGACCCCTGAAATGCTCTTTGTTTGATTCCGACTATATTGGTTGTATCCGTAGCAAGATAACCGGAATCCGTATACTGTCCACTTGCAGCATTCAGTCCTGTTTTTAAAACAGCCAAATAAACCGGTGTATTGCCGTGACTTCCTTTTACAAGGTCAAAGTTTTTTAAATTATGATTTCCATCTATTCCAAAATACTGGCAAATAATATAGTTATATACGGACTTAAGACCGTTTGAACCTACTGCAAAGTCCTCCTGTGAAATCGTAAATTTCGCGGTATCCTGATACAGCTTGTCCATCTCAGCCCGAAACGTATTCCAAGTATCCACTTCCTTCTGCGTCAGTTCCGGATATTTTGTAACCTTTGTTGTAGTAGTCGTTCCCGTATCCGGATCGGTTGTCTCAACGGCTTCCTCAGTCGGTCCAACTTTCACTTTATCATATATACCAGCTATCTCATCAATTTTATCATTGTATTCTTTTAAAGCACCTCTGACATATGCCGCCACTGCATCCGCCTCGCAGTTTTCCATAAGATCTTTTGCGGTAGTATCCGCAAGCTTATGGTCATATCCTTGTGAATTGTCAGTAACATCCACATTCTGTGCTTTATTTGAAGGGGTTATAGTATCAGTTCCTGTATAGGTATCCAGCAATCGTTTCACACCCACAATATCTTCGAGTGTCTTTGCCGGTGTCCCTTCCGCATCCGTATCTAACAAATACTGATTCTTTCCTGAATCAAACTTAAAAGACGCGCTATCACCTTCATCAAACGTAACCGAAATCTCATTTACTCCAAAATCCCTGTCAAGGCTTTCGTTTGTAATGTTAAACATCACATAGTTATAATATTCCGTCTCATTGATAACGATATTATCCGCATCTGCCTTTCCGCTCGCAATCGCCTGATTTTTGCTTGTGTTCAATGTTGCTTTATAGACATCCCTGATGTTTGCATTGCCATCCACTTGCTGAATCGTTACTTCATCACCAGAATATGGTTCTGCCTCATTTTTTTCAAAATAGCTGACATCATACTTGCTCACACCATTCATCTCATCCTGATAACGCTCCTTGATATCAAAATTTGAATTCAGCGCAAGCGCCTCGATATCATCCTCCGCCGCAAGCATTGTGCCAAGGTTCTCTACCGGTATCGCAGCCACAACAATCGCCATAATCATCGTAATCGCCGCAATCGTGCGCTTGATCCTCCTTCTGAGCTTGTAATTCTTTCTCTTCCTGTTCTTAGCCATATTGTTTCTCCCCACTTCTTAATTATTTCTCCCTACTTTACCCTTTTGGCAACCACCACGAACCTGCCCTTCGTCTCCTGATAGTCACAGGTAGACAATGTTAAGAGCTCATCGCCGTAGGCCGCCGTCACTCCTGTATCATATAGCGACAATGCCGACATCTCATTAATATAAGAATTAAATTCTTTTTCCGAGCCTGCATTGATAAACTGATAGTATTTGAAATTCACATCCTCTTCCGAATATACTTTCGACCGGAATACATACATCACCTGATACGTTCCCTTCTCATATATCGTATCAAACTGTATCGTAGGATGCTCCTCGAAATATGCCTTCTGACTGTATTTGTTCAGCGTTCCAAACATCTTTCCCGACTTCATATGATGCCCGTACAGGATAATATTGTCGCATCCCTTTATGACATCACACTGGTAATCCATGAAAATGCAGCCGTTTCTGTCCTCCTCCTGATTAAAGTTGTGATCCAGATAGTATTCATTGTTGACAGTCTGCATCACAGGGTAATCAATTAATGTATCGTCAATTTTTATCCATCCGATTAGCTTTTTGTTCTTATTGTATATCGCTTCATATTCGGCAAGAATGTCCGGCGTATCCGCGTCATCGCCCGTCAGGTTGATTTGGACTTCTTTTGTCTTGCTTTCCGCCGCCCTGACTGCGCCTGCTTTTTTTAGCGCCACAAGCTCCTCAAATTCCCGCGCGCTCTTTGCAGCCACCTGATAATACACGCCAAAGTACCCAAAGCATGCAATGCACAATACTGCGCACGCTGCCATCACAAGCTTTCGCTTCCGCTCCTTTTTTTTCAGAATCAAAAGGATTTCCTTCTGCATGTCCTCGTCAAAATCATCAATCGTCAGCCGTTCTTTCGTATTCTGACCCGTATCCTTTCTCTTTTGGACATTTTTGTGAACCTGCAAGGCATTTTTCAGTTTTTCCTTCCTCTGCCGTTCCTTTTCCGCCCTCTGCTGCTCCTGCGCCTGGAATTTCTTGTGCAGCTCATAGATGTTGTCATCAAACTGCCGTCCCACGATAGATTCAAAACAGTATTTTTCCTGTTTCAGCTCCATATACAGCTTTTCGACATCCTTCGCGTTATCCAAATCGATATTGCCGGTAATGGTATCGATAAGCTTTTTGTCCCGAAGCGCTGCCTGATACTCTTCAACCGTTCTGAAGCGTCTGCCATCAATAGCCCATTTTATTTCCGCCATTTTCCTTCCCTTCCCCTTACGATATTAATTTCCCTATTATTATTATCGCACAAATTTCGCAATTAGTTTACATATATATTATTATTTTACTATATTTTCTGTTAATTTCAAGTGTTTTTGTAATATTCATGACAAATTGCGCAAAATGCACAAGAAAAACAGCACCTTTCCAATCCAAAAGATGCTGTTTTTGTTATCACTTTTTATTTTACGGTTATGGAAATTTTCATGGTCACGGGTTTCGCATTGGATGCCATGTCCTTAAGCTTCACCTGATACGTAACACCGTATTTTCCCGGTTTGATTGTACGCTTTGCCTCATCTGTCAGCTTCAGCGTTATCCGGTTTTTTCCGGTCTTTTTTATCGTAAAATTCTGATTCGCTTTGCTTTCAGGAAGTACAATATCGGAAATTTCACCAAAGCTTGCGCTGTTATATACCCGCCAGTTTACTTCATTGTTGGATGCCTTATAAATCGTTCCTGCTTTGATGCTTGCAGTCATCTTAGGCATTTTATTGACAGGCTTTATCCTGACGCTTGCAGGCACTGCCGTGTTGTTCTTGAATCCGAACACCAAATCCAGCACGTATGTTGTAGTACCCATTGAAACGCCTTCTGCTGCCTTTATCTCCACTTTGCCGTCATCCGTAAGACTTGCATCAAACAATTCCGCATTATTGCCCATCGTCTTTACGCTTTTGACTGTTGAGGTCATGTTTGACAGCTTTATCGTATAAAGCACCGATGTATTTTTCCTGTCCACAAGATTAATCTGACCTTTTCCGGAAAGCTTTACGTCCGGGCTCTTGGAAGCGTCCATAAGCGTGATGCCTAACGTTGCGGGCTTTAGCTCTGTCCCGCCCGATATCGTTGCGTATACCTTGAAGTTATAGTTTCCAGCCCTGATTCCAGACGGTCTGTTCTCATCCAGTCCGATTTCCAGCGTACCCTTTGCGGCATCATAGGAAAGCTTCAGGTACCCGCTGTCAACCAGCTCTTTTCCTTTTGCATTTGCAGCATCGCACCTGACTGTTTCAACGCCAATCGAACTATTGTTCTTAACCGACACATCCACGGACACGCTTCCGTTATCTTTGATATTATGCGCCATATTCAGGCTGACCTTTTTGGTATCCAGCTGTGTAAACAGTGCCTTAACCACAGATACTTTTCCGGAAAGGTTAAGATCCTGTGTCCAGTTCTCGTCAGAAACCGAAAGCTTATAGCTTACGCTCTTTCCACCACTGTATCCAATCTTAATGTTCGTACCGTATTGTTCCGCCGTAACAGACGGTGTGAGGGAAGTTACCTTACTGGTTTCTGACAATGGCACCTTCTTTTTCGTCTTTGTATCCACAAGGTATGTTTCCATTGTCTGTGCCGCTGACAGCACTGCGAGTTCCTGAACCTTGAGCGTAGGCTTCTTTGCCCTTGCTGTAATCTTTAATGTTTCCGTATGCGTTCCGTATTCATTGTACTTTATCAATAGCGGCAAATTTGTATACTCGGAATTTTTGCTTTGGAATCCGTTCACTGTGGACTTATCCAGTCCTTTTGCTTTTACTGTAAGGATTCCTGTTTCCTTATCATAAGACTCGACGCTAAATCCGACTGCCCTGTCAGCGCTGTTTGTAATACTTGCAATATCATAATCACTGTTTACAACATACTGGGCGATTGTATCCGCATAGAAAATATTGGGAGCCGTTTTCTGTACAAACCTTACTTTCGGTTTTGTCGTATCCACTACCAGTTTTACGTCCCAGGTTATCGGATTTCCCATCTGTGTCCTTACCGTAAGCTGTGCATTAACCGTCGTATTTTTTGTATAACTGTCCTTGTTTACAATGGACATGATATATTTTCCGTCAACTCTGGTAATCTTGAAATTCTCATTGTTCACCCGGATGCTTACAATCTCATTTCCTTCCACAGCATGAATCGGCAATTCCGTCCCGTCCAGTGCATATTTGCTAAGGACAATGGTATTGGTCTCCAGAATCGGTGAAAAGTCGCGCACCTCTACTGCAATCTCCGCATATTTTTCCCCGGCGTCATTTGCGGTTGCCCTCAGGATAATCGTACCGCTCTTTTTAATGTACAGCTGGACAGTCCCGTCCGAAGCCTCTTTGATTTCCCCGAGTGCAGGGTCATTGATGGTCCACTTGAAGGTTCCCTGCTGTACTTCCACCTCCTTATCGTCCATGCTTGCACTAAGCACAAACTTAATCCGGTATGCCTGGCTTGATACACTTGCCTCGTCTACATAAACCGCATTCTCTTCTTCACTGTATTTATAGTTGATTGGATATTGTATTTTATCGGTCGTCGGTGTGATTTTAATCTGTGTAATATGCTCTGGTATGACAATAACATCATACTCTTCCGATAAGACCTCTTCTCCCACCGTAACATTTGCCGTAATCACGCCTGCCGTAATATCGCTTACCTTTGCCGCCTGCACTTTGATGTTCCTGCCCTTGCGGTTATCCAAAACAAAGATATTATCCGCCGTCCAGTCAAACGAAACCGCCTTGTCAACCGCTTCCACAAACGCCTTGTTTGATTCCACGAAATAGCCTCTGTATGTAAGGCTGACGCTGTAATCGCCTTCCTTACCTGAGGTAAGCTCAATCGGTCCTGAAACCTTTACTCCCGTTATCTGCGTAACTGCTACGGGAACCGGCATTGTAAACGGCACATAGCTCTTTTGTGAATATCTTGCGCTATAGCCCTGTACTTTGGAAGGGTCGTCGTTTGGAACCGTAACGACGGTATCCGGCTCAACCCACTCCCAGCCGTCAGGCAATGCCAAATCACCGAGTCTGGTACCGTGTACATTTGTAATGCAGTAAACCGTTCCTACCTTTTTCAGGAGGGTTTCCTTTTCAAGGTCGGAAAAATTGCTCTCGCCAACTTTTACCGTACACCTTATGTCGTGACCATCTTTTGGACTTTCCTGATCTTTATATATTACCTTTAATTGTGCTTCTCCAGTTCCGACTGATTTAATGGAAATTAAAATTCCTTTTTCCTTAACTCCTTCTTCATTTTCCTTTTCAAACGGTGTCTGCCGTTCTACCACAAAAACCTTCGGATCCAAACTTTCTACCGAAAATTCTTCCGTAATTTCCCAAGCATCTTCTGGACCAATCGTCACCTTGATGTCAATTGATTTATCCACGCCACTTAATTCAACAACGTATTTATCAATCTCTTTTGGATCATACTTTAATCCATTTACATAAAATTCATCTACATAAGTACGCTTACGGATCTTTATTTCCTTGCGCTGTACCGAACTTCCAACCGTAATTTTCACAGTTACGCTCAAGTCCGTTGCATTCGGGTCTGTACCCTCGCTTGCTGTAATGACTGCTTTATTCGGTTCTGTATCTTTCAATTCGACCTTAACAGGTGCGTTCGAAAGGCTGTATCCTTCCAGCTCAAATTTTGCAGTCTGGTTCTCATCGGCATTGATAATGCTCAATTCAGTTGTATTTCGCTCGTTATCATTCCAGTAAATCTCATCCTTTGATACAACACAAGACCAGTCATCCGATACAGAGCCGCCTGTTACCCGAACTAAATCTTCCAGACAATAAGTCTGTCCGTCTTTCAAAAATACATTGATATCATATGTCCCTCTCGGAAGAACCTGAATACAGTCTTTCATGGAGAATGATGTATGATTCATGTAATCAGGCATCATATAAAGCCCGTAATTCCCCTCAATATCCTGATACCGGTAATCCTTAGATTCATAAGAGGTCCTAAAGGACACATTGGGATATGTAAACTCTTTTCCGTTCTCATCCGTCAATGTAATATGATCAACCGTATTGGTTGTACTGTATGTATAATACAGGTCTATCACATCGTCACCCGAATTTGTGCTATAGCGATAGCTGCTTTTTCCGGGATAGATGTCCTGTTCTACAACCTGAAACGACCTTGTCAGCTCACCGAGTGTCTCCCCATTTTGTTCCAGCATAATAGTAACACTGTGCTCTCCCACAGATAAGCCAGTCTTTTCAATCCAATAAATGTTCTCATATGTTTTTCCGCTTATGGTTTTATGCGCAAAGTTTGCATCCTGACCGTCAAGCTTAAAAGAAATACGATACGGAAGCTTCGACTTGTATCCGCCTACCATAACCGTAACGGGCACACCGCTGCTTACTTTATAATAAGAAGTCTCCACTTTCGCATGAAACCCTTCCGCCCGCTGCGAAAAAAGCGTATCATCCGCTAATTTCACATCCTGATTGGGCACACCGCTGCTTTGAAGATTTCTAAGCTGTGTGGCATCCATAAGGTTTTCCTTCACCTGAAGCTCTCTCAGTTTGTTATTCTGATAAAAATTCGGCGCTGTGGCAATGTCATTTCCGTTCAGATTAATACTTGTCAATTCACTTAGACTGCTCCAGTCAATGCTTCTTGCATCGGAAATCTCATGATAAGACAAATCAATTTCCGTAAGTCCGGTCAAAAGCTCCATTCCCTTGATATTTTTAATTACAGGTTCACTGACCGATGTTCTCGGATAATCAAGCGTCCGTAATCCCCCAAGCATTTTCTTCGTAACAACAGAATCATGACTAACCTTTAACAATTCAAAAACCTTTCCCCGAAATACCTCATCAGGAAATTCTACAGACATATCAACATCTTCTTCAATTTCCTCACTGCCCGATTCTAGTTCCGACGCTGATTCCGTATTGGTTCCGGAAGTTTCCTCCAAATTGTCAATTTCACTGGCAAGCTCTGTTTCCGATACTTCTTCTGTTTCTGATGCCTTTATCTCCGGAGCCTCTGTTTCTGATTCTTCCGGTGCCGGTGTTTCCAATATCTCCTGCGTTTCCGCAACTTCTGTTTTTGCGGTTTCCGTTTCTATCGTCGTCACATTTTCGCCGTCTACAGTTTCCTCTGCAATCTCCTGTGTTCCGGCATCCGTTTCCTGTATGCCTGTTTCCTCTGCTTCAACGCTCTGCGCGCCGGACTCCTGTGCCTCATTCTTGGGTTCTTTTGTTTCTTGTACTTGTGGTTCTTCCGCCAGAACCTCAACGCTTTGCGTTTCCCGGATAATTTCATCCGCTTCATCTGCATTGACATTCACCGATACCGTGTGAAGCAACATGCTTACACATAAAATTCCTGCCAGCAGCTTTTTTCGCACTTTGGATGCTTTCATGAATAAATCCTCCTTTATTTTACTCTATTTTCAGTCTATATTCTTTATGAGCCGTATATTATCTATCATTATACAATATCTTTTATTCACATTCAATTGCATATCAAGCGAAAAAATAAAATTTCTCCCATTATTTTTCCAATTTTCCCACTATGTAAAACCCTTATGTAAATGCCCAAATTACGGCAATTTTTTATGTCAATTTACCATTCCTGTCAAAGTCTGCGGATTGATTCTTTTTACCATTTTGTGCAAAAAAGGTTCTTTTGTGTAACACTTTTTTCCCCTGCACATATAGTATAGAAAAACACTTCTTCGGAGGTAACCTACCATGAGCGAATTATCAGCAAGCAACTGCGGCTGCAACCAGACACCAAATTATTCGGAGTGCGGCTGTGGCTGTGGAAACAACAACGGCTTCGGAAGTTGGATTTGGATTTTAATCCTTCTTAGCTGCTGCGGCGGCTCTAACAGCTTCGGCTTTGGCAACAACGGCTGTGGCTGCGGCAACGACAACTGTGGCTGCGGTAATAACAGCTGCGGTAACTGGATTTGGATCCTGATTCTTCTTTGTTGCTGTGGCGGCAATAACGGCTGCTGCTAAAAGCATCTGCTATTGTCCGCAGAGGGCTCGGTCTGTGTACACGGGCCCTCTTTTTACGATATGGGAATATGCGGTGTCCCCTAAGCATATATTTTACAAAATATCCACACAGCACACAGTTTTACTGTTGCCGCGTCAATCAGATTGGAGGTTTGAGACAATATGGAAGACAATGATTATGTGCTGGCATTTGACCATTTTTATACCACCAATCATATTCAAATCCTAAAGTCCTTAATTCCTTTTATGGAAGGTGAACAATTCGGTATGCTTCCTGCTCTCATCAAATATATGGAACTTCAATATACGCTGACTCTAGTCGAAAAAGGGAGCAAACCAATGGAAGACCCTGGAATCCATGCATGCAGCAAAGGAAAAAACGAAAAAGAACAGAAAGGATTGGAAGACAACATAGAACAGATTTATAATGCTGTGCACCGCTACCTTGCTCCAAACGAGGAAAAAGAATTTTCGCAACTCTTATCCGCGATGCGGACAATGAAAAATATGCGCGAAATGCAACAGATGCTCGAAATGCTGCAAAGCCTGAATCCCGATATGGATACAAGCGGCAATGGCGGTTTGGGTGGTCTTGATCTCAATGAAATCATGCAGATGTTAAATCAAAATGGAGGCTGAACAGTGTGAAAAATAAATTTTTCACACGGCAAATTTGTGCTTACGCCCAAATTCGCAAATATTGGCAAAAATGGAGGATTATTATGGATGCAAATAAAGAATGGTTAAACGACCCTGCGCTTGCAGGAATTGAAAAGGCAAAGCTTTTATTTCTTGAAAAGCTATTTGTCCAAAGCACTTCTATTGATATGACAAACCAAAAAGAAATGCTGCCCTTTTTGCTTTCCCTTTCCAAGTTAAGCAAAGAAAACAACATTTCTTTTGAAAAAGATGAAGTTGCATTAATTTATTCTGTACTTCAAAAGTATTCCGGCAAAGAAGACATTGCTAAGATGGAGAAAATTTCCTCCGCTTTCCATTTCCGGTAAGCAAGAGCAGAATCCCTGCCGAAAACAGAACACATACGAAAAGCATGCGGTATTGTACCGGATCACCCGTCTTTGGCGTGGAATCCTTGACATGCTGTGCGCTTGACGGGGCACTTGATGCCGAGGCATTCGTTTTTGATGTCGTCTTTGTTTTTGGTTCCAAAGAAGCGCCGCTGCCTTGGCTCCCCGCAGGCTTCTTCTCTGTACCCGTGCCAGCTGCTGCAATCGCATCCGATGCTGTCGGCACTTCTGAAACTACAGGCGCTGTCGGCTGTGTTTCTCCTACTGTAATAGAATTGGCGCCAATTCCCGATGTCGTCACGCCTGCCGCAGGGGTTCCTGAGGCTGACGTTCCCAATGTCACACCAGTGCTGCTTGTGGAAACAGTATTCGTACCTGTATTTGTTCCCGCATTTCCCCCAATTGTCGCGCCAAGCGTTATGCTTTTGGAATCGTTTGAGCCAACCACGCTTACGGAATCACTTTTTGTTTCTTTCTCCTTATCGGATGAAGCAGAATCCTTCTCATATACAAGATGCTTATATCTTGAAGCAAGCTCCTTCGCAATTGCAATTGCACTGTCAGATTTTGCGGTGATTGTCACATCTTTTGATGCTTTTTCAAACGCGCTGAATGCATCCTCGTCCACATCGCTTAATGCATCTGGAAGCGCCACACTCTTAATCGAACTTATATTCTCAAATGCATCCTCTCCGATTGCCGTCACCGTTTCAGGTATTTTTACATTACTTGAACCACCATTGTATTTATAGAGAACTGTCTTATTGGCATTCATTGTAAAACCGGATGTTGTAGCATACCACTTCTTATACAGCGTCATGTTTTTCTTAATTTCCTTTACATTTCCCTTTGAGTCTGTTCTGCTATACTTTGAAAGGCAGTTTTTGTCCGTATACCAGTTTGTATCTGTATTATATCCGGAATATTTAAAGGCTGCATCATCCTCATATTCCGGATAGGCTTTCTTTGAAATTCCCTTTCCCTTTTCCACCTTTGTTTTTACACTTGTTGCACCATCATATTCTTTCCCGTCAAAAGTACCGCTATATTTTCCGCCATTCATATCAAAAGTCACAGTATAACCGTCTGTTTCCCAGCGCGCGTAAAGCGTCAGATTCCCTGTCAGCGGCTTTTTCCATGCCTTGAACTCTTCCTCCAAATCTTCATCCGTATACCATCCCTTAAATTTCTTTCCTTTTATGGAAGGCTTCTCTGACGGTTCGTTGAACGGTTCATCCTCATAGAGTTTTAATTTTTCAGGCACATTATCTGCCCCCTCTGCCACAAAGGTTACATAATAATAAGGTTTTGTTTCTCGGTCCCACTTTGCATAAATCGTGGTATCGCCCTCTACCGTATCGTTTGCAAAATTCCATTCCGTCGTACATCCAGAATCCTTATACCATCCGTCAAACGTATACACCGTTTCCTGTTTTCCGTCATCCGTTTTTACGGTATAATTTCCCTTTGCCAATATTTGAGGCTGTTCCCCAGAGATCGATACAAGCTCCGAAACGGTGCTGTGTGCAGGAACTGTACGTTTTTCACCAGTGATTCCGGTAATTCCGGTATCAAATGTTACTGAATATTCCCGGGGTTCTTCTGTTTTTGTTTCGGTTTCCGTTTCAGTTTCCGTTTCTTTCTGTTCCCCAGATGCTGCCTCCGTTTCCTTTTCATTTCCCCCTTGCTCCTGACTGGCATTCTCTGTTCCGTTCTCTTCTTTATTTTCTGCCTGATTTTCCGCCACGTCATAATGAATTCCCGCAATTTCCTCAACTTTATCGACATCAAGATACGAACTGTAAACAAACTGCTCATAGTTGTCAGCAAGCCTCTGTGCCATCTCCTCTGACTGACCGGATGTATTATCATAAATATAAATAATACTGTTTTCCTGATCCGCGCCACTAAAAGCATTATCATATACTGTTTCAATATCCTTAGACAGCATAATTCCCCTGACACCTGCAAGGCTTGCAAACGCGTCCGGAGCAATTGTTGTCACGCTGTCTGGTATCTGTACGAGTTTTGCATCTCCGCTATACTGATACAATACCGTTTTATCAGGATTCATGCAAAATCCGTTTTCCGTGCAAAACCACTTTTTATAAATTGTAACACTTTCCGAAATCCTGCTCTTTGGATCGAACTCCTCAATACATGCCTTATCCGTGTACCATTTTTCATTCTCCGTTTCATAGCCTGCATAAGAAGCATACTGGTCATCGGGATAATTGTCTATCGTATTATTATTGTCAAGAACCAAAACAGGCGTCTGATTCTTAAAATTATAACCATTATATTCCCCGTTAAATACCCCTCCGTTCATACTGAACGTGACCGTACTTGTTTCCTCCGCCTGTGCCTCCGGCATTGGAATCTGCGACAAAACCACTGCCAAAATCATAAGGCTCACTCCTAAAAGATTCTTTAATCTGCGATACATAGTTCTCCTCCCCCTAATCTATTTTCTTTGCTATCACCACAAACCTTCCATCCTCGGTATAATAATCACAAGTAGATAATATCAGGCACGAATCACCGTATTCAAGATGTTCTTCTGTAGTGTAAAGTGCATTGGATTCTATATTCTGCTTGAACTCGTCAAAACGTTCCTTTGTACTGATATCAATCGCATCATAATAGCGAAATACGTCCTCATCCTCATAAGCCACTGCGGAAAGCATCGCTGCCGCGACCCGATAGGTACCTTCCTCATAAAGACTGTCAAACCGGATGGTCTGATGTGCCATGCAAAAATCTTTATCCTTATAATTTTTCAGCGTGCCAAACATGACACCGGTTCGCATGTTATGTCCGTATATGATAATGTTTTGTCCGCTCTCAAGCACATTACTGCGATAGTCAAGAATTAAAAGTCCGTTTTTGTCCTCCTGTCCGGTAAAATTCTTGTCCAAATAATAATTATTGTCCCCTTCCCTTGACATTACGGGATAATTAATTTTTGTCCCCTCTATGGAAAGCCAGCCTGAAAAGTCACTGTTTTCATCATGTAATGCTGAAAACTTGCCTAAAATAGCAGGCTCCACCTGATTTTGGGGTTCCCCCTCACAAATCAGCCCGTTTTTACCCTGATCATCGTTCCTTTCACTTTGCAATGTTGGTTCCGTATGCAAATCAGCCTCCACAAGAATCTTATCATATAGCTTTTTTGACTGGTAATTCGTTTTGAAATCCAAAAGCAGATTCCAATTCAGAAATACAATACAAAGCAAAAGAACGGTCACCGATACTGCTACCGCTATCCTTCTGTTGATGCTCAACAGTTTTTTTGTATTCCGTTTTCTTCGTTTTTGGGCAAGAATCCTACTCTCGATCTGCTTTCTCTGCGTTTCTGTCATCTTCTGTAAAACCTGATCCCAAAACGCTTCGCCTCTACTGCTTTGAAATGCTATGTTTTTAGACTTTATTTTATAGTAAATTTCCTGTGCAAGCGGTAAGGTAAGCTCTTTTTTCCCACGCATCAGCCGGCTGATTCGTTGTAAATCGTGTTCTAACGCCTCAGGGTCATAACCTATGCTATATTCACTATAATTTTCCATAAACACACCTTAACTTTTTATGTAACCTTATAATTACAATTAATATAACATAAAAAAAGGAAATTGTATATACAATTTTCCTTTTTTTTGTATTTTTTTATATTTTATATTAATATCCAATCACTTCCCAAAGAATTTTGGATAAATCACATGCAACCGGTGACATGAGGATTACAAAATCTCTACAGATTTGAATTACTACATCATTACCACCTTTTTGTATGTCTGATTCATCGGCACTATCATTCCATTTTACATTCCAATCCTTCTTCGGCGTAGCAATATCTATTGCATGTTTCCTGACTGCAGTCACAATCTCCCCGATTTTCAGTTCTTTGTGTAATACATTCAGAAGTTCCATCAGTGCAGAGATTATATTGTGGCGGTTTGCCATTGTATTACCGCGCTTAACGCATTTCCCAATCTTCTGCCTTGCCTGCTCCAATGCGCGCTGCATTGTATTAAGGCTTTGTTTTGATACGAAATCATACCCGCCCCGCCTGTTCCATGCAGATGCCGCGAGTATCATACGTCTGTACCTGCCAAGAAACTTATACATTCCCTCAAGCGCACCCTCATTCCAGCTTTCATAAAAAGGCGCGTCATGCTCCTTCGGCGTATTCTCAAAAAGCAGGTAAAGCCGCAGGCAGTCCGTCCCGTAATCCATTATCAGGTCGTCGTCAAAAACCCTGCCACCAGTCTGACCAATCCAGTCAAGCAGTGCCTGTGCCTGATCGCTCTGATATAGGAAGCTGTCGGGAATATCGCACCCCGACAGCATTTTTGCATTGTATTCAATTTCCCTATGATTAAGCGGTGTTAAAATCTGTTCCATTCCTCTGCACTGAACCATTATTTCACTACAATGTTAAGAATCCTGCCCTTAACATAAATTTCCTTTACAACCGTCTTTCCAGCCATAAGGTCTGCAATCGCTTTGATTTCATGCGCCTTTTCCTTCACGGAATCCTCCGCCTCGTCAAGCCCTACCATAAGCGTCGCCTTTACCTTACCGTTTATCTGCACTGCAATCTCGACATTTGCCTCAACCGTCTTCGCCTCGTCAAACTCCGGCCACTTCTGCTGGTAGACCCTGCCTTTTCCTGCAAAATTGATTTCCCAAAGCTCCTCCGTCATGTGCGGCGCAACCGGATTTAACAGCAGGATTAACGTTTCATACTCTGCCTTTGTCACACCGTTTGCCTTATAAAAATCATTGACAAGCGCCATCATTGCCGCAATTGCCGTGTTGAATTTCAATCCCTCAAAGTCGTTTGACACTTTTTTAATCGTCTGATGCATCTTCGTTTCCATTTCGGGACGGTACGCATCGCCGTCAACCAGCATATCCTGAAGCTTCCATACCCTGTCAAGGAACCGGCGGCAGCCCTTGACGCCCTCCATACTCCATGCGGCGCTCAAATCAAATGCACCGATAAACATCTCGTAAGTTCTAAGCGTATCCGCACCAAATTCATTCACCACATCATCAGGATTGACAACATTTCCCCTAGACTTTGACATTTTCTCGCCGTTTTCGCCCAAAATCATACCATGTGAGGTACGCTTTTTGTACGGTTCACTGCACGAAACAAGCCCCTGGTCATAGAGGAACTTATGCCAAAATCTTGAGTACAACAAATGCAGCGTCGTGTGCTCCATACCGCCGTTATACCAGTCAACCGGCATCCAGTAGTCAATCGCCTCTTTGCTTGCAAATGCCTCCTGATTATCCGGATCAATATAGCGCAGGAAATACCATGAAGACCCCGCCCACTGCGGCATGGTATCCGTTTCGCGCTCCGCCTTGCCGCCGCACTTGGGACATGTCGTTTCCACCCAGTCGCGCATTGCCGCAAGCGGCGACTCACCCGTATCGGTCGGCATATAGCTGTCCACCTCGGGAAGCCGCAGCGGAAGTTCGCTCTCGTCAAGCGGCACGTACCCGCAATGCGGACATTTTACAATGGGAATCGGCTCGCCCCAGTAGCGCTGACGCGAAAATACCCAGTCACGGAGCTTAAAATTAACTTTTTTGTGACCGATACCCTTTTCCTCAAGCCACTTCGTAATCGCTGCTTTCGCGTCCTTTACCTCTAAACCGTTCAAAAAGTCCGAATTGCACAGCGTCCCTGTTGCCACGTCCGTAAACGCCTCGTTTTGCACATCTCCGCCTGCCACAACCTCTATAATAGGAAGTCCGAACTTCTTTGCAAAGTCCCAGTCCCTTGTATCATGTGCCGGAACCGCCATAATTGCGCCTGTTCCGTAAGTCATCAGTACATAATCGGAAACCCATACCGGAATTTCCTTATTATTGACCGGATTGATTGCCGAAATCCCTTTTAAACAAACACCTGTTTTATCCTTTGCAAGCTCCGTACGCTCAAAATCCGACTTTTTCGATGCCTGCTCACGGTAGCCCGCGACTTCGTCATAGTTTTCAATATCCGCCTTATATTTTTCAATCAGCGGGTGCTCCGGCGAGATGACCATATAAGTCGCGCCAAAAAGCGTGTCCGGTCTTGTCGTGTAAACAGTCAGCGTTTCGTCTTTGTCCTTGAGTTTAAAGTTGACCTCCGCACCCTCGGAGCGTCCAATCCAGTTTTTCTGCGACACCTTTACTTTTTCGATATAATCCACGTCATTTAAACCGTCAATCAGCTTGTCAGCGTACTCGGTAATTTTCAGCATCCACTGCGACTGCATTTTGCGGATTACCTCCGAACCGCAGCGCTCACACACACCGTTTACGACCTCCTCGTTTGCAAGTCCGACCTTGCATGACGTACAGAAATTAATCGGCATCTCACTCTTGTATGCCAACCCTTTCTTGAACAGCTGTAAAAAAATCCACTGCGTCCACTTGTAATAATGTTCGTCCGTCGTGTTGATTTCCTTTGACCAGTCAAAGGAATAACCAAGCGCCTTTAACTGCTCCTTAAAGCGTGCCACGTTATTTTTTGTGACAATCTTTGGGTGAATTTTATTCTTAATCGCATAATTTTCCGTCGGAAGCCCGAACGCGTCCCACCCCATCGGGAACAGCACGTTATAACCCTGCATTCTGCGCTTTCTTGAAACGATGTCCATTGCCGTGTAGGGTCTTGGGTGACCTACGTGAAGTCCCTGTCCGGAAGGATACGGAAATTCCACAAGCGCATAGTATTTCGGCTTTGACTTGTCAATTCCGACCTTAAATGCCTCCTCGTTATCCCATATATCCTGCCATTTTTTCTCAATGTCCTTTGGCGAATATTCTCTGCTCATATATCTTACTCCTTTAATCGTTAATCTTTTCACACTGTATTGGCAAACTTGTTTTTATTGTAGCGCAATTCCTTTTATATTGCAAGCCTTGCTTTCCTACTTTTCCGCCCCTGCCTTAAAGTTATAGACGGGCTTTAAAATGCGCTCCACCGTCACCGTTTCCCCAATCACCTGCAGCATATCCGAAAGCTTCCGGTACGCAAACGGCGATTCGTCAAGCGTATCTTGATTGACGCAAATTGAGTGAATGCCCTCCATCGCCTTTTTAAATTCGGAAACCGTATGATGCTCTTTGACTTCGGAGCGCTTGTAAATCCGCCCTGAGCCGTGCGGCGCCGAACAGTTCCAGTCCTCGTTGCCAAGCCCTGTTCCAAGGATAATCCCGTCGCGCATGTTCATCGGAATGATAACGCGCTCTCCCATCTTTGCGCTGATTGCGCCCTTTCGCAAGACGGGCGTTTCACCCGAAAAGTCAATATAATTGTGAATGCAGGTATCACTGTCCAAAACCTTCCATTTCATTCCGCGTACAATCTCGTCAATTATCGCCTCGCGGTTGTAACGCGCAAAGTCCTGCACAATCTCCAAATCATGCAAATACTGCTCCAGCAGTTCCCCCTCCAGGCAGGTCATTTCATACGATGCAAACCCCTGTTTGCTCTCCTGCGATTTCTTTTGCCCCTCTCTTAAATAGTAATTTGTCACTTCCATGCCAAGGTGACGGCTGCCGGAATGCACAACAATGTATAGCGCGCCCTCCTCGTCCCTGTCCACCTCAATAAAATGGTTTCCGCCGCCAAGCGTTCCAATGCTGCGCTCCGCCTTCAACATATCGATTGCCTTAAAGCAGTGCAGGTTTTCAAGTGCAAGCATATCAACAAACTTATGAAACGTTTTCCGGACTCTTGGTCCAACCGGAACCGTATCACGGATCACCGTGTCCAGCTTTTGGCATTCTATCGTTTTTTGTTTGATTTTCGCAAGCGTCATTCCGCACCCGATATCCACACCGACTAGACTTGGGAGCAGCGACGCACCAACCGTCATCGTCAGTCCGATTGTCCCGACCTTTCCCGGGTGCACATCAGGCATGACGCGGATTTTGCTGCCCGCAGCGCTTGGGTGGTCGCAAATCATTTGCAGCTGTTTTCTCGCATACTCGTCAATGGCATACTGCTCATTTTCAGTCGTGTAGACAACTGCATTGGTATATTTCCCGTAAATTGTAATCATAAACTTCTCCTCTTTCCTTTTCTTTTGGTGTTTTTATTCATTGCCAACATTTGGGCAGCAAAAAAACACCTCGTATCAAGGTGTTTTTATCTGAAAAAGGTTATGATTACCATACTGTTTTTGCTAATCAAACAAACGTTCTAAACCCTTTCAAGGACAATTACACCTTGCCGTCTTGTTATGTTGTTGAATCTGTTTTTTACACAATGCTGCATTTTGTCCTCCTTTTCGAAACCGGGGTTTTGTGTTCCATGCAGGGCTCGTGCTCCCTGCTTACGGAAAAGTATACGCAATCTGATTCAAAATGTCAATCCTATTATTCTTTTATTTTAAAACCTTATTTCCCCAAAATCACAACCTCGCCTGCCGCCTGTGCGTCGTCCATAATCACTTCCCCGACCGCAGGCGCCGTAATTTTGCCCGAACGGGGGTTTTTGATGCTGAGAACGGGCGTCGACACTTTTGCAAAAACGTCCGATTTCTCAAAGCAAAGGTCCGTGTCAATCATTTCACAATGAATTAATTTCAAGTTTTTGCAGTAGCAAAGCGGCTGCGTTCCGATAATCTTACAGTTTTCAAACGTCAGCCCGTTAGCATACCATGCCAAATACTCCCCTTTGACAACGCTGTTTTTTACAAGCACATTCTCGCCGTGCCAAAACGCGTCCTTCGTGTCAAAGCGGCAGTTTTCAAACACTGCGTTTTTAATATACTGGAACGAATACTTTCCGGTAAAATCGACATTCTCAAACCGGATATTTTCAGAGCGCATCATAAAATATTCGCTCTTTGCCGTTGTGTCATACATCTCAATATCTGTCACCGACCAGCCAAATTCCGGCGAAATAATATCGCAGTTTTTCAGTACCGCATTCCTGCATTCCCGCAGCGCCTTGATGCCGTGCAGCTTTGTGTCCGTAATCGTAATATGGTCGGAATACCAAAGCGCTGCGCGGCAAAGCTCGGTCAGCTCACAATCCCTGATGCTTAGTCCGTGCACATGCCAAAAAGGATAGCGGAGGTTGAAGAAACATTTGTTCGTTTCAATATTTGCCGCCTCTTTCAGCGCACTCTCCCCGTCCGCCGGTCCGTCAAAGCGGCACTGCTCCACCACCAAATCTTTTGCACCGTAGAGCGCACGTTCCTCGTCAAAAGTCTGTTTTTCAATGATTGTCATTTGTGTTATCTCCTCCTGCTTTCATTCCATACACTGTTTTATCTGCGTCAAATCAAAACTTTTTGTAATATCTCGTCCTCAAGCACGACGCGTTTTGCCAGTTCCCGGTATTTTTCCTCATGCAGATACGTGTATCTGTGCGGTTTTATGGACGGCGCCAAATCAATCGCCTTGATAAAATCTTCCTTTTTCATGCCAAGCGTCGCCACATAGTCCCAAAAGCCCGTCTGCGTGAGCACGGCATTTACCCGCTTATATCTATGGTTATGCACAATGCTCATAATATATGTCGCCACGCCTACCTGTATCCCATGAAGCTGCGGCGCCTCCAAAATTTTATCAAGCGCATGCGAAATCAGATGCTCGCTTCCGCTCGTGGGCGCACTGCTCCCTGCAATCTCGTTTGCAATCCCGCTCATGGAAAGCGAATCCAAAAGCTCCTTTAAAAACACTTCCTCTTTAATACTCTCATACGGCGTGCGCACAAAGCTGTTCACCGCCTTTTTGGCAATCATCACCGCAAAGTCATTGAGCAGCGAAACACCATGCCCCGCCTCAAACACCCAGTCGTAAATTGCCGTAATCTTTGAAATCATGTCACCGATTCCGGAATAGATAAATTTTTCCGGCGCCGTGCGGATCACGTCCGTATCGACAACAATGCCGTATGCCAGCTTTGCCGGCACGGAGCTTCTGCGTCCGTCTACAAGTAACGACGCGCTTGCGCTCGAAAATCCGTCGCTGGAGCTTGAAGTCGGCACGCTGATAAACGGCAGGTTTTTCAAAAATGCTGCATACTTTCCCGCGTCAATCACCTTTCCGCCGCCAATGGAAATCACGGCGCGCGTTTTGTTCGGCATGGAAAATGCCATTTTGATAATATCGTCAATATCGACCGTGTCAATCTCCCGATACTCAAGAACTTCAATTTCCTGCGCTTTGAGAGAATCCATCACCTTTTCGCCAAACAGCTCAATCAGACCGTTTCCAAAATAAATCACCACCTGATGAAATCCGGCTTCTTTCATATATAATCCAATACTGTCTAATGCACCGTTTCCCACCTTTAAAATCGCGGGAATGGATATACTTGTTGCATTGCCCATAAATTTTACCATACTCCTTTCGCAGTAACGCATCTAAGAACCTTTTGTATAAACAGCAAAAAAGAAGTGCCAAAAAACCAATCAAATTAAGGTTTTGCAGACACTTCAGAATGGAGATAGCGAGACTCGAACTCGTGACCTATACGTTGCGAACGTATCGCTCTCCCAACTGAGCTATACCCCCATGCAAATAATTGTAACAGATTTTTATAAAAATGCAAGATTCTTTCTGCATATTTTTACAAAATATTGATCTGTAAAAAGCATTTGGTCTTTTTTGGTTTTATGCGCCAAATGCTTTTTGCATTCCTTTGAACCAAGACTATTCTATTTTTATGGAAAATCCCTCATAAATTCCAACGGGGATCTCATCCCCAAACATATATTCTTCAACGTTTTCTTTCTCAAATAAATAGACTGTCACGCGTTCTTTTTGGGGGTCAACAATCCAATACTCTCTCACACCTGCCGTCTGATATCGAAGAAGCTTTGTAAGATAATCCATCTGCCTACTGCTTGGCGATACAATCTCAATAATCCAGTCAGGCGCGCCGTGACAGCCTTTCTCGTCTAATTTTGATAAATCACAGATAACGGAAATGTCAGGTTCAAAGTAATTGATGTTATCATTATATAAAAACACCGCAAACGGGGCTGCTATAACCTCGCATTTTCCATCATTATTTTTGATATAATTATATATTACATTGTGTAAATATCCTGAAATCCTCTGATGCGTCCAACTCGGCGTCGCCATATAATAAATCTTCCCGTCAACCAACTCCGCACGCTCCCCGTCCGGCAACGCAAAAATATCCTCAATTGTATAAACCTTTTCTTTTTTTAATGCGTCCATAACCAATCCCCCTTTTCTGCCAAACAAACTGCTCCTAAATTCATTATAGACACACTTGCCCCAAAACACAACCGATACTTTTGCAAGTTCCTACTCCTCCAACCGCACGCTCTCCCCCTGCTTTAACTCCTTTGACGAAAAAATAACAATCTGCATATCCGCTCCAATCGCGGCACCCTCAATTGCGGCATAGCGGTCGTTTTGATCCACGACATTGACCTTCAGCCGCTCTACATAATACTCCTTCCCCAAAATCCCTGTCTTCTCATTCACCGTAAAGAGATAATATACCTTATTCTCTTCCAAAATCGCGTCAATCGGCACCGCGCTTGGATACATCTCGCCCTGAACCGTCCGCTTTGCCACGCCGTATGAACCAATCGGCGCCTTTGCGTCGCCAAGCCTGCATGTCACGTCATAACCGCCCGCCGTATTTTCCTCAATATAGTCCGCCGTCACCGTCACTTTTTTATGATTTGCGGAATTTAAGGAAAGTTCGACGCTGTCGCCAAGCTGCACATACTTACTTTGCTCCTTCGTAATGCCAAACCGGAACAGATATTCCGACGTCGTATCCGCAAGCAGCATTGCCGCCGTGTCCGTTGTGCGCTGCCCTGTCGCAACGAGAATCTCCAAAACATATCCGTCCGCCTTTGCCGTCACACAGCCCTGACTGCTTTTCACGTCATTCAAATCCGCAATCTCTCCTTGCAGCGCTGCAATATCCATGTTGTAAATGCCAATCGTTGCATCCGCACTTGCCGTCACCTCCGCACTTGCCAAAGCGCGCCGTTTCTCGCGCAGTGTACTCTCCCGCGCCAGCTTCGCGTCCTCCAGCGCGTGTTTTGCCGCCTGCACCGCGTCCTCCAAATTTGACTTCGTCTGCTGCCATGCATCGTATTCGCTCTCCTCTGCGGAATAATCGGGCTGCGAAACGGGATTGCGCTCCAGCTCGGTCAACTCTGCCTTACACGCCTCCAACTCGCTCTCCTTCTCGGCAAGCTGCGCCTGTTTGTCCGATATATCCTCACCTGTTTCTGCCCGCTTTTTATCCGCATTCCCTGTTTCCGCACCTTCCATACCCGTTTCCTCTGTCTTCGCATGTTCCAAATCCTCCTGCACTTGCGCATCTTCTCCCGACGTACCCACATTCTCCTCGTTTACCGCCCGTACGCCTTCTCCCGACGCACTCACATTCCCCTCGTTTGCCGCCTGCGCATCCTCCCCCGACGCGTCCGCAATCTCATCCTTCAACCGCTGAATCTCCTTCTCAAGCTCCGCAATCATATCCTCCAACGCGTAACATCTCTTCTTCCAGTCATTATACTTCTCCCACGCCTTCTTCCTCGAAGAACCTGACGTGTGAGGCGCACTGGTGTCCATATGCTTGCGCAAATCGTTTTCCGCGTCCAAAAGCGCACTTTGTGCACGGTCTACGGCAAGCTGCGTTTCCTTGTCCGCATTCTCGTAATCCTCCTTCGCCCACAAACGCGCAACTTCCTTTTTCTGCGCCTCCAAGACCTCGTTAAACTGCGCCGTGCCAAGCTGCAGCTCCAGTCGTTCTATCTGCGCCTCCTTATCGGCAATCAGCTCCTCCAAATCTCGCAAATCCACTGTAAAAAGCGCATCGCCCTGTTTCACTGCGTCGCCCTGTTTCACCGCAATGCGTTCCACGCGCAGTCCCGCAAGCACGTTGACCGCCACCTCGCCGCCCGCAAGGACAATCCCGTCCGCCTCCACAATATGTTCAATATATTTACGGGACAGAACATCAGTTTTTACACGCGTCAACCCTGAAACATAAATACTTTTTGAAATAATCGTAAGCAGCCACATCACCGCCAAAAAAATCAAAAAAAGACGAATCCATTTCCTGTTCTTTTCCATATCCAATCCCATACCAAACCTCTTACTGCTTGAGCCCCGAGTAAATAATCCCCTGCTCCAAATAATCCTGCCCCATGACAAACACAAACACCGCAGGAATGAGCATGACAAAAGACGCCGCAAACGAAAATCCCGCCTGCGTCCACTCAATCTCCGGCAGATACAGTGACAGCGGCCAAAGCGCCTTATCCTTCAAAAAAGCAAGCGACTGCTCAATCATGTTCCAATACTCCAAAAAACCAAGCACTACCGCCGACAAAATTCCGCCCTTTCCAAGCCCCAGTCCAATCCTCGTAAAAATGTAAAACTCCCCTGCCCCGTCAATGCGCGCCGCCTCAATCAGCGCCTTTGGTATCGCCCGAAATCCACCGTACGTCACAAAAACGGGAAACGTGCTAAACACCGCGGGCAAAATCACCGCCCAATGCGTATCCAGCAGCGACAGCTTATTCAAAACAATATAACTTGACAGCATCGTTACCTGAAACGGCAAAAGCATTAACACCACATAAACCAAAAACAGTACATTTTTGCCCCGCACATCATACACGGCAAATGCCCATGCCGCAGGCACTCCTACGGCAAGCTGCCCTGCAAGAATGAACAGCGTGATTTTGATACTGTTCCAAAACAGGATAAAAAACTGCGGCGTTTCGATTAAGAGCCGTTTGTAATGCTCCAGAGTCGGATACTGCGGAATCAGTTTCCATGTGACAAAACCCTGCCCTTCCAAAAACACGGGCGCAAGACACTCCTGCAAATCCGCGCTGCCCATCACAGAGCCCGTCACGACCAAAAAGACCGGCATGCAAATCACAACCCCCATTGCAATAAACATCAGCTTAACGGTCATCATCACTGCCATATTCACAATCCGCCTAATCAGCCGCATACTTCCTCCCATCATTTTGCCTTACGGAAGTGAAACATTTCACACTTTCCACAGCCTGTTTAACACCAAAATAAACACAAACAGAAACGCCCCCACCAGCACCGTCGCGGCAGACAGCTTATCCAGCTCCAAATTGACATACCAGTTGTTAAAAATGTGCTGCAAAAGATAAATTTCCTCCTTCGGGTACGAGCCTGCCACAAGGTATGCCTCCCTGTAAATCTTAAACGAATTTAAGAATGACAGCACCACAATTGTATAAAAGCTCCCCTTTAGGCAGGGCAGCTTCACATAAATCAGACACCGAAACCACCCTGCACCGTCCACTCTCGCCGCCTCGACAAGCTCATTTGGAATTGCCGCAATTCCCGCAAGCCAAAGTACCAGCGTATAGCCTAAATTTTTCCATATATAGCCCGCAACAAGGCTATCAAAATCCTGCCTGTAGAAAAACATGCGCCACACAATCACCACCGTTGCCGTCGGCATTGCCATCGGAAACAGGTACAGGCTTTTTATGACACGCGTGTCATTTATTTTGCTCAGTACCAGTGCGATGACAAGCCCCGCAAGGACAAGCAGCGGAATTGCCGTCGCCGTAAAACGGAGCGTATTTTTTACCGCAAGCGCAAATGCCTGATTATCAAAAACACGCCTGTAATTGTCAAGCCCCGTAAACTCCTGTGACATGACCGTCATAAACGAACGCTTCACTACGTCCGCAAACGGCAGCAGGACAAACACCCCCACACCGACCACACTCGGCGTAATAAAAACAAAAAACCATTTTTTGTACATTGTAATCACCATTTACATACAACAACGTAAATCATTCTGGAAGAATGCACTATTTAGTGCATTCTCTCTAATCGCCGCTGCCGGGCGGCGATTTCTATTCCGACATATAGATTGCCGTTTTGCTGCGAACCTGTGAAACTGCATCGTCAAGGCTAAGCTTTCCCTTTAAGTATTCTATACACACGCTCTGTACCGCATCCTCAAGCGTGACATCTACAATATGCGGCGTCTTCGCCTGTGCCGCCCAGTCGCGGATTTGCTGCTTTTGCTCCTCGTCAAACCACATTGCATTCCAAAACCAACTGTTGCCTTCCTGGTCAGAACCGCCGTACATCATATAATAGCCTTCCTCCAGCGTATCGTCATACTTTGCAAGCAGCGTCTCAAACGCCGCCTTGTTGACAGGCAGTCCGCGAAACGTATTCGTCTGAATTTCCTCCGAAAGCATTAACTTCACAAACGATTTTGCCGCCTCGACATTTTTACTCTGCGCATTAATTCCCGTCAGCGTTTCCGGCATATAAACGCCCTCACTCTGCCCGTCAAACAGACCAACGGACAACTGCTCAAAGCCCTCGTTCTTTGGTATGGAAAGCGCCTCCGCAAGGGAATCCATCGAATACACATTCCCGCTTGTCATTTTGATACCGTTTTGAACAAACGAACTGCTGTCAATCATCTTAAAGTAAAATGCCCAATCAATCTCACCGTGTACACCGTCATCATTTCCGCTTCTGAAAATGCTCATCTCACTGTAATCACTGACCTGCTTTTGTGTTAAACCGTTCATCTGCGCGTCGCAAATCTTCTTTGTCTGCTCCAAAAATGCCCGAATATTGTCTTCATTGATACTGCCGTCCTCATTTTTCCAAGCAGGCGCACAAACCGGAATAAACCGCATGGCAATGCCCTGTTCATTGCAATCCGCCATAATCATTCCCTCCGGATTTTCGCTGCGCAGCATCTCAACGGTCTGCGCATAACCCTCATACGTCTTCGACTGCGTCACATACCGGCTGTCCCCCATCACAAGCGGAAGCTGGAACTCTACCGGTGTCACGTAAATATTGCCGTCCGTTGCAAACGGCTCAATCAGATTTTCATACAGTCCGCCGCCGTCCTTCACCTCCGTAATAATATCGCTCATATCCAGCAAAATGCCCTTTTCCACATACGTATCAATCGGCATCTCGTCAAGGATAAGCACATCAGGACCCTCGCCGTTTAGCAGCCTTGTACTCAGATTTTTCAGCGCGTCCTCTCTTGTCACACCCTCTGCGTCAAGCGCCGCCTCATACTCCACAAACACGCCCGGATTGGCTGTCTGATATGCTGCAATCGCCTGTCTGACCGTATCGTTGTCATTCAGACTGTAAACGGCAAGCTTGTCGTTTGGAACGGTCGGCACCGCCGCATCATAATAAAACTTAATCACCGCCCCGTCGCTAAACTGCGCCAAAAACTCCTCGTTCTCAAGCGCAATCGCATTCACAATGTCACGCGAAGGATTTCCGAACGATGAAAGACTTGGGTCTATCACCAGCTCCACTGCGGAGCCGCCAATCACATGACGGTGCAGTCCCTTGCTGCCCGCAATATAAACCGTATTCTCCTCACCGAAAAAAGCGTACATATTGTAACAGTTTCCGTAATCTGCCGGCTCGTTGTATGTTTCCTTCACGAAATCAATCAGCACATCATCCTCAATAAAGCGTCCGCTCTCCATATCATAAATCAACACGCCGTCGTAGGTCACAACCATCAAAAGCTTGCCCTGCGTATCCATCGTAAGCGGATTGCTCTCAATCGTACAAAGTCTGTTCAGCGTCCCCGTTTCCACATCAACCTCAAACACGCCCTTGCCATAGGTAATCATAAACAGCCGCCCGTCCTGCGTATAGTGCAATTGTTTTGCATACATATCGTCCGAAGAAAACTGTACGGGCAATTCCTTCTGTGTGCCGTCGGGACTGACAATCATCAAATGCGGATCTAATCCAGTGCTTTCCGTATCCGCCTCCATATCGGCTGCCATGCCATCTTTTACAGTATCCTCGCGTTTAGAAAGCGGAGAATACTGAATGGCAAACGTCCCGTCGTTTGCGAACGCGGCCTGCATGATATAATTGTCTTCCTGTAGTTTTGCATACCACTCCAATTCGGTACTGCTCCATGTATCACCGTTATCCTCCGACGAATAAAACATGGGGCCATACGCAAACATGTTGATGCTTTTGCCATCCCGCACCATGCAGGAATGCCCCTCCATGCTAAGATCCGCCTGCTTTTCCACATAGCGCCCCATGCTCATTGCGTCGCCGCCTTCATTTTCCACAGACGCACCCGTCTGCTGCTCCTGTACTGTTTCTGCCGGTGCGCCTGTCTGCATATCAGGGTCTATGGCGCTCCCCATCTGACACCCCGCAAATCCTACACACAGGGCAAGCGTTGTTGTCAATGCTGTTATTTTTTTCACAATCCGATGTTTCATATTGATACTCCTTTCAATGTCTGCAAGTCAAATACCTCGCGGCGCCTGGTCCATTGCCCGCGGGAATATGTGCATAATAGCATCATAGCAAGGATTTCTCTAAAAAATCTCTAAGCATGGGACTGTATACAAAAAATTTGAAGAATTTTTCTCTCCCGTACAAGCCTCAGTTGCAGGTTTTGCACTCATTTTTCTAGTTTAGAGATACTTTAGAGAAACTTTGTGCTATACTGTTTTTAAAATTACAAAATTCACATTATAATAGAAATAAAACAACTTGGAAACAAAGGAGGCACAACACAGCCATGCGTATTTTACTTGCAGAGGACGACAAAAATTTAAATCATTCCATCGCACAGCAGCTTACGGCAAAGGGATTTGCGGTTGACTGCTGCTTCGACGGAGAGGAAGCGCTCTACTTTTGTGAACAAAATATTCACGACGTCATTTTGCTCGACCGTATGCTCCCCTTAATGGACGGAACTGCCGTATTAAAAAAACTGCGGGAAAACGGAATTGGCACGCCTGTCATCTTAATCACCGCACTCGGCACGCTAAACGACAAAGTAACAGGCTTAAATCTCGGCGCGGACGATTATCTCGTAAAGCCGTTTGCATTTGAAGAGCTGCTTGCAAGAATCCAGTGCGTCACACGCCGCTCTCCCATTCTAAACATGAGCAGCGAGCTGCACCTTGCGGACATCCGTTACAATGCGTCAGACAACACGCTCACCGGAAAAAGCGGCGCCTGCACGCTCTCCAATCGCGAAGGTGCGCTGCTTGAAGTGTTTCTCAAAAATCCCACGCAGACATTTCCCCGAAACACACTGCTTTTAAAAATATGGGGACCGGACAGCGACGTCGAGGAAGGCAATCTCGACAATTATATCTATTTCCTAAGACGCAGACTTAAAACCGTCGGCAGCCGTCTTGAAATCAAGACTATACGCGGTGTCGGCTATTGTCTGAATTGTTACGAAACAACGTAACCGTTCAGTCACTGTTATGGAGGTACTTATGTTTAAAAAAGTCCGTATCCGCCTGACACTGTTAAGCGGTAGTATTACCACGCTCATCTTAATGATTATGACCTGCGGCTATCTCTATATCTCGGAACAAAGCCTGCTCGAAAACCGACGCAGCTCTTACCAGTCCGACGTATACAGCATTGCCGTGCAGCTGGACAATCAGGGCGTAATTACGCATGCGTGGCTTTCACAGCTTGAGGCATCCCGCAGCTGTTACATTTCGGTACTTGATAATGGCACGCCTTTCCTGTTTGACAAAAAGCAAAAAAACGACCGGCGTGACAAACTGATTGACAGCCTGTGGACACATTACCGAAACAGCGAGCCGTCCGTTTCCGTTGCCATTTCATACAAATGTCACTTTCAGTCGTTTGTCGACTCCGATTGCTACTGTTTTGTCATCACCGTCATGCAAAACAAAATACCGCTTGAAATGCTGATCGCATTTCCGCTCTCCGACACGCGCGGACAGCTTATCAGACAGCGCATTGTCTTTATCGGCGTTGTTTTTCTTGCGCTTATTGCCATTTGGATTTTTATGTGGATATACACAAAACGACTCCTTGCACCCATTGAAGAAAACCGCCTGCGTCAAAACCGTTTTGTGGCAGCAGCCTCCCACGAACTGCGTACACCGCTTGCAGTCGTTCTCTCCTGCGCAGAGGCGGCACAGGACAAGCTGACGCTGGAAAAAACTGACACAAATGTCATAAATTTGAAACACGATATTGCCGCCATAAAGAACGAAGCGCTGCGCAGCTCGCGCCTGCTAAACGACATGCTCACTCTCTCAAGCCACGACGCCGGACGCCTTGACATTCGCAAAGCCCACACGGAACTCGACACACTGCTCCTAAACACTTGCGAAGCCTTCGAGCGCCTTGCTGCCGAAAAAAATATCCGCCTCTGCGTTACCCTCCCCGACACGCCCATCCCCGCATGCTATTGCGACGCGCAGCGCATCGCGCAGGTGCTCACAATCCTGCTGCATAACGCCACAAGCTACACTCCCGAGCACGGTAACATAACTGCCGTACTCTCCTTTCGGAAAACTGCGCACAGACACTTTCTGCTCGCTGTTTCTGACACAGGTGTCGGAATTGATGACGACGAGAAACAACACATTTTTGAACGCTTTTACCGCAGCGAAAAAGCCCGAAGTGACAAAAATCACTTCGGACTCGGATTGTCGATTGCCTATGAAATTATTGCGGCACACGGCGGAACCATTGCCGTCGCCGATAACCCAAACGCAGAGCGCGGCACCACATTTACCGTGCGGCTGCCGTAATGTTATTGACGGTACCTCATGCCTGTATTACAATAAAATTAGAAACTAATCTGCTGATTTTTAATTTTTATTAGTTATAGAAAGGATTGTGATAGCATGAATATGACAGAGGTTGCAAGACTGCTTTTAGGACTGCGCGCCGCAGGTTGGACCGAAAAAGAAATCAATGATTTTGTTCTTTATATTGAATCTGGCGAAGAACAATATAAACCCAAACCTAAAAACGAAAAAACAGAATAAAAATTTGAAACGCCCAAAACAGCTAAACCGTTTCGGGCGTTTTTCCTATTTCCTTATTCTACACTATTCCGCGTTATTCTCCGCCACCTTTGCCGCGCGCGCAGCCACTTCCGCCGCCTGCACGTCGCTTGGTGCCTGCTCGTAGCGCACAATCTCATACTCGAAATTGCCGCGTCCGCCCGTCATTGAGCGCAGCGTCGTACAATATCCCGCAAGCTCCATAATCGGAATATCCGCCTCAATCACCTGCTTGCCGTTTCCAATCGGGTTCATGCCAAGCACTCTGCCCCTGCGCTTATTCAAGTCACCCATAATATCGCCCGTATACCGGTCAGGCACCGTCACCTTCAGATTTGCAATCGGCTCTAAAAGCACCGGAGCCGCGTCCATAAAACCTTTCTTAAACGCCTGAATGGATGCCATCTTAAACGCCTGCTCCGAAGAGTCTACCGGATGATATGAACCGTCGTAAAGCACGCCCTTAACACCCACAACCGGATATGCCGCAAGCGGTCCCTTCAAAACGGATTCCTGCATACCCTTCTCCACTGCGGGGAAGTAGTTCTTAGGCACTGCACCGCCGACAACCTCCTGCTCAAACACATACGCAGTCTCCAAATCGCCGGATGGCTCAAAGCGCATCTTTACATGACCATACTGTCCGTGTCCGCCGGACTGCTTCTTATACTTCGCCTCCACATCCGCTTTCTTCTTAATCGTTTCCTTAAATGCAACCTTCGGCTTCGAAAGCTCGATTTGGCACTTATACTCATTCAACAGACGGCTTTGGATAATGTCAAGCTGCTGCTCGCCGATACCATACAGCAATGTCTGTCTGTTCTCCGTATCATTGACAACCTTAAGCGTCTGATCCTCATGCGAAAGCTTCTGCAATGCCTGCGATACCTTGTCAATATCCCCCTTGTTGGGCACCTTGTAGCGCATTGCCGTGTAAGGCTTTGACAACTCAAACTTGCCGTACTCAATCACCGTCGCCTTGGTGGAAAGCGTATTGCCCGTCCTTGCCGCCGTCAGCTTTGCAATCGCGCCGATGTCGCCTGCGTGCAGCTCACTGATTTCAACAGGCTTGCTGCCCTGCAAAATATAGAGCTTATTGACTTTCTCCTCAACGTCCTTGTCCTTATTATAAATCACGTCGTCTGACTTAAATACGCCCGAACAAACTTTAATCAGCGAATACTTACCGATAAACGGGTCTACAATCGTCTTAAATACATAAGCGGATTTTGCCTTTGAAAAATCATAATTTGCCTCAAAGACCTCGTTTGTCTTCATGTTAAAGCCCGCAATCTGCCTGTTTTCCGGACTTGGCATGTATTTCACAATATCATCTAACAGCGTGTATGTACCCTGGCACAGTAAGCTGGAACCCATACTAATCGGAACAATCGAACTGTCAATCACGTTTGTACGAAGCGCCGCACGGATTTCGTTTTCCGTAAACGTCTCACCGCCGAAATAGCGCTCCATAAACTCCTCGCTTGTTTCCGCAACTGCCTCCATCAGCGTATCCTTATAAAGCGCCAGATTGTCCTTGCTGTAATCCGGGATCTCGCACGCCTCAACCTCTTTGCCCTTCCAACGGTTTCCCGTCTCGCTCACGACATTGACATAGCCGACAAACTTCTCGTTTTCACGGATTGGGAAATGGAACGGCGCAATTTTCTTGCCGTACATCTCCGTCAGCTTTTCCACTACATTTTTGAAAGAAGCATTGTCCGCGTCCATTCCGGTCACGTAAATCATGCGCGGCAGCTTATATTTCTCGCACAGCTCCCATGCTTTCTCCGTGCCTGCCTCAACGCCCGATTTTCCCGAAACAACAATGACCGCTGCGTCCGCTGCGCTGATCGCCTCCTCAACCTCACCTATAAAATCAAAATAGCCGGGTGTATCGAGTACATTAATCTTTGTACCCTCCCACTCGATCGGTACGACTGATGTGCTGATAGATATTTTACGTTTCTGCTCCTCCTTGCCGAAGTCGCTGACCGTATTGCCGTCCTCCACTCTGCCCATACGTGAAGTAAGTCCCGCCAAATATGCCATAGACTCCACGAGTGTAGTCTTACCCGCACCCCCGTGTCCTAACAAAACTACATTTCTGATTTTATCAGTTGTGTAAACATTCATTCCAGTTACCTCCTATTTTGATTTTTTAACTTCTCGGAATCGTCAGCCCTTATTTCATGGGGCTTTCAGAACCTATTTTTCAAAAATCACCCACTTTTTTCTCTAAAACACTTGACAAATCAATCAAAAAATGCGGCGCTTCGCGCCCTTTGATCAAAAAGTACATTTTTTGATTGGAGGCGATTTTTGATGTTACCTTATAACCCTGGCGGTCATGCCGCCTTTCAGGATACTTTCGTATCCCAGTTCCTTAAATTTTACCCTGATCCCTTTGTGCTTCCC
>CAJTSD010000009.1:0-71944 GCA_910578795.1 uncultured Lachnospiraceae bacterium
AAAAAACCATTTCTGATTAGCTGATTCATTGTTTGTCCACTGTATCACATTGGCGCCGCTTTCAGTGCTAAAATCCAACACGTCAAGACAGCTCTCCTGTCCTGTCACTTCCGTGGTGATAATATATCCGTCGCCGGACTTTACAAGACCAAACTGCTGTGCAGCTTCTCCGTTATTTTCCCAAATCTGAATGTTTGTACCGTCCTCAGTACTGCCGTTTGCCACATCAAGCGAAATGCCGCCTGCCAAATCCGTTGCGGGATGAAGTCTGTAAGTTCCGTCAGAACAAAGCTCCGGTATCCAACGCTGACCAAGGCTTCCTGTCCCGGTTGCCTGTATGACATTTACGCCGTTTGATGCGGAATCATTCTCAACCGTCAAATACATTCCACTGTTTTTGTTTTTAATGTAGTAAATATTACCGCTTGTTGGAGTAACCGCGGCTGCGTGCGTCACGAGCTCTGTCGCAGGCAAGCCTGCAATAAGGTACACAACGCACATGAAAACCGATAGAAGTTTTGTAATATAATTTCCTGTTGTCTTCATAAAACATCTCCTTTAATAAAAATTGACAATTTCTAAAATAATATTAACATACAAGCTTTAACTGTCAACATTTGTAAAAGGAAAAGACGGAATTTGGTACAAAATAGCAATTGTCTTTTGTCATATTTGCATATAATTTTATGTGCTTTGATAAAACTTAAACATAAAAACAGTTCTATTTGCACAAAAAAAATTGTAAATGGTACATAAACAAAAATGTACCATTGCCCCCCGTTCTTTATAATCTAAGATTTTTATATTAAAAAGGGGGCATCGCTCCATAACCAAAATCTAGTTATTTTGCGATACTCCCTTCTGACTATTAAAACGTATTACCACTTTCACTTACCCTTATCATCACAGAAAAATCAGTAGTATTACCAATAGGATTTTTTGCGGTAAAAGAAAATGATACATATGCATAATTATTAAACAAAGCTCCATATTTTCCTTTACCCGATGTAGTTTTCTTGTTAGAAATAGTTACATTTGAAGGTACACCAGATACATCGCCTGATATTCTACTGACATTTACATCGCCATCCCCCATGAAAAATATCCTTTAGCATAATAAGTCATTTCCTTTTCACTACTTGTATTTTTATCCCAAGTATAGGTTTTTTCATTTTTATACCATCCATTACCACTTTTGTCATAAGGAGTGATGCCCTCTTGTCCTGCTACGAAATATGTCTTTTCCACAACAGTATACCCATTCTCATCTTCATATGTACGAACTTCAATTGGTTCTCCAAAATCAATGTCTTCATTCTGTTCAGCCGCATATATTTCATGCGAAGGAAACAGAAATGCCAATAATGCGAGCGATAAAACTATACTTATAATTTTTTCATGTTATTACCTATTACAAAATATAAATTCCACAAAGTTTCTCTATCAAATCAGCACATCGGCATCAGCTCATTTCAATCAATCCCTATTTGTTTCACTATATTCTGCAGTTCCTTCCAGTCCCGTACCGAAGAATTTAAGTCACGGATTCCGAAATCCGTAATCCGATAATATTTCCGTTTGGGACCCAATGACTCTTTCCCAAAATAAGTCTCTGTTTTGCCTTCTTTGTTTAATCTGCGAAGAATGGCATAGAATGTGCTGTCATTGACATCTGTAAAAACCTTCCGCATTTCCTGCATTAGCGTATAACCATAATAATCGTTTTGCGAAAGCTTTTTTAACAGACACATTTCCAAAATTCCTTTTTTAATCTGCGCGTCCATTTTGTTTTCCACCCTTATTTCCCAATGTCATTATGTAAATAATACTGGAAAACAGAACACTAAGCAATAAGGGAAGCGGAAAATAATGGATATTGTCAAATACCGTAAGATTTCCTAAATACTGCTGATAGAAAACCGCACAGCAAATCAGACCAACCGACTGGATAAAGATGCCAAACATCAACCATTCCGCTTTGAAAAACATTGCAAGACAATACACTGCAATTATAATGTAAGGAACCACATACAGGACAGTAACAAATTGAACAGCAGGTGCAACTGTATGAAGGGTATTCTGTAAACCCGCCATTTTAATATAAGCAGGAACGCCAATATACATAACATACAATAAAATAATGAGTGACAGAAAGCAAAAAAATTGAAAACAAATCCATCTTGTTACCTGTTTTTTTGTCACAGGAAGGATACCAAACAAACACAGATTGCCACTTGTAAACCACATCAATATGATTGATGCGAATACCAATACGCAGACAACCGCTTGCCGATTGATATTCTGTTGTCTTTCCCAAGCAAGAAAAAATATTCCGATAAAAAAAATAAGTGGTATCAGAAAAAATAAAATCCTTCGAAAAAAACGAATCCTGTCAACTGATTGTGATGGATTTGACTGCTTTATGCTTCTCGCAAATTCTTTTGGTGTCCCCAAGTTTTTTAAGATAGAATTTTGTGCAGATTCTTCCGTTTGGGTATCATCAAAATACATAGCCGTATCAACCAAAATATCACGAATTTCTGAAAAAAATAATCCTTGCATAAATAATTCGTTCTTTAATTGAATCAAATAACGGTTCCTCACAGCGCACCTCCCTCCGTTTCGCAGACCGAAAAAACAATTTCCTTTGATACTATTATATATAACTACTGTTTATTAGTCAATAGTTACATAAAAAATATACTTTTATTGGATTTCATTCATACCCCGCTCTACAGCTTCTCCCGCGTAATATCCTTATACCCCTGCCCGTATATCTCATTTGCCGACGCGATAATCATAAACGCATCTTTGTCCTCATCCTTCACAATCTCCTCAAGCTTCGGCGCCATCTGTTTTCTCGTAACCACCATAAGCATTTCCTTCTGCTCCTTCGTGTACGCGCCGATTGCCGGAATAATCGTCGTCGTAATGTCAAGCTCTCCCATAATACGCTGTTTCATTTTTGTCGGCTCACTGCTGATAATGAAAATCAACTTCGCCTCGTCCGAACCGTAAAGCACCTTATCCATCACAATGGAATCAATCACCACCGCAACACCCGCATAAAATGCCACCGTCAAATCCCGAAACACAATCCAGGACGCCACAATCACCATACTGTCAAATGCCAGGAATAGAACATTTGTTTTAATATGCCGCCACTTCGTGCGCATCACCTTAATAATAATATCCGCGCCTCCCGTCGTCGCACCCGACTTAAACACAAGCGCAAGCGCCACACCAATCAGCGCGCCTCCGATGACTGCCGCAATCAGTAAATCCTGCGTCACTGCGCCAAGCGGCGAAAGCGTATTCATAAACACCGTAATCATAAAAAGCGCATACATCGTAGACGCAATAAACCGCCAGCCGAACTTCCACAGCCCAAGCGCCACAATCGGCACATTGAGCAGAAGATTAATCGTACCCGTCGGAATATTCACAAAACGGTTTACCAAAATCGACACACCCGTCACGCCGCCGGGCGCAATATCGTTCGGGTCCAAAAATAAACTAATAGCAACGGCATAAATAAATGCCGCTGCCGTCAGTATAAAGTAACGCGCTACCGTATTCTTCGTTTCTTTTATCATTCCACTCATAAATCACTCCACTTGGTCACAGCCTGCGTTCTTGCAGATTGATTAGATATTCGTCCTGACCTGTTTCGGCTGATATCCGTTCTCTTCCAAAGCCTTGATAATCTGGTTTTTATGCTCCGTGCCAAACGTTTCAAGCGTAATACGCAGCTCCACGGCGGCATTTCGGTTGGTTGACACAAACTGGTTGTGCTCCAGTTTAATTACATTACCGCTCTGCGCCGCAATCACCTGCGAAACCTTCGTCAGCTCACCCGGCTTATCCGGCAGAAGCACGGAAACCGTGAAAATTCTGTCACGGAAAATCAACCCCTGCTGTACGACAGACGACATCGTAATAATATCCATATTTCCGCCGCTTAAAATCGATACGATTTTTTTATTCTTCACATTAAGATGACGCAGCGCCGCCACCGTAAGCAGTCCGGAATTTTCCACGACCATCTTATGGTTTTCCACCACATCAAGAAACGAAACCACAAGATCTTCGTCAGGCACCGTAATAATCTCGTCAATATTCTGCTGAATATACGGGAAAATATTTTTGCCCGGTGTCTTCACTGCGGTACCGTCTGCAATGGTATTGACGCCCGGAAGTGTCACAACCTCCCCCGCCTGAAGCGATGCCCGCATACAACTTGCGCCCGCAGGCTCCACGCCAATCACCTTAATCTTCGGATTTAACAGCTTTGCAAGCGTGGAAACACCCGTTGCAAGCCCGCCGCCGCCAATCGGGACCAAAATGATGTCAACCAGTGGCAGCTCCTTAAAGATTTCCATTGCAATCGTACCCTGCCCCGTGGCAACCGCCAAATCATCGAACGGGTGAATAAAGGTATAACCTTTTTCCGCCGCAAGCTGGTATGCATACTCCGCCGCCTCGTCATAAACATCTCCCTTTAAGACAACCTCCGCACCGTAACTCTTTGTTCTGTTGACCTTCATCAGCGGCGTTGTGGTCGGCATAACGATAACTGCGTTCACACCGTATTTTTTTGCGGCATATGCAACGCCCTGCGCGTGGTTTCCCGCAGACGCGGTAATCAATCCCTTCTCGCGCTCCTCGGGCGAAAGCGTACTAATCTTATAGTATGCGCCGCGCAGCTTATATGCTCCTGTAAGCTGCATATTCTCCGGTTTTAAATACACCTTGTTCCCCGTTTGGTTACTGAAAAATTCACTGTATATCAATTTCGTTTCGGAAGTGACTTTCTTTACGATTTCGGACGCTTCCTCAAACTTTTCCAACGTAAGCATTTCTGACATGATATTATTTCCTCCTTACCGTATTTTATGCACAAACATCTCTATCACCAAAACCTATTACCAAAACAGCCATTTCTTTTTCTTTGGCTTCTCCGAAACCGCATCGTCCGTCTCCTCATTTATGACATCTGTGTCATTTTTCTCATTTTCTGTATTGTCCTCGTTTTCCGCAGTAACGGTTTCCTCACATTTACTTATGACACTCGTGTCATTTTCTTTGCTTGCTGCACTGTCTTCCACTTGCTGCTCCTGCACTGATTCCTGCGCTTTTGCCGTCTCCTCATTTATGACATTTGTGTCACTTTCTGTCGTGGCATTTTCTGCCATATCCTCTTTTTCACTTTCAATATCAAACAGTGCGTTCACAAACTCATTCGCATGAAACTTCTGTAAATCCTCTATCGTCTCACCCACACCTATGTACTTCACAGGCACATTCAGCTCCGACTGGATTGCCACCGCAATACCGCCCTTTGCCGTTCCGTCCATCTTTGTGAGGATAATTCCCGTCAGGTCCGCCACTTCACCGAATTCTCTCGCCTGTGAAAGCGCATTCTGTCCCGTCGTCCCGTCAAGCACAATCAGATTTTCCCTGTGCGCGTCCGGAAATTCGCGGTCGATAATGCGGTTCATTTTTTTGAGCTCTTCCATTAAATTTTTCTTATTGTGAAGCCGCCCCGCCGTGTCGCAAATCAACACGTCAATCTTCCTTGCCTTTGCTGCATTCACCGCGTCGTAAATGACAGAAGCCGGGTCCGCACCTTCGTTGCCGCCAATCATGTCAACACCCGCTCTGTGCGCCCATTCCGCAAGCTGGTCGCCCGCGGCGGCACGAAACGTATCGGCGGCGGCAATCAGCACCTTTCTGCCCTGTCCCTTCAAAATGCCTGCAAGCTTTCCGACTGAAGTCGTCTTTCCCACACCGTTTACGCCAATGATAAAAATAACCGACTGCTTCTTCTCAAAATCATACGCCGTCTCTTCCACGCGCATCTGCTCCTTGATACTCTCAACAAGCAGCTCCTTGCACTCGGACGGATGACGCAGATGCCGTTTTTTCACCTCATCCTTCATGCGCTCTATAATGTCATTCGTGGCATTGACACCAATATCCCCCATAATCAGGATTTCCTCAAGCTCCTCATAAAAATCGTCGTCAATCTCCGACGCACCGTAAAATACCGCGTCAATCCCTGCCACGATGTTATCTCTTGTCTTATTCAAGCCTTCCTTTAAGCGGCTGAAAAAACCTGCCATCAATTCTCCTCCTTATTCTCCTGACTCCATTGATCCATTTCACTGTCCACCAAATTGACACTGACAAGCGTGGACACGCCCTTTTCCTGCATGGTAATACCATACAGTCTGTCTGCCTGTTCCATTGTACCACGTCTGTGGGTAATTACAATAAACTGTGTGGACTTTTTAAGCTTATTCAAATATTTGGCAAATCGGCTTACATTTTCCTCGTCAAGCGCTGCCTCAATCTCATCCAAAAGACAAAACGGTGACGGCTTTAAATTTTGTATCGCAAACAAAAGCGCAATTGCCGTAAACGATTTCTCTCCGCCGGAAAGTTGCATCATATTTTGGAGCTTCTTGCCGGGCGGCTGCGCGATAATACGAATACCCGCCTCCAAAATATCCTCATCCTCAATCAGCTCAAGCGTACCCTTTCCGCCGCCAAACAAATCCTTAAACACCTTGTCAAACTCGCGTTTGATTTCTTCAAACTTCTCGGCAAACTGTTTGCGCATTGCTGCATCGAGCTCCTCGATAATATTCTCCAGTGTCTTTTCCGCTTCAATCAAGTCGTCATGCTGGTTTTTCATAAACGTATACCGTTCCATCAACGCCTTGTAATCCTCAATCGCATTAACGTTGACATCACCAAGCTTCTTAATACCATCCTTAATCTCCGCAATCAGCTTCTTCATCGCCGCAGCGTCACTAAACGTCTCGTTGCGCATTCCTGTGGCAGTGTTGAGCGTAATTTCATACTCACTCCACATGTAATTCATCTGCGCTTCCATTGCCTCCTCAAATTTCTCCCGCTGTGCATTCAAACGATAAATTTCCTTGTCAAGCGCATTTTTCCGTTCCGAAACTTCCTCCCTTGTCGTAAAAAAGCCTTTCTGCTTTTGCTGCAGTTCGTCCCTTGTCTGCTGCTTCTCCTTGAGTGCAGCCTCTGCGTCCGACTGTGTGCCGTGCGATGCCGCAATTGTCTTCTCAATTTCGGCAATGCTTTGCTGCTTCGTCTCCATATCGTTATGACATGCATCAAGATTCGTCCGAACCTCCGAAAGCTCCTCTTTATGACGGGCAATCTCACCCTCTACACGGTCTAAGTTCGTCTGCTCAAACTCCTGTTTCTGCAAAAGCTTCTCGTATTCCACGTCCCACTCGCCGACCATGCCGGTCTTGCTCGATTCCTCGGCGCGGTACGTTTCCAGTTCGCGCTGATACACGACGATATTTGCCTCAAGCTTTTTCTCTTCCTCTTCAGAGTTTTTTAGTTCTTCTAAAATCCGCTCCTTATCAATATTGATTTCTTCTGTCTTTTGCGCAATCTCCTGTTCCTCGTCCTTTAACGAGCCAAAGCCCTGCCGTGCCTCCGTCTTGCGCTCCTCCGCCGCCGTTACGTTCAGTCTTGCCGTATTCTGTGCAAGAAAAAGCTCCTGCAGTTTTGCCTTTGCGTCCTCTATATCCTTTCTGTGCACATTTCGCTCTGCCTTGATGTCCTCAATATCCTGCTGTGCCTGCCTTAACCGCTCTTTGGTTTCCAAAACCTTCTTCTCAAGCTCCTCAAGCTCACGGCGTCTTCCCAAAAGATTGGAATTGTTTTTAAACGCACCGCCGCTGATTGCACCGCCCGGAACGAGAAGCTCGCCCTCAAGCGTTACCATACGCACACCGTAATGATATTTTTTGGCAATCTTCACTGCATTATCAACATGGTCCACCACGACAATCCTGCCAAGCATGGTCTTTGCAACATTCTCATACGTTTTCTCCACCCGTACAATCGAATCCGCCAGCCCGATTACTCCCTGCTCCTGCAAGACCTCCGGCGTTTTAAATTCCTGCGGTTTCATAATGCTTGTAAGCGGCAGAAACGTCGCGCGTCCAAATCTGTTTTTTTTCAGGAAAAAAATCATTTTCTTTGCCGTATCCTCATTGTCCGTAACAATATTTTGGATATTTCCGCCAAGCGCCGTTTCAATCGCGGTTTCATACTTCTTATCAACTTTAATAATATCCGCTACAACGCCGACAATGCCCGCATTTTTCTCCTTCTGCTCCATCACGCGCTGAATGCTGTTTCCATAGCCTTCATACCGCTCCGTAAGGTTTGAAATGGTGTCAAGCTTTGTCTTACACCGTTGATATTCTTCCTGAAGCGACCTGATTTCCTCATCTTTATTGGAGAGCCGTTCCTTAAAGGTCCCCGTCTTTGCATCTAACTGCGAAAGCCTGTCGTTTGCCGCAATAATTTCGTCGTTAATCCTGCAAAATTCTTTCTGAAGCATCTCAAGCTCCGTGTCAAGCTCCGCCTCGTCGCTCTTTGCACGCAACAGCCTTGAATTTAACTCCGCCTTGCGGATTCGAAGCTGCTCCATCATCGCATCGAAGCTTCCGATATTGGACTTAATCGTGGCACGCTCACCAAGCATTGCGATAATCCGGTTCTTATCTGCCTCCAGCTTCTCATTCAGCTCCTCAATCCGCGCCTGAACGGCCAAAAGCGAGCCTTTCGCCTCGCTACGCTCCTTCTCAAGATCCGCTACCCGCGCGTCAAGCTCCGTTTTGACCGCAAGGATTTTATCGCGCTCTTCCTCCTGCTTTGCAAGCTGTTCCCCGATTGCCGCAATCCGCTCGTTAAAATGCTGCTCGTTTCCCTGCGCGCCCTTAATCTGCTCGCGCAAAACGTTCATCTCGCCCTCAAGCTTTCCGCGCAGCACACTTGTGTCTGTCAGCGTGTTTCTTGTATCCTCAAGCTCCTGCTCCAGCTCCTCAATCCGTTTTGCAACGGTATCATACTCTTCCTTAATCTTATCATATGCTTTTGCCGTTTCGTCATATTCGTCTTTCGCAATTGTATATTTTTTGTCAATTTCCGTAAGCTGGTTGGAAAGGTTTTCATTCTCCAAAAGAAACAGATTGACGTCCAGCTCCTTTAACTCCTCCTTTTTCTTCAAGTACACCTTCGCCTTTTCCGACTGCTTTTCCAGCGGTCCTGTCTGCTTTTCCAGCTCGCTTAAAATATCCGTGACACGCACAAGATTGTTTTTTTCGTCCTCAAGCTTTTTCTGCGCCGTCGCCTTGCGCTTTTTAAACTTCACAATCCCCGCCGCCTCGTCAAAAAGCTCCCGCTTTTCATCGGGCTTTCCGCTCAAAATCTTCTCAATCTGTCCCTGTCCGATAATCGAATACCCTTCCTTGCCGATACCCGTATCGTAAAACAGCTCGTTCACGTCTTTTAGACGGCACGGAATCCCGTTAATCGAATACTCGCTCTCACCGCTGCGGTATAGCCTCCTTGCCACCGTCACCTCATTGTAATCAATCGCAAGTTTATGGTCCTCATTGTCAAATGTAATCGCCACATACGCGTATCCAAGCGGTTTTCTCAGCTCCGTTCCCGAAAAAATAACGTCCTGCATGGACTCCCCGCGCAGCTGCTTAATCCGCTGCTCGCCGAGCACCCAACGCACTGCGTCCGCGACATTGCTTTTTCCCGAACCGTTTGGTCCCACAATGTCCGTAATGCCCTGATGAAACTGAAACAAAATTTTATTTGCAAAGGACTTAAAGCCCTGTACCTCGATACTCTTTAAATACATTTACCTGTTTCTCCCCTTTAGCAGCATCAGCGCTTCATATGCCGCCTGCTGTTCCGCTGCCTTTTTCGTCCTGCCAATGCCTGTCCCAATTTCCTTTCCGTCAAGATACGCCTTGACATGAAACTCCTTGTCGTGGTCAGGTCCTGTTTCGCCAATCAGCTCATAGTGCAGCTGCGCCGTGTTGTTCTTTTGGACTTCCTCCTGCAAAAGCGTCTTGCTGTCCATAAAAAGGATTTTATTTTCCAAATCAGAGAGAATAAAACGGTATATGTACTTTTTTGCCTCCTCAATACCGCCGTCAAGAAAAATCGCGCCAATCACAGCCTCCATCACATCGGACGTAATCGAGTCGCGCTTTCTGCCGCCTGTCGCTTCCTCACCTTTTCCCAAAAGAATATAAGAGCCCAAATCAATATCCCTTGCACAATATGCAAGCGCCGGCTCACACACCATGGAGGCGCGCATCCGCGTCAATTGTCCCTCGGGCATTTGGGGATTTTCCTTATACAAAAATTCACTCGAAACCATCTCAAGCACGGCATCCCCCAAAAACTCAAGCCGCTCATAGTTGCTTAGTTTGTTGATTTTCTGCTCGTTTGCAAAAGAGCTGTGTGTAATAGCCTGCCTTAAAAGCCCCTCGTCCAAAAAACGGTACCCTATTTTTTCCTGCAGCTGTGCCAAGAGTTCATTCCTATTCCGCATTGTCTTTTATCCCTCCAAACAAAAAGCCCCATCGAAAAGGGCTTTTTTCATCACATTTTTTGATTAATCAGCTCCAATGCCTCCCTGACCGTGGTAATGTGCTCCACTTCCTCGGGCGGGATTGTTACTCCAAGCGCGTCCTCCACACCGGTAAAAATCTGATAAAGGTCCAGCGAATCGGCGCCCAAGTCGGATACAAAATCCATCTCGGGGCTGATTTCGTCCGTGTCCATTCCCAAAACAGCCGCGATCACCTTTCGCAACGCATCAAATTCCATTCTTATCCCTCATTCACACTACTCATCTTTTAAGACCACTTTTTCTTTTATCTTCTCGTTAATTTTCTGCTCCTTAAACGTCGCGCACTGCAAAATCGAATTTTTGATTTCAATCGCCTTAGAGCTTCCGTGCGTCTTTACCACAAGACCGTTTAAGCCAAGCAGCGGCGCCCCGCCGTGTTCCTCGAGGGTGAACCCTTTGAGTGTCTTTTTCAGTGCAGGTTTAATCAAAAGCGCTCCGATTTTGCTTCTAAGAGAAGACATCAGACTGGTTTTTACCTTCCGAAGCAGCATTGCCCCGACACCCTCATAAAGCTTTAAAATAATATTTCCGGCAAACGCCTCGCATACAATCACATCGGCATATCCCGTCGGAATTTCCCGCGCCTCAATACTTCCGATAAAGTTAATCTCAGGACAGTTTTTCAAAAGCGGAAACGTTTCTTTCACAAGCGCGTTCCCTTTTTCCTCCTCCGCGCCGATATTGACAATTGCCACCTTCGGATTTGGCACGCCCATCACGCTCTCCATATAAACCGAACCCATTTTTGCAAACTGCACAAGCTGCGACGGTCTCGCGTCTACATTCGCACCGCAGTCAATCAGGAGCGAACAGCCTGTTTCCGTCGGAATCAGCGGTGCAAGAGGCGGTCTTTCAATTCCTTTGATTCGACCGACAATCAGCTGTCCGCCGACAAGAACCGCACCCGAGCTGCCTGCCGACACAAATGCGTCGCACGTCCCGTCCTTGACCAAATTTAACGCCACCACAATCGACGAATCCTTTTTCTTGCGGATTGCCATTACGGGAGGCTCCGCCGTTTCGATAATCTCCGTGGCGTTCACCACCTCAATCTGTTCTTTATTGTACGTATACTGCGAAAGCTCACTTTCCACCGTATCCTTTACGCCCGTCAGATATACTTTGATTTTGCTGTTTTCGTTCACTGCCTCGACAGAGCCCTTTACAATTTCCGTCGGCGCGTTATCGCCGCCCATCGCGTCTACTGCTACCTTAACCATTTCGTCCATTGAAAAAATCCTCCATATCACTATAAATGATACTAAAACCGCTGTCAAAAATCAAGCCAAAACACTGCAAAATAAACTTAAGAACGGATACATGCCTCAAACTGGTCCTTGACTGTACGCAGAATTTCCAAAATTCTCGGTGAAAATACGCCGCATTCACCTGTCATAATCATATGAAACGCCTCATCAGGCGTATGCGCTCCCTTATACACTTTTTCGCTAATCAGCGCATCATAAACCTCCGCAACCGACACAAGCTGCGCCGAAATCGGAATATCCTCTCCGACCAGTCCGTCGGGATAGCCGCTCCCATCGTAGCGCTCGTGATGATGCCGGCAAATATCGTACGCCGTGTTGCGGTATTCCTCGTCCCAAATCCCCTTGATATTGTTGAGCATGTCACTGCCTTTCGTCGTATGCGATTTGATACACTCATACTCCTCTGCCGTAAGCTTTGCAGGCTTTAACAAAATACTGTCCGGTATCGCAATCTTTCCGATGTCATGCAATGCGCTTGCCGCTACAATCATTTCAATCTTCTTTTCCGTCAGCTTGTATTCCGGATGTATTTTCATAAATTCCAATGCAAGAATGCGTGTAAATTCTTTTACCCGTCTGATGTGATCGGCATTTTCTAAATTCCGGTACTCTACAATCGTCCCCAAAATATTTAAAATGTTATCGTTGACCTTATTTAACCGATCCGCCTGAATCTGAAGGAGTTTATACTGTTTTTGCAATGCCTCCGTCTGCTTCGTAACTTTCTCCTCCAAGGTATTTTGATACTCAAACAAATTGTAAATATTTTTCACTCGGTTGCTTACCAGTTTATTGTCAAACGGCTTTCGGATAAAGTCGGAAACGCCCGCCTTAAAACATTTCTTTTCCGTTTTAAGGGATTTCTCACCGCTGATAATCAGCACCGGAATTTTCCCCATATACCCTTTTTCCTTCATCGCCTCCAATACGGCAAAGCCGTCCATGTCGGGCATAACCAAATCCAACAGCACAGCTCCCAGCTCCTTTTGGTGCTTATCCAAAAGCGCAAGCGCCTCTATTCCGTTTTCCGCCTCCATAACCGAAAAATCGTCCTCCAAAATTTCAGCCAACGTTTCGCGGTTTAATTCTGAATCATCTACAATCAATATTTTATTACGCATGATATTCCCTTCTTTCGCTTTGTACACATCTTAGTTTTCAAAAATCGCTATTCGGTTTCCCGTTCTGATAATCGTGACATTGCGCACCTCTTTCGCGCTCCAGCGGATTCCGTTTATTTCAATTAAAACACCCTCACAGCAGTTTCCGTGGATGACTGCTTTGGCATCATTGACTGCTGTCATCCGCTCATCCATTTTCGCCTTTTCCCCAACCAAATAATCTTTCTGCTGTTCCTTGGTATAAATGGCGCTTTCTATTTTCAAATAAATATCCATCTGCCGTCTGACCTCGATTGGATACTTCTTTTGCAAATCATGGTAGGCATTTTGCAGAATGCTTAACTCTTTCTCGACCTCTGTCATTCGTGCCTCAATCTCATACTGCTGTTTTATCAGCGTATCATTAATGCCGATTTTCAGATACGTGGGAATTCCAACACGGTTTCCGACGTTGTACGCATCAAGTCCCCGGACCGCCTGTATCATTCCGCCGACAAGCGCCCCGAACTCACCGCTCACGATTACCTTTCCGTCCGTATAAAGCTCCGAATTCATACAGTAGTTTGCCTGAATCAGCTCGCCGGCATAAACCTTTGCAGATTCAAAAAATCGCCCGGCAACGCCTTTTCCCGCCTTGAGATACCCCTGGCCGGCAGCATTAATGCCCTGACGCAGGACAATGCTTCCGCCGCATTCAATGCGCGTCGCCTCCACATAACCGTCCACAAAAACGTCCTCTGTTGCCTTAATCGTCGTTCCGATACCGACGTTCCCCCGCACATACACAGAGCCGTCAAAGTCCACTTTTCCGGTCGGCATCTTAACCTCCTGCAGTACCAAAAGCTTTGTCACCTCAAGCAGATTGCCCCGCAGCTCTACTTTTCCGCTTTCCGCCGCAACATACGTCTTTTGATCCGGCATCAGGATAAACCCTCTGCCCGCAAGAACACTCTGCTCTCTTCCTTTATGCGCCGGCAGCACCCTTCCGGTCACCGTATAACCCTCCGAGCCGATGCATGCTTCATGATAATACGCAATCTTCTGTCCTTTTTCGACAATCTCAAACCACTGTGTATTCTGATAATCTACCGAGCCGTCAGACAACATCAGCGGGCGCCGTTCCTCTTTGAGCTTAAAGAAGTATTCATACCAGCCGTCCGTTCCGTGTACCGCTTCCTGTCCCTTTGCAATCAGCACCTTCTGCATGGACAGCCCGCCTTTTGAAAGCGTTTGAACCGCTTCTTCAATTATGCCCGCGCGAATGCCGTTCATCGCTAAAATATTTTCGATTTTCTCTCTTTGCAGCTGGGTATTTTCCCGCCGTACCTCAAAGTACGCCTCCATTTCATCCTGACTGATGCTCACCGTAAAATACTCATTTTCTTCCGGTTCAATTTTCTTTCCTGCCAGAATATCCAAAAGCTCCTGCGAAATATCGTCTCCATGCACTTCCTGTCGCTTGCGTTTCATATCTGATGCCGTCCACATCAGACTTGTGTATGCGCTGACATCAATGCCCGCCTCCAGTCCAAGTCGGATTTCACGCATCTGCTGCCAGTTGTAGAGCGGCTTCGCATAAACGGAAATATCAACTCTGTTTTCCAGTCCGAGACGAATTTCACGCATCTGCCGCCAACTGTATTCAACTTTGGCGTAAGCAGACACGTCCAGTCCTCTCTCCAAACCAAGGCGAATTTGCGCAATGGAAACGCCGCGCAGCTCCGGAAGCAGATAGGGAATGATATTGAGTTTCTTCTCGAGCGCAATGCGGATTTCTTCCAACTGCTCCGCATCGTACCCCTGTTTTATGTAGCTTATGATGTTGACCTTGGACAACATCGCCTTGCGAAGCTCCCTGAGCACGCCTGCGTCAAACTGCAGGTATTTGTGAAGCTCAAGTCCGTCCATCAGCCCTTCGCGGACCTGACGCATTTTATCGTAGGGAATATTGGGGTCTGCATAACGTTGAACATTCAGATTGCTTTTCAGTCCTTTTCGGATTTCCTCCATCTGAAACCAGTCATATTCCGGCTTTGCATACACTTCTACCGGCAGCCCCTCCATCAGACCAAACCGGATTTGGCGCATTTGTATTGCGTAATATTCCGGCTTTGCGTAGACGGAAATATCCAACCCCGCAGCTTTTCCTTCTTTGATTTCATTCAGTTGGTCAATAGTAAATTTGTCGCCTTTTTGCGTTTTATGATCTTTTTTTGCCATATCTTATCTCCAATTATTTGTTCAGATAGTATTTTGTGCCTGAAACTGTTTAATTACAGACACTGTCATTCCATAGTCCTCTTCTACCTGTCTCATAAATTCCGTTACATTCTGTTTTTTTCTTGTTCTGAGCTTTTCAGCCAGCCGGTCGGAGGATTCGTATAGATTCCCGAACCCGAGATTTTGACAAATTCCTTTTAGCGTATGCGCCGCACAAAACGCCCCTTCCAAATTTTCTTCGTTTAAGGAGGTGCACAGCATTTCAAAGCTGGGATCATTCAGGAATTTAAACATATATTTTTTGATACGTTCCTCTTTGCAGAGCCGTTCAAAGACATCTTCGTAGTCGCCGCCAATTATATCGTAGCATTCTTGTATTGTCATACGCTCCTTTCCCTCTTCCCTATGCATTTTTATGGATTATTATAACATATTTTTATAGATTATTTCACTGCTAAACACAATATTTATTGACATTATATCATAATTACTTCGTAATTATAATAAGTTCATGCCCATTCGGGCAAGGTATAATGTCTATCGACATTATATCATAATTACTTCGTAATTATGGTAATTCATGCCCATTCGGGCAAGGTATAATGTCTATCGACATTATACCATAACACCAAGAATAATCAATATCCTGCCTTTTCTTCCGAAAACAAAAAATTGAGAAGTCCGAAAACCTCTCAATCCCTTGATTTTTCTGATTAGTCTGCTGCGATAATCTCTTTCTTGTTGTAAGATCCGCAAGCCTTGCATACTCTGTGGGGCATCATCAAAGCACCGCACTTGCTGCATTTTACCAATGTAGGAGCGCTCATCTTCCAGTTTGCTCTTCTCTTGTCTCTTCTGCTTTTCGAAGATTTATTTTTTGGACATATAGACATTTGTTACACCTCCTTATTTGCATTCATAAGATCTTTTATTACCGCCATACGGGGATCCGGCACAAAATCATCGCAGCCGCATGCTCCGTCATTCAGATTTTGACCGCAAACTTTACAAATTCCTTTGCAGTCTTCACGGCACAAAACCTTTTCCGGCCAATTGAATAAGATTTCAGCTCTGATTAGTTTGTCCACATTTAAGTGATTCCCTTCCAAAAAACTAAGTTCGTAATCGTCCCTGTCCGCACCCGCGTAATCAGGAGAAACCAGCTTTAAGCGAAAGGTAAAATCAAACGGATATTCCACATCTTTTAAACATCGGTCGCAGGCAAGCACCAGTGTCAGCTTTACGCTTCCTTCCGCCAGCGCCTTTGACTGATCCAAATGTGAAAGTCTTAATGTCACAGGATTTTTTTCCCGAATGGAAAATGTCCCGTACACACAGGAAAACTCTTTTGCCTCATAGGACACGTCCATCTCCTGCACACAACCGTCATTTGTAAACACATCTGTTAAATTCACTAACATTGCAGACTCCTCTTCACACATTCACATATTATACCGAAACCTGAAAATTTTGTCAACCAAATCTATAAAATTTTCCGCCCAAAAAAGTATTTTTCCTATTTCAATAGCCTGTTTGAGTAAAAATATGATATAATATCCATTAGCATTATACCCGCCCGAATGGACATGAACATGAAAGGATTTTTATGATATGAAAGTTGCCGCAATTATTGCAGAATACAATCCCTTCCATAACGGACACCTTTTTCAAATTGATACGATTCGCAAAACAACAGATGCGGACTATATTATTGTTATCTTAAGCGGAGATTTTGTACAGAGGGGGGAACCTGCCATTCTTGATAAATACGCGCGCTGCCGCATCGCTCTTTTATGCGGTGCAGACGCCGTTTTTGAACTGCCGGTATACTTTTCACTTGGAAGCGCAGAATATTTTGCCCAGGGAGCCGTATCGCTTCTGAACAGGCTTGGTGTCGTAGATATACTGCATTTTGGAAGTGAATGCGGAAATCTCAACATTTTATACAAATGTGCAAAGCTGATTACCGATGAAACAGACGAATATAAACGTCTGCTCAATCTTCATTTAAAAGAAGGAAAGTCCTTCCCCCTTGCAAGGAGTGAGGCTGTAAAAAGTTTATCCGGATTTTCAGATATTTTATCAAGTCCAAACAATATCCTTGCAATGGAATATATAAAAGCGCTTCGTCAGTCAAAAAGCACGATTACACCGGTCACACTGCAAAGAAACGGCGCTGATTTTCACTCCAATGCTCTTTTAGAGGAAGAACTGCCGTCTGCAAACGCGATACGAAAAAGCCTTGTGGACAGATCCGACGGTAATTTATCCCACTTGAACGGATATGTGCCTTATGCCTGTTTGGAAGCCTTGCGGCAAAACACGCTATTATTCCAAAATGATTTTTCACAGATTCTTTTGTACAGGCTGTTGCAAAATATCAGTCCCTATAAAAAATTTTCGCACATTTACGATATCAGTCCGGAGCTTTCCAACACAATATCCGCAAATGTCATGCGCTTCGTATCATTCGAGGCATTTGCACACTTATGCAAGAGCAGAAATATTACCTATACGCACATCTGCCGCAGTCTTATGCACATTCTCCTTGATATGACACAGGAAAATGCGGATATCCTAAAGGCAGAAGGTTATTGCAGTTACGCAAGGCTGCTTGGGTTTCGGACCCAAGGCGGCAAAAGCGAACTGCTTCGCCAAATGAAAAAACACACGTCCATTCCAATCATTACATCGCCGTCAAAAGGGTTGAATCAGCTCCCCAAAAGAGCGCTCATTTCCTTAAAAGCGGATATCCATGCCGCCAATATCTATGAAGGGGTCAAAGCGCAAAAAATGACACATGTGTCACCTTTAAACGAATTAACAAGAGAAATAATAAAACTTCCGCAGTAACCGTTTCTGCCTGCGGAAGTCTTTTATGCACAAGGAAATATGCCAGCAAGCTGGCGGACGCCCGGCGCGGCGAGTAGGTGAGAAGGGCACTCCCCTACTCGATTGTTCCTGTTAATTTTTAAAGCTGTGTATCGGCGCTGGAATTCTTCCCCCGCGGTTGACAAACGCATCACACGAATATTGATTGACGGGCATAATCGGCGCGTGACCTAGCAATCCGCCAAATTCAACATTGTCTCCGACCGTCTTGCCGACAACAGGTATAATACGCACCGCCGTCGTTTTTTGGTTAATCATGCCGATTGCAAGCTCATCTGCGATAATTCCCGAAATCGTCGTCGCCTTTGTATCTCCCGGAATTGCAATCATATCAAGTCCCACGGAACACACACAGGTCATTGCCTCCAGTTTTTCAAGCGTAAGCGCGCCGGCGTTTACAGCGTCTATCATACCCTGATCCTCACTGACTGGAATAAATGCCCCGCTCAGTCCGCCGACATAAGAAGATGCCATCACGCCGCCCTTTTTCACCTGATCATTTAACAACGCCAAAGCCGCTGTCGTTCCGGGCGCTCCGGCATACTCAAGACCAATTTCACATAAAATGTCCGCCACACTGTCGCCGATTGCAGGCGTCGGCGCAAGCGAAAGGTCCACAATGCCAAACGGAATGCCCAGCCGTTTTGATGCTTCCTGCGCCACAAGCTGACCGACTCTTGTCACCTTAAATGCCGTCTTTTTAATCGTTTCACATAAAATCTCAAAGTTCTCTCCGCGCACACGTTCCAGTGCATTCTTTACGACACCCGGACCGCTGACTCCTACATTAATAATTGCGTCCGCCTCCGTCACTCCGTGGAACGCTCCAGCCATAAACGGATTGTCATCCGGCGCATTACAGAATACCACAAGCTTGGAACAGCCAATCGAGTCATTTTCCTTTGTCAGCTCTGCCGTTTCTTTTATAATGTCCCCCATAAGACGCACTGCATCCATATCAATTCCAGTCTTTGTCGAACCAAGGTTTACGGAACTGCATACAAGCTGCGTTTCGGCAAGCGCCTTTGGAATGGAGCGCAGAAGCAACTCGTCAGCCTTTGTCATGCCTTTGGAAACCAAAGCGGAATAGCCGCCCAAAAAATTAACGCCTACGTCTTTTCTTGCCCTGTCAAGCGTCTTTGCAATGTTCACAAAATCGTCTGATGTCTTACATGCCGCACCGCCCACAAGTGCAATCGGTGTCACGGAAATGCGCTTATTGACAATCGGAATGCCAAATTCCTTCTCAATCGCCTCGCCTACAGGCACCAAGTCCTTTGCCGTCTTTGTTATTTTATCATATATTTTTTCGTTTAACCGTTCCAAATTGGAATCAATACAGTCCAGCAGGCTGATTCCGAGCGTGATTGTCCGCACATCGAGGTTTTCTTTCTCAATCATTTTGTTGGTTTCCAATACCTCTTGAATGTTTATCATCGCTTATCCTCCATATTCTATCCTCTTTCCCTCTTTTCCTTTAGTCCGCAGTGCCAATTTGAAAAACCTTCGGTTTTCCAAATTGCCGGGCTTCGCCCTATCAAATGATAAATCGGAAAATATGCCTGCAAGCAGTCAATTTACCGTTTTATCATTTGGCACTGCTCATACCCTATGCATACTGTTAAAAATTTCCTCTCTTTGGCAACGGATAATGACGCCGATGTCAGCTCCAAGCTGATCCAAATCATCGGAAACCTCGCTCACCGATTTTGCCGCATCGCTCATGTCCGCAATCATCATCATATTAAAATAATCGTCAACAATCGTCTGAGAAATATCCAAAATATTGATCTTATTCTCCGCAAGATATGTACACACCCTTGCAATAATACCAACTGTATCCTTTCCAACGACCGTTATAATTGTTTTTTTCATAATCTGCACTCCTTTCCTAATCCAAATTCTATTTTATCATACAAAAAATCCGGTTAAATTTCAACCAATTGCGAAATCTCACTGCGTTTTGCGACAAAAATCGGAAAATCGTCCGGACGATAAGGATTGTCCGCCATGGAAATCTCAAGCCGTACCGTTTCATATGCAAGCTCCGCAAGATTATTCTCCTTGCTTAAATGCCCTAACACGACCGCCTTTAAATGATCGTGCAAAAGACGGCTTAACAGCTTTCCGGAAAGCTCGTTTGAGAGATGTCCCCTGTTTCCGAGAATCCTCTGTTTCAGATAATAAGGATACGGTCCTACCTGCAGCATGTTAATATCATGGTTTGCCTCCAATAAAAGCGCATCCATGCCTTTTAAGCTTTCCACCGTGTATTCATCGTAAATTCCCAAATCCGTAGCAACCGCCATGCGCCGGCTCCCATACTGGAACCGGTACGCCACCGGCTCCGCCGCATCGTGCGAAATCTTCATCGGATTTACCGTAATGTCCTTTAAGATCAATTTTTCGTCCGCACGTATCACGTGAAAAAGTGAGTCATCTAATTTCCCAAGATTACTCACTTCTCTGATTGCCGAAATCGTGCCCTTTGTTCCATAGACGGGAATCCCGAATTTCCTGCACATCACACCCAAACCATTGATATGGTCTGAGTGCTCGTGCGTAATGAAAATACCGTCTATGTCATTTCCCGTAAGCCCCAGCTGGTTCAAGCCCTCCACCGTCTTTTTCCCGCTGATGCCTACATCAACCAACAGATGCGTTGCATCCGTACCGATATAAATACAGTTGCCGCTGCTCCCGCTGGCTATACTACACATTTTCATTTGTTATAACCTCTTGTCTCTCTTTTTCATTCTTTCCAGTATACATCAATCTTGTCCCCGTTGTAAAGCTCTTGTGTATACTGCGCGTCTTTTCCGTTGACAAGTGTTGCAATTCCGGAGCCGCGCATCTTGCTGGTATCAAAATTGATGTAATCAAAGATATCAACAAAAGTATAATTCTTTTTTCCTCTCATGACAATAGGTTTTTGGTTAACAATAACAATTACTTTCTTAAATTCCTCAAAATGTTCCTCTGTATTTTTTTCCTCTTTGTTCTGTTCTTCCTTCTTCTCTTCCTTTGCGGCATCTTCTACCATGCCCTTAAACACATTTACTGTTTTGACAGTTTTTGAATCTGTTTTTTCTGCTGTTTCCGGCTTTGGTTCTTCTGCAGATTTTGTATCTGCAGCAATATGCCGCTTTACGGTCTCGCTAAATTTCTCGCGCTTAGCCTCAAGCTGTGCCGCTTCATAAATCTGCTGTCTTTCCAGCTCTTTTTTGCTCTTTAAGTCAATTCTGTCAGTACTGCAAATCGTGCTGTCAGCAGCAGCTTCTTCCGCATTAATATAGATTACCATGTCCTGCGTTGACACACCCATAAACTCACAGAACTGTTCCAGTGTATAGTATGACAAAAATTCAATGACATCCTGATCCTGAATCATATATTCACCGGTTACAATATTTCCGTTTACCCTTACAGGTTTTGGAAGCTGCACCTCGTCCCCATTCACATTCAGAACAATTTTACCGTTACAGTCAACGAGATTTGCAATTTTTTCCTGTGCAGGCAGCCCTAATGTCGATTCTTCTATTGTAATCACATCATTTGATTTAATCTGATAACTTAAATTTACACTCTCACCGTTGACATACACATGTGCACTCTCGCCATGCTCCCCCTTTGTAACACGGTTCTTTCCATTGACCGTATAATGGAGATCCGTACCGCGTCTAGGAAACAGACCGTCGCGTGAAAATGCCGCCTGCATTGCCGCATCCATAACGGTAAGCTTATTATTGTCATAAAGTTTTATACGCTCCCCGTTGAACGTTATGTAAATAAAATTATTATTCTTCTCATAATGTGTCAGGCAGATACCAACCGGGGTGATAATTGTGGAATCCTTTAACGCGCCCTCCGGAAATTCAATATTTCCCATAATCTCTTCTCCCCGGATTGCTACACGTGACGGTTCCAGTCCAAGCTCGTCTGCAATCTTTTTATCAAAGCCCTTGATTTTTCCGCCGCCGCCGACAATAAATACCGCGCTCGGCGACGTTCCGCCATTCAATTCCTTGATGGTTTCAGCCGTACTTTTTGCTATTTTTTCGATTTCAGGACGACAGATTGAAAGCACTTCCTCAGCCGTAATAATCTGCTCTGTACCCATAATATCCTCATATTTAATCTCGTCCTGCTGTGTAGACGCTGTCTTAATTTTTTCGGCAGTCGCAAAATCAATCAAACAGGTTTTTGCCAAAAGCTCCGTCATGGAATCGCCGGCATACGGCAGCATACCAAAAGCAATCACGCTCCCGTCATCTGTAATCGAAATATCGGAGGTACCTGCTCCTACATCAACCATAGCAATATTTAATAGCCTGAATTTCTCCGGAATTGCCACCCGGATTGCCGCAATAGGCTCCAGCGTTAGGTTTGCCACTTTTAATCCTGCAAGCTCAACCGCACTGTAAAGACCGTCAACCACATCATCCGGAAGGAATGTTGCAATAATATCTGCACCAAGCTTCTTCGCCTTATGGTGCTCCGGCTGGCTCATCCAAAGTCCGTTGATATAATATTTCACAACTGAATACCCTACACAATAGAAATGCATATCCGTGTCGTTTTTCTCCTGAAACTCGGCAAAAGCATTGTCGACCCCCATTGAAATCAACGTATTCATATCATCCCTTGTAACATTGCGTTCCTTATCCAAGTCCATATCCGTATGAACGTTCATCGTCTTTAAGACGCGTCCGGCAGCTGCAATGCATACCTCATCAAGCCTGATACCCGTTTTGTCCTGAAGCGACTGTCTGATATCAGCGATTGTGGCTGCAACTCTGTTGATGTCATGAATCTGCCCGTCTACCATAGCACGTGTTTGATGCTCCCTGATTTCCTGTGCCACAACTACAAATTTCTCACCCTGCCGAAATCCCACAGTTCCTACCACATTTCTTGTCCCAATATCAAGTCCAAACACAGTTTCTTCTTCATTCATGTTCATTTGATTCATAGTTCATCCCCCATTATATGATTAATTTGTTGATAGGTTTCCTCCAAATCGCCATTATTGATAATGACTCTTTGACAGTGCTCACGAAACTCCTGTTCGCTAAGCTGTCCCTTCATGATGTCTGATACCTTCTGCTCACTGTACTGCCTGCTTTGTATAAGCCGTTGCGTCCTTATCTGCGCATCGGAATGGATATACCAAAGCTCGTCCGCTATTTGGTCATAGCGTTCTTCTATTAAAAGTGCAGCCTCTATAAAAAAGTAATCAACCTCCTTTTTTTCTTTTTCATAAGAAATCTGCCCTAATATATATTGCTTTACCGCAGGATGAATGATTGCATTCACCTTTTCTAGCAGCCTCTTATCACGAAAAATAAGTTCCGCCATTTTCTTTTTGTCAATTGCATCGTCATCATCCAAAATCCGCTTTCCGAAGAGATCCACAAGCGCCTGGTAACATGCCTGTCCCTTTTCATATAAAAGATGTGCCGTTTCATCCGCCCTGATAATTCTGCATTTGAAATGTTCGCCAATGTAGGAAAGTACCTGTGTCTTCCCTGCACCGACGCCACCTGTTATACCTATGATTTTCATTTTACAACCTATATTTCCCATACCATTTTATTTTGCCTCATACCAGTCCGTCCCCGTATGAAGATCCGTTTCAAGCTTTACGGCAAGGCTGCACGCATTCTGCATCTCATTCGTAAGTATCGTGCGCACTGTTTCAACCTCATCCTGTCTCGTTTCAATTAAAAGTTCATCGTGGATCTGTAAAATCAGTTTCGATTTTAATTCTTTTTGTTTTAACGCATCATATACATTCAGCATCGCAATTTTGATAATATCCGCCGCCGTTCCCTGAATCGGCGAGTTCATCGCTACACGCTCTCCAAATGAACGCTGCATAAAGTTTGAGGATTTCAGTTCCGGAACAGGTCTTCGCCTTCCAAACATGGTTTCACAGTATCCCTTCTCCTTTGCATCCGTTACCAGCTTCTCAAGAAATCCTTTGATACCGGGATACGTTTTAAAATACTCGTCAATATAAACCTTTGCCTCTTTTTGCGAAATACTTAAGTCCTGGCTTAAGCCAAACGAACTGATTCCATAAACGATTCCAAAGTTTACCGCCTTTGCATTCCTTCGTTGTAAATCCGTAACCTCCTCAAACGGTGTGTGGAACACCTTAGATGCCGTGATCCGGTGAATATCCTCGTCCATCTGATATGCCTCAATCAGCTGTGCGTCGCCTGACATATGGGCAAGTACGCGAAGCTCAATCTGCGAATAGTCGGCATCCATAAAGATGCAGCCTTCCTGTGGGACAAATACTTTCCGGATACGCCGTCCAAGCTCCATCCGCATTGGAATGTTCTGCAAATTCGGTTCCGTAGAGCTGAGCCTGCCGGTTGCAGTAATTGTCTGATGAAAATTCGTGTGTATTTTGTTATTTTGATCAATGAAGGCGGCAAGCCCGTCCGCATAGGTGGACTTTAATTTTGTAAGTCCGCGGTACTCTAAAATATCGTTTACAATCGGATATTTTGGAGCCAGCTTTTCCAGCACATCTGCCGCCGTGGAATAACCCGTTTTTGTCTTCTTGCCTCCCGGCAGTTTTAGCTTTTCAAACAGGATTTCGCCAAGCTGTTTGGGGGAATTTATATTAAACGGTTCGTTTGCAGCCTTATGAATCTTCTGTTCCAGTTCACGGATTCTTCCTGTAAGCGCTTCCCCATACGCTTTCAGTTCCTCCGGCTTTACAAGAATCCCTTCCTGCTCCATATCATAAAGTACATAAGTCAGCGGCATCTCAAGCTCCCGAAACAGCTTCGCCATTCCATGTTGAGCGAGCGCCTGCGCAAGAAACTCTGCTGCATGTCCAAGCACAACCGCTTCTCTCGCAAGGTGATTGATCAAATCCGTTTTGTTTGCCGTATATGCATTCTGTATATCAGATTTTCCAAACACCTCTGACCAGCTTTTTAGTGTGCTGTTTAGGTATTCACCTGCAATATCTGCAATCTCATAATTATTTTTCAGTGGATTCATCAGATATGCGGCGATTTTACAGTCAAATATATTTTTCGTAATGGTATGTGATGAGTTGGCTGTGTCGAACCTAAATTTGTCAGTCAATAGACTGTTGTAGTCCTTTTTGATTTCAAAACAGCCAAGTGTCATATGCTCCGCAGTAAGAACCCGTTCTAACTGTGATTGAATATCATTTTGAGTAATATTGTCCTCGTTCTCGACAAAATAAACTTTTTTTTCCTCTGCCTTACTATACAGAAGACAGCCAAAATGTGCTTTACTGCCTTCAAGCTGCAAAAACATCTGACCGTTTTTGCTCTCATGAAAAGCCCCTGCATCCTGTTGCGCTATATTGATAAAGCGAACTGCTGCACTGCCGTATCCAATTATATTTTGTATGACATCTTTAAGCTGTTGTTTTGTTTTGATTTCCGTAATCAAAATCTCTTGTCCGGACACTGTTTCCTGTTCTTTTGCGCCAAGATTTTCAAAACGCGAAAGCATATTTTTGAATGCCAGTTTTTTTAAAAGATCGTATGCTTCCGGCGTAAACAAATCACCAATCTTTGCCTTGTCAAATGAAAAGTCAATATCGGCATCGGTATCAATCGTTGCAAGCTGCTTACTCAAATCAGCGAGCTCTCTGTTATTCGCAAGGCTCTCTCTGATGCTCTTTTTTGACAGCTCCTCAATATGCGCATAAATTTCCTCAATAGATCCGTATGTTGTCATCAGCTCTGTCGCTGTTTTTTCCCCAACCTTTGGTACTCCGGGAATATTGTCCGCCGTATCGCCCATTAACGCCTTTAGTTCAATAAACTGAACGGGTGTCACCTGATACGCTTTCTTTACATCATCTGCGTAGTAATCCTCAATTTCCGTCTTCCCGCCTTTTGTTTTTGGGATTCGTATTTTGATATGGTCTGATGCTATTTGGAGCAAATCCCGGTCTCCCGATACAAGCGCTACCTCCATGCCATCTTTCTCGGAACGCTTTGCAATGGTCCCCAAGATATCGTCTGCCTCATAGCCTGCCTTTTCCACGATCTGTATTCCCATCGCGGTCAGAACTTCTTTCAATACAGGCACCTGCTCATGAAGCTCCTCGGGCATCGGTTTTCTTGTCCCTTTATATTCTTTATACATCTTATGTCGAAAAGTGGGTGCCTTCACATCAAAAGCAACTGTCAGATAATCAGGATTTTCTTCATCCAAAATTTTAAATAAGATATTTAAAAAACCATAGACCGCATTGGTATGGAGCCCTGCTGAATTTGTCAGCACTGGCACACCGTAAAATGCCCTGTTCAGGATACTATGGCCATCTATTAACACAATTTTACTCATCATGTACCTCCCAAAAGAATGATGCAAAACAGCATGGATATTAGCATAAAAAGACCGGCCTTAAGCTGCTTTTTCCGTTTGACCTTGGTCATGGTTCGGTTCAGCATTTCCTCCAGTTCTTTTTGCACATCAATATCATCCGCATTTTCTAACCTGCTCATACCCTCGGATAAAAGATATTCTATTGTAAGCTCCTCCATGCATTCATTGCAGGAACGCACATGCTCTACAAATTCCTGCGCCATTCCCCAATCCAATTCTTCTTTTAAAAATGAATGGATATAGCGCTGTGTTTCTTTACAATCCATTGATATCCTCTTAACACCTTGTATGTTTCCATAATATGTTTACACTACTATCATACATCAAGTTTTTTTAATTTAAAAGAATAATTGACTGAATTTTTGGAATTTTTTGAAAAATTTCTCTTTTTTACAGTTTATTGCGCGATTTTTTGTGAAAAATGCCACAAAAAATACAGGCTAAACAACCTGCAATCAAAGTGGGTGCGATGCAAATCCTCGCATCGCACCCACTTCCCTAAAGAATATATGCTGTTACACTTTTCATTACATCATGCTTTCCCCGTCGCTGATTTTTTGGATAAGCTGTTGCATTTCATCCTTGCTCTTCACCGATTTACTCTCCGCAATCAGCTTCTCCTTTTCATACTCCGTAAGATTGCTGTAATTGTCCAACGCATTTTTGTCCGTCGCAAGACCGAACGACAGACCAAGCGGCAGGCTTGCCTGCTGCATTCCATCCGTAAAATCCATGATAATCCCCCATTTCCGTGCATCAAAAACCAATTTATTTCGTTTTCGCTGCTATCCTATTTTCTGTATTTTTTGTGGGGATTATGTTGCCATTTTTTTCTTTTTAAAACGGCTCTTTTTTCTTTTTCCGCTCCGCCTTAACACGGTACATCTCCGCGTCCGCTGCCTTCATGTAATCCTGAAATGTCTTTCCCGCCGCAGGATCGGTCACAATCATGCCGATACTGACAAGAATGTCATTTTTTTCTAGTTCTGTGACCACTTCCTCCTTAAACGCGCCTGCGTCCTCGTCCGTATCCACAGGGAAAAAGGCGATAAACTCGTCCCCGCCATAGCGGTACACATAACCGTCCTTTCTGCATTTCTCCAAAAGCACTTGTGCAATCTTCTTTAAAATCAGGTCACCCTTTTCATGCCCGAAGGTATCATTAATCTGCTTAAAATTATCCGCATCCACAAAATGAATGGCACATTTTTTCCCTTTCCTGCAGTACATACAGTATTGAGGCTCAATCATTTCCGTATACGCAATACGGTTGTACAATCCCGTAAGCTGGTCCCTGTTGTAAATCTCGCGCATTTTTTGGTTCGCCATTTCAAGCTGCCGTTTTTTGTATAGGTTTTCCAAGGTTTTTGTAATCGTACTGTGAATATCGTAAAAATACGGATTGTTATACAAAAACCTGCCGTTTTTTAAGATGCTGAAGCCCACGCACCGTTCTCGAAAGTGAATCGGCGAAAACATGTATGCGCATCTTGCCCCTTGAACGCCATAATAGGCAAGAAGCTCCTTTGGATTTTTCAACGTCAAAAAACGGTTGCCCTCCGTTGCGTACGCCACCGTAAGATTCTCCCAGTCATAGCCGCTTGTCATAAAGGCGCTTTCCACCACGCCCTCATACAGTTTCCGGTCCAGTACAATCGCGTAACCGTCGCATTCCAGGCTCATAAAATATTTCGCTATCTGGCCGGATAACGCATCATAATTCTCACACTGAATGATATCGCTCTCAAACTGTGTAAGCTGCTCCTCGCGCTTAAGCCGCTCGACCTCGTAAATTACCTGATTTCTCGCATACTGCCTGTAATCAAGCCGTCCGCTGTTCGGACAGCCGCAGCTTTCCGAGAACACACACTCCGACGGCATGAAATGATTCACCGGCGTCTCTTTGCCTGCCCACACGTCCGCCAAAATCTCCATTGTCTTGTTTCCGATATGCTCCCGCATATGACTGACTGTCGTAATCTGCGGATCAAAGTAAACTGCCTTGTCAAGATTGTCAAAGCCTGTGATCCGAAAATCCTTTGGAATTTCATAGCCGCATTCCTGCGCCTTATAGCAAAACCCTGCCGCAATATTATCATTCGCGCAGACAAAAACATCAGGGAATGTCACCTCTTTCCCTGCAAAGCCCGCAAGATAGCGTTCAAAATATTGGATTCCCGTAGAGAAGTCGTAATCGCCGTACCATACGGGATTATCATCCCGCGACAGTCCGAAACGGTCAAGGCTTTCCTGATAGGACAGCACCCTTAGCTCATTCTCATAATTGCCCTTCGGACCGCCCGCAAAGACAAATTTCCTGCAACCATGCTGATCATACAAATGCTCCATCATATCCGCAATCGGCTTTTTGTTGTCAATCCCCGCATAATAAAAACCCTCTATGTGGTTTCCGATACTCACAACCGGCTTTTTGCTTTTGCGAATCAGCTCCACCAGCCTGTCAAACACGTCATTGTCCGCGATATTGGTACAATCCATAATAATCCCGTCAAATTCCGCCAAATCGGGTAGCGTGTAAATATTGTATTCTCCGTAATTGTGCTTTTCGTCGTGGCTCCAGTTTCCATGACAGTTGTACTGATACAGGCAGATTTCCTCATCACTTGCTGCTATGTACTGCATCATGCCGTCCACCCATGCATAGGTGATCAGTCTCTTCCAGCCATCTGAAAGTAATGCTACTTTTTTCATCTTTCAGCCCCCGTTTCATGACCGGTCTTTTGGTCTAACGTCCTGTCAATCTATTGTATTAGGATTATTATAACGCAGTACTGTATACAATGACAAGTAAAATCTGACAATTCACTGTGAATTTACTGCTTTTTTATTGGGCTTTCGCGGCTTATTTCCCCTGTACAAGGTTATGCATAAAAAAACGGAGCGCTTATGACAAATTCGCTGTGTTCCCCATAAAGGACCAGCCTGTAAATTCCCGGAAAAAGCCTCGGATACTGCTTTATTGTTTCCAAGGGGATTTCATACTGCCTTGTTTCGGACGGTTTTAGTGTCCCGATTGTTAAGTTATTGTCAAACGGTGCGCTCAACTCTATCCAAATACCTCGATACCATAGTTCAATATGCGGCAGGGATTGTTCATAATTCCAGTCCTTTTGGGTATTGTTTGCCAATGTGCAGTCCAGGCAGGTTCCTGTTTCTTTTTTTATTGAAATCCCTTCCTTTGGTGTCTTTTGGTGTAATGGTTTTACGCTGTCGTAAGTGCCGCTTAGGGAAAAGACGGACAGGTAGGCTTCCATGTTTGCCGTGGAAGCTCTGATTTGCTGCGCTGTCCACGGCTCATAAACAGTATCCATTACACGGATACAACCCGCAGGGTAAGCGTCTTCATTTTCGTGGAAGGTCAGATAATAGCTGTTGTCTGTTATGGAAGAAATGGGATTCTCTTTCTCTGTTTTTGGAATGTTAACCATTGCTTTTTCATTGCGCATTTGATATGTGACGATATCATAGCGTTGTACTGAACCCTTGTCCATGAAAAATCTGCGCTTTCTGCCGGTTTCTTCCATTTTGTTTGAATCTGCAAGCTCCGAGAAGGTAACAATCCCATCTGCTTTTGTGTGGAACGAAATATTGCCGTCGATTGAAAATGTCAGTTCCCGGTATGCGGGATAATCCTTCCACGAGATGGATTGAATACTTAAATTCTGCTCTGTAACGCCATACTGTAATTGATTCTCCTTTGGCATCGTATGCCGCCTGCCTTGCAAATACCCAAAGCCAAAGCTAATCCATATCAAAGCCGCCACACACAGCCACAATGTTTGTTTCATTCGCTTCGTTTTCCCCACTTTTTCACCTCTTTGATATAAGTTTTCTCCGTATTTTATCACTTGCCATTTCCACGATATAACATAAAAGGGCGCTGAATCGACAGACCTTGCACCCTTATTATTAGTTATTCAATTCTAGCATGGCTTAATCATATCAAATTATGGAAAAGGTGTAAAGCCGCCCTGACACATTTCGCCGAAAGCCCACATACGTCAGTGTAAAATAGACAAGATATACTCCCAAAAACAGCCCGGTGCCATACAGGAAAAAGACACCGTATGGCGCAGAAAGCCCTGTTATGCTGACAAAAATACGGCTTACGGAAAGCACCATGCTGCTGATAACAATCGCCAAAATCACAGGACACAGGTAATAGGCAAAAAGTTGCCGGAAAATCACGCGGTCCACCTGTGCCGCATTCAGCCCCAGCTTCCAAAGCACATCATAGCGGAACCTGTACTTTGCGGAATCGCTAAGCTGTTGTACGGACAGCACCGTAACTGCCACACAGACAAACACTAACCCGACATAAACCATTGGGAGCATCATGGACACCAGCATATATTTTGCCGCAGAAAGCGCATTGTCGCGCACCAGGTTGGCAACGGCACAATTGAAAAAATTGTCCGAACCGCCGCAGGCGCTATACAACACATCATATTCCGACTGCCATGTCTCCTTCTCCTCTACAGAAAGCGCCTCCAGTTTTTTCGATAATCCCATAGGCGCCACCCCTTTCAGCTTGACGACAAGCTCCGAATAATACGGCTTCATGCGCGCAGCCACCGCATCCGGCACAATGATTAAATAATCCCCGCCGTTATGCCCGTCCTGCGAAAATGGCTCGTCATAAATCCCCGCAAGCTGCAGCGCCTTCGTTTCGGAAGCATCCAAAATTTCCAGCCCCTCGCCAATATTCTGCGCCTCCCTGTGAAGCCGCCTTTTCAGGTGCACCGCATATTGCCCCTCCCCCAAGGAAACCGCCTCATAGCCAAGCATTAGCCGCAGCGCATTGTAATCCGAAAGCCGCATATACGTATCGTATGCACAGTACGCAATCTGTTCCTGTCTGATTTTCTCCAAGTCCGGGTTCCCGTCCTCCTTTAAAAACATTGCGCCCCATGTTTCCAAATGCGTGTACATCCAAACATTTACCTGATCATTCCCGTCCGTATAAATATGGTACGCATGGCTTTTGGCAATTGGAACCTCGCGTTCAATCAGCGCAAACTCCCTCGAAAAATCCTTGTGAATGTCGGCATTGTATAACTGGACGTCAAACGGCGCCTTCTCCACAAGCGCTGTTGTCTGATACGCATTGAGCATCAGTGCGATGGTTGTCCCCATCAGCGCAAGAGTAAACAGTGCGGTCAGCGTCCCCATCGTAAACTGCATGGCGCTAAGCTTCGAGGCAAACTGCCGCAGTAAAAACAGGTTCTGTCCGCGGTATATGGCGGCTCCCTTTTTTCTGATATAACAGACAATCCAAGCCGAAAGCCCCATATAAAAAAGATAGATTGCAAGCACAAGGCAAATCAGAAACAGTGTTATCTTTCCCATATTGTCCAATCCGGTAATCATTCTTCTAAGAGAAAGAAGAAACAATACCGAAATCGGAAACAAAAGCTGTTTTGCTTTTTGATGCCGCTCGCTGATTTCCTCATTCTGGCGTCTTGCATTTATGAGTGAACATATGTTCATTTTCCGAAATTTCCGCCTGCAATGCCACATCGCCAAACAAAAACATCCCGCATAGCAAAGCGTCGTCACAAGAAACGTACCACCATGAAACCGAATGCGCAGCCGATAGTCTATCTGCAGCATTCCATACAATACGGCAAGCAAAAGCTCCCGTAACAAAATCCCGCAAAAAAGCCCCGGAATAAACGCCGCAATGCCAAGGAAAGCATTCTCCCTTTGGTACAGTTTAAAAATCATTTGGTTTTTCATGCCAAGCAACAGGTAAATCCCGAACTCGCCGCTTCGCTTTTCCATGATAAACCGCATCATGTAGCGCACAAGCCATGCCAGAATCCATACAATAAATCCCATTGCCAGCACAAGCAAAAACGCCATCCACCCGTCGTCCGTCCCAATCGCTGCCTTCAAATCATCCTGAAAAATCAGACTGTTGAATGCATACATCAGTGCAGTGACAAGCATGAGTGTCAGAACATACACCAAATAATCCCTCAGCAGACGTTTCATGTTGCGAAACGCAAGTATGGTAAACAAATGCTTATTATTCATAGTATATTCCCCCCGTCAGGGAAAGCACGTCCAGTATTTCCTGAAAAAACAGTTTCCGCTCCTTTGTGCCCCGCACAAGCTCATGAAAAATATTACCGTCCTTCAAAAATAAAATCCGCCCGCAATAGCTTGCTGAAAACGCATCATGCGTAACCATAAAAATCGTGGCATTTTTAGACGTATTTAACTCCACAAACGTTTCCATCAGAACCTGTGCGGAATGGGAATCCAGCGCACCCGTCGGCTCGTCCGCCAAAATCAGCTTCGGCTGGTTCACCAAAGCCCTCGCACAGGCACAGCGTTGCTTCTCCCCGCCCGATACCTGGTACGGGAACTTGTTCTTGATATCAGCAATCCCAAGCAGAGAAAGCATCTCGTCACACTGCCGTTGTACTTCCTGTTTTGCTCCACTCTGTAAGGCAAGCGCGAGTAAAATATTTTCCTCAATTGTCAGCGTGTCAAGCAGATTGTAGTCCTGGAAAACAAAGCCAAGGTTTTCCCTGCGGAAATCGGAAAGCCCGTCGTCAGACAGTTCCGTAATATCCGTTTCCCCGTAGAAAATATGTCCCGCGGTTACGCGGTCAATTGCCGCAAGCAGATTGAGCAGCGTCGTCTTACCCGACCCCGACGCGCCCATCACGCCAACAAATTCGCCTTGCGCAACGTTAAAGGAAACCCTGTCAACCGCCTTTGTCACCATTTCCCCTTTTCCGTAATATTTTTCAACATCATATACACTGATATATGCTTCCATGCTTCTAACCATACTCCTTTCTTAGCCTGTAGGTTTGTGCTGTTAAGGCTAAACATTATCACTCCCACGATCTGCTTTTGCCATTTAGCATTTAAAAGATGACAGCTTTGGCATATGTACAGTTTAACAGTTTGAAGCTGGTTTTAGTATTGCTTTTTCTTAAATTATTCTTACGAAAATGAAAGATTCGCACAGAAAACAGAGGATGTAAAGCCTCAAGCTACCGCATTTGATTTGCATATATGATAAAATCCCCCACCGGGAATTCCAAAATCATCTTTGTTCCGCTGCCATATTCTGACTGTGCAAAAATTCTGATCCCCAGTTTTTTGCACAGTTTGTGGCACAGATACAAGCCCATTCCCGTAGAACTTCCGACACGCCTCCCATTGCTTCCCGTAAACCCTTTCTCAAAAATACGGGGCAGTTCCTCTGCTGGAATCCCAAATCCGTTATCCTCGACTACCAACTGCACGCAGCCGTTCCCCGTCTTTGTATAAATATTAACAAACAAATGTTTTTCTTGGTATTTTACGCTGTTTAGCAGCAATTGGTTTAAAATAAAAACAATCCATTTCTGGTCCGTATACGCCAAATCCGGACAATCCACCTTGGCGCAGGCTTGGTTTTGGATAAAAAGCAGCCTGTTTTTTGCCAGCGCCTCATATGCCGCTTCGGCAAGGTTTGTCTGCGCAATAAAATAATCCTGATAAACATTCTCACTCCTTGCAAAATACAATGCCATTTCCACATCATTCTCAATCCTGCAGTTCTCCTGCAAAATATCCGTAAATGCCTTCCGGATAAGCACTTTTGGACAATCCCTGCCGCCCCCGCTTTTCCTGTAATTCTCACAGATAGACGCAATCCCCGTAATCGGCGCCTTCACCTCATGAACCCAATGTTCGATGTATTCCCGATACTCCTTTTGCTGTTCCTCAAGCTGCTTTATTTTCTCAATGACGGATTTGTTTGACCTTTGTATCATTTCCTGATATAGTCTGTCTTCCAGCCGAAACGAATTGGGAATCAGTTCTCCCAACAAATACGGTCGGTCAACCTGCCCCAAAATCTCCTCAACTTTCCCAAAATACCATCTCCGTTCCAAATACGACACCGCCAAAAACACCGTCAAAACCAATCCCCACACAAGCAAAATCAGCACAGCACAATCCCTTGTGTACCCTGTCATACGTAAGAATCCAAACAGCAGCGCCATACAGACCACATGGAGCAAAAGCAGCAGACACCTGTCTTTTAGAAATGTCAAGATCCTCATACCCGATACCCCATTCCCCGCTTCGTCCCAATCAAATCCGCTACACCAAGCTCCCGCAGTTTTTCGCGGATGCGCGCCACATGGACGCTCAAGGTATTGTCATCAATATACATTTGATTATCCCACAGATGCTCAATCAAATCCATTCTTGGCACATACACACCCGCATGCATAAAAAGATACTGGAGAATTTTCATTTCATTTTTCGTCAGCTCTACGCCCTTGTCCCCAACCGACAGTCTGCATCCTGCACTGTCCAAAACAACACCGCCGCAGGACAACGTGCCCGTGTGCTCATGCTCCCCGTGCCGCGTCCGCTTCAACACAGCCGCAATCCGCGCAAGCAGAATAGATGCCTGATAAGGCTTCGTAATGTAATCGTCCCCGCCCCCAAGCATTCCGTTGAGCTCGTCCATAGCGTCCGTACGGCTTGTTAGGAATATAATCGGAATATCCGACTTGGCACGAAGGTTTTTACACACATCAAACCCGCAGACATCCGGCAAATTGATATCTAAGAGAACCAAATCAGGACGCGCGTCTAAAACCTGTTGTTCCAGCGAATCAAACGTTTCCGCCACAGTCACCCGATAGAGCGCATTTTCCAGCAAAATCTTCAATTCCCTGCGCACAACTTTCTCGTCTTCCGCCACAAAAATATGCACTTTGACACACCCCTTTCTTCCCCGGAATACTATAAGCCTGCATTTGGCATGTTCCGTTAAAAAATTATATCATTCTTTTCTGATGAAATAAAGAAAAGAGTAATTATCATTTATCGGTTTCATTTGAAAATATTTGAAAAATATGTCATACTATAATATATAATCAGGAAATCAGGCAGATTAGACGAAAGGATGATGTATATGAAGCGTTTTGCAGTAACAATTGCAAGAACCTGCGGCAGCGGCGGTACGCCGATTGCCAAACTTTTATGTGAGGAATACGGTATTTCCCTCTATGACAAAAAACTGCTTGCACTTGCGGCACAAAAAAGCGGCATCAATGAGGCTTTGTTTCATCAGGCAGATGAAAGCAATAATAAAAGCCTGCTCTATAAAATCTCCAAAAAAGTGTACGCTGGCGAGATTATCTCACCGCACAGCGACGACTATACCCGAGAGGACAATCTCTTTAACTGTCAGGCGAAAACCTTAAAGGAGCTTGCCGAAAATGAGTCCCTTGTGTGCGTCGGACGCGCAGGCGATTATGTCTTAAAGGACTGTCCGAACCTTCTTCGGATTTTTCTGTACGCCCCCTTTGACGTATGTGTCAAAAATGAAATGAAACGACTTGACATCACCGAAAAAGAGGCACAAAAACACATTAACCAAGCCAACAAAAACCGCCGTGAATACTATCGGTTCCATACGGGACGTGACTGGGAAAATCCCGAACATTACGATATATGCCTCGACACTTCCACGTTCAGTGCATATGCGGAATGCGCGGAAATTATTAAGGCATGCATTGACAGACGGTTTCAATAACGGTTTCCGCCAAAAACAGCGTTGGAAAGCAGATAACCTCCCGACGCTGTTTATCCTTCTTATTCTTCTTTTTGCAGCTGCGCCCGTAACTTCTTCATGACATGAAAATACGCAGGCACCAAAAATGCGTCCGCAAAAATCCACGCAAGCGGACTTGCCAAAATCACAAACAGATACCCGAAATGCGGCACCAAGACAAACCCCGATATCGCTCTTGCAATCATTTCCGCCACGCCCGCAAGAATTGCAAAGGTAGAAAAACCTAACCCCTGTATCATAAACCGAACAATATTGACAAGCGCAAGCAAAATATATGCTCCCGAGTTTGCAAGAACGAAATAGTAAATATACTTTATGATTTCCTCCGTAGGACTGTCAAGAAACAGCAGCGCCATCCTCTTCCCAAACACAACCATAAACAAAAAAGCGATAACTGCATACGCAATTCCAAGCTTTGTGCAATCTTTTAAGCCCTTGTCAACCCTGTCAAGCCTTCCGGCACCAACATTCTGACCGCCGAAAGTTGCCATTGTCGACCCCATCGCATCAAACGGACAGCATGCCAGCATACTGATTCGGCTACCTGCCGTCACCGCAGCAACAATCACTTCGCCCATTGAGTTTACCGCCGCCTGCAAAATCACGCTGCCGATTGCCGTAATCGAATACTGCAAACCCATCGGCACTCCCATTGAGCAAAGCTTCACCGCATGGCTTCCGCTAAACCGCCAGTCCTCTTTTTGGAAGTTTAAGGATTGATATTTTTTTATCATATAAAGCAGTGAAATCACACCGGAAACTGCCTGTGAAATCACCGTTGCATATCCCGCCCCGCTGACGCCAAGCGGTGACACGAGCAAAAGGTCAAGAATGACATTGAGCACCGATGAAAATACCAAAAAGATAACAGGCGTCACACTGTCGCCAAGCGAACGCAGAATACCCGACACCAAATTGTAGAGGAATGCTGCGGGAATGCCCATAAAGATAATGAATATGTAGGAATATGCCTGATCCAAAATCGCCTCCGGCGTATCCATCACAATCAAAATCTGCCTTGTAAAAATTCCTACAATCACCGTCATTACCGCTGCAAATACAACCGCTACAAATGCGCCGTTTGTAATATATTTCTTTAGATTGGAAAAATCCTTTGCACCGAACGTCTGCGCGACGGGAATTGCAAAGCCGTTACAGACCCCAATACAAAAACCCAGTATCATAAAGTTGATAGACCCCGTCGAGCCGACCGCCGCAAGCGCGTCCACACCAAGCTTTTTGCCAACGATAATTGAATCCACCATATTATACATCTGCTGGAAAATCAGACCAAACAGCAACGGCAGCCCGAACTCCAATATCAGCTTCATCGGTTTGCCGTCCGTCATGTCCTTTGTGCCGTTTAAACTCTTAAAAATTTTTGTCCATGAAACCTTGCTTTTTTCCTTATTCATAATGTACTCCTCTAAACCCTTTTTCATAAAACATTTTTTGTCAAGTCACTATCTTATCACTAATTAAAAAAAAGTCTATAGAAAAAACAAAAAATATTTCCACAATATTTTTGAAATAATACTTGCCTAAATTGTCAAAATGTGTTATCATATTTTTTGTCGTTACGACAAGCGTTATGAAACGCCGGTGTGGCGGAATGGCAGACGCAGCAGACTCAAAATCTGCCGGGGGCAACCTCGTGCCGGTTCAAGTCCGGCCACCGGCATTTAGCCAAAAATAATCAAGTTTTTCAAAACATGAAAAACTTGATTATTTTTTACCCTATTCCAGCCCGTTCTTAAACCGCATAATCATCTCGTTCGTCAAACTAATCCCGTCATACTCCGTCGGAATTTCCTCCGGGGAAAGCCACTCTCCCAACGAAAGCTCCTCCTCGTCAATGCAAATCTGCCCATCCCCATCCAAATCGCAGTAAAATCCCAACAGCAGCGTATCCGAAAAAGACCACGGCTGACTCTTATAGTAGCGCACATGTTTCACATGAACACCTGTTTCCTCCAAGACTTCGCGCCGGACCGTATCCTCCGCCGTCTCGCCAATCTCCGTAAATCCTGCAATCAGCGCATATTTCTTATATTCGCGCCCCGCATATTTCGTCATCAGGATTTTCCCCCGCGCGCGGTCAATCACCCCCACAATCACTGCGGGAGAAATCTTTGGATAGTGCATGGCATTGCATTTTGGACAACGCATCATACGCTCCCTTTTGTCATGCAAAAGCTTTGCTCCGCAAGCGCCGCAGAATTTCACCGATGCATACCAGTTTGCAAGCTGACATGCCGTAATTCCGGCAAACGCCATGTAATCCGGTCCCTTTGTGCGAAACATATTCTGTTGACCGTAATCATAGTCGTTTCGTAAACCGTCAGGAACCCTGTCCGCCTCGCCAAGAAAGAATTTTTGCATTTTCCCGTTTATGTCAATTTCGAATAAGTATATGTAAACCATTTCTGAAACAATCTCTTCAAAACGGGGAAATATGATTGTGCTGCATTCTTTTTTCACAAGCACACTGCGCCCTTTCGCAAAGATTATGTAATCTCCCGCCGCAGGACTCTGCTCCCTGTATTCATTGTGATAAATCCCGGTTTTCAACTCCTGTATCACGCCTTTTTACCTCACCTTTGTTATATTCTCACATTTTCACCGGCATAAACCGTCCAAACGCATAGTTACCAAGAAAAGACGCACCGACTTTTCATCGCCAATGCGTCTGTCCACTCCTGATAAAATTCTCTGATTAATGATGAAACAGCCGAATTCCTGTAAAACACATCGCCATATTGTATTTATTGCATGTTTCAATCACATTATCGTCCCGAATCGAACCGCCCGGCTGCGCAATATATTTCACGCCGCTTCTGTGAGCCCGCTCCACATTATCGCCAAACGGGAAAAATGCGTCCGAACCAAGCGCCACGTCCGTCATTTGGTCAAGCCATGCCCGCTTTTCTTCCCTTGTAAGCGCTTCCGGTTTTTGGGTAAAGAAATTCTCCCATATGCCGTCCGCAAGCACGTCCATATCATCGTCGCTCATATATACATCAATCGTGTTGTCCCTGTCGGCACGCCCGATTTTCTCCTTGAACGGCAGATTCAGTACCTTCGGGTGCTGGCGCAAAAACCAGTTATCCGCCTTGTTGCCCGCAAGCCTCGTACAGTGAATGCGTGACTGCTGTCCCGCGCCGATACCGATTGCCTGTCCGTCCTTAACATAGCACACGGAATTTGATTGTGTATATTTTAACGTAATCATCGCAATCGCAAGATCCATTTTTGCCTGCTCGGGAATATCCTTATTTTCCGTCACCACATTCGAAAACAGCGCGTCGTCAATCACAAGCTCATTTCTGCCCTGCTCAAACGTAATTCCGTAAACATCTTTTGTTTCCACGGGACCTGGCACATAGTCAGCATCAATCTGAATGACCGCATAATTACCCTTTTTCTTTGCCTTCAGAATTTCAAGCGCCTCCGGCTCATATCCCGGCGCAATAATTCCATCCGATACCTCACGCTTAATCAGCCTTGCCGTATCAACGTCGCACACGTCCGATAACGCAATAAAATCACCGAACGAAGACATTCTGTCTGCACCTCTTGCCCTTGCATATGCGCACGCAAGCGGGGACAAATCCCCCATATCATCGACCCAGTAAATCTTGCGCCCTATATCGCACAAGGGAAGCCCTACTGCCGCCCCCGCAGGTGACACATGCTTAAACGAAGTCGCCGCCGGAAGTCCCGTCGCTTTCTTTAATTCCTTCACAAGCTGCCAGCCGTTGAACGCGTCAAGGAAATTGATATATCCCGGCTTGCCGTTCAGCACCTCAATCGGAAGCTCGCCGTCCTTCATATAGATTTTAGAAGGCTTTTGATTGGGATTACAACCGTATTTCAACTCTAATTCTTTCATTGTACTCTGCTCCTTTCCCAATATTTACACATTTTTATTATAAATTTTTGTTTCATATTTTCCCGTTTCAATATCAATAAAACGGATAAAAAGGGATACCTTATTGTCAGCATTTAAGCTGTTCCACACCATATCGCCAAATGCATTCATGTCGTTTGGAATATCCACAAGCTTTGGCTCACCCTCAAAGCTTGGAAGCGGATTGCCGTCACCCATGTACGTATGAATGAAATGTCCCTCACCCGCTGCGGGATTGCTGTATGCAAACGTGTATCGGTTGCAGGCGTCGGGATTGCCGTTATTGCTCTTTAAAATCGACATTGCATAGTTATAGCTGCCATTCTCAATATGCAGAATCCCTGATATTCTCGGCGTGTAATTAGGCGCGTCCGGCTCAAATTCCCTCGTGCGCAATGCCTGTTCAAACGTCTGCTGCTTGTCCATCAGTTCATAAATCGTATCTGTCTGATCGCCGTTTGTGACAATCGTTTTGTTGCCAAGCACACGGACCGGTGCATAAATAATCAGACTTGGGTCACTTAGCTTAGAAGGGTCAAACGCCTGCGTGCGAATGCCCTCGCCATCTTCCACAAACACGCGGTTTCTGCTGTTCTCGCTTCTTCCCATAATAAAGTAAGCGATTGCCGCCTTTTTCCCATCCTTTGTCTTACCGATAACAATTCCTCTGCCAGGGTAAGCATTTCCCTTCAGCTCCTGTTCCAGTGATAACATCTTCATTCTCAAAACCTCCTATGTAATGATAAAAACGTTTTCAAGTTGTACATAAAAAGACCGTCCAGGCACACAAATATAACACTGCCCAGACGGTCGGCTTTTCAACGTTCATACACTCCCTGTAGGTTGCCCTACGCAGTATCGGCAGTATTTTTTAAGCTCACAGATACTGTTTCCGCCAGTTGTGTATCTGATTTTATCATATATGATACAATCGTTTTTGGCAAGATAAATTTTTAAATCGTCCGCTTTCCCTTATAGTGTAAAAACAAATATATCGCAACACAAATCAGTGATATCGCGGATATGGCAGCTCCAATCCTTATACCGGGAGTAATGTAATACAGTTTAACTTCATGCTGACCTTTTGGAACCTCTATTCCTATAAACAAATCATTTGCCAAATATGTCTTTGCTTCTTCTCCATCTATGGCAGCATGCCATCCTTTCGCATATGGAACGGAAAAACACAATATTTTATCATTTTTTAAATTTACTTGACCGCAAATAGTATTTGTACTCACCTGAAATCTGCCATCCGTGTCTTCTTTTAACGCATCTGTATATTGACAATATTTTGACAAATCATGATATACAATATGGATATCCTTTCTGTTTATCCTTGCTGCTTTGGAAAAAGTATGCTTAATCTGAATCATTTTATCCGATTGTGTCGTCCCTAAATTGATAATAATGGGCGGATCGGAAATACCGCTTTTTGTGTAACCATCCTCAATACTGATTTGGGCGCTAAAACGGTTCTCCCCTGTAAACAATAAACAGTTCTCGCAATCACTTTTAAGCTGTGTGGTAAGAATGATACTGTCCCCCTTATCAACCTGTATCACATCGTCATCGATTAACAGACCATTTTCATCTGAAACGGTATAGCTTCCTTCTATCAATTCATTTTCCAAAGTTTTTAACGGTTCTATGTTCCCTTCATATTCCCGGACTGCAGCAGCATGCAGCATTACCGACTGTTTTTCCAATCCGTTCATCTTGTCATATAATCCGGTATCATAAACAGCGTCATAGGTATACGCGATCGGCAGAACATTTGTATTTTCATAAAGGCTCCATTCGCCATCTGCGGTAGATTTTACATACGCAAAGCCATATGGAACAATACTTGCATATTCCGTCCTGACGACAAAATATTTAACAGCACACATTGTTTCCAAAACAGTTCTTTGGTCAAGTCCAGAAACGTTAAAACCGCCTGAGGAAATATCCCACCTTCGAAAGCTTTTCACATAATACGGATTGCTGATGCTCAAATACTGCATTGTTCCGCAATATCCGCGAAACATGGAAATATTCATCTGAAGTCTGGGTTCTGCAAAAGCCCGTTCATTGTCGATACGGTAAAATACATCCTGTGGCTCACTTCCAATTAATTCATCCACCGCATTCCGTTCCCTTAAATATTCAATATCGTTATCCCTTGCCGTTGTTCTCCAGTTTGTATTGATTGTAAAAACCGCAGCCAAAAACAAAATCCCGACACCGATTTGTTCTTTCTTTATAAATCTTAACAAAGGTATGAAAAGAAAAAGCACAATCATTATAATTGCGTAAGACTTCAGAGTTTCCCGAAATTGATAATAATCAAGCAAATCCTGCTTCTTTCCGAGAACAAACAAAACACAAAAAGTCCCCGCGACTGCTGCCTTCTGCCGTATGGTAATCGTTCTAAGCTCGTCAAACATGTCAACAACCAAAAAGGCAAGATACATGTCAATGACAAGCTCCCACCTGTCATACAAAGCGCCAAATCCTGACATTGCAAAGGAAACAAAGGGGATAATCGTCAGTAAAAACAGCAATAGCAGATTTATTTTTTCCTGTTTCCTGTTTTTTGCAAAGATTGCGCATATGATTACCATCATTCCAATCGTGCATATCCCAAGAGTCTGCCCCAGTTCATAGGATGGCAGAAACATGTTCAGAATCATACGCAGCACTTCTGCGAAAGGCATCAATAAATCGAATTCCTGTCGTTTTCCTCTTCCGCTTGAAAAAAAACCAAGGATTGCGGGCAGTAAAATAATGGCAGACAATCCTAATCCTAAAAAATATTCCGCAATCAGAATACGAATTTTTGCTATTGCTGACCGAACAGTGCTTTTTTGTATGGTTAACCTGTATATTACGTATACTGCCAGTGAAACCGAACCAATATATAAGAAATAGAAACCTGACAGCGCAAATCCCAAGGTGGCAATGCATAACAGCCCTTTTCTCTTATGATTCATTGACTTTTCGGCGCCAAGCATCATCAACGGTATATAAAACATCGCATGTGCAAATATTATGTGCGCATTGCTATATAATGCAAATCCGTTGAAGCAGTATACCAAAGTACCTATTGTATAGGCAGCCGTGCTTCTTGAACGGCTAAGCTCCGAACAAAAAGCCATAAATGCAAGTCCTCCGGTATATATCCTGAAATAGAGGAAAAAGGAGTAAAAATACGGCAGATTCTCCTGTGATGACAACATTGTCAGCAAATAAAACGGATCCCCCAGTCCATAATAGTTTAACGCTGAGATGGTATCTTCCCCCATTCCTACCGTAAAATCCACCATCGGAAATGTAAAATGTTCCCCGCGAAGCAACGACCCAAAGCATTCCCTCCAGAGGTTCCTTACATAAGCCATAACCGGATAGTGTTGTGCAATCGCATCGGAAGTTCCTATCGTGCACAATCCTAATGAAGAAATCCGGTACAAAAGAATCCCTGCTATCCCCCAGTATATCACACTAAATATAACGTACTTGTTTTTGATTACCTTTTTCAAAATAATTTTCCCCGTCTGCAATGATTATTTACCGTCTTTTAACCTTTAATCAAACATTTATCAATATCGATTTTTCTGTAGCATATCTGATTTTATCATATATGACATCATTTAATTTGACAAGAAAAAAATGAATTCATTTTTATTGTACGATAAAAACAAATTGTATAACCACTCTTTAAGTGATACAATAGACGTATCAAGAATAAAGGGGGCATACGACCTATGGAAAAACAGATTTTTACCAATGATGTGATACTTGCATGGTTACAGTATTACGCAAAAAACACAAAAATAGACTTAGAGCATGTAAAAATGATTGATATCACAAAGAAAAACAAGAATGTGATACCCACTGTTGAAGCACACAAAACCACACTCGTTTTTACAAACGCCGGCATCGATGACATCTTCTACCGTCTGTGGAATGCCGGACTTGGGGAATGCGAGGTATGGTACAACGAAGGCTCCGACCCGTCTGGTGCGATTTTACATAATTATGTAAAGGAGATGATTGACCGTGGAATCAATGCCTCCGCCGGAATGCTGATTCTCAATCCCAATGCCCGCAACACGGCAAAAATCGGACTGAGCAATGAGCTGTTGCAACGCGGTTCCATCCAGTATGTCGGGAGCGAAATCCGCTCCATTATTTTAAGCAAAATGGCGGTTGCCCCACAGGATGACATTTGTATAATCGGCGGCGAAAGTATTGCAATCGAGGCGGCACTGATTGCAGCAGAAGGTTCTGTAATTGCAGTGGAATATAGCCGTGCCGACCGCTCTACCCTCGAGGACAATGTGTCGCATTTTGACCTGCACAACATCAAAATCATTGATCATGTTGATGAGGAAACAATGGCAGACTGCCCTGTTCCCTCGCTGGTATTTTTGGTGGCATCGGCAAGTACCAATCAGGAGCTCGCTTATCTGACAAAAATAAACCCCAATATCAGCGTTGTTATTTATACGCTCGATTTCAAGGCAGCCGCAACGCTTCCCGACACACTTCGCAACTTGGGACTTGCGGATATTGATACCATTCAGGTGTCAGTCAAAAAACTTGGAAGCAACAATACATTTAAGAGCAATCCGGATCCTTGGATTATCACGGCAAGAAGCCGTTAAACCGCAACAAACCATGACAGTTCATAATCAGACTGAATTGTCATGGTTTTAACAATTATTATTCACCTGCAACCCATGTTGTCGACGGACTGCAGTTCCATGACAGCTGTGTTCCGTCACTTTCGGCTACGATACTGCCCTGTTCATCAGTTCGGTAAACTTTTACGCCATTTGTACGGAACAGATTGAGTGTCCGCGCATGTGGGTGTCCGTACGAATTTCCCTCACCGCAGCTGATCACGGCATATGCGGGGTTAACCGCCTGAAAAAATTCTTCCGATGTCGCGGTTCGGCTTCCGTGATGTCCTGCATGATATACATCCGCCGAAAGGGCAATCCCATTCGCAAGGATATCCTGCTCAGCATCTTCTCCCGCATCTCCAACAAACAAAAAACGATGGTCACCGTTTTTAATTATCACTCCGACGGACGCGTCATTCGGGTTATCATATGTCGCATTTGGCGCTAAAACCGTTATTTCAGCCGTTCCAAGACTATATTTTGCACCTGCCTTCGGGGTCACTGCCTTTATCCTCTTGTTATCCAATGCCTGTATCAGCTTTTGGTATGTTTTGTTATCCTTTTCATAGTTTGACACAAAAACCTTATCAATTTCAAACTTTGTTATGATTACAGGCGCTCCGCCGATATGATCGGCGTCGGGATGTGTAAGAATCAGATAATCCAGTTTTTTTACGTTTTGTTTCCGCAAATAGTTTTGGACCGCTGTTCCTTTGGCAGAATCTCCGGCATCTATCAGCATGGAATGACCGCCGCATGTAATCAGTGTAGCATCGCCTTGTCCGACATCAATAAAGTGTACTTCCATTTTATCAGTATCGGCAGCGTCAGACGTTGTAGCTATATTAACACAAAATGCAGCAGCGATGACTAAAGCGGTCAACAGCGTGCTAATTACTGTTTTATGGATGTTTTTTATGCTCATAAAAATATCCTTTCATTTGTATTACTTGCCATAGCTGCACTCTTGTTTTAATCTGTTATTGCTTATTCGACAAAATCCGTATTTCCTGTCTGCCCTTTTTAAAGGTTACATTGCGGTATTCCGAATGAAGAGCCTCACGCACACCGTTTATGGTAATAACACATCCCGCATTCGCAATCCCGCTTACAACAATTTTTCCCTCCGCCGAACGCTGATTAATATCAATCACCTGCTCCCGTTTTGCACAAGTTTCCTTTAATTGTGACTGATATTTAATCTTTCTGCGCATCTGCTCCGCTTTTTGCTGATTCAATTCAAACGTAGCAGGTTGTGTCGTCAGCTGATGCATTATACGATTTAATGTATGCTCAGCATCCGCCATGTTTTCCTGATACTCCAGCATCAGGCGGTCAATCTCACACATTTTTGACTTAAACTCACAATCCAAGCCGATAACCAGCTGCGTCGTTACTCCGGCACGGTTTCCAATGGATGCCACCGAAATCTGTTCTACCGCCGTAACCGTACCTCCAATAATCGTCCCCCGTTTTCCGGCAATCGTCACGTTATGTCCCGCCTCCACTTCACAGTTTAATATGGCTCCCGTGTTAACCTCATTTCCGGCAAAAACCTGTGTCTGCTCTAAAAAACGCGCCATCACATTACCGCCGGCACGGATGATGCCGTTTCCCGCCCCCTGCATTCCGTTTTTTAAAATAACATCCTTTCCCGCAAAAAGGTTTGCCGTTTCCACATGCCCGTTTACGGTAATATTTCCGGTTGTCCTCACGGTTACGCCGGCAAAAACGTTGCCCTGTATGAGTACGTCCCCATGAAAGTCCACATTTCCTGTTGCGGCATCCAAATTACCATCTACCACATAAATCGGCGTCACGGTCAACGTTTTTCCCGTCACCGTGACGTTCCCTTCTGTTTCAGCATAATATTTGCTACCTGTTTCATCCGGCTTACATCGTTTACACTGTAACGGCGGCAATTCCTTTCCTTCATAAGCATAAATCGTATTCCCCAAAATATCCCTTCCGGTTACGGCTGGCAAAGCAGCATGATACGTCACAAGAAGCTGTCCGTTTTCCACAAGCTCAATCTTTCCAAGCACATTATAGTCTACGGAGTCATCCGGCAAAATAATCGGTTTTGTCTCAGGATTGGGATTAAAATGATATTCAAAAAATCCGTCGCTACCGTCTTTTGCAGCAGTGCCCGATGCAACAAGTGTTTCCTCATAATAATTGCGCTTCCCCGTTGCAAGCTCCTCCAATGTTTTTTCCTGAATGCCGTAGACTACTTTGTTCTCTTCTAACAGCGTGCGAATCTCCTCTGCGGAAAAATGGCGATATAATATAAGAAGGGCTTCCATACGTGTTTCATTAATGTGCAGGAGATAATCCTTATGGTATATAACAATCGGATCATTATGGACCGTTTGCCCGTTAGAATGACCGGACGCCGTTTTTTCCTCCCTGGAAGTGCGGTACCAGTCATTATCTTTGGAAATATAATGTTCCTTCGGCGCAAGAAATATCGTTTTCTCCTGAATAAACTGTTCCGTCCCCGCCGCCTGAACCTTCCCTGTAGAATCCGTTTTATCATTCTTCTTTTTCTTTTCTGGCTGATTAAAAAATCCCATATCTGGTCTCCCCCTGTCATAATAAAGCGCCTTTTAAATCCCCAATAAAAGATTTTTGCAAAAACTGTCAGTTTATTTCCTGGCTTTTATTCTATTATATAATTTATTCCTATATTTCTCAACCATTTGTACTTGTATTTCTCATCTTGTTGTAACAATTCAGCCTTCGGATTCCTGTTACAAGCATCAAGCCATGTAAAACCACATCATGGTGGCTTGATGCATTTCAAGCACTACTCGCTGCGCGTCCCATGCGCCGCCTCAGCGGCGTATCTCCTCCGCATGGGGCTGTGCAATTGCCGTCCTGCCTATCTACACGTATCCTAAATCAGTCACTCACCTTCAAACCGCATAATGCAGGCTCTTACTGCGCACCTTTTTAATCGTAAGATATTTTGGTACGAGCGCCTTCATTTTATTTACCAGCTCGCATTCATAATCTTCATCATATGTAAGCTTCAGATTTTTTGCCGGAATAACGGCATATTTATGCTGCATATCATACTGGCAGTCCTGCGTATAAAAATGAACACTAATCACTTCATGATAATTGTCCTCCGAAATATTCACTGTCTTTTGCTCTTGACTAAAAAAGTCAATTTCAACGTTCTGCGCACCGATAACAATTTCATTTTCAAAATGAACCGCCAAATCATATTTGTCCTGTACCAAATTCAAAATATTCAAATCCTGTATTGCCGTGTTAAAACGCTCCCCGCTGTTTACCTCAAGCGCAATTGCCCTAAGGCAATCATAATTTAGGTCAACCTTCCTTGAAAATTCCACAATCGTGTCAATCTCATCATAATACGCTTTCTCAAGCTTATCCATAAGATAATTCCGAATCTCCTCTTCCGACGGATAATCAAACCGGAAATGATAATGAAAACGTCCCGGACGATTGACAATGCAGTCATTCAAATGGCGGATTTCATTACAGGTAATCACAAACAGCTTTTTTCCCTGCGAAATCCCGTCAAAAAGACCAAGCATCTCGGTCTGCGGCTCCTGCACGCCGTCCGGCGGCTTTATCCCTCCAAAAGTTTTGTCAAACTCGTCAAAAAGCAGCATCACTCTTTGGTCCACCCCCGCAAGATACGATGCAATTCCTGCAATATACTGATCCACCACCAGCACCGGAATGCCCTGAGCTACCGCACGCACCGCCAAAAGCCTCGCAAAAAGCGATTTCCCGATTCCCTTGTCACCGCTTAAAATCACGCCTAAATTGCGGTCGAAACGCTGATATGCCGCAATCACCTTGCGCGCCTTTTCCAACTGTCCTCCATACACTTTTGCTTCATTCACTGCAATGTCAGTATATTCCTCAAGATAAAATCCCGACATCTTTGCAAACCGCACCATATAGGTCTTTGGCGGCAGCACGTCAAATGTGCGCACTGTGTCATTGTAAATTTCCACCCTGTTTCCAATTTTAATTGCTTTCATATGATAACCTCCAAAAAATAAAATCCTCTGAACGACACATCTTCTATGTCAATCAGAGGATACCTTATTTTTAGGGTTTTGTCATTGGACGCTTAATCCAAGTTGTATCTATAGCTACCAAAAACAAAATCAATTTAAAAAAAAAATTTTTTATTCCAAAACTTCTTTAATTTCTTCAAGAACATTTAAATACTGATATTTATCAAATCCGCCAGGCTGCCCGTATCCACCTGTTTTATCACATAAAGAGAGTGCATCTATTAAATCACCTAACCCATTACATTTCGTGTCATCATAATATTTATTCAAAAAAAGTATCAACCGTTTTACCCTTGAATTAATAACATAAGTCTTTTTATCTGATACGTTTAATTCTTCTTCCAGCCTTTCTATTTCATTCAAAAGCTCTTCCTTACACATATTTCCTCCTCCATAAACCTTATTAATTTTTCTACAATGCAAATCCATTTCCAAACAAATTCAAGATCCACTTCCCCACAATAACTGCCTTCCGAATTATTATATAAAGATCTATACGCATATAACTCCCTATACTCTTTAATTGAAAACAGTGGATACTCCTCTATTAGTAAAATAACTGGTTTAATTCTTCCAAAACACATTTTGCCATTTATATAACAAAATGCAATTGCAATATTTCTAACAAGCGATGCCAACAATGATAACTCATAAAACAATGTATGAAATTGATTTTTTTTCATCAATTGCTTAATATCCTGACAAATCACTTTATACTGATGAATATCCTCGCCTGTCCTAAGATACTTTGGAAGATCACTAAGAATATCATCCATATACAAATCACTTTTATACAAATATGAAGCTTCCAATTTAATATGCCATAAAAATAAAGAAGTATATTTTTTCATTTTTTCAATACTTTCTTTACTGTATATCGAAATCCATTTTTCCGGAATACGCTTTCCAGCAGAATCTAATATTATATATTGCTTAATCATTGCTTTCTCAGTAATAATTAGTATATCAATGTCACTATATAAATCATTTTCGTGTCGCGCATACGAACCATAAAGCATTATACAATTTATATTACCATCATTTTCTATATAATATTGTTTTCCTTCTATTTCGAAATGCATCCACTATCTCCTATTAATATTCTTTGTAATTACAGAAACGAATAAACCCAAAAATAAAACCCCTACTACATTTTCAATCATAAACAAAATCTCTGTAAAAGAATTCCCAGCAGAAAATCCGGCAGAGGTTGTACAAAGATTCATAATACTAATAAACAACGCATTCAACATTGTAATTTCCACAGCTTCGTTATTATATAATAATAAAGTTAAATCATTATAAAAAAGAAGAGCAAATACGAAAATTATAATTATTAACATAATGAATAATCTTGGTATGTTCTCTCCATATCCCCAAATAAACTTGTTTACTTTACTAAAACAATACGCAAAAAAAGCCATTATTTTTTCACTAATTGTCTTTTGTTTGTAGTAAGATTTAGGATTCAAACGAAAAGTCTCAAAGTTATCAATTTCTCCTGCATTTTTCATTTCATAAAAATATTTTTTATAATCCTTATCATATCCTGCATTTAAACTTTCCAAGGATAAATTTCTGCACAACTTTTCGCGAAGATTAAATTCATTTGGCAAATTATTTAACATTATCTCATATTCGATAAAACACCCGCAAAATTTACAATAAATAAAATCACTGTGTTGAATTTTAGCGCCATCAAAATTACAATTTATAAAACGGCTCCCTGTAAAATCTACATTCCAAAATTCTGTCTTTTTAAAGTAACAATTTATAAAAGTATTATGGCTAAAATCACAATTAGCTATTTTGGTCTCTCGAAACCCCATGTCTTCAAATATACTATTATGTATCTCTAATCGTTGCACTGGATTTATATTCTTATCTATTTTTTCATTAACAAATCCCAGATCCTTATATTCTTTCCGTACCTCTAATAGAGAAAAGGTCCCCTCAGCATAATCCATACCCATTTATCCCTTCATATAAATCTTATGGCATCACAATCTCCCCCGCGACTGCGCACGCTGCCGCGGACTTCGGCGAGGCAAGATAAATTTCTACCTTTGACGTTCCCATACGTCCAAGGAAATTGCGGTTATTCGTTGCTACCACACGCTCGCCGTCCGTCAAAATGCCGCCAGTCCTGCCGCAGCACAGCCCGCAGCTTGGGTGCGTGATAATTGCTCCCGCTTCCGCCAAAACTGCCAAGGTGCCGTTTTGCGTGGCTTCCCTGTAAATCTTGCGGCTTGCAGGCGTTACGATCAGCTTCACAAACGGCGCAACTTTCTTTCCCTTTAAAATCTCCGCCGCTGCCATCAAATCTTCCAGCCTTCCGTTTGTGCAGGATCCGATGAACACCTGGTCGATTTTTGTTCCCACAAGTTCCGATACCGGCTTGATATTATCCACGTTCGACGGACATGCCATTACAGGCACAAAATCTTCTGCCTTATAATTGATCACCTGACAATATACCGCATCGTCATCTCCCACCAAATCTTTTTCCTTGTCCGTCAATGCAATCCCGCAATACGCTGCCGTTTTTTCGTCCGGTGTAAAAAGCGCACACTTTGCACCCGCCTCAATCGCCATGTTGGACATGGACATTCTCGACGCCACGGACATCTCTTCTATGGTATCCCCGGCAAACTCCAGCGCCTTATAGGTCGCTCCGTCCGCACCCAAATCCCCGATTAACTTTAGGATAATATCCTTTGCCATCACATTTTCGGGCAGTTTTCCCGTGATATGAACCTTAATTGTTTCCGGCACCCGAATCCAAAGCGTACCCGTCCCCAAAATGCTTGCCATTTCCGTATAACCGATGCCCGATGAAAACGCGCCTACGCATCCGTATGTTGTCGTGTGGCTGTCCGTTCCGAACACGATATTTCCAGGTTTGACATAGCCCGCCTCCGTCATCAGCTGATGACAGATGCCGTCTGCGCGGTGAATGTTCTTCATACCGTATTTTTCGACAAACTCATTTCCCACCTTGAAATGTCTGGTATCATCGACCTGACTTGCAGGTACCAAATGGTCGTAAATCAGAACCGCTTTGTCCGGATCCCAAAGCTTTTGAAATCCCATCTCCTCAAATTTTGACGCCACAAACGGAATAAAAATATCATGTATCATCACGCGGTCTACATTAACTGTCACGATTTCGCCCGGTTTTACATCTCTCCCGATATTATTTCTGATAATTTTCTCAATTACTGTTAAACCCATTGTTTTCCTCCTAAATCCGTTCAACTTGCCGAAGAAAGAACACCCGCTTTTTGGCGTTCTTTAAAGACGTTAGCGTTTCTTAGTGCATGTCTTTTATGCACTTAGAAACGGTTACGTTTTTGCATCGCCTTTACAAGCCCGCCTGCCTCAAGAATTTCCACAAGGTTTTGGGGCAGTGATGTAATCGGATATTTCATTCCTTTATGTTCAATTGCCTCGTTCATTGTAACCGTAATCTCATCGCCTTCGTTTACCGCATCGCGCAGCTTATCGTTCTCAATCAGCAGCAGCCCGTTGTTGATTGCATTCCGAAAGAAAATGCGGGCAAATGATTTTGCAATCACTGCTTTTACGCCAAGCGCCTTGATAATTTCCGGCGCCTGCTCTCTTGACGAACCGCAGCCGAAATTTTTTCCTGCAACAAGAATATCGCCCTCCTTGATTTGAGCCGCCAACTCAGGACGCAGAGGGGAAAACGCATAAGGCGCCATGTCATTGACCGTTTTAAGCGCTAGATATTCCGTCGGAATAATGATGTCCGTGTCAATATCATCGCCAAGCACCCATATTTTACCGCTGAAATTTTCCATTTTGAAACCCTAACCTTTCTATATCATATCCGCCGTGGCAATCTCGCCTTTGATTGCGGACGCCGTAACCGTAGCAGCCGACGCCAAATACACAAACGAATCCTTATGTCCGGCACGTCCTTTAAAGTTACGCGTACCTGTGCTGATTAACACCTCATTCTCTCCGATGACGCCCTGACAGCTTCCCCAACAGACGCTGCAGTTGGGGTTCATCACAATTGCACCCGCTTCCATAAAGGTATCAATAATGCCCTCCGAAAGCGCCTGCTGATAAACTTTGGCACTTGCCGGAACCACCAAAAAACGCACAAGCGGGTGAACCTTCTTCCCCTGAATCAATTCCGCCCCGACACGCAAATCCTCAATCCGCCCATTGTTGCAGGAACCAAGAAACGCCTCGTCAATATGCGTGCCGACGCACTCCTTCGCATCTACCACACTGTCCACAAAATGCGGCTTTGCAACGATTGGCTTGATTGCGGAAAGGTCAATCTCATAGACATGCGCATACACGGCATCATCATCACTTGCAAAGCAGTGCTTCGGCTCTCTGCCGTGCGCCTTTAAATAATCAAGCGTAACCTCGTCAATCTCCATTAACGCCGTCTTTGCACCCGCCTCCACACAGAGGTTGCAGACAGCAATTCTATCGCTCATATTCAGCGTTTTCAGCCCTTCTCCTCCAAACTCCATTGCCATATAGTTTGCGCCGTTTGCACCAATCATTCCGATAATTGAGAGAATTAAATCCCGCGCATACACGCCGTCACGCAGTTTCCCTTTCAGATTAAAACGCAGGGTTTCGGGTACCAAAAGCCATGATTTTCCCGTGACCATTGCATACAAATAGTCGGTACAGCCGACACCTGTACCAAATGCCCCCACCGCGCCGTACGCGCAGGTATGGCTGTCCGCACCGAATATCAGCTCTCCGCTTGTGACATGGTTCTCCATCATCACCTGATGGCAGACACCCGCGCCCTCATAAAACCGGATACCGTGTTCCTTTGCAAAATCACGCATCTTTTTGTGCGATGCCGCCGTCTTGACACTGTCGCAGGGCACATTATGGTCCATAATCCAAACAAGCTTGTTTACGTCCGCAATCCGCGGCTCCTTGAGCTGATGATACATATCAATTGTAAGATGCGTCGTTCCGTCATTGCTCATCAGACGGTCAAGCTCCACAGTATGAATGTCGCCCGCCTTGACTTCTTCCACACCTGCTGCCGCCGCGATAATTTTTTCCGCCATTGTCATTCCCATATTTAACTATTCCTCCTAAGTTGCTCTATTCCTATCCATCTGTCACTGTATCCTGTCCAAACCACTCAAATCAGAACTACCATATAGTGTATAGCTTTCCACCGGCACACAAGGCTGCACATGCGCAGCATAAAGCGCCTCATACTCCGTCCCATCTGACGAATGGACATATTCCTCTGTTTCCGGATTATAAATCGTGTAAAAGCTTTCTTCACCCTCTTCGGAAAAATCAAAAAAATCAATATACATTGCATATTCTGCCTTATCCAGCAGTACCTTATATGCCGACCACTCATTGTCATAAGTGCCGCCCGCCCCGTGCCAATGACCATGTATCACAAACTCACCCGTTTCCAGATTAATCCCGTAAAAATCATCATATGTAAGAAAAACCAACTGCTCTTCTGTGCAGGTAAACACCGCCGTTATATCTCTCATCGTTGACGAGTGCAGAAATAGTTCAGGAACTCCGTTTTGGTCAACGTCACACAGCCAATAGGAATCAAATGCGTAATCCTCTCCAAAGTACATCGGCAGATAACTAAAATCGCCATAGTCTTCTATCAGCGTCCAATCCTTCAAAACAGCCGCATATTGGTCATACCAAAATGGTTCTTCCACTTCATCGACTGCGGAAGGTTTCTCCTGTTCTTCTGTCAGCGAGTTCAATGAGCAATACAATTCATTTTCCATTGTTGCGGAAGGCTTCTCCTGTTCTTCTGTCAACCGATTGCCACACCCATGCAATGCAATTGCCGCAAGCAACGCTATACCGGCAAATTGTCCCCTTATTAAATATGGATTCCTTTTCATGCACATCTCCTGTCACTGTTCAAGCGATGCGATTAATCCACCCTGATCAAGGATTCCCTGCATATATTCCGGCAACTTCGTGCACGCATACTCCTTACCGTTTGCACACACAATACCCTCTTTCATGGAAAGTTCCATTTCATCTCCCGCATTCACGTTATCATACAAATCCTTGCACACAATAACCGGCAGTCCGATGTTGATTGCATTCCGGTAAAAAATGCGCGCAAACGATTTTGCGACAACTGCTTTCACACCAAGCGCCTTTAGCACCGCAGGCGCCTGCTCCCTTGACGAGCCGCAGCCGAAATTCTCCGACGCCACGACATAATCGCCCTCCTGAACCTGCGACGCAAAATCCGCGTCAAGCGACTCAAACGTATGCGCTTTCATTTCGTCAATCGTCGGAAAAATAATATACTGCGACGCAATAATCTGATCCGTATCCACATCCTGATCAAACTTAAAAATCTTTCCCATATTCTATCTCTTCTCCTTCCTGATTTTCTATCTGATAACGCGTTGCAACACACTCCCGCTTTGGCAGCATGTCATAATAATACATCACAATATACAGATAGAGAAACGCCAAAATCAGCATTCCCAATGCCACAGCCTGATGGTTTTTCATCACAGTTCCCCCATTCCTGCCTTCTCTCCAGGCGTCCCTTATCTCTGTTTATATTTGATGTTTTTTAATCTTATTTTATTAGTATAGCTGAAATTAACGAAAAAGACTATGATTTATTTTAATCACTTGCCCCTGTTCCCCACGTGTTTCTCGAAAAATGTCAGGAAACCATGCTCCACGGCAACCGCATCCAGCCTGCCCTCCTGCAAATCGTAATAATATTTTCCCGATTTTAAGTCAATCGAAATGCTATCCAGCGGAAATCCCGGATTGTTTTTGGGGTGCGGTCTAGAAGTCATTAAAAACGGCTCGCTCTCCATGCTCGTCTCCATTGCCGAATACACATGATTTTCGTCAAGCACAAGGCAGATTGCGTTTTTATAACGCGCTGTCAAATCGCCGTACTCTTTTGCAAGCCCCATATAATACGCCTGCATCTGCCCGTCACTCAGCCGCTTTCCGTTTACCGTCCGCACATTCACGCCCGGCTGGATTTCTTCGGGCACATTGTCAAAATAAAGCCCTGAATCACAGGAAAACAACGGCACCTTCAAAACTGCAAAATATGCCTTCGCTTTCTGTATGGCGTTCTCCAAAGGTGATTTCCCTGTCTCCGGCACTTGGGGCAGTTTGGCATCCAGCGACTCCAATCCGTAAATCTCTATTCCAAGAATGGATATGCGCCTGCGCATTGCCTCTATCTTTGCAGGGTTTCCTGTCGCATATAAAAGTCTCATTGTCCTCTCTCCTTTATGACACTTGTGTCATATTTTGCCGCAAAAAACCTTCTGCTAACAAAAGTATATCGGTTTTCGGAAAAAATGTATATAATAAAAATAAATAATACTTGAAAAAAACGAAAAAATGGATAAAATTGTAAATAGTGTCAACGAAACGCCAGCGCGCGTTGTTTCATCAGACGAAGAACGGAGGTTTTCATGAATTTCGACCATATCAAAGAACATTTTCATAAAACAAAAGGATTTATACATCTTCTCAACATGAAGATTACAGATATTTCATACGGTTACTGCAAGGGAGAAATGCCCATGAACCAGGAAATATTAAACCCGCTCGGCATCGTGCACGGCGGATGTACCTTTGCGCTTGCCGACACCATCGGCGGAAGCGCCGCCCTCACACACGGAAAGGACGTTGTCACGGTTGACAGCACCATTCACTATCTTGCGCCCGCATGTGACACCGAAAAGCTGATTGCCGAGGCTAAGGAAGTTAAATACGGATCAAAGGTTGCCGTCTATGAAGTCAATATTTTCAAGGACGACGGCACGATTGTCGCAACCTCGATGCAGTCCTATTTTATAACGGAGGCATCTTAAATATAATCGATTAGGGGAACGACCTTCTCCACTACTCGCCGCGCGCCCCATGCGCCGCTTTAGTGGCATACTTCCTTTACATGGGGCTGTGCATAAAAAGCCAATCAGGCTATCACCGCCTGATTGACTTTTTTAGTCTGACCTTATTTCTTATACAAATCTCTCTTATCAATGACCCTGACAGCCTTACCCTCACTTCGTGCAATCGTCTTCGGCTCAACCACCTGAACATCAACCTTAATGCCAAGCATTGACTTTAAGCCTGCCACGATTTTCTTCTCACGCGCCGCTACGTCAAATGACGCGTCGGCAGCCATCTCCGGTGTCTTTTCCACCTGAACATCAATCGTATCGTTGTTCTTAATACGGTCTACCAAAATCTGATAATTTGCCTGATAGCCCTGATTTAACAGAACCGCCTCAATCTGTGAAGGCCATACGTTGACACCCTTGACAACCATCATGTCATCGCTTCTGCCCATCGGCTTATGCATTCTGATATGCGTACGTCCGCACGAGCACGGCTTTCTTGTCAGATAACAAAGGTCACGCGTACGGTATCTTAGCAGCGGAAACGCCTTCTTTGTAATACACGTAAACACAAGTTCGCCAATCTCACCCTCCGGAAGCACTTCGCCCGTATCCGGATTGATAATCTCCGCAATGAAATGATCTTCCTGAATATGCATACCCTGCTGTTCCTCACACTCAAACGAAACGCCCGGACCGGAAATCTCTGTCAGTCCGTAAATATCATATGCCTTAATGCCAAGCGACTCCTCAATGTTCTTGCGCATCTCCTCCGTCCACGGCTCCGCACCGAAAATACCTGCCTTTAACTTAATCTGGTCCTTTAAGCCTCTCTCATTAATCGCCTCACCTAAATTTGCAGCATAAGACGGCGTACAACAAAGAATGGTCGAACCCAAATCCGTCATAAACTGCAGCTGCCGTTCCGTATTTCCCGAAGACATCGGAAGCGTCAGGCACCCTACCTTGTGTGAACCGCCGTTTAAACCGGGACCGCCTGTAAACAATCCGTAACCGTAGCAGACATGGCAGACATCGTCTTTTGTACCGCCTGCCGCCACAATCGCTCTCGCACAGCACTCCTCCCATATGTCAACATCGTCCTGCGTGTAAAATGCCACCACGCGCCGTCCCGTCGTTCCGCTTGTTGACTGAATGCGCACACAGTCAGAAAGGGGAACCCCTAACAGCCCGTACGGATACTGGTCCCGCAAATCATTTTTATTGATGAACGGGAGTTTATGTAAATCCTCAATTCCTTTAATATCCTGCGGCTTTACGCCAGCCTCGTCCATTTTATCATGGTAGAACTTCACATTGTCATAAACAAACTTTACCTGCTCCACAAGCCGTTTGCTCTGAAGCGCCTGTATCTGCTCCACAGGCATTGTCTCAATTTCAGGTTGATAGTAATTCTTAGACATTCTTGTTTCTCCTCCGCTTTAATGGTTTAAAGTAATATACTTATAAAGTTTATCATAATTTTTCTGAATTGCAAATATGAAATTCATATTTTTTCACAAGAGTGTGTATAAAAAGCTCCTTACCCTTCTAAAAAAGCAAACGGTTTTTCCCGATTGGAATGCAGAAAGTTCATCAGTAAATAAGCTGCCCTGATAGAAACCTTTTCCTCCCTGAGTATCCGTGCCACTTCCGCCTTATCGGCAATCACAACCTGTATCGACTCCGTATCCTCCATATTGTCGCGCCCGATTGTTCCTGATGCGTACCCAAATACGGCATTACAGCTTTCATCCGTAAAACCTGCACCCATAAAAAACGGTCTGCGGTACGCTTCATTTCCGCCATAATACACCTCAAAATCCAGCCCTGTCTCTTCCTTCATCTCCCGCACTGCGGCTTCCTTTGGCGTCTCGTCCCCGTCAATCAGCCCTGCCGGAAGCTCATACAGATAATCTCCAATCGGATACCGGTACTGACGAATCATCACGATTTTCTCAGGGTCTTCTCGCAGTATCGGATATATCACTACACCCTCCGCCTTCATATCGTTTGTCAAAAGCTTAATGTTTTCCGCTTTTCTTCTCGATACGAAAAAGTAATCAAATTTGCGCCCTGAGTCTGTCAATGCGTCAAGCTTAAATAAATTCAAAAATTTATTCTCTGACAATTTATGTATTTTCGTATATTTTTTCATTACAATTTCCCTCTGCCAATCTTTTTGAAATACAAAAAACCGCATAGATTACTGCCTACACGGTTTTGTCAATCTCTCTTTTACTTATGCATATGTTTCTCGGCATCCGCAACCGTATTGTATACTTCAATCCTCTGCAAATCAACTTCCGGCATTCCAATAAACAGCCCGCCATAATCATAGGTGTCCACATTTTTCTCAATGCGCACAATCTCGATAAATGCGTGAATAACCTCTTTCGTCCAAATCGTGAGATATGCTTCGTACACTGCCCCCATATCAAGCAGCTCGTCACAACAGAAACCGATTCCAGTCTTTGATACGTTCATAACCTCTACACCGATTTCTTCCTGTGCACTCTTGTCAAGCCGTTTCACCAAAAGCCTTGACGCTAAATCCGTTCTCTTACTCTTTCTTCTTTCTTCCATATCCATTAACGCTCCTTTGTGCAATTACTGCAAATTCATTACCCGAAGGCTTTATATTCAGTTTATCTCAATTCGTATTTTCTGTCAACTTCCTTATGAAAACTACTCAAATTGCGCCCGATAAAGCTGATAATAAAATCCCTGCCGCTCCATCAGCGCCCCGTGTGTGCCCTGCTCCACAATCTCCCCGTGATTGACCACCAAAATTTCATCAGCATTCTGAATGGTCGAGAGCCTGTGCGCAATCACAAAGCACGTCTTATGCTCCATGAGTTTGCGCATCGCCTGTTGGATTTGCCGCTCCGTGCGCGTATCCACATTGGAAGTCGCCTCATCTAAAATCAGCATCGGAGCATCTAAAAGCATCGCCCTTGCAATCGTCAAAAGCTGCTTCTGCCCTTTGGAAATATTCGTCCCCTCGTCCGTTAAAACCGTGTCATACCCCTGCGGCAACCGCATAATATAGGAATGGATTTTTGCAGCCTTTGCAGCCGCCACAACATCTTCAAGCGTTGCATTCTGCCGCCCGTATGCAATATTCTCAAAAACGGTCCCCTGAAAAAGCCACGTATCCTGTAACACCATCGCATACGCCTTTCGAAGACTTGCGCGCGTCACATCGCGGATTTCGCGGCTGTCAACAAAAATATGCCCTTCCTGCACGTCATAAAACCGCATTAACAGATTAATCAGCGTTGTCTTTCCGGCTCCCGTCGGTCCCACGATTGCAACCAGCTTTCCGTGCGGCGCACACAGGTTCAGCCCTTTAATAATGCGCTGCTCTTTTGTATATCCAAAATTCACGTTTTCCAGCCGTACATCTCCCCTGACCTGACGAAGCTGTGCCGCGTTCTCGCTGTCCGCCATTTCCGCCGGCTCATCAATCATATTAAACACACGTTCCGCCGCCGCGAGCGCGGACTGCAGCTCGCTCATAATATTTGCCGCCTCATTAATCGGTCCCGAAAACTTGCGCGAATACAAAATAAACGACGAAATACTGCCAATGCTCATCTTTCCTGCCAAAAACAGCAGCGCGCCAAACATACTGACAAGCGTCAGCGAAAGGTTGTTGATAAAGTTGACCGTCGGTCCTACCACACTTCCATAGTATTCCGCCCTGTAGTACGCTTCCACTGCCTCCTCGTTTTTCCCGTCAAATTTCCGAATCGTATTCTCTTCCTGATGATATGCCTTCAGTGTCTTCTGCCCCGTAATCATCTCCTCCACAAAACCGTTCAGTTCTCCCAATTTACGCGAACGCAGCCGAAACAGCGGACGCGTTTTTCCCGTAATCAGTTTTGTCAAAAGCGTGGAAAGCGGCACCGTAAACGCAAAAATCAGCACAAGTCGCGGGGAAATTGCAATCATCATGGAAAATGCCCCGACAACCGTAATCAGCGTCGTCAGAATCTGCACCAAATCATTTGCAAGCGACGTGTTGACCGTATCAATATCATACGAAATGCGGCTGATAATATCCCCCGTCTGATGCGTATCAAAATATCCGACCGGAAGCTCCATCAAATGCGTAAACACATCTTCGCGCATCTTGTAGACAACCTTGCGGCTGATATGAATCATGAGAACGGAAAGCACATAGGACAGCAAAGAAGAAACCAAATAAAAAACAACCATCAGCGCCGCGTAATAAAATACGCGCGCAAAATCAACCTTTCCAATCCCTGGTTCAATCGCGTCGATGGCATAACCGGAGAGCATCGGACCCATAAGGGCGAGCAGATTGCTTGCAACGGTCAGCCCCAAAGCAAGCAGCACCCAGTATTGATACTGCATCATATAACGCCCAAGCCGCAAAATCGTCCCCTTGCGGTTTTTCGGCTTTTCATACTTTTTTTGCTTTTCAGCCATTGAATCCCTCCACTTTACATCTGTGAATCCCTGATTTCACGGTAAATGCCGCAGCGCTCCAAAAGCTCCTCATGCGTCCCATAGCCGGCTATTTTTCCGTCCTCCAGCACCATAATATGATCCGCATGCATAATCGAACTGATCCGCTGCGCAATAATCAGCTTTGTCGTATCCGCAAAATGCACCGCCAGCTCATGGCGCAGCGACGCGTCCGTCCGGTAATCCAGCGCACTGGAAGAATCGTCCAAAATCAGAATATCCGGATGTGCCGCCAAAGCCCGCGCAATTAAGATACGCTGTTTCTGACCGCCGCTTAAATTTGCCCCGCGCACATTCATCTGACTGTCATAGCCTCTTCCTGCCTCCTCGACAAACTCCTTTGCCTTTGCATGCGCAACCGCCCTTCTGATGTCGTCCTCCGACAGTGTCCGCCCCATGCGGACATTCTCCGCAATCGAGTCCTCAAAAATGGTATCGTTTTGAAACACCACGCCAAATAATTCCCGCAGCCTGCCCGTCGGTATGGCGCGGATATTTTTCCCTCCGATATAAATGTTTCCTTCATTGACATCATAAAAACGCATTAAAAGCGCGGCAACCGTGCTTTTTCCCGCACCCGTTGCACCGATAATGCCAAGTGTTTCCCCCTTTTGCAGCGAAAAGCTGATGTCCGACAGACTTGGCTCCCCGGCATGATAGGAAAACGTCACATGGTCAAAGCGGATATACGCCCCGTCCTTTGCAAGCTTTTCGCAAAGCGTCTGTTCCATCTCCTTTGGAACGTCAATAATTTCCACAATCCGGTTTGCCGAGGCAACTGCCTTGGAAATGATCACAAACATTTTGGAAATATTGATCATGGCATTTAAAATAATCGTAAAATATGTAAGAAACGCCAAAATTTTCCCGACTTCGGAATACCCCTGATGAACCCTGTACGCGCCCGCAATCACGACAAGCACAATACCGAGATTTAAAAACAGGTTTGTCGCCGGATTGACAATCGCCATTGTAACGTCCGCCTTTTTTTCCAACGTGACAACTTCCTTGTTGAGCGTTTCATATTTTTCCTTTTCATAACCGGTCTTTGACAACGCCTTAATTACACGGATTCCCGCAATATCCTCCCTTAACAGCCGCACAAACTGATCCACGGCTTTTTGCAGCGCGTGATACATCGGAATGCTTTTCCTCGAAAAGTAATAAGTCACAAACGCGGTCAGCGGCATCACCGACATCAGCACAAGCGTTAAAACAGGGTCTAACGTCAGTGTCACAAGAATCCCGCCAACGACTAAAATCGGCGCGCGCACGCCAAGCCGCTGCACCCTGCCGAGCATTTGGTGCACATTGTAGGTGTCGGTGGTCAGCCTTGATATTAAAGAAGGTTTTGTAAATTCATCTGTCTTTGCATTGGAAAGCCACATGATTTTTTCAAACAAATCGTGGCGTATTGTCTCCGTCGTATCCCGCGCCACCTTGGACGCCATACGGTTTGCCAACACGTTAAAAGTGAGCGCCAGCACCGAACATACAAACATCACCAGTCCCCACAGATAAATCTGGGTTCTTGCGCCCTGCGGAATAATGGTGTCAATCATATACGCCAATATCCAAGGCAGGCATAAGTCCATAATCGTACCGATAAATTTAATGATAAAGCCAATCAGCATTCGCCCGTAATAAGGTCTTAAATAGACTGACAATACCTTTTTCATACCTTCCTCCAAAAATCAGTATTTTTATTTCGATTTATTCCAACCGTCTATATGACAGAACTCACAGCACAATTTCCCCGACAACGTCCTCAAGCAGGCTGTCCCTGTCAGGGCAGTCCGCCGCCGTGGTCGCAAGCATGTCGCACCGCTCGTTTTCGGGGTGTCCTGCATGACCTTTTACCCATGTGAACGTCACCTTATGCGCCTGCTTTGCGCGCAAAAGCCGCTGCCAAAGGTCGATGTTTTTCACCTCCTGCTTTGCGCTGTTTTTCCACCCCCGTTTCAGCCAGCCCTCAATCCAGTGCTGGTTAAACGCATCTGTCACATATTTCGAGTCGGATATAATTTCCACGTCACAGGGCTTTGTAAGCGCCTCAAGCCCCACAATCACCGCCATAAGCTCCATGCGGTTGTTCGTCGTCTTTTTGTAGCCCGCCGAAAACTCCCGCTCATGTAGCTGACCTTTTTGGTCAATATATTGCAGCACCGTTCCATAACCGCCCGGTCCCTCGGGATTTCCCCTTGCCGCGCCGTCGGTAAAAATTTTTACAAACATTCCTCTTTACACACTCCATTCCCCAGTCCTTAAAAAGCTGCCTGCCATTTCGTCCGCCTCCTTGATAATATCCTCGGAAAAACCGATAATTTCAAGAAGCCGTATCGCATTGCGCGTATGCGCCCGCCCCTTTAGGAGCCGGTACGAAAACAGCACGTCGCCGTCCCTGACCTCCTCCTCAAAGTGAAAATTATCAAATTCCCTGTCAAGCAGATGGGTCAGCTCAATATCATGCGTCGCCGCAAAACAGAAAATTCCCTGCCGTGAAAGCTTCTTTAAAATCTGGACCGACGCTGCAATCCGCTCCACGGTATTCGTGCCCCGAAGCACTTCGTCCACAAAACACAACAGTGGATTTTGACTGTCCGAAAGCGCCGCGTCCACAATGCGCTTAATCGCCTTGATTTCGACCATATAGTAGCTTTCGCCGTTCTCTAAGCTGTCACGTAAAGACATCGACGAATAAATCCTGTAATAATTCCCGCTATACGATTTTGCACAGCAGGTATGGATACTTTGCGCAAGAATCGCATTGACTGCCACCGTCTTTAGAAACGTGGATTTTCCTGACGCATTCGAGCCCGTGATAAGCATGCCGCGCTGCTGGCAGATGCTGTTTGCCACAGGCTGTTCAATACAAGGGTGAAACCCGTCTTTTATGACAAGTGTGTCATTTTTTCCATTTGCAAGCACAGGCGTACAAAAATACGGCAGCGCCGCCCTGAAATACGCAATCGAAATCACCGCGTCCAAATACCCGACACAATCCGCAATCGTCAAAAGCTCGCGCCCATGCTGCCTGACAATGCCCATCACCTTGTTAAAACGGATTAAATCAATGTGTGTGAGCATTTTCACATAATCAAACAAAATACCGCCCGCACTGCCCGTCGCAGAATTGAGCTTCAGCACCATTCCTGCGCTCTTCTCAAGACCTTGAAACTGCGCCCGTTTCTCCTTCAGCCCGCCAAGATACTCCGAAAACGCCGCGCCAAGCCCAAGCCCCGCAACCCCGTCCGCGCATTCGAGCATCCGCATAATATACGCAAACGCCGTGACATACGTGGACGCAATTCCCTTTTCATTGACATACGTTACAATATTAAAGCACGCCGCCGCAATCAGCAGCGCCACACCAAACGACGGATACGCAAAGACCGACACGACCGCCGCAATCAGTAAAAAAATACAAAGATAATGCTTTGCGTTGCTTCTTTTGCCAAGTCCGTTGATATGATCCAAGTAATCGGCAAGCGCATATGTCCCGCTTTTTCCCATCTCGTCTAATAGCATCAGCGCATCAAGACGCACCTTCTCATCAGTCTCCATATACGAAATATGCCGCCCAAACTCCCGCTTTGCGTGCGCATCGTCAGAAAGCGCAGGGCACCGCAGCATACGGTAGAGCAGTTCTTCCCCCGCAGATGACTGCGTAAAATTCATACGCGCAAAAATGCCGTTCATGTCCAAATCATTCCATGTAATATCGTCAATCATGTCCGCAACAGCTTTTTTGTCCGCGTCCTGGCGATCCATTGCATGGCGAAAGCCGCTTTCAATGCGTGCAAGTTCCCCTGCTTCCTGTCCCGTTTCGGGAAATGCCCCATAAAGCTGTTTTAAATACGCCCTGTACTTTTGCTTCCGCTTTTTCTCCTCGTGCGCGCCGCGAATCATCACATACAAAAATACGGCGTAAATAATCAGGAGAACAATGATAATTTCCATGTATACGCTTCCCTCCGCTTAAAGATTTGACGGTCCAAAACCATACGGAAGCATTTCCTCAAGCGTTTTGTCAATATACTCGTCCTCGGAAACTGCCGTAATCACGCGAAATTCCTTCGGGTCGCAAAACTCCATCATCACCTGGCGGCACACGCCGCACGGATAAGCATACCCGGTCGGCTCTCCCGCATATCCGCCGACAATCGCAATCGCCTCAAACTCCCGTTCTCCCTCGCTTACCGCTTTAAAAAATGCAGTCCGCTCTGCGCAGTTTGTGGGCGTATAGCTCGCGTTTTCGATATTGCAGCCTTTGTATACCTTTCCCGATTTTGTAAGAAGCGCCGCGCCGACCATATAGTTGGAATACGGCACATATGCCTGTTCGCGCGCCTCAAGCGCAAGACGAATTAATTCTTTTTGCTCCATAATCTTCTCCCCTGCCCTTTTCAATAATTAAAAATTAGAATTTTTGAATCACGTCCGTCACAAGCCTTGTGAATTTCTCCGCCGCCATATCTGCCGCTTCCTGTACTTCCTTGTGCGACAAAGGTGTTGGGTTCATGCCTGCCGCAAGATTGCAGATGCATGAAATCCCGCAGATTTTCATTCCGGCATGGTTTGCCGCAATCGCTTCCACCACGGTACTCATTCCCACCGCGTCCGCAAAATTGGAAAGCATTTTAATTTCCGCCGGCGACTCATAGCACGGTCCTGTCAGCTGTACATACACGCCCTCTTTTAAATCAATGCCGTCCGCCTTCGCCGTATACCTTATAATTTCCTGTAAATCCTTATCGTAAACATTTGTCATGTCCGGAAATCTTGTCCCAAGCGCATCGATGTTCTGCCCAATCAGCGGATTCGGCGCAAAAATGCCGATATGGTCCGTAAGCATCATCAAATCGCCCGCTTTAAATTCCCTGTTCATACCGCCCGACGCATTTGTGAGAAACAAAATCTTGGCACCCAAAAGCTTCATCAGTCTTGTCGGCAGCACGACGTCTGATACGGGATACCCCTCATAATAATGCACACGCCCTTTCATGCAGACAACAGGCACCTCTCCCACATACCCAAAGATGAATTTCCCGTCATGTCCCGGGACAGTTGACACCGGAAAGCCTTCAATATCCTTGTAATTGATTTCCGTCACAACTTTTATGCTGTCCGCATAATTTCCAAGCCCCGATCCAAGTACCAGCGCAACCTTCGGCACAAAATCCGTTTTTTCACGGACACTGTCGTAGCAGTTCTTTAATTTCGCGTATATTTCGTTCATAGAAAATCCCTCCTGTTCAAAACTGATGCTCCTTTTTTCCAATCATTGCTACTTTAGTATATCATATCCCCAAAATACGGGCAACCAAAAATCAAAGCCGCGGCAAAACCGCCGCGGCTTTAAATGAACATTCCAAGTATTAAATAATAATACAAACCATTCCGCCATTGGAGTCATTGACAATCTTCTGCATCGTATCCTGAAGCTTCATCTGGCTTTCCTCCCCAATCATGGAAACCTTGCCCGTAATCCCGTCATTGACAAGCTGTTCCACCGTCTTCCCGAAAATATTGGTCTCCCAAATCCCTTCCTTCGATGTTTCCGCGTCGGATATGTAGCCGATTAAATCCTGCGCCTGCTGCTGCGTTCCCACAATCGGCGCAATCTCCGTCTCGATATTCGCCTTAATCATATGAATGGACGGGCTTTGTGCCTTAATCTTAACCCCGTATTTATTGCCATGCTTAATCAGCGTCGGATTTTCCAGCGTAATCTCGTCACGCTCCGGCGTTACGACGCCATATCCTTTTTGCCGCACGCTCTCCAACGCGTTGAGTACCTTCTGATATTCCTTCTTCATATCCGCAAGGCTTGCCAAAAGCTGCATCAGCTGATACTCACCCTTGATATTCTCTCCCGTCATAGAGCTTAACAGCTCATAATAATACTTCGTATCCCCGTCTAACAATAGCGACGCCGAACCGTCCGCAATATTGATATTGTCATATTTGCACCGCTTGATATATTCGCTGTCCTTCTCCAAAAGCGTACATACATCTTTTTCCATCAAGTCGCGAACCGTACGTATGTTTTCTTTTAATTCCTTCAGCTTCTCGACGATTTCCTTTTTCATCGGATTATCCATCGACATAATATCCATCCACTTCGGCGTATAAAACTCCACCGCAGACACCGGAAACTCATACATCACCTGCTCTAACAGCATTGTAATGTCCTCGCGTTTGAGCTGGTCGATGTTGATTGGAATTGCTTTTACCTGATATTTTTTCTCAAGCTCCGCGGCAACGCCCTTGGCTTCCTCACCGTACGGCTTTGTGGTATTGACAAGAACGATAAACGGCTTCCCGATTCGGCTTAACTCCATAATTGTCTGTTCTTCCGCATCTTTATAAGCCGCGCGTGGAATTTCCCCAAAGCTGCCGTCCGTCGTGACTACAATTCCGATGGTCGAATGCTCCTGAATCACCTTTCTCGTACCGATTTCCGCCGCCTGCGTAAACGGAATTTCATTGGGGAACCACGGAGTTTTGACAAGACGCTCCTCGTTCTCCTCCATATGCCCCGTCGCGCCGTCCACCATATATCCCACGCAGTCAATCAGCCGTACCTTAACGTTAATGCCGTCGCTGATTTCAATATCCGCCGCCTCTTTTGGAATAAACTTCGGCTCGGTCGTCGTAATCGTCTTTCCGCCGCTGCTCTGCGGCAGTTCATCTTGGGTTCTTGAACGCTCATGCTCGTTTTCCATGTGCGGAATCACCATCAAATCCATAAACCGCTTAATAAACGTGGATTTTCCCGTTCTGACAGGTCCTACCACGCCCACATAAATTTCTCCTCCCGTACGCTGACTAATATCCCTGTATAAGTTAAATTCCTGACTTGCATCAAGCTTGCTCATATTGTCCCCTTTCTTTTTCTGCATAAATTTTTTAAAACTGTTATATATGGTTTTTCCACATTTTCTAGTTAAGCTTATGCAGGATTGGACAAAAAAAGAACCCAAACGGTTCTTTTTTATTCATGACAATAGAAGACTCGCGAAGCGTGGATTCTATTGTTTGTTTACCATCAGTTTTATCATTGCGTCATTCAGCCCTTTTACCGTGAGCTTATACATCGGAAAGATTTCCTTTACGGCAGTTTCCGCCTCCCTCCAAGGAGCCCTTCCAGCCGCCATTTTCGGATTCATCCAAACCACCTTTTTATAATGCCGCTTTACCAATTGCAGCCACTGATAACCGGAAAGTCCTCCGTTTGGTCCCCTGTAATTTCCGGTATCCGAATACAACTCCTCCGGCGCCATTGCCGCGTCCCCGACAATAATGACCTTATAATCACTGTCCGCGTTGCGAAACAGCCATTCCGTGTCAATCCAGTCGCCGTTTTCACACTCCGGTGTCTTATACAGCTTGGAGTAAATACAGTTGTGGAAATAATAAACCTTGACATCTTTAAAATGGTTGGACTTATTGACCGACTGGAACAAATCATTCATCAGCCTTGTATACGGAATCATCGTACCGCCCGAATCCATCAGCAGCATCAGCTTTACGGCATTTTTTCTCGGACGCATCATTTCGATTTGCAGATACCCGCCGTTGTTGCAGGTCTTGTCAATCGTCGTGTCAATGTCAAGTTCGGTCTTTGGAATATCAAGCTTCGTGGAAAACTGGCGAAGCCGCCGCAGCGCCATTTGGAACTGCCGGTTGTCAATCACCTTGTCGTCGCGGAAATCCTTGTATTTTCTTGCACCGATTACCGCAAACGCCGACTGGTAGCCTGTTGCACCACCCACGCGCACACCGCCTACGTTGCCGCCCGTGTTTCCGAACTGCGTTTTTCCCATCGTGCCAATCCAAAAATTGCCGCCGTTGTGCTCCTCATTTTGGTCTTTCAGGCGCTCCTTGAACTTCTCCTCCACGTCGTCCTTGTCCACTTGAATTTCCTCAATCTGATTGAGCCAGTGCTTCTCCTCCTCGTGCAAAAGCTCCGTCATCTCCGGCTTATCCAGCCACGCGAGCATATTTTTGCCAACCTCGTTCTCGCTCATAATACCCTTAAAGCATTCCTCAAACGCCATATCAAATTTATCAAATTCCGTTTCGCTTTTGACCAAAATCATGCGCGCCACATAATAAAACTGCGTCAGCGAGCTTTCGCAAAGCCCTTTGTTAAGCGCGTCCTGAAGCGTCAGCCACTCGCTGAGCGTCACGTCAAGACCTTTGTTTTTTAATGTATAGAAAAATTTTGAAAACATCTGCGTTTCCCCTGTTCAGAAATTAAAAATTTCCCATATTTTTAACGGTTTCCAAATCCTCGTCCTTCTTTACCACAACACCCACAAACGGAAGCTTTTCACGCAGCGTATCCGCGGAAATCCCTCCAATCTGAAGCGCGTTAATCCAGTCAATCAGCTCCGAGGTGCTTGGCTTTTTGCGAATATCGCGCTGCGCACGAATCTCATAAAACACCTTCATGGCGTTGTGCATCAGATTCTCCTCCACATCAGGATAATGCGTTTTGATAATCTCCTCCATCAGCGCCTCGTCGGGGAAATCAATATAGTGGAAAATACATCTTCTAAGGAATGCATCAGGCAGTTCTTTCTCGGCATTCGATGTGATAATCACAATCGGTCTGTGCTTTGCCTTTACCGTACGCTTTGTCTCATGGATATAAAACTCCATTTGGTCAAGCTCCCAAAGCAAATCATTCGGAAACTCCAAATCCGCCTTGTCAATCTCGTCAATTAAAAGCACAACCTGCTCCTCGCTTTCAAACGCTTCCCCAAGCTTTCCAAGTTTAATATATCTTGCAATATCATCAACGCCCTCCTCACCGAACTGTCCGTCGTACAACCGTTGAATGGTATCGTACATATACAGACCGTCCTGTGCCTTTGTCGTCGATTTTACATTCCAAATAATCAGCCGTTTGCCAAGTGAATTTGCCACTGCCTGCGCAAGCATCGTCTTGCCCGTACCGGGCTCACCCTTGATTAACAGGGGCTTTTTTAACGCAATTGCCACGTTTACGCTCGCCAAAAGCTCCTCGCTTGCCACATAATCCTGCGTACTGCTAAATGCTGTGTTTTCCATTTTAAACCTCCATTAACCATTAATCCCAGCCCTCATCGCTGATAATCTCAATCTTTTTATCCCGTATCATCAAATCCTTTACTGCCACAGCCGCGCTCTTGTTTTGGAAGAGCACTTCGTTGACCTGCTCGATAATCGGAAGCTCTATCTCATACTTCTTAGCAAGACCCATTGCCGCCTTTGCCGAAAAAACGCCCTCAACGACCATGTTGACCTCGTCCATCGCCTCTTTCATCGTCTTTCCCTGCCCGATTAAAATACCGGCGCGCCTGTTTCTGCTGTGCATACTCGCACAGGTCACAATCAAATCGCCGATACCCGAAAGCCCGCAAAAGGTCTCAAACTTTCCGCCCATCGCAATCCCAAGTCTTGCAATCTCCGCAATGCCGCGCGTAATCAGCGCAGCTTTCGTATTATCTCCGTACCCGAGTCCGTCCGCAATGCCCGCGGCAAGCGCAACCACATTCTTTAACGCCGCTCCAAGCTCAATGCCAAGCACGTCAGGACTGATATACACCCGAAACACATCGCTCATAAATACATTTTGAATATATTCCGCAGTCTTTTTCGTCCTGGCGCCGACTACAATCGTCGTGGGAATCCCCCTACCGACCTCCTCCGCGTGGGAAGGTCCCGACAGCACCGCAACATCTGCCTGCGGGATCTCGTCCTCAATCACCTGCGAAAGCGTCATCAGCGTTGCTTCCTCAATTCCCTTTGCCACATTCACAATCATCTGCCCCGAAACCGCATGCGCCTTCATCTGATGCGCCGTGCTTCTTGTAAATGTTGACGGAACCGCAAGCACGAGAATGTCCTTCTTTTCCATAGCCTGCTGCAAATCCGATGTAAAGCACATATCATCGGGGAGCTTTACTCCCGGCAGCTTCTCCTTTTGTTCATGCTCCCTGTTCAGCATCTCAATTTCGTTCTCCAGCGCTGACCATACCGTAACCGCATGTCCGTTGTTGTGCAGAAGTACGGACAATGCAATCCCCCAGCTTCCGGCGCCGATAATCCCAATTTTTGCCATTTTGAATACCCTTATTCCTTTCCCGTTTTCAAATTCCGGCTTTTTACTGCTCACTCTTTTTTGTCAGATATGTTTTCCGTTCCTCTTTGTGAACCAGTCGTTTAATATTCTCCCTGTGCCCCCAAAACGCAAGCGTAGCCAAAAGCACCGTCACAATATAAAGCTCGTTTAATGCCCCCTGCGACATTCCAAATACTCCAAGCTGCCCGAACAGAACCATCTCCGCAATCAGCAAAAGCTCTGTCACAAGCGAACCAAGCGACACGTAATGCGTTGTAAAAAAGATGGTTAGAAAACTTATTGCCTGCGGCAAAACCATATAGGGGTGAAAAAAGATAATCAGCCCTGCCGTACATGCAATCCCTTTTCCGCCCTTAAAGCCCAAATAGAACGGGAAAATATGACCTAAAATCGCGCCCGCAGCCGCATAAATTTTCAGCAGATACAACACATCGCCATACTGCTCCCGAAACAGAAAACGCACCAGCATCATTGCAATTCCTGTCTTTAACATATCACAAAGAAGCACAATCATACCCGCTTTCTTTCCCAAAACACGCAGGGAATTTGTCGTTCCCGCATTCCCGCTTCCGTAATTGCGAATGTCAATCCCGTGCAGCTTTCCATATATATAGGAAGTTTGAAAGCATCCACACACATAACCGATTAGTAAACATACCAAACGTACCATTCCTACAATCCTTTGCCTTTCGCTTTTTTATTTTTCATCCGAGGATAAAAATTTATTTTTCATCCGAGGATAAAAATTTATT